>JARGNR010000003.1:37988-129435 GCA_029212405.1 Saprospiraceae bacterium
CTGAGGGGAGTTCTGCGCCACAAAAAACAAACACTGATGCTTCATTTAAAAGAGTAGTATCTGATGGAGAATATAATTTTCAATTAGAATATAATCATAGATTGGACACATCGTATTTAGACGTTGTTTTTCAAGGGCGGAAAAAAATGAGGTACGGCTATGGAGGAAAGGTGGACAAAGAATTCCTCATTGACATGAATAGGGACCAAAAGAATGAACTCTATGTAGTGGTCGAAAGATCCCATAATAAACAACTCTTTGGCTACTATTTTGAAAATGGTGAGTCTAAGGAAATTAAGCGAGAAATGTATGGAGAGTCTTCCAATAAAAAAGTGATTTCATACAAGGTAGAGAGAAATCAAATTGTGGAACAGTATAATAATACATTTGCAAATGGACAGATAGAAAAAACGGAGTCTAGGTACAATTTAGTAAAAGACGGTCTAGACTATATCTTGCTTCCTCAAGGTTGGTTGCCAAATGAATTGAAAAATATGGCTGGTCAATATGCTGCTCGAGATGCTGCAGGAGCGGGGTATTATAAAGTGATGTTGCTGACACAACTCCGAGGTGGTACTTGGAATGTAGATATTAAGGTAAAGCGAAATGGAGATAAAAAAGAGATGTGCAGTTTTGTAGGAAATGGTTATTTTAAAGATCAATTTTTGTTTGTTCCAATGAAGGATGTAAATCCTGATCTTAAAGGCACATTAAAAATTAGATTTTTGGATCTATTGTCTATTGTTTACACGGAAAATCCTGCAGATAGCAAAGAAATGGTAGCTTTTTGTGATGGAGTAGGCTCTATAGCCGGAAATTTTAAGAAAACTAATTTATGAGTAAGACAATAATTATTATGGGGAGCTCCAATCCATTTGGTGACACATTCAATGTTTGCAAATCTATAGTGGATGAGCACAATTTTAAATTTCAGGATTTGAATGAATTGGTGATTATGCCTTATGATTATGAACATGAAAATTCAGATGATGATTTTATTGGCTTCATGAAACATGTAGTACAATCGTATGATACCATCATATTGGCAAGTCCAGTATATTGGTATTCTGTGAGTGGTATCATGAAAAATTTTATTGATCGTTTTACGGATTTATTGACCATTAAGAAAGACATGGGAAGGCAGTTGCGAGGAAAGTCAATGCTTGCTATCAGTGTAAGTAAATCAGACGATTGCCCAGAAGAATTTTCATCACCATTGAGACGAACAGCTGAATACTTGGGAATGACATGGAAGGGGTATGCACATTTTCCTGTAAACGAAAAAAATATATGGGAAGATCGCCTAAAAACACTCAGTGGATTTCTTGAACAAGATTAATTTTAGTGAATTTGAAAATCGATTCTTCCTCAGGTCCTATTTCACATACGTTTAGTCAAAAGGGCATTTCAGAATTCAAACATGCATGTGAGTGGGTGCAGCAGTTGCCTTATCATAGAAACTCAACAAAAGAAGATCATCTCATCGTCCTAAAAGAAATGCAAGGAACATGTAGTTCAAAACATGAGTTGATCAAACGATTGGCTGAAGAAAATGAACTGTTAGGATGTTCCTTGGTGCTCTGTATGTTTAAAATGTCTGGTCTCAATACACCTAAAATTGGTGATGTACTTTCTCATTATGGACTGGACTATATTCCTGAAGCTCATACGTATATTTTATTGGATGATGAAATTTTAGATTTAACGTTTCCTGAGAAACCTCCGCTAGACTATTTAAAGGAAGTGATTTTTACAAAAAAGATAAGTGCGGATCAAATTAAACACTTCAAATCATCTACACATAGAAGCTATTTGAGACAATGGGTTGATCAAGAAAGTTTACCTTATTCTTTAAAAGAAATTTGGGAGATAAGAGAGGAATGTATTCAACGGCTTTCTCAATAAGTTTTATTCTACATATTCCTTTCGATGGACAAGTGCCAATGTATATTCATCCAATTGAATGTAGCCTTGGTCATAACAGAATTTATAAACTCTTCCTGCTTTGGTCTCATAAATATTAGTAAAATAAGCAAATTGAAAGCCAGCAGTAAGTAGCTTTTCTTTTCTCACTTTTGCTTTGCCTGTGGGGTTGAAATCAGCGAGAATTCTTCGGTTGCTTCTTAATATTCTATTGATTTTAGTCATGAAGTTGTTGGCATCTCGATTGATAATATTGTTGTAAGCTGTTCTACAGTCATCACAACAAAATTTTTTATCTGACCTTCCTCTTACAGGATCACCGCATTGAATACATTTTTTAACAGAACTACTCTTCACACCTGTTTATTTACAATTTAGGATAAAAATGCAAAAGCATGTTATATAACTAATATAACATGCTTTTGTGACAAATTACAATAATGGGTTAGCCAAGATTGGTGAATACTGCCTGCACATCTTCGTCATCTTCCAACTTGTCTAATAATTTTTCGATATCTGTCATTTGATCGTCAGTGAAGTCAACCGGACTTGTAGGTATCCGTTGCAAATCAGACTTTGTGACTTCAATTTTTTTCTCTTCCAACGCTGTTGACATAGAACCAAATTCTGTGTAGGCGGCATAGGCATATACCGTATTATCATCCATCTCAATGGTTTCAAGACCAAAATCTATCATTTCCAATTCAAATTCATCTTGGTCAAAACCTTCAGGTTTTTCGAATTCAAATACGGCTTTACGATTAAACATATAGTCCAAAGAACCAGTAGGGACCAATGACCCTCCCGATTTATTAAAATATGATTTTACATTTGCAACTGTTCGAGTAGTATTGTCTGTCGCACATTCTACTACGATCAATACCCCGTGGGGCCCTTTTCCTTCATAGAGTACTTCTGCAAAATCTTCCGCATCTTTTCCAACTGCCCGTTTGATTGCTGCCTCAATATTAGCCTTAGGCATATTTTGGGCTTTTGCATTTTGTATGGCTACTCTCAATGCAGAATTCATATCTGGATCTGGACCTCCCTCTTTCGCCGCAATCTGTACAGCTTTTGCAAGTTTTGGAAATATTCTGGACATATTGCCCCAACGTTTCATTTTGGCTGCTTTCCGATATTCAAATGCTCTTCCCATCGTGTGTTAATTTTTTTGCAAAAATATAAAATTAGCTGAATTGAAGGTTAGTAATGAAGCCAACATGTATAGACGTTTATTGCTTGAAGGCATAACTGACTAAATTTGCACCCATCCTCAATGCTTTTATTCGTACATCTTCTGGATCTTTATGCACCTCCTGGTCTTCCCATCCATCTCCAAGATCACTTTCATAACTATAGAAGCATACCAATCTACCTTCCCACAACAATCCAAATCCTTGTGCTGGGCTGTCATCGTGTTTATGAATTTTAGGCAATCCATTTTCAAACTTATATTTTTGATCGTAAATCTCATGCGTAAATGGTAACTCAATCAATTCTAATTCAGGAAATACTTTTCTCATGGCCAAGCGCACGTAATCATCCATACCATAGTTGTCGTCTATGTGTAAAAAACCGCCTGCGATAAGATAGTTTCTTAAATTTTCAGCTTCTGCATCCGAAAAGATTACATTCCCGTGTCCAGTCATATGCAGAAATGGGTGATTGTAAATTTCAACACTTCCCACATCAACTGTAGCATATTCCAAATCCAAATTTGTGTTCAAAAACTTGTTACAGAATGCCGCCAGATTAACTAAGGAGGTAGGATTTGCATACCAATCTCCTCCACCATTGTACTTAAGTAAAGCCAACTGAAGGCTTGGTTTTTTTGAATCAATTACGGTAAAGGAAAAAAGTCCTATTAGCACCAAAAAAAGTGCATATTTTGCTATTTTCATGTATGTATATTTCTGACTTAGTTTAAACTCAAATCTACGCCAAATTATTTTTGATTTACACATGCTTAAGACATTTAAGACTGTATTAATAGTTTTTTAGTAAGAATGTGTATCGGGTAGTGTGAGCCTACTTCAGCACTAACTATTTTTCTTTCAATTTTGTTCCATGCAACGATTTACTCAATGTAAGTCTATTCTTATAGATTTAAAAGATGGCATGCGACAATTCCTGCGGTTTCCGTTCTCAATCTTGACGTTCCAAGGGAAACTTCTTTCCAATTATTTGCTTGAGCACGTTCCACTTCTGCTGCCGTAAAATCTCCTTCCGGCCCAATAAGAACAATTGCATTCGATCCTGAGGAATACAACTTATTTAGTGCTTGTTGAGGGTCCATACAATGTGCTATGTATTTGGATTGACCATTGAAATCATTTTCTAAAATTTTGGATAGTGGTGTCAAAGGATGCAAGGTGGGTTTATGGAAGTTTTTAGATTGCTTCATGGCAGATATAATAATCTTTTCCAAACGTTCAGGTTTGATTATTTTACGTTCCGAGCGAGCAGAGAGAAATGGAAAAATGTGAGAGATTCCGATTTCAGTAGATTTCTCAAGAAACCACTCCAATCGATCTATGTTTTTTGTTGGTGCAATTGCTATAGATCGAATATGGGAAGGTTTTTGACTTGACATTTGTTTGGTCAATTCTATATCTACATTTTTTTTAGTAATGTTTGAAATATGACCTTGATGAAGATTCCCTTTCCCATCTGTTACAAATACTTCTTCTCCGACTTTTTTGCGCAAGACTTTTGAACAGTGAATGCATTCGTCATCGATCAATCGTGCACTATTTCCATCAATTTCTTTGCTGTAAAAAACAATCATACTACAAATGAAAGGAATCAGAACCGAAGGATGAAATGAAATGTACTTGATTTATATAAAAAGGAGAAAATGCAAGGTAAATACACAACATTTCAGGTGTAGATGTATTATTATTGTCATTCTTCAGAAATAAACTATATAGTATGATTTCAATCATTTTTACATTACTATTAAATATGCATATGACTAGCGCACTAGAAAAACCAAAGTTGATTTATGTAGGAGATCCCATGTGCTCTTGGTGTTATGGTATTTCAAATGAATTGAGTAAAACGCTCGATCATTACGGAGAGAGATTGGAAGTAGAAGTGGTGATGGGCGGCCTTCGAGCTGGAGGAGGAGAAGAGTGGAATGAATCATTTAAAACTTTTTTGCGTCATCATTGGGAAGATGTAGGCATGCGTTCAGGTCAACCTTTTGCCTTTAAACTGTTGGATCAAGACTATTTTAATTATGATACGGAGCCATCATGCAGGGCTGTGGCTGCTGTTGGCGAGATTGAGAAAGAAAAGATGATGGATTTTTTCAAAGCGATTCAATATGGATTTTATGTGGGCAATAAGGATCCGAAGCAAGTAGAGTTTTATATGCCCATTTGTGAAGAATTAGATATTGATTTCAGTGTATTCTCCAAAATGTTTGCATCAGAAGAAATGAAAAAGAAGACATTGAGCCATTTTCAGCGGTCGTCAGAATTAGGAGCAAGGTCATTTCCTACAGTGATGTTAGAATACAAGGGACAACGACATGTAATCGCTAAAGGGTACAGTACTTTTGAGAAAATGAAGACTAGAATAGATTCCATTATTTAGCGGAATTTGTATCCAAGGATTAAATAAGTGACTCCATATTTTAAGTCTGGGCCTAAAGAGACCTGAATAGCTCTTTTTGTATGATGACGAAGTTCGATATTCCATTTATTATTTACTATCCCAACTCCAAAGGCATAATCTCTAAGTAGAAAATTATTAGCCGAATTAACGTTGTAAACTTGTGACGTCCCTCTATCAATAGTCGAGCGGAAAGCAAATTCTGGAGCATGAAGAATAGTGCCATAGAGTTTCGTTTCTTTGGATAGTATATGATTATATCTTAATCCAATGGGTAGTTGTATTGTGTTGATATTAAATTTTGCACTACTTATTGTAGAAATGGAATCACTAAAATATATTTTAACAAAAGTAGGTTCTATGGTTAAAGACCATTGACTATTTGCGTAAGGAAGTATATACTCTACTTCATAGCCAAGTCTAAAAGAAAGTTTATTTGAGAAGTTGAAAGAAGATATGATTCCATTTAGGGCTTTTATATTGGTGTTGCCAAATCCTAGCCTAGTTCTAAATTGTATCAATTCTCTATTTCTTGTATCATCAAAATTTATGCTTGAGGATCCAATACAAGTATTGTACAAATGAAATAAATCGGATAGGCTATTTTTTTTAAACTTTGTTTTCAATACCATTTCATTTGTAATACCTTTACAAACTAAATTATCAAAGAGTTGTATTCTAAAATACCTATTGTATTCTAGTTTGGTGTTTTTTACTTCACTTAATCGAGGGCCGTTTGAGTATCTTCTAAATGAGCTGTAAACAAGCTGTTCAGGTTTGCTTTGGTCAAGACTAAAAAAGTAGCGTTTAAAATTTGAGTTTTCAAATACATACAACGTTGCTTTTCCTTCTACCAATACTTTTAAAAGTATGGTCTCTTCTTGATAATCGGTTTGTTTTAAGTCATATCGGTCCTTTTTTACTTCATTTGATTTATCTATTATAACAGTATGTTTTTGATACTTGCATGTGTTATAAATACTAAATTCTGAAATAGCATTGGTGCTTACAGATTGGATTGCTCCAACAGAATCCAACTTGAATTCTATCCTTTCTGGATTGTCCTTCCAATCATTGTTTTTAATTAAGCAATTAAGCTTTTCTCCGTCGGAATTTATAAAATATCCAGACTCAAATTTTGCTTGTGAAAAATTCGGAGTTATAAAATATAAGCTAAATAATAGAGATAGAATTAATCTCATAAGAGGTAGTTGATTTCGTGAGTTGAAAATGATAATCACCAATGTACAAAACAAAATTAATTAAGCAAAATGATCAAATCTATTCAAGCTAAAATGGAAGCAGTAATTACTGTTGTTCTGTTTAGAATTAAAGTTGTATCACCGCATTCTTTTCGCCTTTATTTCAAGATATTTATTTACGATATTGATGGATAGATCCTGAGGTTTAGTTAAGATGACTTGAATGCCATTTGCTCGTAATTCATCTGCAATCTTTTCTTTATCCATAATTGCTTTTTGTGCAAAGGTCTTGTAATAAATATCCTTCATTTTCCGTGTTTGCTTAAATTGAGCAGATTCCAATTCTGTATTGATAAACATGACCAAGACCAGTAGATGCTTTTGATTCAATGAGCGCAGGTATTTGAGATTCCGTTGCATCTCATAAGGCACTTCAAAATTGGTAAAAATCAAGAGGATACTTCTTCTTGATATTTGAGATTGGAGGGTATAGTAGAGCAATTCAAAGTTGGACTCGTTGAAAGCAGTTTTTTGGTCATAAAGTTGTTTGGATATTTTTTGGAGTTGATGTTGTTGTGAGTCTGCTCTGAGTACGGCACCGATTTTATCAGAAAAAGTGACAAGGCCGGCTTTATCATATTTTCTAAGAATGATGTTGGACAAAACTAAAGAGGTGTTAATGGCATAATCCAACAAGGTTAAATTCTCAAAAGGCATTTTCATGGATCTGCCCTTATCGACCACACAATACACCATTTGTGATTTTGAGTTTTCGAATTGGTTGATCATCAATTGATTTCGTCTTGAAGTGGCCCTCCAATTAATAGATTTGATGTTGTCTCCTTGAGCATAATTTCGTATATGCTCGAATTCATCATTCTCTCCAATTTCTCGAACGCGTCGAATTCCTGCTAGTGTTGCGGTTTGCGAAAATACTTGGAGTTCATACTTTTTCATCTGTATGAAAGAAGGAAAAACAGCAATATCTTCTTGTATGGAATGGGTGATTTTTCGTTGGACAAAACCTAACCAAGGAAGCGAGATATACATATGTAGTTGGCCAAAACGATATTCTCCTCTCTCCGTAGGTCTTATCTTAAAAGGTATTTCAAGACTTTGGTTAGAATTCACCTTTCCAGTATTCGTATATCCACGATGTTGAAATTGAAAGGGGAGCTCATCAGTCAATTCAAAGTGGAGTTTAATATTTGCATTATTCACTACATTATACGTAATGACTTGAGGGTCTCCCAGAGATAGTTTTTTATTTACTTTTCGGCTTGCTTTGATTGATTTGGAGAGATACCATAACGTTGCAAACTCAAAGACTGCAAGAATCAAGAAAAGAACGATTACACACCATGCCAATTTCATGAAACCAGGGTAGGAAAAGGCCAGAACAAAGCATGCAATGCAAACTCCATAAATGATATAAAATCTATTTCTTAGGTACAAATTCATCCAATGCTGTTGATTTTTTTCAATACTTTACCTGATTCCTATAATTATCTTGGCACTTCAAGTTCTGAAATAATTTCTTGGATAATTGATTCTGGTGTGATGGACTCCATTTCTGCATCAGGTGTAAGAATCAGTCGATGATTGATGATATGAGGTGCCACAAATTGTATGTCATCGGGTATTACAAATGAGCGGCCCATCATTGCAGCTGTAACTTTTGCAGTTTTTAGAATGGCTAATGACGATCTCGGGGAAGCACCCAAATAGACTTTTCCATGGTTTCTGGTTTCTTGAACCAATTGACAGATATACTGGTACATTTGATCCTCGACGTGGACATTACTCACAATTTTTTGCATTTGTATAAGCTCATCAGGACTGATAATCGCATTGACAACACTCAAGTCAGGTTTGTGCACATCGTTTTTAAACTTTCTTAATATTTCAATCTCTTCTTTCAAATCTGGGTACCCTAATTTCAATTTCATTAAAAATCGATCCAATTGAGCTTCTGGTAGTTTATACGTCCCTTCCTGTTCTACTGGATTCATAGTAGCGATCACTACAAATGGGAATGACATTTCATATTGGATACTATCGTAAGAGATTTGTTTTTCTTCCATTACCTCAAACAGAGCGGCTTGTGTTTTTGCAGGAGCCCTATTTATTTCATCAATCAATACGACATTAGAAAAAATGGGACCCTTTTCAAATTTGAATTTTGATTTATTCATCTTATAAACAGAGGTGCCGATGATGTCGGATGGAAGTAGATCGGGAGTGAATTGGATCCTTGCAAAATTGGCTCTGATGGCTTTTGAGAGTACTTTGGCTGTTAACGTCTTGGCTATTCCAGGTACTCCTTCCAATAGCACATGGCCTCCTGCTAGAATACAGGTGATCATTAAATCAATTGTTTCTTCTTGACCGACTACCATTTTGCTGCATTCACTTCTGACAAGTTGGATTTTATCGCGGAATGCCTGCATTTCTGCCGTAACCTGATATCTTGAAGTGATGTAATCAGGAGTTGTGGGCTGAATTTCGTTTTTTTCGGAAGAAATTATGTTTTCATTCCTTGGATTGTCATTTGAATTATTTTCCATATAGATTTTAATCTGTTTTAATGATTTGGAACGTTTTTAAACGCTGGTTGATCAATATAGTTATGCTATAAATTCCATTGGGGAATTGGTTCATATCGCTTGTGATAGGGAATTGGACCCCATTGATACTTTGAATAGATAGAATTTTGTAATCTTCTTCAGTATTGACATGAAATGCTCCGAAAGTAGGGTTAGGATATACGTGCAGTTGCTCCTCTGTATTAGATGTTGATAATATATCTCCATTCAAAGAAGTGGACACAAAAAATCTATTTCTAATCAATATATCTAAGTCATTATCTGAATCTAGGTCTTGGAAAAAAGCCAGACCTGCTAAGTGCGGTTCTATGTCGAGATCAATTTCAATCTCATGTGTTGATAGGTAGGATTGTAAGTCTTCGATAATTTGTATTCGGCCGTCTGACTTGATCAAAGAAATATATCCTTGACCTAAGGATCCGGTAGCGTTAAAATACAAAAGGTTTTCAGAATCCAACTCAGTTTTAGTCGCCTGATAAGCATCGTCTACTTCAAGTATAATTATTTTTTCATATTGAGAGGTGACAATTTCGATTTCTCCATCCCCATCGTAATCGTAAAATAGTGAGTTTCCTAGAGGGAGGTTTTGTTCAAACTCAAGTTTTACAAAATCTGTATAGGTGTTTTGTTCTTTTTTACTAAACCAGATGGCATAGTTTGATTTCCAGACGATTTCTTTTTGTTGGTCATGATTTATATCTACTTCAATCAATTCAATCGGAAGATTATTCATATTTCTTAAGTAATCTAATTTATAATCGGAGTCAAAACTAAGTCTATAGATGTCAAAATCATCATTTATTAATACGGATATTTGATTGTCAGCCTCTTTTGTATAAAGTGAGATCGCATTACTTGATAAAGTGAATTTTGGATTATTGATTTCTTCTTCCGTGGGGTTATTTGCATCAAAAATGTAGATTCCATTATCATTGAAATAGGTCAATATGTATACAGGTGCATTGGGTTCTAATTCTGTCAATGAGACGGAATATGGTTTATTTTTCAATGGGATTGTTTCATATTTTTTTTGCTTTGAAATAGGGTCCAATCGTAAGACTTTTATGTTGTTTTCTTCAATGAAGGAATATCCTAAATCAGAGTTATCGGATGTTACAGGAGTGATGGCTCTGTTTTGACTTATGTCATCTACAATTGAATATCCATTGGATAGGTTTTCATTTTCCAAGTCAAAAACATATAAAGCGTTAAATCTGGATCGTAGTAAAATAGCTTCTGAGTCCTTATATATAATTTTACTTTCCAGATAGGTTTGCGGTGCTTCTGGACCAGGTATGATCTTATCTAATACGAGTTGACCGTCGTCATAGCGAATGAATTGATAGTCATGCCCATACCCTATGATGTCATCAATACCATCTCCGTTGTGATCATGAATCAGCAGGCCGGTTGCAAATTCATTGGAATTGTATAGTACGGGTTTGAATGTATTTTCTTCAAAAAAGTATATAAATATATCAGTAAAAGATGAGCCGTGATTTATTATTTCATCCCATCCATCTCCATCTATATCTGCGATGTAAATATCTCGAAATGTGGGTTTGGGATAATCGCCATTGTATTCAAATGGCTCGACATGATTTCCGCCTAAAAGCGTGAAAAAATTGGGTTCATTTGTATTCAAAATAACGATTTCGTTTTTACCATCTTTATTGATATCAAGCATCATTATTTTTCCAGCATTTGTCAAAGAAGGTACATCTCCAACTAATTCAAAATTAAATTCGCCTGTGTTTTTATAAAATGGGAAGGAGCTTTGATTATCATCTAAATGCCAGATGCCTGGTACAATATCATCCCATCCATCATCATCCATATCATAAATAAGGATATCGCTGAAACCAATTCCATCCAGTTGACTTCTTTCAGTAAATTCAAGATCCTGATTTTCGTAAACGATATAGTTAGAGAATAAGTCTAAATCACCATCTTTATCAAAATCAAAAAATACCATCTGTGATATAAAATTTTGGAATTGTATTGATTTTTCTACGGTGTACCCCTCTGTAGATCCTTTAATAAAGTGGATATAAGACCCTCCTTGTGGTCCTGTTTTAGCAACAATGTCATTGAAGCCATCATTATTAAAATCAATGACTTGAAATTCTTGTAAATCAGCCAAAGGTGTTGTTTGTAAGATTTGAGGGAAGGTATATTGAGCATTTACGATACTCGTAAATTCAATAATAAAAAATAGAAAAAAGATAAATTTTGTAGTTTTAGTAATCATTGGTTTACTGTTTTTAGTAAAGAATATATTTATGGGTGATGATCATACATCATCCATTTCTTTATAAATAGTTTCTAATTTTCGATTTAGGCTGACCAATTGATCACCTCTAAATGAATTGGGTTGTTCGGCATTCTGGAATCGGTCCATTATATATTGTAAAGTGATCACAGGTATTTTACTCTTTTTAGACAATACATTGATATAATCTGGATGATCTTGTGAAATATAAAACTTCTTCTGCATTTTGTAGTAGAATATGTTTTTCATATGCCGGGCCAATTTTTCAGGTTGATCTTGTTGATAAAATAATTGACTTACTGTATCCACATACTCCAATGAAGTATTTTTATTTTTTTGGACAACAGGTATAATTTTCTGTTTCCGCTTGCCTCCCAAAAAAACATATATTAATGCTCCCAATACCATCAAATAATAAGCAATTTTAAGCGCAGGTTGAGACATAATATAGTCTAAAGGTGTTCTCTTAGGAGAATTATTTGATCCATAAAGTTGTATTGGACTCAAAAGATACACATGTTTAGGGTCAAAATGAGACAAAACACGTTGAGTGTAGTCAAACATGAAGTCTTGCCGGTAAGAATAATTATAGAATAAGTCCTTTTTCACGTGGTAGAATATTCTTCCTTCCCCAAAAGGAAATTCTGTAAAAAGGGCAAGGCTATCGTTGGAAGCGACTCTAATGTGTTTTTTATCTTCCTCCCAGTTGAGTCCACCCATCAAGACAAAATCAGTTGGAATGTTTGGAATGAATTTCCTATCGTGAAATTGGTAAATGAAAGGAGTGTCCAATGCAATATTGGAATCCGTAAAATTAAATTCCAATAGGCTGTCCCGTAAAAATACATCGTCGAAAAAAGTAGAAACAGTATCGGCAATTATGTCATTAAAATAATCTGCTATAATTAATACATCATTTCCTTTGGCCGCAATAGAAATCAAAGTGTCGGCCACTTCTTCAGCAAGATAGTCTGGTACAAATTGGATATATAGACTATTTTGATTCACGGTATCTTCAGGATATCCATTTAAGGTAGACGGAATGTCCTCATAATACCGGGTAACCAATTCTTTAAATATAAATAGACCTTGAGGTTGTTCATCCTTATAACTATATCGTTCTTTCCACTCATGGGCGGGAACATCCCGGTATTCTGTCAATGCTGCAAATACGATAAATAGCAATGCGATACTGGCCCCAATAATTAGGATGGTTTTATTCCTTGACATCTACTTCAATATTTTTTGTGGAATAAAACTTTTCAAAATCAGCTCTCAAATAATCAAAAAACAATTGGTCTATAGCATCTCTACCATACCATATGCGTTCATAGGCGATTACAAGATTGTTAAAATGTTGAATTTTACTATCGTTTTTCATTTCATCTAGATAGTCACGATTTGTTTTTTCAGGCTTCCAGATAATTTTCTTTTCTTCAATGAGCACTTGTAGCAATTGAATAAACAACATCCGAACAGCCTCTCTATAATTTCCCAGTTTTAATGCTTCTGTGAGTCCTGATTCTGCATCAATGACTTCAATATCTTCTATTTCATTCTTTACTTCATTTTTGGCTTGGGTGACCTTTTTGTTCACTTTTACATTTGAAAAAATCAAGTACACAATAAAAATAACCAAGCCAATTATGATGATGTACATGAATGGAGCAAGTATAGAACCCCCTGAAAAAATTAAGTTGGATGCAGAAGTAGTATTATCTTCTTTTGTTTCTTCATCGGAATTAGATATTTTTTTTGAATTTGATGAATTTTCTTTTTCTTGTTTTTTTTTGGGTTTTAATTTTTTTACTGTCTTATTATATTTCGCCAGTTCTTGTAGATCTTTAATCTGACTATTATTAAGTGACTTTGACGATTCAGTTGTGTTACTTTGGGCATAGGTGGAAGATGTAATAATCACCATAAAACCAAATAATAGATAGGTCAAACAAGTACGATATGTAGTCTGGAATATTCTCACGATTTGCTTTCAAATATTTTAGATTGCGTTGAAAATATTTCCAACCTTTTCCATAGATCAGAAGCATGAAGTTTTGCATGCTCTGAAAGTATTAGGTTTACAAAGAGGTAATAATACAAAGGAAATAGTAACAAATAAATGAAAAGATGAACTGTAGTCATAATGATAACTTGAGTTACATGAATGCCACTAAACACATCATGCCATGAAATGAAATCCAGAAAAAATTGTACGATGAATTGATCGACTGAATAAGTGATCAGTCCATGCAAAATCAATGTCATAGCAAAACATAGGAATGAGACCAACCAACCATTTAGAGAAAGCGTATAGTATTGAACTAGCTCGGACCATACCTTCCAGCCTTTATCAGGAATGCTGTACAAGGTATACATTAGGAATTGTGGAGGAATAAATAAAAAGAAGAGAAACATCCATTCAACATCAAAGTAGTAGCAAACAAAAAGTGGTGAAAATGTAAACAGCATCATATTGATGAAATGCATTTTGATGAATACCATTTTATTTTCGATGCTTAAATTTTCACTTCTATAGATCATAGTCACGATTAAAGACGCATAAGTGATGATCAGCCAATACAAAATAAAAAGTAGTATTCCTCCATATTGCATTCCAAAAAGTAGGATTGAATCAGACGGATAATCCACATGTGGCGATAAAAGCCATTGATAAAATCCAAAACTCAAAATTGCAATAACAAGCAATAAATTCATTGCATGTGAAAAATACTTGCCCATATTAATTCTGAATTGGGCAAATCCTAGATATATATTTTGACTTAGGTTCCTATATTTTGTTAGATCAATTTCCAAAGGACTTGTCTCATTAGGTTCTATGTCAGAGGTGTGAATATCGGTGGAAAGATTGTTTTGTTGCCACCAGGGATAAAACACATAGTATCCCAAAATGAAAATTAAAGAACCGCCAATAATCACTATTTTGAAAATCATTGGCATGTCAGTTAGACGGGTGATAAATGATTCTAAAAAACCTGCGATAAAAAAAAGAGGGGTAGTACCCAAAAGAACTCGTATGGACCTGGTTGCGGCTAACCGTACCGATGTTCCTCGATCAAACGTCTTTGGGAATAAAATTCCATTTCCTAAAATAATTCCAGCAGATCCAGCAATGATAATCGCAGATATTTCGATCGTTCCATGAATCCAAATGGTCATGAAAGACTCTACAAATAACCCTTTTGTATAAAAGAAGTATTGGAATGCTCCCAACATTATTCCATTGTGAAATAAGATGATAATGGTGCCCAATGAACCGAAGATTCCCATGATAAAGCAAAGAAAGGAAACTCGTACATTATTAACTGTGATTCGGAGAAACATATCGGATTGCTCCTCATCTTTATACACTGCCATAGGGTCATCGTTGCTAATATTGCGCTCCGTCTGCTCAATGTAATCTTTGCCTAAAATTATCTCTGGAAATTGGGGATCATGGGCTGTCGATACGATACCGATCAAAACTGCTATCATAAAAACTGAAAAAGAAATAAGCAATGCGCGTCTAGAGGCAAACATCTCTCTTGGAAGAATATGACCGAAAAAGTTTTTGATCGACTCTAGACTCCAACTGTTTTTTTTCTGTTCCATAGAATCAAATACTCGTTGAGTCAACTGATTCAAGTATGCTCTTACAGATCGTTTAGGATAAAATGTGCTGGCATAGGCCAAATCACTTGAAACTTTAACGAAAAGATTGTGCAGGCGATCGGGGTCCTTGTTGGGATAATTCAACAATCCTTCTAGTTCTTCCCAGTGATCCTTGTTTTCTTCTATGAATTGTGTTTCTGTCAATTTTTGATGTCGTAGGTTTAACCGTATTTTATTTGTGAATTTAAAAACATTTTTGTGAGAAGCACAGCCAATTCTCAATAATAGTATTCGAGATGTACGTTTATTATTTATCGAAAGTTCTTTAAGTAAACAAAATCCATCTTATATTCACTTTAAAGAACCAAAGACAAAATTAAGATTTGAAGTACATCGACATTTCTACCGCACATAATATATCTATTCGATATGAATTGGCCAATACAATGCTAAGGATTTTGGCATGGGGAATAGACACGCTGATCCTTTTGATTTATTTTATGCTGGTGTCGTTTATTGCATTTAGTAATATTTTTTTGTTTTACTTTTTAGTTTTCTTCGCTATCAGTTTTTATCATTTGGCATTTGAGATTTTAAATAATGGGCAAAGCCCTGGAAAAAGAATATTGAATATCAAGGTGGTCACATTACATGGTAGAACACCGAAACCGCAAGACTACTTCCTTCGCTGGATTTTTAGATTACTCGAAATAACTGGCTGTGCGGGAGTGATAGCAATTCTATACATTTCTTCCACTGGAAAAAATCAAAGAATCGGAGATTTACTTGCGCAGACCACAGTTATAAAATTGAAAAACAAACAGATTTTTGATTTGAAAGGCTTAGTCAGAATGGGAGATAAAAAGAGAAAAATCAAATACCCAAAGGTGACAATGTACAATGATTCAGATATGATGCTCGTGAAAGACGCATTAGCACGTATCAAAAAAACTCCGAATGAACAAACCCATACTTTTTTAAATTCTTTGACGCAAAAAATTGCGGAAGATTTGGATGAAAAGATTGATGAACGTAGAAAAGTACAGTTTTTGGAGATCCTATTGTATGATTATATTACGTTAACCCGATAGACCATGATCCAAAGGCTCGTGGATAAAATTGTCTTCTTTTTTCGAGTCCTTGGATATGGAAGGACAGCCATTTTAAAAATCCATATTACAAAAATTGAACGGATTAGTTTTGGATTATTTTATGGGACCTTGCATTTTGAAAAACTAGAAAGGATGCAAGGAGTAATTGATTATTCAAAAGCAAAGAAAATAAGTATTCAGCATATTCTTTCATTGCCGCCTAAGTCCTTTATTCTATTTAATCTATTGCATTTTCCTCATTCTTATTTGCAAAGCTTTTTTAAATGTTTGCCAGAATTGTGGGAGAATATTTCTGAATCGACAATTGATGAAATATATCAAAAATGTTATGGACTGGAAGGTAAAATGAGCTTGACAGACTATTTGTTTAATAACACAGATTTGAACCCATTTGGTATCATTGTGCATGGTGGACAAAGTAAAAAATGGAAAATAACATTGATTGAACAGTATTTAGATTTCCATATTGACTTCTTGAACTTTAAGAGAGAGCTTGTTACTAATAATTACTTTGAAAATTCTGAAGGCAAGAAGAGCCAAGTATGTATGCATAAAATTACATTCAGAAAATATTTGGAAAATGTGCTTAAAGAATTGAATGCGAGTGAATAACTCGAATCAAATCATAAAATATACTGCCCATTCTTAAGTCAATAATGGGCAGTATATTTTTATTAGTTAGCTACAATAAATCGAGCTACTTTTTTTCCTTCTAGTAACACAAAATGAATCCCAGGATTATAATTGGATATATCCAAGTATGCTCTTCCACCAGTTAACATGATTCGTTCTATTTTTTGACCTAGCGCATTGTAAATGTCCAAATTGGAATACATGCTTGCGTCCCATTCCACTATTAAATAATTGTTGGCAGGATTAGGAAAAACATTGATAGAGTAGGTGTCCTCCAGTACTTCCACATCCAAGATTTTGTCACAGAATGTTTCATCAGGCTCTAATTCTATAAATGTGGTCTCACTGAAATCTTTCCCTTCAAATGCAGGATAATCTGCGGGGTATCGTTTCATTCTAAATGTGAGATTGTTGTTGATTTCAAGAGAATCTCCTTGTGTGACTTGAGCGCCACCCTTAAATGGAGTTTTATATTCCCATACGATTTCATTGTCTGGGGTCATTTCATAGGTGTATCCAAATCTCCCGGATGTAATCAAGTAATTGTCATTGGGCAATTGCTGAAAACTAGACAAGCCTGTAGAATATAATTTTTGTGGTTCTTCTGGATGAGTAGCTGTAAATGAAAAATCAATTGGGAAAAAAGTTTTGGTTTCTAATTCGTCAAATGCATACCTCCAAGTGTACATATCCCATTGTGGTTTAAAGATATTTACGGTAGAAAAATCTGCTCCTACTCGATTATTAAAAACACCCAATGCATTATAGTTTGAATTTGCTGGACTTATAAAGTCATCCATGAAGTGAATGTCATGCTGGAAAAATAACTGTTTTTGCATGGAAGAGTCTCTTGTATATACATACGGATTTCCCCATCTGTACATAAGATCTCCACCTCTTCCGCCCAATCCACCAAAATTGCCAGCAGCAAGTTCTGTACTGGTAGAGTGATCAATGATCCAAACTTCATCAAAGTAAGGAACACTGATGATAATTTGATTTCTCAATTCATGAAAGTCGATGGCATTAATATGCAACCAGTCCGGATGCCCATCGTGTGTATCATAATTCACATCAATCAATTCAGGGTGATCTGTGATTACTCCAAAATTATCTTTTGATTCATCAAAATCTTGGATCAAATGGTCCCAAGCATGCCACTCCCAAACAATTTCGTTTGTCTCTGGATTAATTTCAAATATATATTCTGACCATATTTTACCCTGATCAATTGAGGCTGGATTACGTCCTGCCTGAATTGCTTCTTCTTCGGACTTTTGCTCCCATGCCACCGCAATAATATTACCATTGTCCATGAGCGTAAAATCATGATGCAGTCTTAAAGAGTCATTGTTCATTTCAAACTGCCAAATTAGATTATTGTCCCAATCTCTAATTTCAAGGAATTCTCCACCGCCTCCTGCCCAAATGGCATCGCTTGATACATTGGCATCTCTTTTTCCTTTGACCAATGTGCCATCGGGCCTTAAATATGCGATGTTTCCAGGACGGAAATTTTCTTCATCTTCCCATACATGGACCACTTCTCCACAATTATTTAATAAGTACACATTGGGTTGATTATGAGGAAACATCAGGTTGTATCCATCATAAGCATTCATTGGATCATACGACAAAAGTCCTACTGTATTTTGGGCTACTACTGTTGATCCAAGAAGTATATATAGGGCTAAAAAAGGTAAAATTTTCTTCATAAAAGTAATCGATTACAAATGAATAATACGGTAAAATCAATCACAAGATAACAATACTCATAGAAGAGAAAAGAGTGGTTGTTTATTTATTCTATGCTAGTGCTAAGTAAGACAAATAAAGGACAGAAGGTAAGTGAGGAAATATATTTATTTTTTTTATTCAATCCATGTTACCTTTTCATTTTCTAAGTTATAAAGTATAGAGATTCCAAACTACTGGAAACATATCTTGGGGTATAGCTATCACGATAAAAACCAGGTGTTAAATCAATTGTATACTCATGCACTCACAAGTATTTAAACCAATTAAAGGTCGTTGAAATTATTCAACGGCCTTTTTTCATCTATCTGTAATCACAATAGCGTTACTGTTCCAAAATATTCTAAGATTGTACCATTTACAGTAGTTATTTCTATTGCATAAACATACACGGCAGATTGGGCAAGTTTTCCTGAAATGTATCCATTCCAACCTAAATCTGGGACATTAGGTTGGAAGCTATTGTTTTGGGAAACGAGATTACCCCAACGGTCATAAATCAACATATGGTTTACTTGAGCAATATTTTCATTCCCATAAATTGTGAAATAATCATTGGAACCATCTCCAAGACTAGGTGAAAATACATTTGGGATAACGACCTTTAAATCTTCCTTATACCGTACGTGGATTAAGGCAGATGAAGTACATCCATATTCATCCGTGACTTTAATTTCATAATAAGGACTTCCAACTTCTACAATCAATGGATTTAGGCAATCAAAACAGGACAATCCTATTGACGGTGACCATACCACCTCAAAGTCTGAATTTGAAGAAACATCAACATTCAATTGAACTTCGGGATAATCTACATTTACGATAACAGTATCTCCCGATAAAACATAGATTTCAGGTGCGTCAACATATGCTTCTACATAAAATGAGTCCTTTTCTGTACATCCATATCTATTTTCTATTTGAATAAAATACCACCCTTCTTCTGTTACTTTAATTGAGTCCTCATAATCAGTAAAAGCATGGATACTACTCCATAATTCCTGGATTTCATTATCGGTAGATTCATATCTTACAATGGATTCTAGTTGGTTGCAATAGATATCACCTCCTGCTATATGTAAATTGGGCGGATTTTGATAAGCTAGCACCTGCACTTCCTTTTCTATGCTACAACCAAATTCGTTTATGGCGGTAATGGAGTAGGTGCCTGGGATGGATACTGAAATATTTTGCGTTTGTTCTGAAAAACCATTTGGCCCTTTCCATTGGTACATTATATGTTCAGATGTAGTTTCAGAAAATATATCGATTTCAGTTGTTTTGCATGTTAGAGAGTCAGTGTGTAATAGTTCGATCTCAGGTGCATCTAAAAATGAGGAAATATAAAAGGTGTCCTGTATAGCACAGCCATTTTCTCCTTCTAAATATAAGTAATAGAATCCCGAATCTATACTTGTTATATTCGTCATGGAAGTCGTACTGCCATCAGGAGAAGTAATTGAAAAAAGTGAATAAGTGTCTAAAATAGTTGTAGTTATCGTGGATTGTGGAGAAGTACAGGTGATCGAATCATATTCTAAAGCATAGGAAGGAAGATCAATTTCTTGTACTATCTGTACAGTTGTATCCAAGGAACATTCACCTGCAAAATCAATGTGTACCATGTAGGCTCCTGGAATTGAAACTTCTGGATTTAGCGTATTGGAGGTAAAATTGTCTGGCCCGGACCATTGTATGTTCAAGTAAGGTGTTTCTAGTGTAAAAGGGAGTAGGACAGCTTCTGAAATACAATCTAAGGTATCTGATCCTATTTCAAAATCAGGAATTAATGAGGTATCTAATATATTAATAGTGTCCATAAGACTGCAGCCACTTTCTTGATTTACTGTATTAATATAATAGAAGCCTGCAACAGATGTTGTAAAGGAATGCTGATCGGTTTGAAAGTTATTTGGTCCTTCCCAGTAGACGATTTCACCATTTGAAATAGCAGCCTCTATGTTAGCAGCGGGAAGAATGCAATTTATGGTATCAAAAGAGATTGCAATTGCTGGAAAAGAAAAATTACTAGATATGTATGCTGAATCGCTTGCCGAGCACCCCATGCTGTTTTGAATGTCTATATAATACCATCCTTCGCTATCGACTTCAATTGTCTTATTTTCACCAATTACCTCAGATTCATCTGTCCAATGGTATGTTAAGTCTGATTCGTTTGATTCAGGGATTAATTCAAGAAATGGGGTATAACAATTTATGGTGTCATTTTCTATGGATAGAGAGGGAGAAGGGCCTTTAAAGTTTACCCAAACAGAATCCAAATGAGTACAATAATTGGTGGTGTCAGTTATGGATAAGAAGTATACACCTTCTTCATACACAGATAAGGATAGACTAGAATCATTATAAACATCATTTCCATACCATTCAAAATCATACGCTTGATTTGCATCAGCAGATAGTTCTATCATTTCTATATCACATGGGACCAATGTGTCACGTAAAAGAACCGTAGGTTTTATGGTGTCAATCTGTATAGTTATAGAAGCTTCAGAAGTGCAACCATCCTTAGTAATAACTTCAACATTGTAATTTCCAGCTTGAGTGATTAATGGAATAGAATCGAAGCTAAAAAATTGATTATTCAAGCTCCACGTAATGTTTTCAATTTCACCTGAACTTGAAAAAAGAGGAGTAATTGAAGTCTGCTGGCAGTTTAAGTTTTCGGAGGTCAATTCAATGTTAGGGATGTCGTTGGACAATGTGACATTAAAACTATCGATGGTTGTGCACCCATTTAAGGTGTCGGTCAAAAGAATGAAATAAGAACCCGCACCAAGAATGGATAATGATTCTGTATTACCAACTATGGAATCTTGATAGGACCAAGCAGGAATGGTATGATCTCCGATTTCAGAAATCATCAAAAGCGTATCTGCATCAAAATTGGTGCAGTCAAGAAATAAATCTTTTGGACCATTACCTATTGGGGGCATTGTATCCATCTCTATTGTCACATTGGAAGTGGCCAGGCATGTAAGTCCATTGGAAGTAATTTGTGCGGTCAAGAAATAGGTTCCAGGATCTTCCACGATCAGAATTTCTTGGTTGGTATACGATTGGCCAGTCGACCAAGTAAAGTTTACAGAATTTATGTCAAAATTGGATCCAGGAATAGGAATAAGTTCCACACTTGTATTTGTACAATTTATGATAGAAGGGGCAACTATTTCAACGGAGGGAACTACATTTTCTAATTGAAGAAAAATAGTACTGTCACAACCAAATTCTGTAAACGTGTTGATTTCATATAGATTGGGTAGCGTAAAAACTTCATCGCCGACTAAGGTATATTCCCCTTCACAAACTACTTGATATAGATATTCTGGTTCTGGTAGTTCGTGGACATGCAATAGGGTATTCAATTGATAATCACACCCATTAGGGCCAGGGATAAAGTCCACATAAAATCCTGACTCATTATGACCCATATATGATTCTCCTTCACAGATATCCACTTCATTATATTCGGTATATGAAGGATCTATTGCTTCAACAATAGGGCAGACTACTTGCAAGTTACTAGAGCCTCCAGTTGCAGAAGTATATCCCCAAAAAGCTGTCGTTGATCCTCCGAAGCAGTTGTTAATGATGTCAAACGACCCATTAAGAACAAGAATGTTGTCAAAATAGACGGAGTACTGATTTCCCGATGGACTCCAATCAAATCGTATGGTATGATCTAATCCATCTTCAATATTACCTAGAGTGATAGGGCCTTCAATAGAATTGTTATGGTTCATATTACCATTTATATTGAAAGCACAATGATCTTGAAAAGGGTCTGCCAAGTTTCCGTTTTGCCAGGTGTCAAATTCAAAAATGGCTGAATTTGGCATGCCGCTGGCGCCTATTCCCTCTCCTGTGCCTCCACAGAAGTCTTGACCATTGGATTGATATACCAAACAGATTCCATCTGCACCATTTGCATCCGTGGTGCCAAAGTTGGCTGTCATTTCATGACTAAAAGGCATGGTGAAGTCAATAGCATTCTGATACCATGCACATCCTTGTTGATTGCCTGTGTTTTGAGTCAATTGTATACATTCCCCAACAATTGAAGCATCGGCAAATGCTAAAAAGTCGGGTATTGGAGAAATAGATTGAATAATTTTAATCTCAAATTCACCATTGGGACTGCCGTCTTGCGCCCATACGCGAATAAAATAGGTCTCGCCTGGATTTAACTGATCAATAAAGAGCAAAGGGTTTGGACTTCCATCGCAATTGTTATCCAGAATATTGTATAATAATTTAGGTTCAGAACATGGGCCTGAATAGACTGCAATAGCTGGATCTATCATGGTTGTTCCATTCATGATCAAATAAAAACCATTGGACGGCATGGTAAAAGAAATCCAAGTATCGGGTCCTACATAACCTCCATAGGGTGGAGCGTCAATTCCAGAATTAGAATTTATGTTATTATTAAAAAGGACAAAATCCTGATTATCTGTGCTGAGCATGGTTGCCGCACATGGGGTGTCTCCAGCATATAGGATTGAAGAAGCATAAAGGGCAAAATATAATAATATTAAGCTTCTCATTCCTAAATATAGTATTAATCTAGAGGATATTGGAATTTTTTAGAAAATTGAACAATGTCAAGTAGTTTACATATTACATGATTATAAAAAACGTAGTTTTTATTCACTCTTACTACTAAATATCCAGCAAGTTTTTATTAGGATAAAATATTTGTCAACATTCATACAAGGATGGTGTTGTGATGAGGGAGTTGATTAGAATGTTTCAAAATAGAAAATACAATGAATAGGTTTATAAGTAAAAGTGAAATAGAAGAGTTTGAAAAGATATTTCGAATCAATTTGATCAATAGTATAACAGGTATTAAGCCAGCAAACTTAATCGGTACGAGGTCAACACAAGGAAGCAATTTGGCTATTTTTAGCTCAGTGGTCCATATGGGAAGTAATCCTCCTTTGATCGGAATGATTTCTAGACCTTCTGGAGAGGTAGAACGGCACACGTTTACTAACATTGAAAAAACTGGATATTACACAATCAATCACTTGAAAGTGGACGATCACAGGTCGGGCCATTATACCTCTGCCAAATTTTCAAATCAAATTTCAGAATTTGATGCTTGTGGGTTTACTGAATATTATTCAGCGTCTTTTTTTGCTCCTTACGTGGCCGAAAGTAGTTTGAGTATTGGAATGCGTTATTTAGAAGCCATTCCAATCAAGCAAAACGGTACGCTATTAATTCTGGGAGAGGTAGAAGAGATCCGATTGAATGGTGCTGAATTAGAGCCAGATGGAAGTCTAAATTTAGAGTCCATAACGAGTACTGGAATTTCAGGATTAGATACGTATTATAGACTTCAAAAAGTTGCAAAACATCCTTTTGCAAGAGTCAAAGATATGTAATACAATGAAGAGAATTCAGAAATCCAACTTGCCGGAAAAGATTTGCTTAGTTTGCAATAGACCATTTAAATGGAGAAAGAAATGGGAGAAAAACTGGGAAGAAGTGAAATACTGTAGTAAACGTTGCAGAGGAATGAAATCAACAACTGCAAGTGCGACTAATTAATCCAATATTAGCAGTTTGACTTCAAATTTCAAGCAGGTAGAATCCTGGATTAAACGCAATAAAATATTTTCGTTATTTTTTATTGAACAGCTGTTCAATAGAATAATTTGAACATTGGTAATCAGTTTCTTTTGCTGGTGATCCGTGCATTGTGTAAAATTCTCTATATTACGTATACAATTGATCAAAATCAATTTTTGTAAACCCCAAAGTTTTTACCATGGTAAAAGGAATTGTTATATTCCAATCGCAATTTTACAAAGGACTATTGTATCATTATTGCCAAGAAGTATTGGTTGTAAGAAAAACCAGTTCATTGGTAAAGAGTAATCCTCTTTTGTCTACTTGCCGTGAGAGAAGGAGGACTAAAATGGGCGTTTATCAAGTATTTAACAGGATATAAATTTGAATTTTGTAAATAACCCCATAGATTATGACTATACCTAAATTGGCTACAGAAAATCCTCCAAAAGGAGAAGCTAAAGCAACAGAAAAAATCATTTCATTGCTTAAAAAAACATTAGAAAAAGACTACCCACCGCCAAAGAGAACACTTCGTGATGCGCATCCTAAGCAGGTAGGATTAGTTAAAGCAGAATTTACCGTTTTGGATGATTTTCCCAAACAGTTCAAGGTAGGTGTTTTTAAAGAAGCCAAAACATTCAAAGCGTGGATTCGATTTTCAAAACTGTCTAATGGACCAGATATTTCTAAAGATTCAAGAGGGATGGCTATTAAATTGATGGGGGTGCCTGGAGAAAAGATATTGGAATCACAAAAAACGGCGACTACTCAGGATTTTGTATTTATGAGTACTCAATTTTTTGTCACTAAGGATGTTGAAGGCTTTGCGGGCTTATTAAATGCAGTGAGTAAAGGTAAATTTAGAGCTGGGTTATATTTTCTTACACATCCCAAATTGGCAAAACTATTTCTGAAGATTAGAATTCAAGTTGCCAATATTTTGGGAGTGGAATGGGGGAGTACAACCCCTTATTTGTTAGGAGAAAATGCGGTGAAATATGCGGTAACACCAGATCGGTTTACATCGGACACCATACCCAAAGGGACGCCAGCGGATAATTATTTGACGCAACGAATGGCCAGTCAATTGGCTGAGAACGATTTCATGATGAACTTTTATATCCAACCGCAAGTGGATGCAGAAAAAATGCCGATTGAAGACCCTAGAGTTGTATGGAGCCGTGAGTTGTCCCCACTTATTCGGGTAGCGACGATAAAAGTTTTAAAACAGACGTTTGATAGTGAGGCACAGCAAATGTATGGAGATCAACTATCATTTACCCCTTGGCATTCTTTGCCGGAGCATAGACCATTGGGAGGTATTAATCGTGGAAGAAAGGCCATCTATGAAACGATGTCAGCATTTCGCCATAAGAGAAATAACGAAGTGTCGGAGGAGCCAACGGATTGGAAAGATTTTGATTAAGAAGAAAGAAGCGGTCTTTTTAATGAGACCGCTTCTATTTAATTTAATCGGTGATTGTTACCTCATAACAGGCAACATCCCATGTTAACGTAAGACCATTGGATATATTTAATCCACAACTACTGCTACACTGAGATTCCGACACAACTGAATATCCTGGTATTCCAACTGTTCGAGCTCGAACATACATCCATTCTTCTCCTGTTGCACCAGTAATTACAACAGTTTCACCATCCTCTACTGTTACAGGGCCGCCGATAACACCATCAAAACAATTTGTAGGAGTTGCGCTATTAGCAGTTACTATAATGTCATAAGAAGAATCATTATTTACTGTTAAATTGGGTGCTTGGGCATAGGAACATAAAGTAAAGAGGATGAATGCTGTTGAAAATAATAACTTTTTCATATTTGTAAATTTTAAAAATTAAGAAATAATAAGAATGATACATTCATAGAATAACTATTCAGCTCTCTGCAGTTGAGCTGGTTAATGACATTAATTGTCATACTGACTTCCGAAGCAACAATCAAATAGTATTGGATCCAGTTTTCAATATTTGAACATCAAACTTTGAAAGAATTATTCAAAAGCATGTAGTATGTAAGTATTATAAGAACAGGCAGCATGCACTGTTTTGAAAAGAACTTCCCTTTTCAATATCGAATTAATTTAAGCTTTGTACAGTCTACCTTTTTTACAAAGCACATTACAAGGGATAATCTTAACTAAGAACTTGTTTTTTCATATTGGGTTTATTTCAATGTGATTATCTAATTCATTAGGGTGAATTGGGAAAACGGCTGAATAGGGCAAAAAGGGTAAAATGGGTTATTCATTTCGAATTGGTTCTCTAATGTTCAATAGAAAACTTTATAAATACATCAGGGGATACCACTAAAAGTGGAACGTGAAGTAATAATTGCACTCTATTGGTATAGTTAAAATAAATGATTGTGAGTCAGTGCATCATCAATTATGACTGGTTTTTAACTTCTAAGAAGCGCAAATTAAGAAAAGAAGGGTTTGGTATTTTGATATTCAGAAAATATTGGATATAAACTAAGGCCTGTCTTAGAACTGTAGTGGAATTTCAATACCAATAGTGAATTGAAGACCAGAAAATCGAGACGAGACATTGGCACTTTCTAATAACCCTTCATCACTTAGCTCAACAGACTCTATGGTAAAATCTTCGATAGCATTTGTATCATTGTCATATTTAAGGTCATGGATTACGATTGTATTAAGACCAAAATTGTAGCTAGATTTAATAATAAGTTTAAGAAATGAAAAAATATCTACTTTCAAATCCAAACCGAAATTGGCATAATATAAATCTTTCAACGTCTCTATTAATTTATTCCGCTCTGCATAAACAGTAATTCCATCTGAGTCCTCCCAAATAGTTGCTCCAGCTTGGCCTTGCAACTCTTTGGAATAAAAAGAATACCCCAAATTAAAAGAGGGGATTATATGGATATGCTTAAATGTTGGAAATTTTATACCTAAGCCCACCTGTGTAGAAACAAAAGGTTTATAATCAGTTGTAGAACAAAAGTCAAGAGCATTACGAACACCAGAAGAATCGAATATATCCAAACTAGAACAATGGGACATGTAATACGTTCCAAAACTCAAATCAAGGTTAATCTGAATTAGCTTATTCAAATGATAATTAGCACCGATATTAGTAATGTTTATATTGACGTTTTTAGCATCAATATAACCACCCGTATCAAAATCAACCTTTGAGTTCAATAAACGTACGCCATATGATGCATTAACATCTAATTTTGTTTGCGACGAACAGTCTAGGGAAACCAACATGAGTAAGGCAACGACTATGGAGTAGGATAATTTAGTATTCAATACAAAACGATTTAGAATATTGAGGTGTCGGAATAATAACCGACACCTCAATATTAATATTAAAATTTTATTTTAATACGAAAAACTACAATGTCAAAAATTAAAGAGTGTACTGGTACGTGATGCAAATGGGAATGTTGCACCTGAATGAAATACTTCATAAGTGATTAAAACATTATCGTACTCATTAGCTCTATAATCGTCATCTATATCTATCTCATGATGATAGTCGTTATCATTAAATTTAGTCTTTGATGCTGTAACCGAACGCAATACTTCGGTACATTCATGTTCTCGATACACGACACCATTAAATGATATTGTAATTTTACCTACTTTGTGATCTTTCCATTTACCATCTGAATTTCTTTTTTGAACTTTGACTTTTGCACCTACATGAGCATCCCACCAGCTTATATCTTCCATGTCATAATTCTTGTAATATGAAACTCGTAAATCACCATTGCCATAGGTTAAAGTGATAACATGACCATCAAATTCATCATCAAGACAAGATGGAGTATTTGAAACGACATGAGAAACAGTTGAACTAGAAAATGAATTACATAAACCACAAATAGAAGGTGTGAATTCAACGGTAATATTATTTACTTCGACTCCTAAAGGTGCCGGGTCGTATCTATTGGTAGCTAAGTATCCACCTTGACCAATATTCACATTAGAAATATTAGAAACGCTGCCGTCACCCCAAGTGATAGTTAAATCTCCTGCGCAAAAAGGAGTGCCACCTTCATCATTAATAAACTCTACTCTAATAAGAGGTCGAACGACAAATGGAAGGAGACTAACTTGTGTCACATTAACTATAGATACAACTATTTCGCAAGGCTCTCTAGGCACGGAGGTGGTATTATTTCCGTTATTAGGGGTAAGATTACTAATAGGATCAGGGAGGGAACCATCTGGTCGAATTATTTCATTGTTTTCGTGGTCAGTAACAAGTACTCCTTCTTTCCAAATTTGATCGTCTCCTAGTGATTGGATGTCTGATAATACAGGGCCAGATGCATACAGTCCTTGCCTAATGTACTTGTGGTATTCTCCGGCAATTCCAATTTCCATCGCATCATTAAGTACATATTGTTTCGCTGTACTTGACACGTAGATATCTAAATTGTCTCTAAAGTTGGCATCGCCTTCTTCTAAAGTACGATATGAATCATAAAGAGAATTGAAGCCCAATCGACTGTAGAGGTCATCTCTATCATCGGTCTCCAGTTCACTGATATATGATTTAAAATCACTTAAATGTTGTTTGGATGAGAATTCAAATACCCCGTTATTAACTTGAGGGTCTGCGGGTGTTGTATGCCTTTTTGTAATTTCATCAGGTGTAGAATGTAATTCAGTATCATCTGAACAACTAAAAATGAACATAGTGAAAAGCGCGCACGCTAGTACGTTTCTAAAATAAGTCATATAATAAATATTTTAATTAATAATTGGTTACGTAATTATAATTGGTTGTTGTAAATGTAATTGATTGTAATTGTTCTTTGAGTTAACGAGCTCAAGATGCAAAGTTAAGACAAATTAAACGATATTGATAGTCATTTATTTTTTTTTATTTGGGAAGGGGGCATTTCGCATAAAATAAAAGCTGCTCATTATACATACCGCTCATCATGCATTCGACAATATCTTATGTGAGCGCATTCCTTTGTAGATTCATTCATTGAATTAGGGATTGCTCCGAATTTGATGCGGGATAGTTTTACTTAAGCAAGTTGAACTATGCATTTCACCATTAATAGCAATTTTTTATAGACACTCTTTTTGACGATGCCATCATCGTGTATCTAATACAAATACAGTGTAATCAGCAAAATGTGGTCTTTGTCTCTCGAATTATATGCCTTCTTGAAAAAGAAGTATTAGAATTAACTTATCTGAGTATACTGAATCGTTGTTGTACCAATACGATAAAATAAAAAAGCCGAGACATTCAACTCGGCTTTTTTATGCTAAAGATAAACTATGTACCCCCGGGGGGAATCGAACCCCCACTCCCGAAGGAACTGGATTTTGAATCCAGCGCGTCTACCAATTCCGCCACAGGGGCGAAGGTACAAATGAATGATTTTTTGTTTAGAGAGGAATCAAAAAAAACTCTCTGGTTTGGAATCCCGCTTAGGCGGGACGCGTCTACCAATTCCGCCACAGGGGCGAAGGTACTTCTCTAAAAATTCGATAAATAATTAATTTTTAAAGATTTTTCACTTCGTTGCTTCCAACTAAAGCGACGCAAATGTATTGAAATTTTCTATATTGCACAACATGAATCAATTTCCTTTTTATAAATTTTAATTTATGAAATGTTTTTTATCGGTATTGCTTGTGTTTATGACGGTTTCCTTATTTAGTCAAGTCGATTTAATCTCAAAAAAAGGAGGCAAGTTTTTGTATAAAGATCAGCTTTTTACCTGCAATGAAATGGGACCGATCTATGAACAATCGGTTGAGGCTTTCAAATTATATACGTCTGGCAAAAAAAATAAAATGGTGGCTAAATTTTTTGCCTATACGGGCCTGTTGTTTGTTGGAGGGGGATTATTGGGGACGAATTATGGAGATTTAAGTGACCGATACACTGGGGCGGCACTCTTGGCTATTGGGGCTCTACTTGAGTTGGTCTCTATTGTACCTGCACTAATTGGTAGTCAGAAGTTGAAAAAAGCGCGAAATGTGTTTAATTTGGAATTGATTGAAGAACATGGTTATGGGATAGGAGCAAGTTTGTCGATTGGAATTAGTAGACATGGGATGGGGGTGGTTTTGTTGTTTTAATTGCTGGAATTGCTGGAATTACTGAATCGCGGAATCGCTGGATTGCTGGAATTGCTGAAATGCTGGATGGAAATTATATTATTTGATTGATAAACTATTGTTATGAAATGGCTTCTTTTTATTTTTTTTGTTGTGTTAAGTAATGCTCTTGTTGGCCAGACAGACCTTATACAAAAGAAAGGAAGTAAATACCTTTATAAGGAGAAAATCTATCGATGTCAGGATTTAGGAGTGGTTTTAAGAAATAATCCAGAAGCTTATCAGGTGTACCTCTCAAGCAGAAAGACAACATCCATAGCGAATACCATGTTGTATGGTGGAATTGCAAGTTCATTAACCGGCTTAGTCATTGGGTCTAACGCAGAAAAATTTTCAAGAAATGCAACTGCAACACTTTTATTTCTTGGAGGGGGGGTGATTGCTGCAATTTTTTCTTTAATTCCTAGAGGCATTGCAAACTCAAAACTTTTGAAATCAATAAAAATTTTTAATTTTCAAGAGATAGAGCAGAATGGTTACCAATTACAATCAAATGGACAATTACACCAAGTGGATCATGGTATAGGATTTGTTTTTAATTTTTAATCCGATCAATTCGATTTTTAAACCAATGAATTAGTAGTATGAAATATTTATGCTTTTTGATGTTTACAATTTGTGCAAATGGAGTATTAGGGCAAACTCATTTGTTGACCAAAGAGGGCTCTAAGTATTACTATCAAGGGAACGAATACTCTTGTGAAAAGTTGGGATCTGTTTATGAGCAAGTAGAACCTGCTTTTAAATTGTATGTCAGAGGAAAGTCTTTATCAGAAGGAGGAAGAAGTAAAATTAGATTTGGGATTGGTATGATTCTAGGAGGATTCGTAAGTGTATACGCAGGAGCTTCTGGCACGATTAGCGGTCAATCTCCCAACTTTTTAGCAATAATAGGGTTCGTTGGGATTTTTGGTGGGCTATCTATAGAACTCATTGGAATTGGACAGAAAATTAGTGGTAACAATAAGTTGAGGAGAGCAAGGAATGTATTTAATGATACCATGATGGAACGACATGGAGCCAATTCAGAGCTATCCCTTTCTCTTGCACAGACATACAATGGAATAGGTTTTGTCGTTACATTTTAAACGGATCACAATCTAACTCTGTATATAGATTACAAACCAATGAATGACTATCACATATGAAATTTATTCTATCATTATTACTTGTTTTTTTCTTTTTTAGTGGTTTTGGACAGGGAGAATTTCTTGTCAAAAATGGATCCAATTACTTTTATAAAGGAAAAGGATATAAATACAAAGATTTAACTCCAATATATAGACAGCATGAACCTGCTTACAAAATATATATGGAAGGCGTGGATTTAAGGAAAAAAGCTTCAAGAAATGGGTTAAATGGACTGTATTTGATAGGTGGGGGTGCGCTAACTGTCTTGGTAGGTTCATCTGTCGCAGATTCAAATTTAGACATCTCACCTAATGGTTATGCAGCATTTGGAACGATAGCTGTTTTGGGTGGATACATTATAGAAATAATTGCACTTACTCAACGATTTAAAGGAGACTCCAAGCTCAGGAACGCAGTAGATGTTTTTAATTTTGGAGTCATCGAAAAGCATGGGTACAAGCAAGAAACCTCATTACTACTAGGTCAAACTTCAAATGGTATTGGACTGGTACTAAGTTTTTAAAATATTGCTGCGCTAAATCTGCGTTTTTTCAAACTACTTGCTGAGGTCTATACCCAATTCGAATCTAATTAGTACAATAGGTTTAAAGTAGACGATACCGTCATGGATTGTTATAGATATAGTCCAAAATAATCCTTTTCTTTTGCATAGAAATACAATGTAAAAAGTTTTGTCGTTACACTTTAAACTAATCACAATCTATCTCTGAATATAGATTGTAAACCAATGAATGACTATACATATGAAATTTATTCTATCACTATTACTTGTTCTTTTCTTTTTTAATGGTTTTGGACAAGCAGATTTTCTTGCTAAAAATGGCTCCAACTACTTTTATAAAGGCAAAGGGTATAAATACAAAGAATTAACTCCAATATATAAACAACACGAACCTGCTTATAAAATGTATATGGAAGGCGTGGGTTTAAGAAAAAAAGCTTCAAGAAATGGGTTAAATGGACTTTATTTGATAGGTGGAGGTGCGCTTGCTGTATACGCTTTATCATCTCTCCCAATTCTTAGTTTAGATGATTCCCCGAATCCCTATACCTCAATTGGTGTAATAGCCGTCCTGGGAGGATACGTTCTTGAAATAATTGCATTAATTCAACGATTTAAAGGTGATTCCAAGCTCAGGAAAGCTGTGGATATATTTAATCTTGGAGTCATCGAAAAGCATGGTTACAAGCAAGAAACCTCATTGCACCTAAATCAAACCTCAAATGGTATTGGACTTGTGTTCAGTTTTTAAAATACTCTTGTTTTAACTACGTTTACTTAAACCACTTACTGACGTCTAGACCCAATGCGAATATCATTAGTCCTATAAGTATAAAGAATCCGACGATTGTGGCATATTCCATAAACTTATCGTTTGGTTTTTTACCCGTAATTACTTCCCAAATCAAGAACATGACATAACCTCCATCCAATGCAGGGATCGGTAATAAATTGAAAAAACCGAGTAGAATAGAGAGCATAGCAGTGATTCTCCAGAATGTTTCCCAGTCCCAACTTGGATCAAACATATTGGCAATTGAGAAGACACTTCCCAATGAATCTGTCGCCTTAATTTTACCAGTAAACATTTGCTTGAACGCCTTTAATTGTCCAGTCAAAAATCCTACACTTTTGTCCCATCCTTTAGGAATGGATTCTCCGATACTAAATTTCTGTCTTTGAATATCGAAGAACGCTTCCGCTTGTGCGTTTCCAATACCCAATTCACTATTTTCTCCTAATTCAGCGGTAAGTTGAAGGGTGTCAGTTGAGTTTCTTAATACTGTTAAATTAACTTTCTGATTCGGCTTTTTTGAAATTGCCTCAGAAAATACATGCAACCAAGGAGTACTTTGGCCATTTACTTTTATAACTCGATCCCCAACTTTTATTCCAGCTTTTTCTGCAGGAAATTTAGCTTTTACTGAACTTACTTGGTGAGGCATTCGCAATCGGAACAATCCTTTTCCTTTGTTTTCGTGTTTTGTTAGCTTTTCAGCCAGTCCAGCAGGGATGGGTAATTGAACATTGTTCCCGTCTCTATTTACAGTTAAAAATTGAGGATCATTAAGTACGATCTCTTGAGTGACCGTTCCAGGATTATATCTTTCAAATTTAACATCCCCAATTGCAATAATGTTATCTCCGTCTTCAATTCCAATTTCTTTACCGAGTTCACTAGCATATACCCCATAGGTCATGTCTGTGCTATTGATATAAGATTCTCCATAATACCAAAGTATCCCAGCAAAAATTATGATTCCTAAAATGAAATTTACGGTTACTCCTCCAAGCATGATGATCAATCGTTGCCATGCAGCCTTTGATCTAAATTCCCATGGCTGAGGTTCTTGTTCCAATTGTTCTGTATCCATGCTCTCATCAATCATTCCTGAAATCTTCACATATCCACCAAATGGAATCCAACCAATACCGTATTCCGTTTCTCCTATTTGCTTTTTAAATAAGGAAAACCCTGGGTTGAAAAAGAGATAAAATTTTTCTACTCTTGTCTTAAACCATTTGGCTGGAAAAAAATGTCCACATTCATGAAGAACGACCAAAATGGAAAGACACAAAATCAACTGAGCTGCAATACTTATAATATCCATGAAATCTAATCTCTTGTTTAGTTTAACTTGTGCAATAGCTTTGTTTCGTTACTACACAGTATGTTGCAACGGTCTATTGCTGCAATTTGTTTCATAATTGGCTGCAAATGTAAGTATTCATTTTTTAATAGAACTATTGAATTGATTAAGCTTGTAAGAAAATCGATATCTTACCCTATTTTAGAGACATAAATTCTTTTCTTTGAAATCCTCATTTGTTAGATTTATCATGAAATACATCACACTGCTTTTATTCTTAGTCTTCAATTGTGCAATTTTTACCGGATGTGGTTCGGTAAAGTTGGATGATAATGTGGAGGCAAAAACTGCGAATCAATCGCCAAAGGTTTATTTAAGTCTTGCGGATTATTTAAGGACACAAGGAGGCGTAATTGTATCTGGTACAGGAAACAATGTAATTGTGCAAATTCGAGGTGTTAATAGCATTCAGGGAGATACGAGACCCTTTTATTATATTGATGGAGTTGCGATAGGGCGATCCTATGCTTCTGCGAATAGTGCACTTAACCCCAATAACATAAAAAGTATACGAATTCTTTCCAGTCTCTCTGAATTGGCTATCTATGGAGAAAATGGAAATAATGGAGTCATTCTTGTCAAATCAAAACGGAAATGAGTCATTTAAGTGGGGTGTCATATCTCCTTAATTAACTGACCACCAATTAAATTACCCAAAAAGGATATAGAATGGTAGGCCTTATTCAAACTATATTCTACTTTTGCGCCAAGAAAATCACCAATTAAATAGAATTAAGACTTAATATATATGAGAAATTTCATCTTATCACTTTCGATTATTTGCATTTTTATAGCTTGTAAATCCGAAAAACCTACACCAGAAACTACTGATTCAGGAGAAACTGAAAATACAGATACACTTAGATACGATCAAGAAGTCCATTTGAAAAATGTGAAACAATTGACTTTTGGCGGAGACAATGCAGAAGCCTATTGGAGTTTTGATGATTCTAAAATAGTTTTTCAAGCTAAAAACAAAGAATGGGGCGCACCGTGCGACCAGATTTATGTATCAGAAGTTGGAGTGGAAATGAGAGATGTTCCTCAACTGGTAAGTACTGGAAAAGGAAGAACTACGTGCAGTTACTTTTTACCTGGAGATTCCACTATAATTTACGCATCTACGCATGAAGGAGGAGACGCATGTCCACCTGAACCTTCAAGAGCAGAAGGATATGTATGGCCAGTATATGCAACCTTTGATATTTACACTGCTGATTTAGAAGGGAATTTACTGCAAAAAATGACGGACTATGAGGGATATGATGCCGAAGCGACCGTTTCACCCAAGGGAGATAAAATTGTTTTTACTTCCATGCGTTCTGGTGACCTCGAGTTATGGACCATGGATATAGATGGGAGTAATAAAAAACAGGTAACTGATCAATTGGGATACGATGGAGGTGCTTTCTTTTCTCCAGATGGAAAAAAATTGATTTTTAGATCGTCAAGACCGTCAACAGATGCGGATAAGAAGAAATATAAAGACTTGTTGGCAAAAGGCTTAGTCATGCCTAGCGATATGGAACTCTACGTTTGTAATGTCGATGGTAGTGAGCTGACAAAGATTACTGATTTAGGACAAGCGAATTGGGCACCATTTTTTCATCCAAGTGGGGAAAAGGTTATATTTTCAACAAATCATGCATCGCCTCAAGGTGGAAGGCCAACATTCAACTTATACATGATAAACTTGGATGGAACAGGGTTAGAGAAGATTACACATGATAGTGTATTTGATGCATTCCCTATGTTTTCAAATGATGGAAAGAAACTGATTTTCTCTAGTAATAGAAATAATGGAGGGACAAGAGAAACGAATTTATTTGTCGCTGACTGGGTAGAGTAGATTTCAAGGATTACAAAGAATACTTATCTTAAATTTCTGTTTTTTCTTTATATTTCATCGTCAAATAAAGATTGATGTTAACTCGCAAATAAAAAATTGAATGAAAAAACGAAGAGATTTTATGAAACAAGCTGGTTTGCTAGCTGTAGGATTACCTTTTATTGGGACTTTAAATAGTTGTAAATCAGATAAAAATGCGGGGGAAGCAGCTGTCAAAGCTACCGTTGATGAAGCGGTGAAGTCTGGGTTTACATTGGATGAGTTTGGGATTCAATTGTGGTCTGTGAAAGATTTCATGAATAAAGATCCCAAAGGCACACTAAAAGCTCTTAGTGAATATGGGTACAATACGATAGAAAGCTTCCAAGGAGAACAAGGAGTCTTTTGGGGGATGTCTGCCAAAGACTATAATACCTATCTCAACGACCACAATTTAAAATCAGTTTCTAGCCATTGTGATCCTCAATATGCATTAGACCCAACAAAAAGGGATGAATTTAAAAAATTGGTGGATGATGCTTCTGAAATCGGTATGGAGTACCTAGTCAATCCGTATTTAGGGTTTTTGAAGACACAAGATGAGTTCAAAAATGCAACGGATGGAATGAATGAATTGGGAGAAATATGTGCAAAAAATGGCATTCAATATTGTTACCATAATCACCATTATTCATTTATGGATCTGGATGGAGCATATCCTCAAGATATCATGATGAAAGGTACTGAAGGAGGATCTGTTGGATTCGAAATGGATATTTATTGGGTAGTTGCTGCGGGTGCGGATCCTGAAGCATGGTTAAAAAAGTACCCGAATAGATTTGTGTTAAGTCATGTCAAAGATCGATACAAAGAAGAGCGTTTGATGCAGATCAAAGAAGAGGAAGGAACAGATGAAAATTTTGGTATTAATGGATCATGTGTATTAGGAGTAGGGCAGATAGATTTCCATAAAGTACTCCTTACAGCCAAAGAGCAGGGAATGAAGAAATACATTGTTGAGCATGAGCGATATGACGATATGACTTCAATGGAAGCAGTAGAAAAAGATGCTGCCTATATGAAACAGTTCATTGTTTAAACTAGAATAAAGAAAATCTTTACAAAATAGAAGCCTGCAATAATTCGTTTTATTGTAGGCTTTTTAATTGGGTATAAAGTTGAATTGAAATATGGAAAAAATAGTAATATTCATTCTACTAAGTTGTTGTTTCCTTGCTTGTGAATTATCTCCTCCCCCTCCCAAGTGTGTGTCTAATCCACCTTTTGATCAACTGGAAACCTTTTCAAAAGAGTATCATGCTGAAGTAATTAAGAAGCTAGAAAAATCCAAAGCAACTGACTTTCGGTACTTTTTCAAAACCTTTGTTGAAAGCGGTGAAGAGACCAATATGATATTAAATCTACGAAATGAAAATCAATGTTTCGATGTGAAGATGTTGGTTGAAAATTGGGAGAAATTAGGTGGTATGCGAAAGGTGAATGGCAAATCTTATCCTAAAGAATTGGTTTTATTGAAATGGAATATTGAAAACAGAAATGACGATAAGATAGTGGTCTATGATGATATGAACTGGATTATTGACTGATTCAAAAGAAATTACTTTTTGATGTCTAATTTTAATGAGAATTGAAGAGAGTCTTTTTTATTACTTCCAATATAGATCATCGAATCGGGTGTTACTTGATGATACTTTCCTTTAATATTTAATTCCCAGAAGTCCTGAAAGTTCCAAAATTCCAATTGGTTGTATTTTGGATCTATGATGTATTCAAAAAAAGAAAGAGAGTCAGCTATTTCAACAGCCCCAAATCTCCCCTTGTCCAAAATGATACTTTTGAAACTTTGTATGTCTTTTCTATTTTGACTAGTAATGCCTTCTTTCATGAATTTAATATCCGTTATTTTCCATACGCCTGTGATCGGACTTTCGATATTACTGGTCATATAATTCTTTGCATCTTCAATAAAATGTTGGGTATAGAAGTAAAATCCAATTAATAGGATGACTTTAAATATTCGGCCAGAATTGATGAGGTGATAATGGTTTTTTAATGGGTGATATTCCTCAGTTAGTTTATTATTCTGGCGAGAGAAAAATGAATAATATGCAGGAAAGTCGGCAAAGATGAAGGAGCCAATAACAGCTAGATAAATACTATTCTTATAGATATAGCAACTGTCAAAACTATAATTGTGCATTACCGTATTTGCTAAAATTGCAAACATTAATATGTTTCCTAGTCGTTGGGTTTGTCTGAAGCAAATCAGGGCTAATCCCCCTAAAATGATATAACCAATATATGCTTGAAATATAGGACTGAACCCATAAAAGGCATTTGCAAAAGTGTCTGCCTCCAATTGTGCCAGTTTGGTTTCGCCTGTAAATAAAGTGTAATTATAAAAATGGCCTTCTGCTTTTAGAAGGGCAGTTGTAAAGACTGCATAAACCAATAGAACCCTTAGAACAACTTCAGACCAATAGTTAAACTTTTCGTGGTTTTTATATTTTAAAGTAGCATAGGCAGCACCTAGTCCAGTTATTCCCATACAAATACCGAGTAACCACGCCCTGAAAATATCCATTTTGTCATCTCCACACATCCACCATTTTACAGTCAATGTAGAACCTAAGACTCCAATTAGTGTTAGATTGAGAACATTGCTAATTGTAGTATGAAGATCTTTGTACTGCATATGTAATAGGGCATATTGATATCTTCAGAAAAGATACAGTAATGCATGTTTATTTTCGTAATTGAAAGATGATAATGTCATTTCTTTAACAATATCTAACTATATTATATTTTGCATTTCAATGAAAAAATGGATTAAGAGAATGGGCTGGTTTTTATTCATATCTGTGCTGATTGTAGTATTTCTTGTTAATGGTGGGATGAAAATGATGCACTTTTCAGATGATAAAGCAAAAGCATATTTTGAGGATAGAGGATTTGATGGTCAGATTGAAAAAATACGAATAAATGACATTGATGTAAAGGTAATCTCAAGTAAGCCCAACGCAGAAAATCAGACATTAATCGTTTTTGTACACGGTGCACCAGGAAGCTGGGATGCATTTAAACAATTCATTACAGACAAGGATATTTCGAGAGGAGCAACTGTAATAGCATATGATCGCCCGGGATATGGAGGGTCAAGTTTGCTTCCTATGTCTGGAATTCAAGATCAAGCTGAGATATTGAAAGAAATCATACGAACCTATAAAACAGAAAAAGTGATATTGGTAGGGCATTCTTATGGTGGTCCAATTGCTGGCTTAGCCGCATTAGATGAAAAAATGGAGGTGGATGCAACGATTATGATTGCACCATTAGTAGATCCAGAGAGTGAGCCTATATTTTGGTACTCCTATTTTTCATATTGGAAATGGTCGAGATGGATGTTGCCTCCATCTTTAATTGTAGCTGGTTCTGAAAAGTTTGCACATTCAAATGAATTGGCACAAATTGATTCTTTATGGAAAAAGGCTGAAAGTAGGTTTATCCATGTGCATGGATTGGAAGATGGGTTGGCACCTGGGAAAGAAAATATTTCATTTACCAAAGCCAATATTCCCGAACAAAAGTTGACTCAAATTGTATACGAAAAAAAGGGGCATCTTGTTATTTGGACTGATTTTGAATTAATGAAAGCAATAATTATGGATGAAAAGGATCGAAAAATCGGATTAGTAGAGTAACATAATTACTGTAAAAAGTGTCTTATATAGGCAGGAAAACAGCATTAACACTTCATTACATACATATTTTTCCTGAATTTGTCAAGTGTAGAAACTTTTTTACATTTATAATTGTATTAATACTTAAGATCGTCAATGATTTCATTCCCGTGAAAGATTGAGATGAATTCATTCCCAATATTCATAAACCTAATAAAATAGATATATATGCGACAACTCAAGATTACCAACAAAATCACCAATAGAGAAAGCGTCGCTCTAGAAAAATATCTGAACGATATAGCCAAAATTGATTTAATCAATGCAGATGAAGAAATTCGTTTAGCCAAATTAATTAAACAAGGAGATAAAGAAGCTTTAGAAAAGTTAACAAAGGCCAACCTAAGGTTTGTAGTATCTGTCGCAAAGCAATATCAAAATCAAGGATTGTCTCTTCCGGATTTGATCAATGAAGGGAATGTAGGATTGATGAAAGCGGCGAAGCGTTTTGATGAAACTAAAGGATTTAAATTCATTTCATATGCAGTTTGGTGGATTCGACAGTCTATTTTAGCAGCCATAGTAGAATATAGTAGAATGGTGAGATTACCTTTAAATAAGGTGAGTTCCTACAATAAAGTGAATGAGGCTTATGTGAAGTTTGTTCAGAAATTTGAACGAGAACCTACACATGAAGAATTAGCGGAATTGTTGGATGTAAAGCCAAAGGAAATTGGAAATATGCTTCAAGGAGGCAACCGTCATGTTTCTATGGATGCACCCATAAGTAGCGATGAAGGAGCGGCTACTCGTATTGATTTATATTCTCTAGGTGATGAAGATAGCCCAGATTTACAATTGATGGAACAATCTTTGGCTGATGAAATAAAACATGGATTGAGCTTATTGTCCCCAAGAGAAGTAGAAATATTGTCTGTTTATTATGGGTTGAATGGAAGAAGCTCTCATACTCTTGATGAGATTGGTGACATGTTCGGGTTGACCCGAGAACGTGTACGTCAAATCAGAGAAAGAGCTATCCGTAGACTAAGAAGATCTGTTAACAGAAATGCTCTTAAATCTTATTTAGGATAAATTAGACTTTTTTACGGGCAAGATTATTTATCCGTTGACATTTCCAATTTTAACCAATTGAAATTCTAGTTCAATGATTTGACCTGGGTCTTCAGTCAATTCTATTTGCGCAGGGATAGATTTCCATGAAGGAGTGTCATTTGGAAATTCGTCAATAAGTTCCAAAATGGCTTTTGTTAAATTTAATAAATCTACCGCACTGATTTTATCGTCTGAATTTACATCTGCAGCCAAAAATTGATAAGGTTCTGTAAATGGATCCAATTCTAAAATGTGCTTTCTGATTTTCAATAAATCTACTCCTGACATACTCCCATCAGCTGCAGCCCCAGAGGCTTCCACGATAATAACTGGGTTTTCAATTTCAGGAAAATCATCGGATGGATATTCAAAAGTGGTACTTCCTCCAGTTATTTCTAAAATATCATACGTTGGAAAATCAGCATTGGCTGGTTTTAGAATATATTTAATTTCTTCAGGAGATGTGTTACTTTTTGTGTCAACATTAAATGAGAAAGAAGTTGGATCATCCATTCCATTGTCCATACCTGTAGCTCCAGTTGAAGCAATGACTTCATCAAAATCGTCGTAAGAAAAACCCATGTGAACGGTGCCATCTGGAGCAATGATGGCTAAAGTTGGCGTACCATAATATGGACCAAATGTTCCAGATTTGTAAATGAGTCCAGCATCTTTTCCACCACCATCAAATCCGACTCCAGGGAATGTGACTCCGTATTGTATTTTGTAATTTGCCACATCGGCATTACTATCAAAATTTTGAGTACTTAATTCAATGAATTCAACATCATATTGTCCAGCTCCCCAAGCTTGATATTTTTCTTCCATCCATGGTGCCAATTGAATGCACGGTGGACAAGTGGTGAAAAATAGTTTAATAACGACCGTTTGTCCTTTATCTAAATGGTCTTTGTACAGTTCGTGAACGACCCCGTCAGAGTCTGTAACCGTAAAATCGGGCGCCTGCTGACCAAACGCTCCAGAAATAATAAATAGAAAACTTAGTACAGTTAAAATTCTCATGCCAAGTATGTTATTGATTTTCAAAGCTATAAATAAGATTTGACAAACACAAGTTATTGCAGTTTGTTGAAATCAACCTGTTGCTTTTGTCACCTGTAATATTCCTTATCCACCTGCTTTCTTAATGTTTTTATATCCTTTCTCTTTCAATAAGGCTATAATTTTATCTCTATGTTCGCCTTGTATAATGATTTCACCATTCTTTACAGATCCTCCAACGCCACATTTTCCTTTCAATGTTTTACCCAAGGCATTTAATTCATTATCAGGAAGCTCTTCTAATCCTTTGATCAAACTGACGGATTTACCTCCTCTTCCTTTCTTTTCAAGATGAACTCGAATGATGAATTCAGAGTGATTTATTTCTTCTTTTTCTTCCGGCATCTCAGGAGCATTTTCAGGATTGCCCATTTTGATGAAATCGTCCCACGATAGTTTTGTTTCTTTTTTATTCACAATTATGCTTTTCTTTTCCAGTTGAAATTGATCATGCGCAACACTAAAAATCCTAAATCTCTAGTGCCTATGTTTGAATTGGATAACACAATAACTCCTGTTCCAGTTTCCTTGATGAAGGCTATAAATGCATTGTGGCCATTTGTTTTGCCCGAATGAGTAATGATGTCGTACCCTCTTCTTTGGTCTATTATTTGCCAGCCTTTTCCTGTTCGGATAGATTCATTAAAATCAGTTTCTACTTCTTTTAAGTGATTGGTTTTAAATTTATCAACATAGGGGTGGTCCGTTAATCCAATATTAATTTTCATGAATTTCACCAAATCTGATGCGGTTGTTTTGACGCCTTCTGAGGCTCCAAAGGATGCGAAAGTCCATGGTTTTGTCTCTCTTCCAGCTCGATCATATCCTACTGTGACAATATCTTTTTTGCGTTCTTTGAAAAATACAAATGAACTGTCCATTTCGATTGGGTCGAATATATATTGGTCCATCAGTTTGTCAAAGGAAGTCTGAGTGGCATATTCTAAGACAATTTCAAGCAGGCCATAATTGGTATGGGCATAGTTGAATTCGCCGATAGTTTTAGGGACAAAATTTACATAGAATGCAGACAACTCGCTTTTTTCATAATATCCGTAGGGATTTTGTGGGTCTTTTTCTTTTGCACCAAAGAAATAAGGCCGTACAGGTAGCCCTGAGGTATGTTGAATTAGATGTAATAAAGTGACATCATCCATTCTTGGATTTTGAATTCCTTCAGGTAGGAAAGAATTTATTTTGTCTTCATAGTTCAGAATCCCATTTTCTACCAAAATTGACACTAAACTTGATGTGAATACTTTTGAAATACTGCCTACTTCAAAAATATCTTCTGCATCTAGTGTGGATTTCTCCCCTTTAATGTCTGAACCAAACTCTACGTAATAAGTGGAATCTTGGTCAACGATTCCTATAATAAAGCCTGGGGTGTCATCTAAACTGATCTCCGTATCATGCAGAATAATTCGTTCAATTTCCACTTTTAAGTCTCCATTTTGGCCGAAGACACATGAAATAGAAAAAAGCATTGATATAATCGAAAAGAATCGCATAAGTGCAAAACTACGGATACTGTTGCATATTAGTGAAGTAAAACAAGCTATTTCTATACCTAAAGATTTTAATTGTCTTGTAGTTCGTCAAACATGCCTTTGAACGGATCAGAGAATGAGATTGTATTATTGACAAATGATTTACTGATCATTTCTAGTTCACTCATGCCATGGAGGGCCAATTCCATATATGGATATTTATGCTCCTCATCAACGTTTTGATTATCGATCAACTTCGAAAGCCCTACTACACTATCTAGTTTTTTTCTATATTCTTCCTCGTTGTCGTCGTTCAATATTTCAATTTGATTGCCATCGGCAAACCAGGCTTTAATAACTCCGTAAGGATCTCTATCGATGCCTTTTTTGAGTTCATCTGGTGCGGGGAAAGTTTCGAGGAAAATCTCTTTTATTGCTCCGCTTAACAGATGCATAGCTACATTGTAGGGACCTTCTTGCTCTCCTTCATATACCAATTCAACTTTACCAGTGATGGCTGGAACAACACCCCAGAAATCAGTTACTCGGGTGGTAGTGTTGTTATCACCATTCATGATCATTCTTCTCTCGGCAGTACTTACAAGATTCTCCAAACCCGAAATAGATAATCGTGCTGAAACACCACTCTTTTCATCAACAAACTCACTTTCCCTTGCCTCGAATGAGACAAATTCTAACAAGTCCTGATGCATTTCAAACACTTTAATTTTCTCCCTTTGATCCGCATGTAAATTGGCTTCCTGTTGAGTTATTTCTTTGGATACCTCGATGGTAGTAGGGTAGTGCGTTAGAATTTGACTTTCGATTCTATCTTTCAATGGAGTAATTATACTTCCTCTGTTGGTATAATCTTCTGGATTGGCAGTAAAAATAAATTGAATGTCTAGAGGTAGTCTCAATTTAAACCCTCTGATTTGCAAATCACCTTCCTGTAATATATTAAATAAGGAAACTTGAATTCTTGGTTGAAGGTCGGGAAGTTCATTAATCACAAAAATAGATCGGTGAGATCTTGGGACTAAGCCAAAGTGAATTACTCTTTCATCTGAATAAGGCAGTTTTAACGTTGCTGCTTTTATAGGGTCCACATCTCCAATCAAGTCGGCAATGGAAACATCTGGAGTAGCCAATTTTTCAACATATCTTTCGTCTCTATGCACCCATTCTATTGGGGTCTTGTCTCCTAAAGATTTTACTTTTTCAATTCCATCTCTGGTTATTGGATTCATCGGGTCATCATTCAATTCATTCCCTCCAATGATAGGCATGTACTCATCCAACAAGGTGACTAATAATCGTGCTATTCGTGTTTTAGCCTGACCTCTTAATCCCAAGAGTAAAATATTATGTCTCGATAAGATGGCTCTTTCTATATCTGGCAATACAGTATCATCAAAGCCTAAAATTCCATCAAATACTTTCTCTTTGTTTTTAATCTTTTTTATCAGATTCTCTCTAAGCTCTTCTTTCAGTGATCGAGATACATATCCAGATTTTTTTAAGTCTCCTAACGTCTTGCTATTGTTCATCTATTCTTTTTGTTTAAAGTGTTTTTTGAAATTGATTCCCTACCTTCTCTTTCTTTTGTTTTGTTTATAATCCATAAAAATGAATTCTCCTAACCCTTGGAGTGAGCTGTAGAATGCTTTTCCATTATTGGCATTTGTAAATTGATCTACAAAATTTACCAAGAAAGGATCTCTTGCAATCATGAAAGTGGTTATAGGTATCTGCAATTTTCTACATTTAACAGCTAACCCTAATGTTCTGTTTAAAATAGTCTTATCCAGGCCAAAACTATTTTTATAATATTTTTTTCCTTTTTTGATGCACGTGGGCTTTCCATCGGTGATCATCATAATTTGTTTGTTGGGATTTTTTCGTTTTCTTAAAATATCCATAGCTAGTTCTAACCCCGCTACAGTGTTGGTGTGGTAAGGTCCCACCTCTAAGTAAGGGAGGTCCTTAATTTCTATTTGCCATGCATCGTTGCCAAAAACAATGATATCCAAGGTGTCTTTGGGGTACCGAGTAATGATCAACTCAGAAAGGGCCATGGCCACTTTTTTAGCTGGTGTTATTCGATCCTCTCCATATAGTATCATGCTATGCGAAATATCGATCATTAGCACTGTACTGGTCTGACTTTGATAATACGTTTCATGAACCTGTAAATCTCTCTCAGTCATTCTGAAATCATCAATTCCATGATTGATGTAGGAGTTTTTGAGAGACTCTGTCATTGAAATTTTATCCAGTTTATCTCCGAATTCAAATGGCCTTAGTTCGGAGGTAAATTCATCACCTCTACCGCTGACTTTGGTGTTGTGATCGCCTCTTTTTGACTTTTTTAGTTGGTCAAAAATATCATCTAATGCTTGTCTCCGAAGAGCAACTTCCATCTTAGAAGTAGGAGTAAACTTTGGGTTTTTCTTATCATTATTGCTAATCATACCCTTGTCTATCAAGTCTTGGATAAAGTCAGCGATTCCATAATTATTGTCTGTGAGATTATATTGCTTGTCCAATTCTGTCAACCAACTCAATGATTCGTTTACATCTCCACTCGTATGGAGTAACAATTCCTTAAATATTTTAAGTAGACGTTCAAATGGATCCTCTCCCTCAGGACCTGGAACATATTCTGCAAACCTCCATCCTTTCATACGCGTTCAAGTATTAATTTTTCAAATTAACGGCTAATGTTTTTTAACAACAATTCATCTTTAAAGTTGTGGAGTTTAATCTTAAAAATAAAACATTATGGAAATAACAAGGTTTTAAATATTAACCTATATTTGTTGTCAAAGCAACTATTGCAATTGTAAATAAATTTGAGCTTATGCCTATCTATCATAAATTGGGTAACATTCCACCTAAAAGACATACTATTTTTAAAAAGGATAATGGAGAATTACACTACGAACAACTATTTGGTACAATTGGATTTGACGGGATGTCTTCTTTGATGTATCATCTGCATAGACCGACCATGGTCAAGGAAGTGAGTGAGCCTGTGGATGTGATGCCAGAAATTGCTGTTCAACACAACATGAAATCTAGAAAATTAATAGGATTTGATATTGCTCCTGTAGATGATTTTTTAGAAAGTAGAACTACCATCATGCTCAACAATGATGTACATGTTGGACTAGCAGCACCTCGAAAATCATTGCGAGATTATTTTTATAAGAATGCAGATGCCGATGAGATGTTATTCATTCACAAAGGAACTGGAACACTCAGGACAATCTTTGGAAACATTAAATTTGAATACGGTGACTATTTGATCATTCCTAGAGGGGTTATCTATCAAATAGACTTCGATACGGAGGACAACAGAATATTATACGCTGAGTCATTTCATCCTATTTATACACCTAAAAGATATCGCAATTGGTTCGGACAATTACTGGAACATTCTCCTTTTTGCGAAAGAGATTTAAAGTTGCCTGAAAACTTAGAGACATTTGATGAAAAGGGGGAGTTTTTAATGAAAGTGAAAAAACAAGGACATATGCATGAGTTGGTATATGTTTCTCACCCATTTGATGTGGTTGGATGGGATGGATATAATTTCCCATATGGTTTCAGTATTCATAATTTTGAGCCCATTACAGGTAGAGTACATCAACCGCCACCCGTCCACCAAACATTTGAAACTTCTGCATTTGTAGTGTGTTCGTTTTGTCCAAGGCTTTATGACTATCACCCAAAAGCGATACCTGCACCTTACAACCATAGTAATATTGATTCTGATGAGATGTTATATTATGTTGATGGAGATTTTATGAGCAGGAATAATATTGGCCCTGGATATATTAGTTTGCATCCAGCGGGTATACCTCACGGACCACACCCTGGTGCATATGAGCGGAGTATTGGAGAAACAGTAACAGAGGAATTGGCAGTTATGATTGATACATTCAAGCCTATGATGTTAACAAAAGCGGCAATGGAAATTGATGATGGTTCGTATTATCAATCTTGGCTTGAAGGAAAGTAGGAATGATTCTAAATTAGTGTAAAAGGCAAAAAAATAAATAAATAAATAAAAAACATAATAAATATATGAATTCTTGGATAGAAATAAGTGAAGACAGTGATTTTAGTATCTACAATATCCCATTTGGAATTTTTAGTGTGGGAGACTCAGGGAAAAGAATGGGCATTGCCATAGGTGATCAAGTATTGGATATAGCAGAATTAAATTCATTAGGCCTATTGGGTCATGATATCCAACAAGACATCTTTGAAAATAATTATTTGAATGATTTTATTGCTCTTGGAAAGCCAGTGACCAGTTCAGTTCGAGAAAAAATTCAGAAGGAATTATGCGATGAGTCTAGTGTGCTAAAAGAGAATTCAGATGTATTCTATGATCAATCTGAAGTCACTATGCATCTTCCTATCCAGGTAGGGGACTATACTGATTTTTATAGCAGTATTGAACATGCCACGAATCTAGGTAAATTGTTTAGAGATCCTGAGAATGCACTTCTTCCGAACTGGAGACATTTACCAGTAGGCTATCATGGAAGAGCATCTTCGATCATATTAAGTGGACAACCTATTCACAGGCCCAAAGGACAAACTAAACCGCCTGAAGGAGATCCTGTATTTGGACCATGTAGATTATTGGATTTTGAATTGGAGATGGCATTTATAATAGGCAAATCAAGCCAACTTGGAGATCGAATAAGTACAGGAGATGCTGGAGATCATATTTTTGGAATGGTGCTATTTAATGATTGGAGTGCCAGAGATATTCAGAAATGGGAATACGTACCATTGGGGCCATTTTTAGGGAAAAGTTTTGCCAGTTCTATTTCTCCATGGGTAGTGACAATGGATGCTTTATCGTATTACAAAGTAGCAGGGCCAGTACAGGAACCCAAAGTGTTGCCATATCTCCAATATGAGGGAGATAAAAATTATGACATTAATCTTCAAGTTTCTATTGCACCAGAAGGAGGAGAAGAAACGGTAATATCAAATTCAAATTACAAATACATGTATTGGAATCAAGAACAACAATTGGCGCACCATACAGTTAATGGGTGCAATGTAAACGTAGGGGATATGATGGCGTCTGGGACAATCAGCGGTAAAGATGAGCATTCCTATGGTTCTTTGTTAGAAATAACCCAAGCTGGGAAAAAATCGTTGACATTAATTGGTGGGGAGGAAAGAAAATTTATTCAGGATAACGATACACTTACTTTAAGAGGTCATTGCAAAAAAGATGGAAGACGAGTTGGATTTGGTGAAGTAAGTGCCAAAATATTACCTGCAAAAGACTAACTATGGCAATGCATGGTGACAAAAAGATAGGGTTTTTATTAGAACGGACGACCCGTATTGCAAAACTATCGTTTACAAAGGCGTTTAAGAAATTAAACGTGGATATCACTCCAGAACAATGGATCGTACTCGACAAACTGGATTTGAAGGGAGAAATGTCTCAAAAGGAGATTGGGAATGAGAGTTTTAAAAATGCACCTACCATTTCAAGGATTATCGATAATCTTGTTCGTAAAGGATATGTAAGTAGAACAAGTGAAGAAAGTGATCGTAGAAAGACAGCTATTAGCCTTACACAAGAAGGAGAGAAAGTTATCCAACTTTGCCGGCAAGAAGTAGATGCACTTCGTGATCTTTCATGGAACAATTTATCAGACCAGGACTATGAAGATTTTAATCGGATTATCGATCAAATTTTTTTAAATTTTGAAGGGTATAATTAATAAGTAGATGGCGGGAGTCTTTCTTTTTTAGTATTTGCAATGTGTACAGTATAATTGGAATTGAATTGGTATGAATTTTAATGCTACTTCCTTCCTTTGTGATCGATTTGTTCATACAAATGAGATGTTTTCTAATAAATTTCATCAAAGTGTTTCAGTTTACGAGGGATGTCCTTATATTTGCCTATGCAACTATTGCCTTAACAATAAAAAATAGAAAGAATGAATTATATGACTGCGGATATGCCGGGTGTAGAAAGTGTTGATAATGAAATTATGCCAATTAATGGTACGGATTACGTAGAATTGTATGTAAGTAACGCTAAACAAGCGGCTTATTATTATAAAGCTGCTTTTGGGTTTCAGAGTTTGGCCTATGCAGGTTTGGAGACAGGTGTTCGGGATAGAGAGTCGTATGTTGTCATTCAAGATAAGATCAGATTGGTTTTTACTTCTCCATTAAATAGTGGTTCAGACATCGGTAGGCACATTGATGCACACGGAGATGGTGTTAAAGTCAATGCATTATGGGTAGATGATGCTACAAAGTCATACAATGAGGCGGTTTCCAGAGGCGCAAGGTCTTACATGGAGCCAGTAACTGAGGAGGATGAATTTGGAAAGGTTGTTCGATCTGGAATATATACTTATGGAGAAGTTGTACATGTTTTTGTAGAACGTAAAGATTATTCTGGGTTATTCTTGCCAGGGTACAAAAAATGGGCACCATTATATGAGGCAGAAGAAACAGGATTGATGTACGTCGATCATATGGTTGGGAATGTTGAGTTGGGTGATATGAATAAATGGGTCAAATTCTACGAAGAAGTAATGGGATTTAAACAAATCTTATCTTTTGATGATAAGGATATTTCTACGGAGTACACTGCTTTGATGAGTAAGGTGATGAGTAATGGAAATGGAAGAATAAAATTTCCAATCAATGAACCAGCGGAAGGGATAAAAAAATCTCAAGTGGACGAATATCTTGAATTTTATGAAGGAGCAGGTGTCCAGCATGTAGCTATGGCTACCAATGATATTATTAAAACAGTAACCAATTTACGAGATAGAGGGGTGGAATTTTTGAAAGTTCCCAATACCTATTATGATGAATTATTGGATAGAGTAGGCAGTATCGATGAAGACCTTGAGCCATTAAGAGAATTAGGTATTTTAGTAGATAGAGACGATGAAGGCTATTTATTGCAAATATTTACTAAGACTGTAAACCCAAGACCAACTATGTTTTTTGAAATTATTCAACGAAAAGGGGCTACTTCCTTTGGAAAAGGTAACTTTAAAGCCTTGTTTGAAGCGATTGAAAGAGAACAAGAATTGCGTGGCACACTCTAAGATCAAATAGTATTTCGCAATGATTAATGGCAATCTATTCATTTAGGTTGCCATTTGTTTTTATTACTGAATTGAGTGATAAAACAAAATATTAATTTAATTAATTGGTAATCAGTATATTAAGTATTGTAATTTTTATTTATTGTAAAACAAAATGAAAAACATGTATTTGTTTTACGGTATGTTTGATTTTATATTTGTAATGCAAATTATAGATACCGCATAAAATTATCCATTATGAAATGTCTACTGCCAATCCTACTTGTTATTTCATTTGCTCAAGCAAGTGCGAATATTCCTGATTCATTAAACATTGACCTACCATGGCAATTGATCAATATATCATCTTGTGATGCAACAATGGGAGAAGGTCCTAGGACGGAAAACGAAGGGGTAGCAATTGCATTAGAATTGGATGAAGTATTAGAAGAGGAAAATGGGGCCTGCACACTTAGAAAGAAACAATGGATTATAATAGATTGGGTAAATTCAACTACCTATGATTATATACAACTTGGTAAAGCTCGAGAAGATATTAATTTTCAATGTGCGAATGAGCTATTTATCCAATACGATCAATTTCCTGTCGTGCTTACGGAAGATGATTTGATATTAGATAAAGATCCTACTCATACCTATTCGTTTAGTTTCAAGGATGAAAATGTTAAAAATATTCTCATTGATGAGGGGACTGAAGATAATATTGAGGTATTTACATATGACTGGACGGAGAATACGGTTTGTAAAACCAGCATTTATGTAACTAAATGTGAAGATGATGTTGTTTTAGTATTTCCGGAAACGACTGAAATTGAATTCAATCAAGAGCCATATATATTGTTGACCTTAGAATTATTGGGTGTTCAGATAGATTATCCATGTGGTGGCTATGAGTATAAAATATCTTTTGGCAATTCTGGATCAAACTATCTACCTTCAAGGGCAGTTGGATCTTATGTTGATGTAAGAGTGGAAGTAGATTTTGAAAATGGAACAAACTATAAAAAACACATCAATGTGCATGTGACTGGAGAGAAGCCCCATCCAGTGAATATGTATATGGAAGAATTGACTTTTGAAGCTGGTGAAACCATAGAGCTTCAAGTGTGGTCTGAAAATATTGACGGACTAGTGGCTTGGCAACTTCAATTGGAATTTTTTGATGCGGAGATTTTAGATATTGCACCTAGTGAAATGTTTGATGATATTCCGTTTAATATAATCAATAACAAAAGTACTTTAAAAGCATTGTGGACACCACAAAACGCATTGTCGATAGATGCATTATCGAATGTAACGTGGTTCACAATCACTTTAAAGCCAGAAATAAGTGGGAGCACTTTGGATATTTTTAAGATGGAACAAAATCCGTGGAGTCTTATCGGGATTGAGGACGAAAATTATATTTACGAGTATGAAGCGGATTTTGTTTTTAATATTGCTCCAAAAAATCTATTGAATGTAGAAACTCCATTCTATGAAAATACATTGTACCTATACCCTAATCCTGCCAGTCACGTACTGAATTTGAAATTTATGAACAACTACCTCCAAGAAGGAAGTATTCAAGTATTAAATACAGACGGTCAGGTGTTAGCTACAAAGCAGATGAACAATGACTTTAGTCAAAATACATCTATGGATATTTCTAACCTGCAGACAGGAGTGTACATTCTAAAATATGATAATAAATATCATAGCTTCTCCAAAAAATTTATAAAGATTTAGACCCAATAAAATAAAATAGGACTGTCACGATAAACAAAGTCGATTTTCAAAAATCAACTATTTTTTCACGGAAATAGAAGGTTGGTAGGGAGATCGACTTTTTTTAAATTATTCTAGTCTATTGACGGGTAAAACACCAATTTTTCTTTTTTAGTACATATTTGCGTTGCAATAACATAGGATTCCATATCTTTCGTCGTCTAACAAAAAAATAATGATACGTTAACAATGTAGTTACATGTCATTAAGTCGATAAAGGTTTATGCTAGATTTATCATCACTGCAATACAGTTCGGAATATCCAGGAGTAATGTCTATTTTATTTACTGTTATTTGTTCTGTTGTATTGGGTATAGCAGTAGCCTTCACGTATGATAAAACCAGTCGTAATGTAGATCGACCAGATAATTTTCTCCAAGCATTGGTATTGGTTACGGTTGTTGCAGCTACCGTCATGCAGGCCATTGGAGATAGTTTGGCAAGAGGTCTTGGAATGATTGGAGCTTTATCCATCATTCGTTTTCGGACAACCATTCAAGATCCAAGGAATATTGTATTTATGTTTAGTGCTATTGCCGTAGGGATTGCCTGTGGAGTGATGGGATTTACGGTGGCTATTTTTGGAACATTGGGTTTTTGTTTTACTGCCTTTTTGCTTCGATTTTCTTCATTTAGTAAAAAACAGAAGCTTTTTGGAGACTTAAAACTGAAATTTTATAAGGTCGATGGAAACCATAAAGCCTTGGAAGAGGTATTAAAAAAACACTGTTCAAAATTTGCAATACGAAAAAAGGAGTTTGGAACAGGAACTGGAAAAAAGTCAAATTTGATTACCTATACCTATCGGATAAAATTGAAAGATGTATTTGCTTCGCAGAATTTAGTAGATGATCTAGACGATTTATACGGAATAGTTGTAGGGGATTTAACAATTGAAAATAAAGAATTTGATACGATTTAGATAGACATATGAAGAAAGTAAATTTATTATATGTAGGCGCTTTAGTATTGACTATGATCATGGTCCTGATGACCTTTTCCATGCAATCTAAAACCGCTTCATTCTATGGGTTTGCTGAGAATAAAGAAACGGAGATCAATCATATTGACGATGTTTTGGTGCTGAAGATACATGTTGAAAATGGGCAGGAGGTAAAAAAAGGAGAATTGCTGATAGAAGTGCAGAACTCGATTTTACCTTCAAAAATTGATGGGTTGAAATTGGAAAAAGAGGTATTGAAAAAATCACTTCAGCAAAAGAAAAGTGAGGTGCGAAATAAAATTACTTCAATTGAATTGGATCGAGACATCAAACTAAAAGATTTGAATTCCAAGATTGAAATATTGGAGAAAGAAATGGCACTCAATGCATCTCTATACGAAGGCTTGACAAGTATTGAAAACTCTAAGGGAACTTCTGAAAATCCCGACAGGTTGAAATTGAAGTATTTAAAACAAAGTATACAAGATGTTGAAGAAAAAGCTAAAGAGGAGATACGAATGCAAAATTCAATTTTGGCAACAATAGGTGCACCTACGACGGTGAAGTCAGAACAATTGGATACAGAAATTGAGCACTTTCAAAAAGAGAAAGAAAAATTATCGATCTATGCTCCTTCAGATGGGTTGATCGGTAGTGTATCCTGTAAAGAGGGAGAAAATATTTCTGCATTTTCTACCTTAATGAATTTTTATAAACACAATCCTACGTTAGTGAAAGGTTTTGTGCATGAAAGTATGATTTTGGAGGTGAAAGTTGGAGATGAATTGGAGGTATCTTCGTCTCTACATCCCGATGTTCATATAAAAGGTAAGGTGTTTGGATTGGGTTCTAGAATAGTAGAAATTCCTGAACGTTTGAGAAAGATTGCTGATTTTAAAACTTATGGAAGAGAAGTGTTGATCAAAATTCCTGAGGAAAATGATTTTCTTCAAAAAGAAAAGGTGTTGTTAAATACGATAACAGAGAATACAGGTATGAAACTTGGAAATTTGTTTAGTTCTAAAAAGCCGTTATCTGAAAATATAGAGCAAGTAGACAATGAAAATAACCGTTGATTCATGGCTTGTATAAATGTGATATATACAACAACGTGTAAAGGTATTTGGCTTGCTGTTTTACTTCATTTGGGATGTTTTTTATCCGTCAATGGACAAGAAATCTGGACGCCCAGTCAGTATTTGGGTTTGAATCAGACTCAAAAAGAGTCTCCTTATCGGGCTAGTTTAGATTTCTTAGAAAATGATGCTAAAGGGATGCCTTTTATTGATAATTATGAATTCAGAACAGAAACAAGTGAAAATGATTTTGCTCAACAGCAGTTTCAATTAAGGTTTCAATTTAATAGCAGTGACGAACGGAAAGCGTATGATAAGGTATTGTCCACGCATGCAGAAAAATACAAATTGCTCGAAGCTCAATATGAATCAGATATTTGGGAAGAAAAGTATAAGAATATTGTAGCCTTGTATTTCATTCAAAGAGAAGAGAATTTATGGCGCCAGGATATAGAGCTGATCAAGGATAAAAAGAAGGTGCTTCAAAAGATTTTGGATAATACGGGCCAATTGGATGTTGCAGAATGGATATCCAATGAAACTGAATTATCCAATTTATATGCTGATTCGTTAGAGTTGGCGTTGAAGAGAAATGAAATAGGATTTAAGATTTTTAGTATTGACCGAGATGTGCCCAGAGTTGATGATACTCAGATTATTAGCGTTGATGCAATTGTTGAGTCTTTATCCACTTTGAAAGATGAAGTAGAGTTGCATCCCGATATACAGTTGTTAAAGGTAGAAGAAAAATTAGCAGAAGCAGAATTTGAATTGGAGGATGCAGAATCGAAAAAATGGTTGAAGTTTGCTCAGCTGGAATATCAATCGGATAATAATGAATCATTTCAGAATGAATTGTCGTTCAGCACAAGTATTATTATTCCAAACAAGAACAATAACAGAATTAAGAAAAATGATGTTATTTTGGATGTTTTGGAGCAGAAATATAAAACTAGCATAGAACGTGAAGAAGGTGAGAAAGAGTTTTTATTGCTCGGAAAGAAACTTGAGGGTTTGCATATTCAGTTGACTGAATTTCTTCGGATTTGTGAAGTTCAGGACTTAGAAGGATTATTTCAATCCTATGCAGAGAAAAAAAGTGTCTCTCCTATTTTTCTTATTGGAATAAAGAGGTCTATTCTTAAAAATGAGAAAAAGCAATTGAAAATAGAAAAGGATATATATGATACGTATATAAATCTACTAAGTAAAACAGGGGCATTTATAAAAACACCAAGGAAAAATTACTTGACAAATTAAAACCACAAACAAATAAATCTACTAAGATGAAAAAATTATGTACACTAGTTCTTCTACTTATTGGCGTTGGTATAACCCTGAATGCTCAGGTGCATATCAATGAATACTCTGCTGCAAATTTGGCCAATTTCTTTGATAATTACGAAAGGACAGAAGATTGGATCGAACTATACAACGATGGAGATGTGGATGTAGATTTGAGTGGATATCATTTATCAGATAAAGCTTCCAAACCAGGGAAGTGGGAAATTCCATCAGGAACCATTATTCCTGCAAAAGGCTTTTTGGTGTTCTGGTGTTCAGGTAGAGATGAAGTTTGTGATAATAACCATTTTCATACCAATTTTAAGCTTGCACAGACCAAGGACAATGAAACATTGCTGTTTACTATGCCTGATGAAAGCATCATTGATGAAATACCATTGGGCTTGGTGTTAGTCGAGTCTTCATGGTGTAGATCAACGGATGGTGGTGAAGATTGGTTGATTTGTACCAATCCAAGTTTGGGGAGTTCAAATAATGAAACAAATCAGTACGAACGCTACACAATGATTCCTTCTATGGATATGCCAGCTGGATATTATACAGATTCAGTCCTAGTTACCTTAACCAATAATGATCCTGGAACCACATTACGATATACAATGGATGGTACGAATCCTACAGCTGACTCACCAGAATACATGGAACCTATTCTAATTAAAGAGACTACGGTGTTGAAAGCCCAATCTTTTAGTAATGATCCTATGGTGTTGGATGGAAAAATGGATTTTAATACCTACTTCATCAATGAAGATTTTACATTGGCCGTTTTTTCTGTAGCTGCAGATAGAGTACAAGATTTGGCTAATGGAGAAGGAAGTTTAATACCTATCGGGTCTATTGAATATTTTAATACAGATAAAGAAAGGGAAGCCACTTCATTCGGATCATTAAATCGACACGGTCAAGATTCTTGGGCATTGGACCATAGAAGTTTGGATTGGGTATCTAGAGATGAAATGGGGTATTCAAAGGCAGTTAATGCACCTTTGTTTTCTTTTTCTGATAGAGATGAATATCAAAAATTCATGTTTAGAAATTCTGGGGACGATAACTATCCAGCCATAAATGATTTCAATCATCAAGGAAGTACACATATTAGAGATGAATATGTACAAACATTAGCTCGGGAAGGGGGGTTGAAATTGGATTCAAGATCTGTCGAACGGGTGATTTTATTTCTCAATGGGACGTATTGGGGAGTATATGGTATGCGAGATAGACCAGTAGATCACGATTACACAGATTATTACTACGACCAAGGAAAATACGATGTGCAATACTTGACTACGTGGGGAGATACAGAATTGCAATATGGAGGTCAGCAAGCCTTGAACGATTGGTACAGGCTCAGAAATTTTATTCTTGAAAACGATATGGGTGATACCTCTAATTATGAAAAAGTTACTGATGAGCTTAATGTGGTCAGCCTCATGGATTATATGATTGTCAACCTAAATTGTGTTGCATCCGATTGGTTAAATTATAATACCGGTTGGTGGAGAGGAACGAACCCTGATGGAGACCACAAAAAATGGGGATATATTTTGTGGGATTTGGATGCTACTTTTGATTATTATATCAATTATAGTGGGGTGCCAAATATTAGCCCTGATGCTCAACCTTGTGATATTGAAGATATCTCAAATTTCATGGATGAGTTTTTTGATATGAATGAAGGAGAGGCTGGACCTGGATCTATTATTTGTACGACTACGGGAGATTTCGCATCGTGCAATAGTATAATGAATGGGTCAAGTCCTTATGAAGCGTCAGATTCCTTATTCATGATTGTAGTGAATCAGGATAATAGTTGTTGTGAAGATTGGGACGAAACATGTCAAGCTCAGTACGATGAATTGAACGTTAGCCCTGAGGATTTTGCCAATTGTCCGAGTATTTTAGATGGCTCATGCCCTCATGAATTGGATGATCCATATTTGTTGCAAGTTTTTCAGGCAACAGATAATTGCTGTGAGAATTGGTTTGGCTACTGTAATTTTTATTATAATTTCTTTGCCAATGGTGGTGAAGCAGGATCTGATGTGGATGGGAATGTAGGGATGCACGAAAAAATATTCTTGAAATTGCAAGAAGAAAGTGAAGTGTTCAGACAATTGTATTATTCTAGGCAGGCAGATTTAATGAATACCGTGTATACCTGTGAGAATATGATAGCTACATTGGATAGGATGCTGGCAGTTATTGAACCAGAAATGCCAAGACAAATAGAAAGATGGGGTGGATCAATGGGGCAATGGCAAGCAAACGTGCAGCGGTTAAAGAATTTTATCAATCAACGATGTGAGTTGTTTGATGAGGGATTGACCAATTGTTTTGATTTGACTGGACCTTATGAACTTACGTTATTAGTAGAGCCAGATGGAGTAGGAGAGATTGATTTGAATACATTAGATATTGAAGATTTTCCATGGACTGGAGATTATTTTGGAGGTATGGTGAATAAGATAAAGGCAAGAGCATTTGAAGATGATTTTCAATTTAGTCACTGGGAGACAAAAGCTGGCTCTATGATTATGCCTTCTCTAACAGATAGAAAAGCGACCATTCAATTAGAATCTCAAGATACGTTAATAGCCGTGTTTGAATCTGTGGTTGGAGTAGAAGATCTTGCATCTGGAATTTCTATGAATGTATTTCCTAATCCATCTTCAGGAGTTGCATCTATTCGATATGAATTAGAAGAACCGATGGAAGTACAAATTAGTATCCTAAATATGATGGGGCAAGTCGTGAAGCAATTGCCTACTTCTGGAACAAAAACCTCAGCAGGTGTGCACAATCAGCAGATCGATCTGACTAAAGAAGGAATTTCTACAGGTGTTTATCTTATTCGATTAAAAGCGGATAATTATGAAATAACTAAACGGCTGTCTGTACTCAGATGATAGTTATTTGTAAAAGTGAATATTAAAAAATAACAATTGGAAAAGAGGCTTCACACAGAGGCCTCTTTTTAGTATATCTAGGTTTTTGGTTTGTTTTTGTTTAAAGAAATGCTTTTTACAATCCTAAAAGATCTGGGAGACGAAGGGATAGGTCATTTTTGCTTTCTAATAAAGAGCGTTTTGAATTATCTGTTTTTGAATTGAGATATAAAACTTTAGAGAATAGAATGCTTTCTCCAGATTGAAAGACGGGACAGAGGAATAAAAAAAGAACCTCTAATCGTTATAGAGGCTCTTTCTTTTTTTTGGCTTGTATATTGGCCAAACAAATATGGGAAACAATAAATACCAAGACTTTACCAGAGTCTCAATATATTTTGGGTGTTTTTGTGTTACTGACAAACAATAAAATAATTATAACTAAATAATGATTTATGTTTATTCAGAAATTAAAACAACTTTACTTATGCAAATTAGATGCCAAAAAAATAGCATGGATGTCAAATTGTTATCTAGAAGACAAAAAACAAAGCACTTTTTGATTTTATCGCAATTCAAAGAGAAAATTCATGTTGAAAAACATATAATTTGTGTTCTGTCACTCTATCTTGTTGTAGGTTCTAATGGAATTGATATATTAGCGAACGGAATAAAAAAATAGGATGAAAAAAATAGTTGTGTTTACTGCTTTTATATTTATAGTCTTCTCATGCGCGGAAAAAAACAACAAAGCTGCTGCAATTTTAGGCAAGCAAGTTTTTAAGAAAAACTGTGTCATTTGTCATGGCGTTGATGGAAAATTAGGGTTAAATAATTCGAAAGATCTTACTATTTCTAAATTGACCAAGGAAGAACGAGTTAGTATTATTAAAAACGGAAAAGGGGCCATGAATGCCTTTGGGACTATTCTAAAACCTCAAGAAATTGATGCTGTTGTAGAATATACATTCCTACTCAAATAGAATAATTTTATGATCGTTGCAGGAGTAATGTCTGGGAGTTCACTGGATGGATTAGATGTAGCTATTGTTCGATTAGATGGGGAAGGAGATTGGAGTTTATGTGCAACATATGCTTGTCCTTATAACGATACATGGGTTCGTAACTTAAAAGAATACGAAAAATTATCTGCAGTAGAATATATTGCGTTTAAGGTGGATTACAGCAAGTACGTAAGTGAATTGCTAAAAGATATGCTCAGTGAGTTCAATGGATCTATTGATTACATTAGTTTCCATGGACATACGCTGATGCATCTACCACATGATCACATCACAGAACAAATCGGCAATGGAGGTATTTTGGCAGCCATTCTTGGGATTCCCACAATTACAGATTTCAGAATACAGGATGTACAAAAAGGAGGGGTAGGAACACCTTTAGCCCCATTAGTGGAACGGGATCTTTTTTCAGGCTATGATTATTACCTCAATTTAGGCGGCATTGCAAACATTACCTATGTTGAAGAGAAAGTCATTCAACTGGCCTACGATGTGTGTCCTTGTAATCAAGTGTTAAATCATTTTAGCAATACATTGGGGAGAGAATATGATGAGGGAGGTTTGTTGGCACGATCTGGTTCATTTCTATCCAGTGTGATAGATTTTTTACAAACATTTCCATTTTTTAAAACTCCACCTCCTAAAGCATTGGATAATAATTGGATTAAGAAAGATTTCATCCCTGGATTTCCTTCTGGGAAAGCGGAAGACTTATTGCATACGTATACAAAATGGATGGCTGATTGTATTGCCAATGAAATTCACGAGGATGGTAATCCAAAGACTCTATTCGTTTCAGGGGGTGGTGCCCATAATTCCTACTTTATGGAATGTTTACAAATTGCACTAAAAGATAGAAACTGTGATCTTAAAATTCCGTCCAAGGAGATCATAGATTTCAAAGAAGCAATACTGATGAGTTTGTTGGCCTACAAATACGTTACCGATCAAGTCAATGTATTATGCAGTGTTACAGGTGCACACTCAGATTCGATTGGTGGAGCATTATACAAGGTCCCGCAATAGGATTGTAATTCACATAAATTCTAAAGACCAGATCATTTCTATAAACGTTCAATGGGTGGTGCTATAATTGTTATAGTGTAGTTCTTTAATGAAGTGATTTAAAAACGTATGTTAAAATGAATTGTATATGCTTGGTTTTCAAATTGATACGATTTTGAAGAAACATAGCATTAGCTACGTGACTGAAAAATTGTGAAAAGTTGAGAATCAATGACATGCAATGGAATTAACAATATGTTTTTAAATCACTTCAATATCTGAGTGCTCTGCTTAAACATGGAAATATTCAGTCATTTTTTGAATAGTCTCCTCCGTTTTTAGATTGTCCATGATCATATTCCCTTTCTCTAGGATTACAATTCTACTGCATACTTCTGCTACATGCGTAAGATCATGACTTGAAATCAAAAAAGTATGTTTGTCCAAACGCTCACGAATAATTTTCTTTAGTCTTATTTGTGTCGATGGGTCAAGGCTGGCAAACGGTTCATCCAAGATGATGATTTCTGGATTGCCAATTAGAGAGCCTACTATTCCTACCTTTTTTTGGTTTCCCTTAGATAAGTCTCTGATGTATTTTTTGACACCTAAAATTTCACCATTAAAAAATTCTTCGAACTGGTGGATAAATTCTTTTACTTCACCTTTAGACCAGTTGTGTAATCCTCCTACAAAGTCAAAGTATTCGTTCGGAGTTAAGAAGTCAATTAAAAATGTCTCGTCCAAGAAGGCGGAGGTGTATGATTTCCAATCCTCGGTTTTACTTACATCACTGCCTTTGGTCAATACACTGCCTTCACTCGCTTTGATTAAGTCGAGAATTAGAGAAAATGCAGTTGTCTTTCCAGCTCCATTGTTTCCAACAATTCCTACACATTCCCCTTTATCTATAGATAGGTTTTCAATATTCAAAACCGTAGTTTTGCCATATGTTTTAGTAACGTTATTAAATTCTAATAGCATTGATTTATTTATTATTTTGATCTAAAAGCGGTTCCAATTTTGTATCTGTTTTTCTTGAAAAGAGCTACAGAAATATCAATAAGTTTGTCATGGAAAATAAATCCAATAAGTCCGATGAAAGCAGTTATATAGATGCCCAAGTCTGGATATCCCATATATTTACACCCATGGTAAAGCACAATAGGTACGATCATTATTGGAATTATAATTAAAAACAGAGCTACCGAAAACCCTTCGTAATTCATTGCATCTCCTTTATTGGAATCAACTTTCTTAGAGTTGTAACTGGCCAATAACATGTAGAGAAATAATACGAAGCCAAGATTATAAAACATCATGGCCGGCATCAACAAAAAATATTCTGTTTTATAAAAACCATAAAGTATTAATAGCATTGTTTGAGCGATAATGATCATGCATTGGAGATAATATTTAGCTCTGAATATTTCCTTTATGCTTTCCATTTTGGTCAATAAAAGATCGAAGTGTCCACTATTCCATGATAGAAGTAATTGACCATAGGTTAAAGCAAAACCTCCCGTCGTAAAAATTGCAATGAACATATACCATCCCATACCTTGATATGATTCAATTTCACTCATCAATGGATATAGAAAAATCAAGAAGATGACATACATCATATTCTTTGATCTCTTATTTCTTACAATAAGTTTGAGTTCCATTTCCATCATTTCACCAGCACGTCCAAATTTTGAAAATAGACCAGAGTGAATATTTACTTCCGTGATTGAATTGTCACTTGCACTGTCTTCCAAGTAAACTATTTTAGATAATATGGTAAAACTGAAGTAATAGCATGCAACCATAGTCAGAACTGGAATCAGTGCAAATCCTATATTGCTTGTAAGGAATACAAAACTATTTTCAAAAAATACGCCCAAAGGCAAATAACCTTGAACATCCAAAAAATTGATTATGAGTAATCCTGCAATAAGACCTCCAGTAACTAATTTGTTCAAGCTCAATTGTTTGTCTATAATAAAAGCCAAGTAATTGGATGTAAATAAAAGTCCAATCATTACAAAAGCATGATTCAACACCTTTACATTGTATTCTGGATTTAAATGAGCTGAAGTTAAATAAGCTATAATACCTAATAGGGTAATCCAATTGATCCAATGAAAAGCAGTTTTGGTCAAGACATAGTGATAGATTTTAGTTTTTTTTATAGGTTGTAAAATGTATTGCTTCAACTCTTTGAATCCAAAATTTTGAAAGATGAGTCTGGTTAAAGTGAAATATAGAATCGTATACATAAAGTATTTACCAATCACTGCACTTGGATTAACATCAGGGGCTAGTTTTTCTACTGCAAATGGAGCTGCTGCACCTAAGACGACCATGGATAGTCCAAAATATAGTCCAACAAACACCATCATGAGTGTGGTACTAAGGTTTTGACTGAATGCTGGACTTCTTAAAAATGACTTAATAGAAAGTTGGGTTATTTTTCCAAACATATAGATTGACTTAATTGATTTCTGGGTGTAAACTAAAAATAAGATTTAGATTTTACCCAATTTTGGGATAAGTAGAATGCAATTGTCGACATATTATATTAACTATTCGTTAAAATTGAGTATTCGTTGACGCACTTAAGACAAGAAGATGGTCTTAGTATATAGATGGTCTATTTGGTTTGCGTTATTATATTCCAATGTAAATCATCGGATTTAATGTCCTAAAGAACGTTAAGTATGATAAGAAGCAAATATTGAACTGATCTTTTTTATATTTTGTGCGTTCAATAAGTAAGACATATTGAAATCTTAAAAATAGAAAAGGAAGATTCAAAATTTTGAACCATCTTAAATAAAGATTTAGGTTCATGAGCAAACGAAGAAAACCCTTAAAGAGAATGAAACGATTTATAACAATTATATTACTTGGAATTAGTATAACCTCCTTTGCTCAGGTATTGAATGACGATTGCCAATTTGCAACGTTTATATCAGATATTGATGGATATTGTTCCGAGCCTGCTGAGTTTACCAATATCAATGCTATGCCTGATCCAGTTTTCTCAGATGTTTGTTTTCTCAATTATCTGAATGGGGTATGGTTTTCTTTTGTACCTAAAGAGCCTGCTATCAATGTACGGGTGTTTGGTACTGGGATTGGGTTAAATACACTACAATTTCCAAAAATGGCATTGTTTTCTTCATGTGGAAATTTTTTAACCTGTTCTCCAGGAAAATCTCAAAATTCTGATGAATTTGTGATTTCCGGGTTGACGATTGGCCAGGTATATTACTTGATGGTGGAGTCGGCAGAAAACCTAGAGGGAACATTTCAATTATGTATTGATGATTTTACACCAACTCCTTCACCGGAATCAGATTGTGACAAGGCGGTTGTATTATGTAGCAAAGAACCATTTTCGGTAGAGAGTTTAAATAGTCAAGGTGATAACCCCAATGAGGCCAATGGTTCTTGTATTGGAGGAGAGTTAGCATCATCATGGTATGTATGGGAGTGTGATCAAAGTGGGACGTTGACGATGGAATTGACTCCTGCCAATCTTGGAATAGAAGAAATCGTAGATGATTTGGATTTTGTGGTATTTGAATTACCTGGAGGTATAAAAGATTGTAATAATCGGATTGAGTTGAGATGTATGGGGTCTGGTGCAAATACATTTGATAATGGACAAATTCAACCAGTATCCACTTGGGCAATATGCAATCGGGCGACTGGTATGGCGGAAGGAGAGACTGATTTTATTGAAACTGGAGGATGTTTAGATGTCAGTAACAATTATGTTGCACCTTTGGATATGGTGGCTGGAACAGCCTATGGGATTTTGATCAATAACTTTGCAAACAATGGTTTGGGCTTCTCTATAGAATTTGGAGGAACTGGGACATTTGTAGGACCGGAAGCAGACTTTGAAGTGGATGCAGTTGCTGAATTTGAATGTGACAAAACCATAACGTTTACCGACCTATCTGATCCTGGAGTGGATCCCATCATAAATTATACATGGAATTTTGGAGCGGGAGCAACCCCTTCAACGGCTTCGGGAACGGGTACATTTGAAACCATATATGATTCGTTTGGTGAAAAAGTGGCAGCACTGACGCTGGAAAGCCAAAGAGGATGTTTGGTCACAAAAGTGGTAGAGTTTTATGTAGAACCATGTTGTCAGGATACTTCTACTTTAGAGGTAGATGCCTTTGGGGTAGATGTGGAATGTTTTGGAGATATGGATGGTCAACTTGTAGCAGAAGGATCCTCAGGAAGTCCTGAATATCAATATTCTATAGATGGCATCAACTTTCAGCCGAGTCCCAGATTCTTAAATCTTGCAGCAGGCACGTATAATGTAACTATTGTCGATAAAAAAGGATGTATGGCAGTAACCGATACAGATATATTCCAACCTACACTAACGTCCGTAGATGCGGGTCAAGATTCCACTGTTGACCTGGGGTACAGCATCATATTAGATGCTATGATAGACTCTGATTATTTTATTGATTCCATCTTTTGGTCTCCGCTAGACTCATTTCTCAATTGTACGGAATGTTTAGATCCTGAAATTATTCCTCCAGGAAATACCACATATACCATAACTGTTGTAGATGAAAACGGGTGCACTGCTTCTGATGAGATTTTGTTGCTAGTCAACACGATTCGTGAAGTATATTTTCCGAATGTCTTTAGTCCGAATGGAGATGATACCAATGACTTCTTCAATATTTTTGGAGGTCCTGGTGTTGAAGGGATAGAGTTTTTGAAAATTTATGATCGTTGGGGTAACCTCATGTATGATGGACAACCTACCATCAATGACCGATTTCAAGGATGGGATGGATTCTTTAATGGCAAACCCGTAAATCCTGGAGTGTATGCATGGATGGCCGATATTCGATTTATTGATGATGGTACCATTATAAACTATTCAGGAGATGTCACAGTGGTTCGATAATATGAAAATATTCTATGGTAGTCTATTGTTGCTAATATTCTTTTCATACAGTTGTTCAAATGATTTGGAAGAAGTAAATGCAATTACTAACGAAAAATTTCTCAAGATTGAAGAGGCTAAGTTTGTAACTATTTTATATAGCGATTCTGCTCAGGTAAGGGTACGGATAACTGCAGATAAAATGGTTCGACATTTGGATAAGAAAATGCCCAGAGACGAATTTCCTGAAGGAATCTATGTGGAGTTTTTAGGAGAGTCTGGAAAACCTTACAGTTGGTTAGAAGCGGATAGAGCGACTCGATATGAGAAAGACTCAGAAGTGATTGCTCAAGGGAATGCGAGGTTTTACAATCGGAAGAAAGAAATGTTGACCTCTACCGAGTTGATTTGGAATGAAAATGATCAAAAACTAAGGACCAATAAGTTTGTTAGAATAACTCAGCCAATAAAAGGAGATACCAGCTATGGGTATGGTTTTGAAGCCAACGAAGAATTTACCCTATTTGAAATAAAACGTAAAACTTCTTCCATCTTTAATATAGAAGATTTGAAGAACCTCAAATAATCATAGTTAAATTGGAATTAGATTTACTATTCTAATGAATTTGTACTATTTGAGTAAAATATTCGTTCTATCTTCAAGTTGTCCGACTTTTAACACCTTTTCTAACAAATTTTTCCAACAATTACACTGAGATTTTATTAAATTCATAGGATATTGCACGTATGTTGTAAGAATTCTTTGATAAATCGATTTTGATAAAAACAAAAGCTGAAAAATCTATATTTTAAAATGAGGAATTTACTTTGGATTCTCTTGGTCACACTGTCAACTTCTTTATCCGCTCAAATGGAAATTGATGGTGAGCTTTTATATGGAAATGAATGGATAGATTACAATAAAACGTACGTAAAAGTATCCATCGAAGAAGATGGTATTTATCGTATAAGTAGATCTGAGTTAGAGGCAAATGGAGTTCCTGTTAATCAAATAAGCTTAAATAATTTAAATGTAATTCATTTTGGAAAGGACATTAATTTCTATGTTGATCCAAGTGAAACATATATTGAATTTTATGGAGTTAGAAATCGAAGTGAGTTAGACAAATTTATCTATCTGGATGATTCAGAGATTTTAAATCCGGAATACAGCGTCGCTTCTGATGTTTCTAGTTATTTCATTACTTGGTCCAATGAGACAAATCCATTGCTGATCTCAAGTATTGATACTGATTTAAGTACAAATACAAAACAGGCTGAATCCTATTATTGGCATCATGAAATGGTGGTTGAAAAAAGAGAACACTATAAGCCTACAGAAGATACAGAGAAAGTACGTTATTCCAATTTTGTTTCTAGTGAAGGTTTTGGGACAGGACTATATAATCAAAATTTGGTGGAGGTCCCTATTTCTAATGTATTTGATAATGGATCTAAAGCTCGAGTGAAAATACGTTATGGAGGAAATAAAAGAGCTCATAGAACTAAAATTTCGATTAATGAAACACCTTTGGATACCGTAATCAGTACTTCTAATGCAGTGTTGGTTAAAGAGTATGAAGTAGGACTCGATCATTTTGAAAGTGACCAAATACAACTTTCATTGCACGGTTTAGTGGATGAAGACTCAGATAATAATATTGTTGCTTTGGTAGAGACAGTATACCCAAGAAATTTTAAAGTTGATGAAGATACCACCTTTTTGTTTCATATTGAAGCTTCAGGAGTAGAGCGGTATTTTGAAATAGAAGGATATGCATTGGAAGACATTCCAATTATTTATGAGATAAAGAGTGGATTGAGAATAGTTCCAGAAAGAACCTTTGACAATAAAATTGGATTTATACTACCAGCGAGTAATCAAGAAAGTGAAATTTACCTAGCAAGTACAGAGTATGGGCTCAAGGAACCCATGACTATATCTGAAAGAACATTTGTAGACTATAACAACCCAGATTACAATTACTTATTAATTACAAGTAAAGATTTAAGATCAGATGGCTCTGTGGATTGGGTTCAAGAATATGCAGATTATAGAGCTTCTGAAACGGGAGGCTCATTTAGGCCAGTGATTGCCGATGTAGATCAGTTGTATGATCAATTTGCATTTGGAGTGGATCGACATTTTATTGCTTTTAGAAATTTTGGGTATTGGGCAAAGAAGAATTATACCCAGCCTGAATTCATGTTTATTATTGGAAAGGGTAGAGAATACCGAGAAAACAGATTTGAAGAGCAGGTTGAATCTAATATTGATGCTTTCATACCACCATGGGGAAATCCTGGGTCAGATAATATGATTTTAGCAAGTGATACATTCCCATTACCGATCTTTCCAATCGGAAGACTTGCTGCAAAGAATGCAAAAGAAATAGAATATTATCTAGATAAGGTCAAAGTACACGAAGGAAATATTAATATTCCGCAAAATATTGAAGACAAACACTGGCAAAAGAAAGTACTTCATTTAAGTGGCGGGGATGTTACTTTACAAGAAGTGATTGCAAATAGCCTTCGGGTTATGGAGGATACCTTAGAGAATAATTATTTTGGGGCAGATGTCACGACCTTCTATAAAAAGTCAGTTGAAACTATTGAAACGCCCATATCAAATCAAATTTTTGATTTGATAAATGATGGATTGTCAATAATTACATTTTTTGGCCACTCTTCTGTAGGTAAATTTGACTTTAGTATCGACAATATTGACAAATATGAAAATTCAGGGAAGTATCCTTTGGTTTTTTCATTAGGATGTTACTCAGGAAACATACATTCTGAAGTTGAAGGAATTTCAGAACAGTTTATAGTCCGTGAGGATAGAGGAGCTATTTGTTTTATTGCAGCTGCAGGCACAGCTTATGTAGGTCAGCAATATAATTATGGATTAAGGTATTATGAGCGAATTGGGAATGAGGACTACGGTAAACCCATCGGAACAGTTTTAAATAATGTAATTGAAGAATTTTCAGATAGGCCAAGTTATACCTATATCACTTTCTTACAACAATTGACCTTGCATGGAGATCCAGCTGTGAGATTAGCGGCTTTTGAATCTCCAGATTTAGTACCAGATGCAAAGTCAATACGAACCAATCCAACATTTATTGATACCTATGAGGATGATTATGAGGTTTGTTTTGATGTTGCCAATATAGGTAAATCAGTCCGAGGAGAATATGATCTTTTAATTGAACATTATGGACCTGACGGGACATTGGTTTCTGATTCTATTATTCGAAGTGATATTCCTAAATTTAAAAAAGAGTATTGTATAAAAATGCCGATTCCTTCCACTGAGCTGGTAGGAAAAAATACGTTAAAAATAACAGTTGACGTTTCGGATGAATTGGAGGAAGTTCCCTTTCCGTCAGCAGAATTGAACAATAAATTATTCTCTTCTCCAGGAAAAGAAGGGTTTGAGTTTTATATTTTAAGTAACAGTGCTATTCCGATTTATCCTAAAGAATTTTCCATAGTCAATCAAGAGGAGTTGTCATTAGTTGCATCAACTTACAATGCATTTGGTGAGGAGCAAAAGTTTGTGCTTCAAATTGATACTACGGAGAGTTTTAATTCTCCTCTTGTTAAAGAAAAAGAGATTACGGATGTAAAAGGAGTGGTAGAATGGAAGCTTGATATTCCTATGGAGAGCAATACAGTATATTATTGGAGAATAAGTCCTGATAGTACAACAACAGGAGTGGGCTATGTTTGGAGTGAAAGTTCATTTGTATATGATTTGACTGCAAAGAATGGCTGGAATCAATCGCATTATTACCAATTTTTGAAAGACGATTATAGTAATATGTTTTTAGAAGAAAACAGGGAGTTTTTCTTTGCAAAAAACTTAAAGGAAATTATAATTAGTAATAAAGTTTGGGAGAATATGTTGCCTGCTCAATTTATTTTAGATAATGACTCTCAATCATCTATGTTGAATAAAAAGTTAGGTCCAGCGATAGCGGTAGCGGTGATTGATACCCTAGGTAGATTTGTACAAAATCCACCTCCTGGGCTGTATGGAAGTTATCATTCATATTCTGTTCCCATTAACACATACTACTTTAGAACAAATACACAAGCCAGTAGAATTGATTTATTGAATTTTCTCGAAGATAGAATTGAAGATCGTTTTATTGTTTGTGTTTATACGATACATAGAGACTTCAATTCTAATTTTTATATTGAAGATTGGGCCGCTGATTCATTAGCTACAAATGGGGTTAATATTTTTAATTATTTGGAAGGTCAAGGGTCGTTGAAAATTCGAGATATGGAAGAAACGCAACAAGTATTGCCTTTTGCTTTTATATACGAAAAAAACGTGAGTCCATTAGCAGAAGATATGGCAGACGACCTGAACGGTACTATATCTGTGAAAGAATTAGTGCCAGGTTTCTGGTTTGAAGGAAGTGTGATGACTGACTTTATTGGACCTTCAAAGTCTTGGGATGAAGTTGAATGGGAGCTAAACGAATCATCAATAATGGAGAATGATACGGCATATATCAATATTTATGGATATAATGAAAATCAGGAAAATGAAACCCTCCTTTACGAAAAAGTAGAAGAAAGTAATTTTGATTTATCCGATGTGGATGTGTCTTTATACCCCTTTCTGAAGGTAGAATATTATGCAAATGATTATTTAGATGTGAGCCCTCCTCAGCTAAATAGACTTCGAGTGTACTATAAAGAATTTGGAGATATCGCCATTAATTCTACAGAACAATTTTCATTTTATGCGGACTCTTTACAGCAAGGTGACGAAATAAAATTGGTATATGAATTAACTAATTTTTCAAAAGAAGGTGTACCTGCTTCTAAAGTAGAATATAGGATCATAGATGCGGAGAATAATGTCATAAAAGAAACTAGAGACATTCCTGAAATAGAAGGTAGAGAATCAAAAACAATTAATTTCAACTATACTACCAGAGCTCTCTTAGGAGATTACCAATTTCAAATTTTACTAAATCCGGATAAATCACCAAAGGAAGATTATTACTTTAATAATTTTGGTATCGAGGAATTCAAGGTGACCCCTGATAAAACTAACCCCTTGCTAAATGTAATGTTTGATGGAATGATCATCATGGACCAAGATATTGTTTCTTCTAATCCAATGATTACGATTGAATTGTTGGATGAAAATCCATTTTTATTGTTGGAAAGTCCAGAGAATTTCACGTTGTTGCTACAAGATCCTAATGGGGAGACTCGACAAATATCCATTGACGATCCTGAAGTAGATTTTTATCCTGCACAAGAGGAACAAGAAAATAAATCTAGAATTGAATATAATCCAGAATTGCTCACAGACGGAGAATATAAATTAACTGTTGAGGCTAAAGATGAGTCTAGTAATAATTCTGGAACGAAAAACTATGAAGTACGATTCAGGGTATACAATGAGGAGATGGTGTCGAATGTATTTAATTATCCCAATCCATTTAGTACAAGCACACAGTTTGTTTTTACTTTGACAGGGAACGAAGAGCCTGGGAATGTTTTGATTCGTATTATGACATTATCGGGAAAGGTAGTCAGAGAGATTACATCCGCCGAATTAGGACTTTTAAGAATAGGTACCAATAGAACTGAATACAGATGGGACGGTAGAGATGAATTTGGAGATAAACTCGGTAATGGAACCTACCTCTATCAAGTGATAACAAAAAAAATGGATGGATCAGATTATAAACACTTTAGTGATCCAAGACAAAACAATACGGATTATTTATTTAAAAAAGGGTTTGGGAAATTGGTGATTATCAGGTAATAACATGCATTTGGGGTAGATTGATTTTTTGTTTCAACTATTTCTAGGATATTTGTTACTATATCTCTCCTCTATATGGAAAAAACGATCATCAGTGCTGAAAGAAATAATTGGTTTCCGAATTTCAAAGAAATTTATAGGTATAGGTATTTATTAGTTACATTGGCTTGGAGAGATATTCAAGTAAAATTTGCTCAGACGTATGTTGGTCTTTTATGGGCATTTATTAACCCATTAGTTAATCTTATAATCTTGTCTTTTGTCTTTGGTAAGATTGCCAAAATAGATACAGGTGAAATTCCCCATGAAATTTTTACAATTACTGGATTAACGGCATGGACCTACTTTTCTACTTTACTGAGTGATGCAGGTAATTCGATAGTTGGTTCTCAAGCAATGATAAAAAAGATCTACTTCCCAAGATTAGTTATTCCTTTATCAAAAGCGTTAGTTGGTTTGTTAGACTTAGGAATTACTATTCTTTGTTTAATCATATTTATGTCGATTTACGAAATTTATCCTGGAAGTAATATCATTTGGTTGCCCGTTTTTATACTTCTCATCATAATTTCAGGCCTCGCAGGTGGTATTCTGGTGAGTGGACTTTCCGTTAGATACAGAGACTTTTCCTTTGTTGTACCCATGCTAGTAAGAATAGGAATGTTTGCCACACCCATTGCATATTCGGCCTCATTAGTACCTGAAAAGTATAAGGTTTTGTATTATTTAAATCCAATGGCAGGCATAGTCGAAGGATTTAGGTGGTCCCTTCTGGGACAAGGACCTCCAGATCCATTGATGATATATTCAATTCTACTCATGTTAATACTTTTCATTTTTAGTTTATTTTTCTTTTCTCGTATTGAAAATAAAATGGCTGATATCCTATAATCAGAGAAAATCTCAAATGAATAAGAATACAGTAATAAGTGTAGAGAATCTTTCGAAGATGTATCATATTGGGGCTACTTCTTCCAGATCTTTACGTGAGGCCATTTCTACTGTTTTTCAAAGAAGGCAAAGAATAAAGGAATTTTGGGCATTGGATGATGTAAGTTTTGAAATAAATAAAGGAGAAGCAGTTGGAATTATTGGCCATAATGGTGCTGGAAAAAGCACATTGTTAAAGATACTTTCAAAAATCACACAACCGACAGGAGGTTCAGCGATTTTAAATGGGAAGGTAGCATCGTTACTGGAAGTTGGTACAGGGTTTCATCCAGAACTAACGGGCTCAGAAAATATTTACTTAAATGGATCTCTATTGGGCATGAGTCGTACGGATATTAAATCTCAGTTTGATAGTATAATTGATTTCTCAGGAGTCGAAAGATTTATAAACACACCTGTAAAACATTATTCTTCGGGTATGTATGTCCGCTTAGCATTTTCTGTCGCAGCGCATTTAAATACTGAAATATTGTTGGTTGATGAAGTTCTTGCAGTTGGAGATGCAGGCTTTCAAAAGAAATGTATCAATAAAATGGATGAAGTGACAAAGGGAGGCAAAACTATTCTATTTGTAAGTCATAATGAAAGTGCCATCCGAAGATTGACATCCAAAGCAATTTTATTGACCCAAGGAAAAATAGCAAAAATTGGATCACCTCAAGATGTGTATGAAGTGTATAATGATGGACTTTCTATGCAATCAATTAAGAGGTATGCTCAAAACGATGTTGTTAAATCTGTTAAAGTGTATTATGATTTCAATCTTAAAATTGAGGTCGATTATAAGTTTCAAAAAGAAAATCAACTTCCTCATTTGGGATATATAGTTTCAAATAGGAATGGTGAAAAATTATTTGGAGGCAACCCAAGTTTGGATAATGTTAAATTTGCGGAGTATTATAGGAAAGAGGGAAAAGTAATCATCACAGTGGAGCAACCTTTATTAAGAAAAGGGACATATTTCGTTTCAATTTTTTTTGGCAATGGATCCAAAGATGTTTTTGTAGATGAGAATTGTGTATCTTTTAATGTAGAAGACAGTATCGATAATTTAGGATTCTTAAGACCTACGAATAACTATGAATTTCTATAATGATGGGTGCTTGTCTTTGTTATAAGAACTCAATGAAAGAAAGCAAGGCTTCTGCTTCTACTATTAACAAGGAGGAGAAATTCAAATTTATTTTTTTTGTACAAAAGGAATATTAAATAGGAGGGGTGCCAGTAATTATCAATAAAAGAAAGTAAGGATAAAGTTGTGAATTTTTCTATAATCATATGTACTTATAATCGAAGTGAAGTTATCAGTCACTGTCTTGAAAGTATTGTTGATTTTGGTGGGAAATATGAATATGAGGTAATTGTTGTTGATAATGGAGCGGGAGATAGTACAAAAAAAATAGTTGAGCAATTTATTACTCGAATCGATAAATTAAGATATGTAAGAGAATTAAAAGTAGGCTTATCTTATGCAAGAAATAAGGGAGCTCTTGAAGCAAAAACAGATTGGTTATTTTACCTTGATGATGATGCAAAATTGACCCCAACTACATTGCTGGAGTTTCATAATTTAATCAATAACTATAATTTTAAGTTGTTTACTGGGGTTTATCATGCTTGGTATTTGACTCCTCCTCCCAAATGGTTAAAAGATCATATGGTTAGCTATAGATGCAAAGGTGGGGTAGGGATTAGGAAGATTGAAGAGGATCATGTTTGTGGGGGAGTGATGGGTATCCATAAACCGTTGTTGATTAAGTTGGGTATGTTTGATCCAAGACTGGGTATGAAAGGAAGTACAATAGGATACGGTGAGGAGTCGGAGCTGCAATTCAAAGCTTTGAAAGAAGGAATAGATGTAGGTATTAATACGAATTTAAAAATTGATCATTTAGTAGGCTTGCACAAATACAAGCCTAAGTGGTTTTTGCGCTCAGCTTTTCAAAAAGGTAAAGATGCCTACTACATTAATAAAACAAGCGGGAAATATAGTTGGAATAATATTATTGCGTCTTTTTTGGAAAGAATCATTAAAAATCTACTTAGAACTTCTTATAAATTTGTATTTCAAAAAAATTACCTTTTTACAAATTGGTACATAGATAACATTTCACCAATATGTGGATTTTATGGTATAATAAAATCGAAACTACAGAGTTCAAATCAAAATAATACATAGAGTTTATGCATAATTGTATTTCTTTGAAGGTTCCGAAATTTTAATTCAAATCATTCAATTAAGAAAAGTTGATATGTTAAAAAAAGATTGCTACTTGAACAAAATTGAAGATATATGAAGGTGCTATTGATTTCATCTATCTACCAAAATGCAGTAGTTGGTCCTGCTCGTTTTGCCAAATTGCTGGAGTCAAATTCAGACATAGATGCCCATATCTTGACATCAAATGTAAAAGAGACGGCAACTTGTAAATCTGTTTCTCTGGATTTTAAATGGTGGCAAAAGAAGCTCAAGAATTATTTTAGTATTGGCCCGTATACTAAAAGAATAAATGAACTTAAATCAAATTATGATTTTTTAATTTACAATAGTTCGATATTGGTTGATCCTAAAAGATTGGATAGCTCTTATATTGTCATGGTCAATGATGAAAAATTGGCGAACGTTTCGTTCCGTTTTAGATTTGATTACTTGCGAAGGTTATTGCACAGAAAATTGGAAAAAAGGGCGGTACAGAAAGCCTCAAAAGTGATTGTCAATTCCGATTATATGAAAACTAGAATCGCACGGACTTATCAAATTCCCGAGCACAAAATGTATACTTTATATAAAGGGATTGATTTAAAAAATAAAACAAAAGTATTTGAGGATAATCTTTCAAGTACTAGGCCGATACAAGTTTTGTTTGTTAAAAATGATTACATAATTGGCGGACTTTTAGATCTTATAAAGGCATTGAAAGATTTAACCGAATTTAATTTTGAGCTGACCATACTTGGAACAGGAGAAGAGGTGCATAAAGTAATAAAACCCTTTGATCATGTAACTTATAATGTTAAGGGATATACCTCAAACAATACGGTGATTGAGGAGATGTATAATCATGATATTCTTTGTATACCTGCAAGACATGAACCGTTAGGTGTAGCAGTAATGGAAGGACTCGCCGTCGGAATTCCTACTGTAACTACAAATGTTGGGGGGCTTCCTGAAGTAACTCAAAATGGGGAACATGTATGGCCTTGTAATCCAGGTGATCCAAATGATTTGGCAAGACAGCTTCGGAAATGTATCAAAAATTCTACATTGCGGAAAGAGAAGTCAAAGCATGCCAAGGCATTTATACACAAGACATTTGGCTTTGATTCTGTAGTCACAAATCTTAAAAGTATTCTCTCTAAAGGTTAGACATCTTGTTATTCCTATTTATGTGTAAGACACCAGTTTTTTGCATTCACGAATGCTTGTACCCAAGGACTTGCTACATCTGCAGAGTTGGTTGGATAATCAGCCCAGTTCCATGCATAAAATGAACGTTCGATGTGTGGCATGGTTACTAAATGTCGACCGTCATCACTCACTAACATTGCTACATTATAGTCACTACCATTTGGATTGGAAGGGTAGGCATCGTAACCATATTTAGCAACTACATTGTATTCACTTTCTTCCATAGGTAAGTTAAATTTTCCTTCCCCATGACTGATCCAAACCCCAAGCGTACTGCCTTCCATATTGGACAACATGATAGACTTATTTTTTTGGATTTGTACAGAAGTAAAAGCACTTTCGTGTTTATGACTATCGTTGTACGTCATCTTAGAAAGTTTGGTATGATTTGGGTTGATCAAATCTAACTCTAAAAACAACTGACATCCATTGCAAATACCTACGGACAAGGTATCTGGTCGAGCAAAGAACTTATCTAAGGCAGTTTTTGCTTTTTCATTGTATTTGAATGCTCCAGCCCAACCTTTCGCTGATCCTAATACGTCACTATTTGAAAAGCCTCCTACAGCTCCTAGAAATTGAACATCTTCCAGTGTTTCTCTCCCTGTTATAAGGTCTGTCATGTGGATGTCTCTCACTTCGAATCCAGCTCTGTACATGGCATTGGCCATTTCTCGTTCAGAATTACTTCCTTTTTCTCGGATAATTGCCGCTTGTGGTTTTTTTACTGATGGATCAATCACAGGCATTTTGCCATCAAAAAAGTCTGGGAAAGTATATTGAAGCGCTTGATTTTTATAGTTGTCAAATCGGTCTTTAGCAAGATTATTTGACGTTTGTTTTTGATCGAGAAGATATGAAGTTTCATACCATATATCTCTCATTTCATTGATATCAAAGCTTTCCTCAATGGATTCAAATTTTATATTCAAATGTTCTTCAGATGTAGGTACTCCAATTTTAATGTAGTCCACGTCTGCTTTTTCTAAAAATGCTTCCAGGCGTACATCGTTAGCTTGTAAGATGACTCCACTATTTTCACTGAGTAAGATTTTGATTATATCGCCTTCAAAAGCAGAAAGATCAATATTCGCACCTAGATTTCTATCAGCAAAACACAACTCCAGAAGCGCCGTAATCATACCTCCTGAAGAAATATCATGTCCGGCAGCAATCATACCTTCTCTAATTGCTTCTTGGATGGCATGAAATACATTGGAGAATACTTCTGCACTTTGGATAGATGGAGCTTCTCTACCGATTTTATTTTGTGTCTGTGCAAATGCAGATCCACCTAATTTGAACTCATCAGAAGAAAAGTCAATGTAGTAAATTCCACCTCCATCTCTTTGCAATACAGGTTCGACCACTTTTGTAAAGTCATCGCAATGACCTACTGTTGATATAACCACTGTGCCAGGAGCCAATACGGTCTTGTCACTATATTTTTGAGCCATAGAGAGGGAATCTTTACCAGTAGGTACATTAATACCTAGTGCAATGGCCAGTTCTGATACTGCTTCAACGGCTTCGTATAATCTTGCGTCTTCTCCTTTATTTCTACAGGGCCACATCCAATTGGCAGAGAGGGAAACTGATTTTAGACCTTGTTCTAAAGGAGCCCAAACCAAATTGGTTAACGATTCAGCGATTGCATTTCTAGCGCCGGCTGTTGCATTGATAAGTCCACTTACAGGAGAGTGTCCCATTGAAGTGGCAATTCCATGTGTGCTGGCAAAGTCAAAAGCCATCACACCACAGTTGTTGAGTGGAATTTGAAGAGGACCTACACATTGTTGAACGGCAACTTTACCACCGACACATCGGTCTACCTTATTGGTCAACCAGTCTTTACATGCAACGGATTCCAGTCGCAAAATATCTTTTACATAGGATTTTAAGTTTGCTTCCGAATAAGAGATTTTTTCAAACTCTTTGTGCAAAGTTTCATCGTTCATGATCGTTTTCGGCGAAGAACCGAACATATCCGACAACTTCAAATCCATGGGGCTTTTCCCATTTTTTGAAGATTTGAAAGTGAATCTGTTGTCATCCGTTACATCACCCACAGTATACATAGGAGATCGTTCTCTTTCAGCTACACGTTTTAACAGGTCGATATCTTCTTTTCCAATCACAAGCCCCATTCGTTCTTGAGATTCATTCCCTACAAGTTCTTTAGCAGAAAGCGTAGGGTCACCAACTGGTAATTTTTCCAAGTCGATAATACCACCGGTTTCTTCCACCAATTCTGATAAGCAGTTGAGGTGGCCACCCGCTCCATGATCATGAATAGATACAATTGGGTTGATGTCATTTTCTACCATTCCACGAACAGTATTGGCAGCCCTCTTTTGCATTTCTGGATTGGAACGTTGTACTGCATTCAATTCAATACCTGAATCAAATTCTCCTGTATCTGCGGAGGAAACTGCTGCTCCTCCCATTCCTATTCGATAATTATCACCCCCTAATAGTACAATTTTATCTCCTTCTTTAGGAGTGTCTTTCAAGGCCTGATCGGCTTTGCCGTAACCAATTCCTCCAGCTTGCATTATTACCTTGTCAAATCCAAGGTAGTCCATTCCTTCTTGATGCTCGAAGGTGAGTAGTGATCCCACGATTAAAGGTTGTCCAAATTTATTACCAAAATCAGAAGCTCCATTGCTTGCTTTGATTAAAATATCCATTGGAGTTTGATACAACCATTTTCTTTCTGGAAATGCTTTCTCCCATGGGCGGTCTTCTTTTAATCGAGAATAGGAAGTCATGTAGAGGGCAGTTCCAGCCATTGGAATAGAGCCTTTTCCGCCTGCCAATCGATCCCGTATTTCGCCACCAGATCCGGTTGCTGCTCCATTAAAGGGTTCTACAGTGGTTGGGAAATTATGAGTTTCCGCTTTTAAAGAAATGACAGAATCAAAGTCTACGATTTGATAGTTGGAAGGTACATCAGGTTTTTTTGGAGCAAACTGTTCCACCGTAGGACCTTCAACAAAAGCAACATTATCCTTATAAGCAGATACAATCCCATTTGGGTTTTCTGCCGATGTTTTTTTAATTAGTTTGAACAGTGAAGATGGCTTTTCTTCTCCGTCAATAATAAATGTGCCATTAAATATCTTATGTCTGCAGTGCTCACTGTTGACTTGTGAGAATCCAAAAACTTCGGAATCTGTTAATTTTCGTCCCAGTCTTTCAGACAGGTCATTCAAGTATCCGACTTCATCTTCAGATAGGGCCAATCCTTCTGATTTGTTATACGCCTGTATATCTTCGATGTGAAGGATGTCTTCTGGTTCGATATTTATCGTATAGATTTCTTGATCCAATCCTGCATATTTTTGGGAAATCATAGGGTCAAAATCATTAAATGATGCATCCACTTCTTTGAATTCCTCTATACGAATGATTCCATCTATACCCATGTTCTGGGTGATTTCTACGGCGTTGGTGCTCCAAGGTGTTATCATGGCAGCTCTTGGACCTACAAAATGTCCAGTCAACGTTTTATTTTCTTTAAGTTCAGCATTGCCAAATAACCACGTCAATCTAGAAATATACTCTTGCGAAAGATGCGTGTTTGTTTGGAGTGCAAATACTTTTTGAGAGGGAGTTGTGAAGAAAAAAATCATGCAGGAATTGTTTAGATTTTTCAAAGTGCAAAATTACTATTTTTTATAATGTGTTCTTCTAAATATCCCTTTATTTTTGACATAGATTTAAAATCAATTCACCAGATGGATTGGTTTTGGTATTTTTGATGAACCAATACAAGGAAAATATGCAATACAATTTCACAGACGGATCAGGAAATCGATATAAATTACAAGATTCGGAGCTAACGTATTCACCCATGACTGCGAAGAATAGTTCATCTGGTATTTACAGCGGTGGAGAACCGTTTACAAAGACATTAGGCAAAGGAGAATTGATAAAACTTATTGATGTGTACGAACGTGCTTTTTGGTCAGAAGAGGATCAAACTGGTCAGCGGTCGATGGGTAGTGGAACTTTGATCAAGATATTAGGAGAAGAATATCAAAGAATTTATATTAAAATGCGATCTCCGAGTTTAAAGACTATAAATGCAATTTTAAAAACTTTTAAAGGTTAGAAGTGAGGTGTTAATGGGCCCAATATAATTTAATGTACAGATTACTTTAGTGAGATATCTTATTAAATTGATTCAATTAGAATGAAGTGATCAAAACTTAAAGTTTAAATCACTTCATTCCATGTATTTTATTAGTTCACTTTTATAAATGAGAACGTAAAATTACTTTCAGAATTAGAAAGGTTAATAAAGTATTCACCAGCATAAAGGTTTCTAGACTCGAAATCGAAAAAACCATTATAGTCTTCAGGCACCTTGACGCTAAATTGATCAACAAAATCCTTATTACTATTTAGAATGAGAACCTTCACCATTGGATCAGTGGTTTTGTTGGTAATATAGAGCCTGGAATAGTTCACCATTGGGTTCGGATTTAATATGCCAGTCAATAATGGCTTATTACAATCAGGATCCGATTGAAATTCTATTTTTACAGGAGTTTCACAACCAAAAGTATCTTTCACAACCAAGTCTAATATTTCAATATCTTTACTAACGAAGTGTTTATTAATCACGTCATTATAATTGCCACGTTGTACAATCTCCTCGTCAGGTTTCAGTTTCAACAATTTTGTTAAGTCTATTTGTTCATGTTTACAATGGTTGTCACGTGTCAAGTTTCTATGGTCAGGTCTTTGGACAGAATAAAAATCATGTACAAATGAATCAATACAAATTGTTTGATTTACAGGTTTAAATGTGATCTGCAGACTGTCGATATCACTTTGATTGATATATTCTTTAATGGACATATGCATTCCCCGGCCTTTTACAGATTCTGAAATTTTCCATTCTACAGTATCTTTAAAAGAGAAATAGACTTCATCACCTTCGCAAAAAACAGTATCCATTGCATTGGCTATTAATGCTGGGTTTTCACAGCAAACAATTTCAGCTTGGATTTCAGCTCCCTGGGTTTCTTCGCATCCAGATTTCTTGTGTCTTCCAGTATAATAGTCTGAAGTGGGCACGACTTGTACGAATCCATCCAATGGTTTTTCGCAATTCAATACCTCTTTAGCTACCAATTTGAATTCAAATGTGACTAAAGGGTTATCAATGTCTCCTTTAATTCTACCCAGTTTTTTTCCCCATTTGAAAGAGCTGTTGGGACCTTTTGGACCTGCTTTGTCTGCATTGAGATAAAAACCAGGGATATATAAATTTCCTTGATTTATTCCTTCTTTTTTGTAATAGTCTTCATCTTCTTCAAAATTCAGTCGAATAACATTTTGAATGCCTTTATCCACTGAAAATGCTTGCAGATCTGGTTTTCCATCAGTGGAATCAACTTCGAAACCTTCCCATCCGTCTCCAAATTCTACAGAAAGTCCGTGAATCCAATTTTGATTGATTGGTGTCCAGGACAGTAGCTTGTATTGGAAGGTGACTACCTCCCCAGCTTTGAATACATTTGTTCCTGTGATTAAGGAGTTTGAAGTTGTAATCAGGGTATCTCCTTCTCCAATAAAATCGACACAAGAAGTATTATGCTTATATCTTTTGACTTGGAAATTATAAGCTTCTTTACCTAGGATATTCGAATATATTCCAATACGAATAGATTGAAAGTCGGAAACATCGAGAAAAATGCCGTCGTTAAAATATTGTTCCTGAACGAAGTAGGCAATATTGTTTTTTACTCCATAATATTCAATAAAAAAGTTTTGAGAACCTTGTTCAATGAATTCTATGAAGATATCATCTAGGACTTCGATTTCATACCATTTGATAGGTCTATCCACTTTTTTTCCTGATGGACATCCCGTATTGCAGTCATTGATAAAAAAGGAAGTAGTGGTCTCTTCTATTAAAACAGGATTTTCAAAAGAGTTTCTACTATTTAAGAAATAATTGCAATTTTGTTTTTGTTTTGGTTCCTCCAATTCAAGTTTCAGTCTACATTTTGATTCACTGAGGTTCTTAAATTTTATATAATTGGTATAACTAGGTATTTCAATCAATTTAAAATTTAAAGAATTAAAAGTAGAAGTTTTAAAGGGAATTGTGGTATTGCAAGGGGATGTAGAATAATACGTTACTTCGACCCCTTTTGCCTGTAAATTTGTTATTCGGCAAGATAGGTTAGCGTCTTCATTAAAGGCACTTCCAGCTAGTTTTACAGTGATTTCTCCTTTAGTATTTGATACGAAAGTTTGGGCACTATATTTAGTATGAAATTCTATTGGATCACAGTCCATAGAATAAATCCGCGTAAGCGAAAAGAATAGAAAAATTAAAAATAATTGTCTCATGATATTGTGTAATTAGGTTTATAATAGTAAATTTAAGCAAAATTTTTTTAAATCACGAACATGACCAATACGATAATACCAATGATATTATTGGTCGTTTTGAGTACCACTTACAGTTTTAGTCAGAATGATCAATATATCAATGCAACCCTCAATAGGGACAATTTTTCTAATAATATTCTAATTCACAATCTCGGTGGAGGCACCTCCTATGTTTCATTTGGAGATGTTGACATGTTGGATGCGAATGGGAGTATAATTAAGCTTTTTGAGTATCAACGAGAAGAAGATTTTGAACTTATATTTCAAATTGAAAAGGAAGTTCAAAATGATTTTTCATTTTCTTGTGGGAGCTTTTCGAATCCCACATCTCCGGAGTACTATTCGTTCCAATTTGAGCAAGGGAGCTGCTCTGTTTTAATAAATGGTACTTCGATTTCTTCATTTGACTATGATAGTGAAGGAATATTTAAGATTTATAAGTGTGGAGTATATATGACTTTTTATTACGATGAAGAGATAAAATATTCCAGCCCTATAATTCCTGAACTTCTTGTTTTTAGTCATTATATGAATGTGTCCACATCTATTGATACAGATCTTTTTATGGCGACGAACCTTATTGAGGAAGAATGTATTCCCCCTTATGATTCCAAGTTGTATTTTTCAATGAAATTGGCGTACCCAAAAAACATTGCACGTACGGTGGATGGTTTACTCAATGTGAGTTTTATTCAGAAATACCATGTTCCTGAAGATGAGATCAGTACAATTAAGATATTTGATTCAGACAGACTGAACAATACAGCGGTTAATACTCCTTTGGTGACAATGGATCTAGATAAAACCTATGGTCCCAACTATATATCAATTGAAATTGACGAATTAGAAACGGAGCTTCAGCCCGATAAAATATATACGTTAGAAATTAATAACATTAATAAAGAAAAAACTTATTATCTGAAATTTAAGCTATAGACACGATGACAACCAATTACACTTACGCATTAGTATTGATACTACTAATGTTGTCCTCCTGTCGTGATACTGGATTAAACTTTGCTACGTACAGCAAATATGTTCAAGCCAATGAAAATGGCCTGAGAAAGTCCTTGGTAAGCGACAGCCTACTCATAGAAATGCAATATGTGACTACTGATATGATGTGTCACAATGCATTAAGATCAAACCCATCTCAGCCTTTATCAAATCTAAAGGATGAATACGGCAACAATCACAATGTTTTAATGAAAATTAAAAACATACATAATTTTGATTTGGGTACGTATTTAAATTTTGAATTTGAAAATGATATTCGTTGGATATGTAATTTCGACACGTTACGACCTGTATTATACCATCACGAAAACTTATCTTCTTTAAATCAAACACACCACATAGTTTTGGCATTTGATAAACATGAAAATGAACTATGTGATTTTAATATAACCATTACACCTAATTCAATAGTACGTTCAAAAGTAGACGTCGTATTTGAGCAAGAATCTATCACTAATATACCCAATTTAAAATTTAATCTATGAAAATGCATAGACAAAAAATTGCATGGACATTAGCATTGCTTATGTTCGTGGAAACCCTCATGCCATTGCAAGTTTATGCATTGACATCGGGTCCAGCGCAACCTGAATTTTCTTCCTTTACCCCTGTTGGAGTAAGTGAAATGGTTGATTTATTTTCAGGAGACTTTAATTACAATATTCCGCTTATAGAAGTTCCAGGTCCCAATGGAGGCTATCCTTTGAATTTAGCCTATCACTCACCTTCTAATTACGAAGAAGAAGCCAGTATGGTAGGGCTAGGTTGGAATATCAATATGGGAGCGATTACCAGAAATATGAGAGGGCTCCCCGATGATTTTGACGGCGATGAAGTAGAGACATTGAGAAGTAGGAAGACCGATTGGACGGTAGGAGTGACGGCAGCTATAGAAAATGAATTTTTTACTTTCTCGGGTAAAGGTGATGATATTGATACCTCCTTGTCGGTTATTGGCAAGGCCAATATTTCGCCTTTTTATAATTCCTATAAAGGATTTGGATTAAAAATAGGATTAGATGCGACCTATATTCCTGTAAATAAGGGGCCATTTTCATTATCATATGGTACGGAATACAATACTCAGGAAGGGTTGGGATATAACGGAAGTGTAGGGTTATCAGGAAAGGTAAAGGGCTTAGAACAAGCAGGACTTACATTTGGATTTAGTGCTAACTCCATGGATGGATTAAAAGCACTCAATTTTAATTCAATGGTACCCAAAGTCACTAAAGCAAGTAATATGTTACCGAATATTCAACTACCAGTGAATACGCCTACATATGTTATCAATAACACCTCACCAATGAGTGGTGAGAATTTTACATTTAAGTTATTGACGGGTGCATCCTTGTTTGGGTTAACAGTAGGATTGAGTGGTGAAGGATATTATTCTGCTCAACGACTTCGTTTCGATAATGAATGGAGGACGAATAAATCGTATGGATATTTGTATCTTCAAAATGGTCAAAATAATTTATATGCTACGCTTGATTTTAATCGGCTAAAGGATCGGCCGATAAAAAAGCACCATCAGAATTTGGCCATTCCTATGAATACGAAAGATTTTTACTCTTTGTCTGCACAAGGATCTTCAGGTACATTTTGTTTGGATCGAGATGATGTAGGTATTTATAGAGACAAAAAGGCAAGCTCTTATTTTGGTGGAGGGTCACTTAAGGGAAGTGTTGGAGGTGGAGGACTCTTTGATGGTGGAGTGGATGTTTCTTTAAATTTTTCCGAAAGTGAGAATGACGTCAAAAAATTGAAGGCATTTACAGAATCCAATTTGCAATTTCAACATATTGAAGCCAATGAAATTGAAGAGCCCTATTACTTTAGAAATCAGGCGGATATGGTCCAAAATAATAATTCGGATGGGTTGACTGGAAATGTATCCACACTTATTGATAACGATGACCTTATCGATTTCAAAATAATTCAAGATGATGGTCTTCCTTTGATTAAATCTTACTCACTGGAAGAAAATCGGTTTATTAAAAAGAAGAATGGGACAAATTACAATGGAAATAATAGTGGAGAGGCAATAGTAAATAATATTAAACCTGATCGTCAAAAGAGAAGTAATGTTTTGAAGCATTTTACTTGGAACGATTTGAATAAAAAAACACTGGATTTCAGTAATCAGGGGAGTCCTATTGAAGAAGGAAACTTGCTTCCTCAATTTGAAATTAACTATACAGATAAAAGTACACCTGGAACAACAATCCCTGATGTACCATTGGAGGGAGAAAATTCCAATCAAATTGCTGCATTTACGGAATTGAAATCCAATGGTAACAAATACAATTTTGGATTGCCCGTATATAATCTTAGCCAGGTAGAGGCTACCTTTTCCGTTTCTAAAAAGACAAATTGTGTGACCACAATTGATATTCCTTTAAAATCGAATCAAACAAGCAATGATAATGGAGACATTAAAGATGAATTAAAAAAAATCAAACATAACGTTGATGATTCGTTCAGTGAAGATCTATTGGACTGTAAATTAATACCTCGGTATGCGCATTCGCATTTACTTACTTCTGTTTTAGGTGCCGATTATATTGATGTCGACCCTACAGATGGTGAGCCCAAAGACAAAGATCTGGGTTATTGGGTGAAATTTAAATATGAAAAAAGAGAAAACTTTAGGTGGAGAATGCCTTTTGCAGGGGCCAATTATTCCAAGGGACTTCAGTCCATCGGAGCAGATGATAAAGCTTATTTTACATTTGGAGAGCGAGAGCAATATTACCCTCAATCTGTTGAAACGTCTTCTCATATTCTAGAGTTTAATTATGCACAAAGAGAGGATAATAGAGGCGCAAATGGAGTGATTGTACAAAAGGATGATGAATTGAACGGTGCACATTCGTATAAACTCGAATCCATGACCTTATATGTAAAAATGGGTACATGGAAAAAGAAAATAAGATCCATACAATTCGTAACTGAATATTTTTCTCAACAAGAAATACCTAATGCGGCGCTAGGAAAATTAAAACTTAAGAAAGTAGTATTCCGAAATTACAACAGCAATAGAGGTGCTTTGAATCCTTATGTATTTCATTACAATGAACCTACAGGAGACGCCAATATTTATAAGAGCTATAAAAAGGATCGTTGGGGTGTATTTAAGTCTTCATTTGGAGATGAAGAATGTGATGCAAATGAATTCCCGTATACCCGCCAAGACGCTGGTGATGTAGACGCAAGTTATTGGCATTTGAAACAAATTGATTTACCTTCTGGATCTACGGTTACTGTAGATGTAAGCCGAGACCATTACAGCCATGTACAAGATAAAGTCGCTTGTGAAATGATGCAAATCACTGGATTAGAAGTCAATGAAAGAGATTATATAACTGATGACATGTCTAATTCTAATCGATACAAAGTGTATTTTAAATTAAAGAAAAATCCAAATTCAGGTCAATCCTATCCTATTCAAAATTATTTTAATGATCTACATTTTGATTTAAATGGGCAACAATTGATTTTTAAAATAAAATCACAAATGATTGCTGTTGAGAATGGGGAAGATCCCGAAGATTATTCCGAGATCCTTACAGGAGGAGCATACATAACTAGCTATGGAATAGAAGGGGAAGGGGATGAAGAAGTAGGTTGGGTAAAACTAGATACCTATGACGAATTAAATATTGAATCTGAAGATATCAATGAAAACCATCCGTTTGTGGTGACCGCGTGGCAGTTTTTGAAAATAAATTTAGCTCGTATTACAACGGACCAAAAAGTAGTATCCGAAAACTCAACAGGCTTATCAAAAATTAATAAACTACTATCAAGTATAAATTCATTATTGGGAACCTACAAAAACTTTTATAGCAAGGCAGATGCCAATGATTATGGAAGAAAAATTATTCTTAAAGATTCTTATTTGCGATTAAATTCTCCTGATAAGAAGAAATATGGAGGCAATGTCAAGGTAGATGCGATTAGAATTGCCTCAGAATGGGATGATGAAGTAACTCCGGAATATGGTAACGTTTATGATTATACCGTTACGGAAAGCGTCTTTGTTAATAATGAGTTTGTAGATAATGTAGTAAGTGCTGGAGTAGCAGCTAATGAACCAACAATTGGAAATGAAGAGACAGCATATAAGTACATGAAACATATTGACAAGGATATAAAACAATCGACTGACGGATTGATTTTTGAAGAGCACCCTTATAATGATGTATATTTTCCAACGGCCCATGTTGGGTATAGATCAGTAAAAGTCAGGTCGTTAGCCTCTCAATATCATTACAGTCGATTTTTGGAAGAAGATGATGATCCTGACAATGACGATGGACCGAAAGGGTTTTCTGATGCTTTGGCGGATGAACTTATACCTATATTAACTCAAGATATTAGTTCAACTGGGCAGGCCATTCATGAATTTTATACGGCAAAAGATTATCCCGTCTTAACTCGAGAATCCAAAGTGCAAAGTAAAGAGTATTGGCCCAAAATAATTCCTATTCCATTTGTAGGAGCAATAAAGAAAAATGGATTGACTGCAAGTCAGGCCTATGTAGTTGAAAAGAATGATATGCATGGAAAGCCAAAAAGCGTAGCGTATTATGGTCAGGATAAATCAGGAGCTTTTCTTGATGACAAAGTGAGCAGCGTTGAATATATCTACCACGATAAAGAGATTCAACATAGACATGGGGTGGTAAGCAAAAAATCGAGGCAACTGACAAATACTGTAAACCTGCATGGAAACTATGATGGGGATAAGGTTTTCGTTGGAGAATTAGGAGTCCATAGAAATTTGGAATTAGACATTAGGGAACATGAATCCGTAAGCCAATCTGTTGGAGGAAATTTTGATGTGAATGGGATGTTGTTCGGTATTTTTCCTTTGATTTTACCAACTGCATTGCCAGATTACAGTTATAAATCAGAACAAATGGAGACAGGTGTTTCCAACAAAGTAATCAGTAGAAAAGGTATTCTAAAAAAAGTGATTGCTTCTGATGGTACGTCTGTAGTAGAAACGGAAAATTTAGTTTATGATCCGTATACTGGATCAGCTTTGGTCACTTCTGTAAATAATAGTTTTGATAACAAGGTGTATTCCTACAATGTTCCAGCTCATCAAGGGCACCCAAGAATGGGGGCTGCCTACGAGAATATTGGTTTTACCTATACTTCAATAGCTATTTTAGGAGAAAATCAAAAAACCAATTTTTTGGATCACTTTTGTGATGGGCTGATAGAAGTTAATTTGAATGAAGATGTAATTGATCAACTCATTCCTGGGGATGAAGTTAGAGTTCGATTTGGAAATAGTGATACAGGTTTCGAGTTTTCTGGTACGTATGAAAAGCAACTTGATAACTCTACCGCGTTGTATAAAATTGATCAGAGTTTGATTACTTTAATTGATCTTTTAAATACGTTCTTACCGTTTAATTTTAATTTTCCTTTTCCAATCTTCTTTGAAACCATTCGATCGGGAAATAGAAATCAATTGAATGCTCCTGGACAGTCAGTCGCTACTTTGGTTGATCCAACAAGTTCTTCCAATTTAGAGCAATCTCAAGTGTTGGATGCTTCTGTAACTCTTTACAATGATTTTTGGTTTGGAAACGCAAAGGATCCATGTGATACGGATGTGGATTATGATTGTGATGGAATTGTAGATTCAGAAGATAACTGTATTATGGTATACAACCCAAATCAGATTGATTGCGATGGGGATGGGATAGGAGATTTGTGTGAACCATGTTATAATTTAATTTGTGATTCAAATTGTGAAGATCATGAGACAGATTGGGATTGTGATGGAATACCAAATGGTGAAGACCTCTGTGAATGTGATCCTACTCAATCCATCAAAGATGAAACAAACAATGATAATAAAAGCCCTTGCGGAGCATTGATTAATCATGCTGCGAACAATGCAAAATTAAATACAGGTACAAAAGAGTCCAGCAAAGAAAGGTCTTCTGGATATGCCATTGCCGATGGAATATCGGATTACAAGTCTGGGGTCAAAGGTATCTTTAGACAACAATCATCGTACAAGTATAAATCGGATCGAAATTATACGGAATCTGTGGATGCAGATGGTTCTCCTATTCGTTTTGAGCAAAAAGGAACGTATAGTGATGAATTCAAAATGTACCAATGGCAAGATTGGGAAGAAGGAAGTAATGGGTTTGCCTTTAATGGTACTGCAGAAAAAGATAAATGGTTGATTGGAGAAGAAATCACCAATTACAGTGCTACGGGAATAGCAAAAGAAAGTAAAAATGCATTGGATATTTACAGCGCGGTGTTGCTGACTCCATTGGGAGTACAAGTAGGGAGGTCGATGCCTTCAAGATTTGCACATCCTACCAATGTACTGGCAAAAGTTGGTAACTCGAGATATTACGAAGCTGCGAACACCAGTTTTGAAAACTATGAGAATACCATGCAGAATTATGATGATTATCCGGAAAATGGCACACACTTTAATTTTCAAGCTGATATGGTTTCCTGGCAAGCATGTGAAGTGTATAACATTATTACACCTTTTACACCCAAAGAAGAAGGAGATCTTGCAATCGTAGAAGTTGATTTTCCATTCCATCCAAATCATCAATTATGGGGTGCAGAAATAGAGCTATGTCTCATGATGGATAATGAAGGAAATACAGAAACCATTAAAGGGTTGATTGCAAGTGTGACATCGGTCGATAATAACTATACAAAAATTACATTTGAAGTCACTGAAAACTGTATCGGTGAAGGTGGGAATTATTATGGTAGATCGGTTATTATCAGAGGAAATGACTTGGAAAATGATATTGATATCATCAATCTAGATGTAGTTCCAATTGCTCATACGGGAGAATACAGTTTGCCAATCACAACTGATGCTGAATTTTATCAACCCTTGTTACGTCTTGTCCCAGGAAAACAATATCATTTTTCAGCCTGGGTATCAGATAACGACGCTTACAATTATAATTTAGAAGATAATGGGGTCTCCATTGAGGTAGGAGGAGCATTGTTTACACCCTCAGGTCAAAAGGTAGAAGGATGGCAAAAAGTAGAAGGGGATTTTACGGTAAATTCATTAGGTTACTTTATACCCGTTATTGAAATATCTAAGGGAGACTTATCGGGGACCTTGTATTTAGATGATGTGAGATTGTACCCTACAGAAGGTCAAATGGAAAGTTATGTCTATGATCCAACTACTTTCCAGTTGACGCATACCCTTGACGATAACAATTATTTTACCAAATACATTTACAATTCTGATGGCGATTTGATTTCTATTCAAAAAGAGACGGAAAGGGGCATTAAAACCATTCAAGAAAATCGTAAAAACTTAATAGAAACAGATGAATAAGCTCATTATACTTTTTATGCTAGTGGCCCAAATATCAATAGGGCAAAATTTACAATTAGATTTTGATCAATTCAAAACAATTTTGAAGACGTCTCCCTGCACTTTCGAAGTAGATCTGTATTTGAAGCATTCCAATGGGGTATCAAATATGCACTATTCATATGCAATGGATGAAGATCAAATTAAAGTAACAAGTAAAGACGTTTTGTATATTTTTAATGGAGAAATAGGTGTGCTGATCTACCATCCAGACCAAACGGTTATGGTAAAGCAAAATAATCAAAATCAAAAGGCGATTGAAGTAGACTTTTCTCAATTTGATTTTGATCAACTGATCCCAAGTAATGATGTGCAACATTCGATTTACGATGATTTTAAGTATTCCAGTACAAAAAAGTATAAAGTATATACCTACCAAAATTCGGGTTCGGGTTCGATGAAATCAGGCATTGTCAAAATTGATAAGGTAAGTGGTTTGCCTGTACATATTGAAACAGTGATGAATACTGATCAACGCATAGGTTATCCTGAAGAAGTATCCTATCGACTAAAAAATTATCGTAAAAAGGAATCCATTCCTTCCTCTGAATTTTCATTTGACGATATTCTAACGATTGATGAAGATGCTTTTGTACGATTGACTAAAAAATATTCCAATTACAATTTAATAGGTTCTTGATGTTATGAAAAAAATGATATACCAAATTACACGAATTATAACACTACTATGTTTAGGGCTCACTACCTTAACTGGGCAAGTTTTACCAGAAGAAAACTATGCATTTGTCTTTCGAGATGTTCAATTTATCCAACCAGAAGTAGATGTTATTGGCGTAGCTTCTCTGGATTTTGAATTGGACTACGAAGACAATGCCGCTCAAGATTATTTGAGAGAGGAAATACAAGTGCGTCTTGTCTATAACCGAGATCAGTTTACTGATAAAAAAGACAATCATTGGAC
>JARGNR010000114.1 GCA_029212405.1 Saprospiraceae bacterium
ATTAATTTCAATTCCATCATTCATCAACCTATGCAATTTTATCGGTTTTCAGTGCCCTTCCATCTTTTGTGCTTGCTTATTCTATTCTTGTTTTCTTGTTCCTCAAATCAATCCAAAACAATTGAAATAAAAGACAATGCACATATTGCATTTATAGGTGGAAATATGTGTTCTCGAATGATGAATTATGGTCATTTTGAAACTTCGCTCCATTTCCAGTTGCCCAATAAAAACATTTACATAAGAAATATGTGCGATGGTGGAGATACCCCTGGCTTTCGCCCCCATTCTGGAAGAAAAACACCTTGGGCATTCCCAGGTGCTGAAAAATTTCACTCCCAATTTTCCTCTCATTCATCCAGTGAAGGTCATTTTGAATATCCCGATGAGTGGCTTACTCGCCATCAAGCCGATGTCATTTTTGCATTTTTTGGCTACAGTGAATCTTTTGCAGGAATTCAAGGTCTAGAATTGTTTCAAGCTGAATTAAGTGCATTTGTTGATCATTCATTAAGTCAGCAATACAATGGTCTGTCTGCTCCTGAGTTGGTCCTAGTCTCTCCTACAGCACAAGACTCCAAATCATGTGTTTCAAACATACCTTCTCTTGAGATCAATCAAAACCTACAACTTTACAGTGAGGCAATTCAAAAAGTAGCCTTAGAAAAAGGAGTCCCTTTTATTGATTTATATAATGAAAGTAAATCGTGGTTCAGTTCAAACGAAAAACTTACCATTGACGGATCTCAATTTAATAATGAAGGGTATCTAAAATTAAGTAACTTCTTAGTCTCATCCATCTTTACTAAACCCTCCAGACCAAAAAAGACGCATTATACTCAAGTAAAAGATGCTGTATTAGATAAAAACTGGTATTGGCATAATGATTATAAAGTACCAAATGGAGTACATGTCTTTGGCCGAAGATATGACCCTTTTGGACCGGATAATTATCCTTTTGAATTGATGAAAATCAGAGAATTAACATCAATACGTGATACTGCCATTTGGCATATAGTGCAAGAGACCCCATTTGATTTGGAAACTGCAGATTCTAGAACTTCCATTCTACCAATTGTCGAAACCAATTATCATCCTGAAAATGATGCAAAATATTTATATGGAAAAGATGCAATGGATCAATTTCAGACCGCTCCGGGATACAAAATAGAACTATTTGCTTCCGAACAAGAATTTCCTGACTTGGCCAATCCATGTCAAATGTCATTTGATAATCAAGGGAGACTTTGGGTTGCGTGTATGCCTACCTACCCACATTATAAACCAGGAGACTCAAAACCCAATGATAAGCTCCTAATTTTGGAAGATACCGACAAGGACGGTAAAGCAGATAAACAAACAATTTTTGCTGACGGTTTACATATTCCTGTTGGCTTTGAATTTGCCCCTGAGGGGGTCTATATTTCTCAAGGAACAAATTTGAAATTGTTAACGGATACAGATGGGGATGACAAAGCCGATAAGGAAGAGATAATATTAAGTGGATTTGATGATCACGACACCCATCATGTAATCAGCGCATTTTGTTCAGATCCTTCCGGGGCTATTTATATGGGTGAAGGCGTTTTTTTACATTCGAATATTGAAACATCGCATGGACCAGTCCGGTCAACCAATGGAGGCTTTTTCAGATATGATCCAACACTTAAAAGACTTGAACGGACTTCTCAAGTATCGATTCCAAATCCATGGGGCATTGCTTTTGACGAGTGGGGTCAAAACTTTTTTGCTGAAACCTCTGGACCTGATGTATTATGGATGATGCCTGGATCAATGTTGCCTATGTATGGAGTTGCCAACCATAAGTCAAGAAATTTGATTGAAAAGGAACATCGGGTCCGACCTACTTCTGGATTGGAATTTATGCATAGCAGACATTTCCCTGATGATGTACAAGGGAGTATTCTTATAAATAACACCATAGGCTTTTTAGGTACGAAGATGCATTCGATGAAAGATGATGGGACTGGGTACAAGAGTGCACACTTGGAAGACATCGTAACGTGTACCGATCCAAACTTCAGACCTGTTGACATGGAAATTGCCCCCGATGGCTCATTGTATCTCTTGGACTGGCATAATGTACTGATAGGTCATATGCAACACAATGCTAGGGATCCTTTGAGAGACCATGTCCATGGAAGAGTGTATCGAGTCACCTACCCTTCACGTCCATTACTAACTCCTGCTCAAGTAAAAGATGCTACCATCGCACAATTATTAAATAATCTAAAATTACCCGAATATCGGACTCGATATAGAAGTCGAAGAGAATTGAGGGGACGTAAAAGTGATGAGGTAATATCTGGTGTAAAAAACTGGATTTCCTCTTTGGATTCTGAAGAAACAAAATATGCACATCATCTGCTGGAAGGATTATGGGTACAGTGGGGAATTAACCGACTAGATACTGCATTGATAGATCAACTTTTTGCAAATGATGACTATAGAGTCCGATCAGCGGTGATCAAAGTAATTAGGCATTCAGATCTAAGTGAACAGTATAAACATAAGATGTATAAAAATGCAGTACAAGATAATCACGGGAGAGTACGAATGGAAGCGTTTATAGCAGCGACATGGTTGAATACGACATTTGCATTAGACATATTACAATGGGTGAACAAACTACCTATGGATGATTGGATGAAAGATGCGTATGTTTCGGCGATTAACAATGTGAGTAAAACTATTGTACAAGCAAGCGAAGTCTCAGAATCAACAGATCTAAAAGGAGCCAATAAAATTGCTTATTTGCAAGGCAAGGAGATCTACAGCAGAGATGCATACTGTGGGACGTGTCATCAAGTGGATGGAAAAGGACTACCTATATCTGGCTTTCCCCCATTGGCATATTCAAAATGGGTTACTGGAAGTGAAGAAAGGCTGATTAAATTAGTTTTAAAGGGCTTACATGGTCCATTAGAATTAAATGGTGTCGACTATACCGGACAAGTTCCTATGACTCCATATGAGCACTTATTAGATGATGAAGAAATAGCCGCAGTACTGACCTATATTAGAAATTCTTTTGGAAATGCCTCACCTATGGTTTCGGCCAGCACTGTATAATCTGTTCGTGCAAAAGTGAAAGACCGAAATAGTTTTTATTCTCCAGATGAATTGCTACAACTTCATCCAGATAAATAACATCAACGACATGGCTTTAAGAATCACATCCCTCATCATTTTGTCTTTTATGTTGTTTGCTTGCAAACAAAACTCAGCCCCACCACCCTTGCACATAGTTTTTGTAACTGGAGATGAGGAATACCGATCGGAAGAATCCATGCCGATGTTAGCTGGAATTCTAAAACGAGAATTAAATGCGAAGATATCAATTTGCTATTCGTTGGATACTCTAGGATTTATTGACCCCAATCGAACAGATCATATTTCTGGTTTGTCGGCCTTGGAAAATGCTGACTTAATGGTTTTATTTACACGCTTTCGTAATCTTCCAGATCAAGAACTCCAATCAATTACGAGTTATGTAGAATCAGGAAAACCCATAGTGGGCTTTCGTACCTCCACCCATGCATTTTTGTATGAAAATGATAGTTCCAAAGTGTTTTATAATAATCAATGGCCCGCTTCTGTATTTGGTCAACAATGGATCACTCACCATGGACATTTTGAAGATGGCAGTGGGGCATTAACGTCGGTTTCAAGATCGGAAGATGCAAACAATCATCCTATTTTGAGAGGTGTAGACCCTTTCGATGCATATTCATGGTTGTATCATGTCGAGGGAGGAGAATGGAAATTGAATGGTGATTGTACCCATTTGTTGTATGGTAAAGCATTACAATCCAATCATGAAATAAATGGTAAACTTGATGAATATCCATTAAACAATCCAATTGCATGGACAAAAACGTACCATGGTCGATCAAATAATCTCAGCTCAAGAGTATTCTTTACTACACTTGGTCATCCATATGATTTTAAAATAGCGTCTATGCGTAAATTGGCACTCAATGGAATACTATGGGCGTTGAGCTTGGAAGAAAACATTCCTGAAGGAGGTACAAATGCTGACTTTGTCTCTCCATATGATCCCAATAATTCAGGATTTGGAAAAAAATATAAACTTGGCCAGAAACCCAAACAAATTAAATAAATAGTTAGGAGTGTGCTAGCCTCCATTTTTAAAAGAACATTTTATACAATCTTTGCTTGCCAACTTGCAAGTATAATTTACCTTTTGTAATTGCTTCTTTTGGAATAATTCCCTCTTTAGGTGTATAATAAATATCATACTGATACAAGAGCCCAACAGCTGCAAAATTCTGTACGCGATCCGCTTCAAATGATTCTACTTTCTTAATTTCACCATCTATAGAGACCATTTGCGTGGTTTCATAGCGATCAATCATAAATCCATTTTTGTCATTCTCTGCAGACAATTGATTGGCAGTTTCAAATTCAATAATTACATCATCTTGCTCTAAATACTTTTCAATGTTTTGTTTAGTTGTAACTTCTAATTTTACCGTATTTGTAGAACGCTCATAGCTTGCAATAAAAGGAATTTCAACTTGTTTGTCATAAGTCACCACCAAACTCAAAAACGTAACTGACACCACACAAATTGCAAAAATTATCAATCCTACACGGAACAAATTTGGAGGTGTCTTAATCAATATTTCATTAAAATCGTTACTATATATTTCGTCAAATGTTTTGACATTCTTTAAATGATCCATATCAATTTATTTTATGCCCCTAACTCGAGTTGGTTTTTAATTAAAGTGTAATACGCTCCTTTTTTCTCTATCAACTCCTCATGTGGCCCCGATTCGATTACCTCACCATCGTCCATGACGATTATATTGTCTGCATTTCTGACCGTACTTAATCTATGTGCAACAACAACTACGGTTCTATTTTCAAAAAACCGCTCCAAGTTTTTTACAATTATACTTTCGTTACTTGCATCCAAGGAGTTAGTTGCTTCATCAAAAAACATATATCTAGGTCTCTTATAAATCGCCCGAGCAATCAACAAACGTTGTTTTTGTCCTTCACTTATTCCGACTCCTTCAGCCCCGATCTTCGTACGGACTCCCAATGGCAATGAATTTATAAAATCAGTTATATTGGCATTCTCTATGGCATAATTCAGCATTTGGTAATTGATCTTTTGATCACTCAAACAAATGTTTCTAGCGATGGTGTCGCTGAATATAAAACTTTCCTGCATCACCGTGCCACATTGACTTCTCCAGAACGATGGACTGATGTTACTTAGGGAGTTTGAACCAACGGATATATTCCCTTCATATTTCTCATAATACTTCAGCATGAGTTTTATTAGGGTAGTTTTACCACTTCCACTAGCTCCTACAATTGCAGTTGTCTTTCCTTCTGGAATAGTTATCGTTACATCATCAATCACATCTTCATCGGTGCCTGGATAGGAGAAAGATAAGTTTTTAAAATAAATACTCTTATCCTCTCCTAAGTCTCTAATATTTGGATTCTCATCGGCTTCCTCATCTTTCATTTGTCGAATTTCATCCAACCGCTCCAAACTCAATTTTGTATCATGCCATGACAAGATGAGTGAAATCAATAATGATATCGGTCCATTAAGTTGTCCAACAATTGCTTGAATCGCCAACATCATACCTATGGTAAAATTTCCATTTACAACATTTATTGCAGCGATATAAGTGATTAAGAGGTTTTTAGATTCGTTGATTAAAAATGAGCCAGAGGTTTGAATTTGATTGTACCTCAAATATTTGATATTCAACTTAAATAATTTGGCCTGCACTTTCTCCCATCCCCATCTTTTATTCATCTCACTATTATTCAGTTTGATATCCTGAATTCCATTGATAATTTGAAGTGTCTGCGTTTGATTCTGAGCACCTAATTCAAATCGTTTAAAGTTCAATATTTTGTTGTACTTCAACAGGTAGACCGTCCAGAATATATAGAGTGCAGACGCGATGAAGAAAATGAAGAAAATAGTTGAATTATAGATAATCAAGGTAATTCCTAAAACGATAACGGTCACAATTGAAAATATAAGCTCTAGGGCTGGACCAGTAAGAAAATCTTGAATTCTCTGGTGGTCATTCATTCTTTGTAGAATATCTCCAGTACGACGAGTATCAAAATATGAAATAGGGAGTTTCATTAATTTGATCAAATAATCTGAGAGAATAGATACATTGATCCTACTATTGATAAAAAGAAGGAACCAACTTCGGACATACTCTACAAACATTCTACCTACCATTAAAAAGAACTGGGCAAGAAGAATAATAAAAATAATGCTATAGCTTCCTGCATTGATCCCTTTATCCACAATGGCTTGTGTCAAAAAAGGAAAAGTAAATTGCAGCATACTACTTATCGCAATGGCAATAAATACATAAGATATCTCTCCTTTATATTTGATAAAATATCTTGATAAGAATTTTAATCCTTCTATACTGCTTTCATCTGGATCTTCATCGATGGAATAGAAATAAGGGGTGGGCTCCATAATCAATACAACTCCTGCCCTGTTCCCATCTTCATCGACAGATGCCCAATGCTTTAAAAACTCTTCTTTTGTATAGGTTTTATTTCCAGAAGCTGGATCAGATACGTATACCTTTTTCTTTGTAATTTTATACAATACGACAAAGTGATTCTGACTCCAGTGAATGATAGCAGGGAGGGTGACTTCTTCCTTGAGCTGTTCATAGGTCACCAAGGCTCCCATCGTTTTATACCCAATTTTTTCAGCTGCTTCACTTATTGCAAATAAGGAAACACCATTCCGACTTATTTTTGTCAACTCCCTGAGTCTATCCAACCCTAAGGTCTTACCATGATGCCGGGCCACCATCTTAAGGCAAGTAGGGCCACAATCCATGATATCATATTGCAAATAATTTTTAAATCCCATAGTTTAAGATTATAGTCTGTTTATCGATTCTTGATTGGCTGTTTTTACTCTTGAACGTTGACTTTTCACATTATCACTTTCGAAATAATAACTGAAATTCAGAACAAGCTGTCGGCTCGCCCAGTCGTTTCTTGAAGTTTCTATTAGATTACTATATTCAGCAGCACCTCTAGTTATACTTTTTAGAAATATGTCTCTTCCTCCAATTCCAATTTCTGCCGCTCCATCAAATAATTCATAAGACAAGTCAAAATCTAAGAACCAGTAACTGAGATTTTGAGAAACACCAAAATAAATATCGGAGGAATAATACCAGTACATAGAGAAATTCAATTTATCTGAAAGACTCATACGTGGTGCAATGGTGAATGTGTAAGCATCGTATTTAAATTCTTCTGACTCAGTCAAATCCGCCTTTTGTTTGCCCATAATATAAGTCGCACCTGTCTTGATATATAGCTTTGAACTAAGTCTTTTGTTAAAACTTAGAGAGAATAAATTAAGGTTGGAAGATCCATTATTTTCTTTTGTCCCTTCAGTCAGCAATGACCCCTCTATTTGACGATTGTATTCAAGGATTCTATTGGTTGCTCTTCGATTCGCAAATTTGAGAATAATCATATTATCGAAGGAATAAATAAATTCCAATGATTCAGGGAAATAGGCCCGAAGATTGGGGTTTCCAGTATAATAATATAACGCACTTGAATATCGTTTGTATGGAATCAACTGGCTATAAGATGGTCTTCTTATCGACTGCTTATAAGCTCCAGTAAATGAATGCTTTTTAAGTCGTTTATTAATAACTACTTGAGGGAATAATTTGCTATATGATCCATTTACGGTATCAATTATTGAGTTGGCGCTTCCAGAATAATCTGTCTTTTCATATCTAGCTCCAATTGAAAAATAATACCCAGCTAATCGTCCTTTTAAATTGGCGAATGTAGAATAGATCGTCTCCTCATATTGTACTAAATCCTGATATCTAGGAGCAGAATTTATAGATGTTTGAAACAACTCATCGATGTCCTGCAAAGATTCAGATTTGGAATATTTCCCACCAAAACTAAAATTATAACCATCAAACTTTTTTAGGATATCAATCTTACTGGAGAAAATATCATTCTCTACATTTAAATTTTGATCATTAATACCAGAACTCAATTCTGTGTTATCAATTGATCTCAATTGTATCTGTTGAAAGGTACCGTAATTTCCTTTTTGAGTAGCATAGTCCGTATCAAAATTAATTTTTACTGTGCCAGAATCTAAGGTGGTATTGTAATTGAAATTAAAGTTGGAGAAATCTACATTTTCAAAATTTTCATTCTCATTCACCAGAATTGAATCAATTTGACCAAAAGAGGAAATATCTGTATTGCTATCTACATTCCCCGTCTCTCTATCAAACGAACCTTCCCATTTCAAACCAACAAAACTTCTTTCATTGATTTCATAATCTACCCCGAATTCAAAATATGGGCCTTTCGCTGAGTAATCATTGGTACTTTCTTCATCAAAAGACAAATTGGATAGATTATCTGTAAATAGTCTTGATTCATTGGAGCGCTCAATCTTATTAGATACATAATACCCCACATCAGAATAGATACTAAAATCTCCACTCCTAATGTGAACATCTCCATTAATATCCGGCGAAAAATAATCTCTATTTCTGTTCAATCTAGAGTACAATGAAAACTCATACCCATCCCCTATCCTTTTCTGAGTGGTAATCTTTATTATTCTTCCATCAAAACTCGCATCAAAGCTCGCATCGGGGTTCAACACCATCTCAATTTCTTCGATCCGTTGTGACTTTTTATTCTTTAAATAATTAATCAGTTTATTTCCCCTAAGATTGGTTCTTTTTCCATCTATGAAAACAATCACACCCTTACCTAAAAATTCAATTGAATTGCTGGATACATCCACACCAGGTGCATTTTTTAATATATCAGCAACGTTGGAGCCTAATGTATTGGAGCCGTTGATTTTTAGTGTTATTCCTTCATCTCCTCTTTTTATTATATCTCGCAAAGCAGTCACAGTTACTGTATTCAAAGCAATATCACTAGAGATTAAAGTAAATTTCATATTCTCAACTGACTGAGATAACACGATGGCCGTATCCAACACATTATAATTAATTGATGAGGTCTCAATTCTATAGCTCCCTTCATTTGTGAACTCAAAACTTCCTGTACCCAATGTATCTGTATAAATTCCAGCGTGAAATTCATCATTAAAAAACACTTTGACAGCCACATCAGAACACCCTTTATTTTCTGCATCTACAAAGGTTAAATTGCAAACTTTCTGTGCATTCATCCCTATCGAAAGTAGCAAACACAGCATTCCCCAAAATATTTTTATTGATCCGTTCATCTTACACGCTTTGAATAATTTGTCTATAATTCTGTAATCTTAATTCTCTTTGACAAATAGGCATAAACAATACAAATTCGTCGTTTGAAAAAGTCTCTTTCATTTCATGAAGTCGGTCTGCAATATAATTTGCTGAACCAAAAAGATTTTTCAATCCGGGTGTCTTAAATCTACTATTGAAAACATCGATCTTTCTCCTATCGGTGGCATTTGCCACACACACCAATAAAGAAGTAGTAGGCAGCTCATTGTGCTCCTTAAAATAGGCTTCTTTATATTGCTTCAAGGTATCTAAATTATTGGAGTAATTTGAGCCTGGATGCATTAAAGATATGGCATAATTCATTTTATGTTGAACAGCAAGCTGTATTGTCTTATTCGAATTAGCCAAGTACCACATCCTCGGTGAAGGTGTTGCATGAGGAGGCACAAATAGCAATTCATTGGTTTCATCATCTGTCCAGGTTCCGTTACACAATTCAATAAATTCCCTCAATCTTGGAATCCATTTTGTCTTTTCTACGCGCAGCATTTTCAAATATTCCTCTGAAGCTTGTGCCCGTGCCAACCCTACATCAATTCTACCATCATACAATGCAGACAATATTCTCATGTTGTTCGCAATATTCAAAGGAGAATGAATATGCAATAATACTCCCGCCCATCCAATATTAATTTTTGAAGAATACCCAGCCAAGAGTGGTAAAAGCATTTCAGGTGAAAACCACGCATACTCATACGAATAATGTTCGGCCAACCAATATCTATGAAAGCCCAACTCCTCATACGTCTGAATATCACCCAAAACCGAATTTATAACATTATGGGAGTTTACAGTACGAGGTTTTATGCCTCCAAAATCTAAAATGCCTAATTTCATTTCCGCCATAACTACGCTTCTACCTTTTGTCTATAAATCATTGCCGTATAGTACTCTGTGAGCGCAGTATAAATAAACAACTCATTTTGTCTTGGAGTAGTAATAAATGCACGTATGCAATGCATATGCAAAATGCTTCTTAAGAACTCTAACATCTCCCCTTTGCTATTAAAGGAGGATTTGTTTTCAAGGTAAGCTGTGTTAATAAATGTTCTATACCGATTGAATCCCTCTATCAACTCCGGAGAAAAGTGTTTGGTTTCATTCTCAGGATTTAAGTAAGATTCGATCGTTTGTCTATTCTTTCTCAATGTTCCTTCTAGCTGACTTCTTGAATCATTCTTTTCATCAACACCAAATTCATTGGCATAAATATTTTGGATATAGCTTAAAAACTTCTTCTTCGTTTCCGGTTCTAACTCAAAACCCTCTAAGATGACATCAATGCTCTTCATCACTTTAAAAGGTAAGAAAAATGGATCCTGAATAAATATATCATTGAAATTATCCGTGAAAAATTGACTATCCAAGGCAAACAGTTCCTCTCCAAAACCAATCGTATCTTTACCGTATCTTTCGATTTCTTGCTTGTACGTATCTTGAACAATTTTATGTATGCTATATTCTTCTTTCAAACTTTGAAAAACATCAAGTAATTTGTTCAAAAGCTTATGTTTAATCTCTGTATCTTCTACTTCAACACGCAATCGAATATGGAATTCCGGATCAGTAAATGGTAAGAAGAAAAACTTCTTAGCTTCATCTATTGAACCCATCAGCTTTTGGATTTGAGGCATATGAGTAGTCATAAATCTGTGATACGCCTTATAACCCATATAGACTTTCAAATAAATCCACTTTCCTCCTGCAAAATGACTTCTTTCCCCTTCAAAATCGAGTGCCGACAAGTTTGACTTGTATATGTAATTTGTCCTTGCTTTGTTCTTAACAAAACATATCAATTCGTTATTGTATACTCCATTATTAATGTCTTGTATAAGTCCATCCTTAGCATCATACGGAAATTCATATAAAAACACTTTGGCATTCTTATTTATCACTTTTAACAACCTTTGCAGTGAACACAAGGAGGTCCAATCCATTAAAGTTGTCTTTGCATTAGCTTGATAGATGGTATATCGAGGCAACTTCCAAGTTGAGGTGAAAGTCTTCAAATCCTCTGTAGAAACATCCTCTTTAAACAAAATATCTAAATCAGAAATATCAAGCGTCCACTGCGCCAATGAGAGTATCACATTTTTATACTGAACCCTTGGAATATATTTTCCTAAATAGTCTAATACTCCAGTATAAACTTGAATATCAGGAATTACGTTTTGATAAGATAATTCTGATAAAAACTGATAAACAGGTAAAGTTTTCAATCCATAATTATGTGCGTTGGTTAGTTTTGGAACGATCTCTTTGCGTAACTTTTTCGAAACCAATACGATCCTATTACCACTAACAGTAACATAAATATCTTTTAGCTGTATCTGCTTGTCAACTGGGTTCCTGGATCTAGTAACAATTGGAATTTCATAATCTCGGAAACGTGGTCTGAAAGAAATATTTCCGATTCTATATTCAGGAATATGTACAATTTCAGCAACTGCAGCTCCTTCATAACTCTCTTTTTCAAACTCAGCAATTTCAAATAAAGCATTAGAAATCTTCTTCGAACCGTGGGTAAATCTAGAAATCAGATTGCCTGCACATGAGTTTCCTACTGTATATAGGAATACTGTATCCGTTGATTTTTCACAATGATGTAATACCACCTGAAAGGTTGTGGAAAGGTCCTTTATCTTGTCATCAATTGCCTCTAAGTCCTTGTCAAAAATCTCAATGCATGATTTTTCTTCTTTAATTGATTCAACATACTTATTATAGAGTAAAATTTTAATCCTATTGAGACTATCTACTGAATTATTAGTTGTCTCACTTTTGGGTTTGAATGCGAGCTCAGATGTAAAAATATTTTCGTTTTGATATACAAAATGCCCAAAGCTAATTCCAGAATCCGTATCTAATACTTCCAGTAAAGGGACCAATGCATTTTCATATCGCTCATAAAACTTCTTCTTAAAAGTTTCCAATTTTGGAAGGACATCATTTTGTTTAAAAGCACTTACAATTTTCATGGCTTCGTAAACTCTATCCTTTATTTCAGCGTTTATTGTACACTCTTTTGCTTCAGAAAAACAGTCTACTTGCAAAAATGATTTTGAATTGATGGTATACCCATTATTGGTAACAAACTTGTAGAAATCCTCAAATTCTTGAATAAAATTCGGTGCAACTTCTAATGATGCTATTTTCTCCGCATAAGAAATAAACTCCTCCAACAATGCTCCCAGACTCTTCACTTCAGGATGTAAATCATATAATTCTGAAAGTCTTTTAATCAATGCTGTTAAAGGATCAATTCCTGTAATATTTAATTGCAATTCTGAAAGCAATATTTGTTCATCTACTAATGATGTAACAAACTCTAAAATATCTTCAAATGCATATACCCCTTGATGAACATGTTTTGCAGTCTCTTCAAGTGTTTTACCATCTTCCGTAAAAGCCAAAATCTCAACTAAATATTCATTGATTTCTACCTCAGACAATTTATACTTCATAGCTTCATTCTCAAAATATATTTCATTATACCTCAACTTTTCACCTGATCCATAAAGCGTATTATTGGGATAGTGCATGACTATCTTTTGGATGTCAGCGTCTTTATTTACCTTATTTATAAACATAGAAACTACCTCCATATCAAACCTAATCTTAGGCTTCGGTGGCGTTAGAGTGATTTTTGATTTCTCTCCCCAGGTCCCTGTAAAAACATTCGCAAAAAAGCCAAATGGAACTGATTTTCTGTGAATTCGAATGTAATAATTTGATAAGGTCTTTTTCAAACGTCGATCTCTCTTCGCTCCTCGACGATTGCCTTGTATATAAGCTGCAGCTTCCTCATACACTTTCGAATTCGCAATGTATAATGCTTTGCAAAAGAAATCATTAGCCATCATTTTTTCAATATTCAAATCATCAAAGTCTAACTCAGACAATGGAAAAGATGGAGTCCTAACGACTACTTTGTCTAAAATCTCTATTTCTGAATAATCAAATTTCATATTAATAGTATTTGGCTCCATTTAGAAGAAGCGGGTTCTAAATACGTGAGCAAGACTAGTGCTACACCCACATTACCGTATAAAAAAGATATATTATCAGAAGTCTCATTGAACTTTTCTGAGAAAAAATAAGCATCGTTATGAGACTCAAAATATTGAAGCGTTTGGGAAATATAATCTTCAAGTGCAGTTAAACACAGATCATTTTCCCCATAAGAATTAATTAGTCTATAATATTGAGATAAGCCTGCATAACCATGGCACAAAAAGGGATCTTGTAATCGATTGGTTTCAAAACTATTTCGCTGAACAATGGATTCTATTCCTTCCTTGATCTTCAATTCATAATTATCATTTGAATCAAAGGTGGATCGATACTGTAGTAATAGATGAATGAGGTTCAAATCACTATGACACCATCCAAGGCGTCTTTGAAATCTCATTTTTTTCGTATTTATATCTATATCACTGACAAAGTAATAGGGATCTGGGACATTGATGGAATCTCTTAGATTAACAATTTTATCAATTGCCCCTTTTAATGTTGGTTCAGAAATAGATTGTCCGTACCCCATTGATTTCAACTGCATCAAAGGAATAAGCATTCCAGACAGGCCATGCGCTAAACCAAAATTGACATGGCTATCCGATTGATCATCATGTTCATTATAAAACTTGTTTATTACCAGAGGATCTTCTGATATAAGTCGTTCAAAAAGAGTACACACTTTCTCACAATACGCTTCAAATGAAGCGCTTTTTTGACCTGTCATTAAAAGCACTTGTGCCTTCTGTAACAGGTATGAAAAAATACCTACCCCCCCATTTAAAAAATCCAAATTACCAGCCTCCATTTCATTGTAAGCCCAATCAAAACATAGGTTTTCTAGGTCCGCCAATGTATCAAAATCTATATCTAGAATTTCACTATTTCTTAAATTGACTAATACGCATAAAATGCCAATCAACCCCGCATACAAATTACATGAATTGATGGTTGTCTCTTCTGATCCTATATCTGCAAAAACTTTATTGATCTCCTCAATACCACGATTGGTAAATTCTTCATTTCCCTGAAAATGTCCGTAATACATATAGAGCAAGATCAATGAAGAACGTCCCCATGAAAGACTACTGTCTGTAGGCTCTTCTCTTTCAATCAATGAAAATAGCCTAGTGATCAATGCATTCACTTCTTTTTCATCAACGCTTTTTAAATCTATTTTGGGATAATTCATAGCTGACATTTAAGATTCCAAAAAGAAAAATTCCTCATACATAAACGCTTGCTTTTTATCAATCGAAGCGAGTAATTCTATTCCAATACCAATGAGTCCTTCAAAAAAACTGTAGTTGGTGTGTTCCAAACTTTGGTTCCAATATCCTTTGTATCCAAGAAACTCATCGCATGGATCAAAACTGTTGATCAAAAAATCAATCCGATCATTATAAATAGGAAGTATTTCATCTTCATTGGATTGTTTATATAAACTTCTTAACAGCATCGCTAATCCAGCATGTCCATAGAGTAGACTTTTCCCAGAATCAAGAAATGGTTTCTCATAGCCTCTAGCATGAGCACTGAGCAGGCAGGTTTTAGCATATTCCATTCCTTCTTTATCTCCTAAAAACTGATATCCCAAGTAAAGACTGTAAATTGTTGAAAAATCACCGTAACAATAATTTTTAGAATAGGTAGAAGAATACTTGAGCTCCTCCTTCACAATTGGAAATACGAGATAATGTGAATCGTACTCACTATTTTTTATATATCTACATGCCTTTTCAATGGTATGAGTAATTTCCTTTTTAAGCTCTTCAGATTGAATAAAATCGAATGCTTTTCTGAGGAATAAAATGATTGCCGCAGAACCGTGAGTGATTCCCAGGTATACTTGGTCTTTCTCTTTCAATTTAGAAATCCAATGACAGCTGTTGTCTTCATTTTCAACTTTAATTGAAAAAATAAACTCGACCACTTCTTCAATTTTTTGAACATAGGAAGGTTGAGCATCAATTCTTGAAAAGACATAAAAAGCATAACCTAATACCCCTGTTATAGGATCATAGTTTAATTTTTCTTTCTCATCGTCCATAAGGTCAAATAAGAGTGAATCAATATCTGTCAAGATGGCATTCACATCGGTATCTATCCATTTTTTTCTTCTACAATATTCCAAATACCAACCTAATTCAAGCAACTCTGCATACAATGTACCAGAAACGTATTCATTATTAAGGTCATCAAAAGCTCGCTCAATTAGGGTATTTGCTTCCTCAGTCAAACTTGCATCGTTTGTATATTCAGCCAAATGAAATTTAAATAGACTCAAACCCAAATATCCATCGCGCAATCCTAGCAATGTAAATTTCTCCTCAGACAAACTTACTTTAGAATGAATTGCCTCAACAATAGCATAAATGGATTTTTTACTTTTCTTTTTAATCGGTTTGAATTCGTTTTTAATCATACTAATTTCATTTTAATCATTTAAAAGCGGATGGCTAACAATAAATTAGACAAGACTCTACCATTTGACAAGGAACACTTCCCTGTACATCATACCTCTTTATCTATTATAATGTGAAATACTATGGAAATGAGAATTAAAACTTTAATTTTGCTCTCTGTACTTAGGCACTTCCATAGTGTTTAAGAGTGTCCTCAACTTCGGACGTTGAGGACACGTTTTAATGAGTTACTACGAACTATGCAATTTCATCAATAGCGATCTCATTAGGGCAATTACATGACTTCTTACCACATGATCCAGCGTTAGACTTGGAATCACAAGAAAGCTTGTTACAAGATTGGCTACTGCTGCTTATTTCAGCTAAACCACCAACAAATTTTCTCATTTGGTCGTCATTCAATTTTGTGATAGTCTCTTTTTTAAGAGATAATTTTGGTAACTGTTTCATTACTAAATGTTTTAAATAGTTAAATAATAAGTTGAATTCATATATGCTCAAATCATTGATATTGAAATATTAACATCATATCAAGTTATATATCAATTCGATTTCATTTTAATCTAAATGATTAAAAATCAGCTATTTGATCGATAGCGTTTGGACAATTACATGACTTCTTACCACATGATCCAGCATCTGATTTTGAATCACATGAAAGTTTGTCACAAGATTGGCAACCACAAGCGTCTGCTATACCACCGACGAATTTTTTCATTTGATCGTCGTTTAACTTTGTGATTGTCTCTTTTTTGAGCATTAATTTTGGAAGTTGTTTCATTATATAAAATTTTTAATAGTTAAAAAATAATTAATGTCGATGCAATACTGTAGCACTAGTAAATACACTAATACATCCACATAGAATATCCAAATTGTTTAATTATCCGTCTGCACACATACATGTCTTCTTTGGACATGATCCTGGAAGGTCTGGTACGGAGTTGCAGGAATATTTTTTACATGAAGACCATGTTGGTGGACCATCAGCCGCCCCACCTATAAAATTGCGAAGTTGATCATCGCTTAAACGAGTCACTACTTCTTTTTTTAATACTAACTTTTTCATTAGAATCTATTTTAAATGGTTAATTAATCATGAAAGTTGAGGGTGCCACAAAAAAAAGCCCAACCTTTATCAGGTCAGACATTTTTATACTATTACATACCACAACAAAGCTGAACAACAGCAGCACTTGTTGTCTTGTTTTTTACAACAGCACGTACATTTTTTATCATTATTCATAGAAATTTCATTCCACATATCTGCATATAGATTAATTGGTTTACATATACAATACGGCAGTGCCAATGGCATACATCAACCAAATGTTAACAATACATTGGAAGAATCAAGACGATCTTAACACTCTAGATTGTTCCTTAACTTCTTTACCGCTATAAACTAATTGAATATAATATCACGTACACGAAGACACGTAATCATAGGGACAAAGTTATAGCAGTTAATAAAATTCCTTTCGGAAATAGGTTTTGAAATTGATCTTAACAAACAGCTTTTGTGTGGCTGTTTCTTTACTTAACGATATAAAGCTAAATAATAATACATAAACTACAAAAAAATAACTTGACTTTTTATCACCTCAACAAATAATAATTCCCCCTTAACTCGTATTAAAATTACATTCGTTTTAACAAATAAGGAAGTGGAATCTTTGAAACTACTTTATGTACCTAGCTTTCCCGATTTTTTTGTATTGCTTAATTGACCACAAGTAATCCATAAACATTAGTAATGAATAATATTTATGGATCATACTATTTATAATCTACTTACAAATAATTAGCGGCATTTAGAAAATATACCAACCGAATGGAGATACTATTCGTTTGAGGCAGTTCGCTTAAAGAACGAAGTCCATCCACATAAGATCGCTCCCGATAATTGATCAAATCATCAAACTGACCACCAGATATATTATTCTTCCAAACAACGATCAAGTCACTTCCAGGAGCAAATCTCCATGTATAATTTAGATCAATATTAAATACATTAAAACTAAAATCATTGAATGCATTATAATCCGTAGCGCCCAATTCACCCTCCAGATTCAACGAATGGAATGAATTATAGTAGACATTGCTCCAATAATGCCTTGCTCGCAGATTGAAGGCCATAGTGGAACTAACGGTATAATTGATACCCATCGAGTTATTGATCGTCATCTGATCCCTTCGTCCTATAATAGGAGTATTATTATGACTATCGACCCAGCCTCTTACATTTTTATCAAAATTTGCCCCCAAATCTAAGAAAACTGAAAATTTATTGGTAAATCGATACCGAGGCTCTAGTCCAAAACTATAAATGCCCGACCCCTCTTCAAAAAACTTTAATCCAAACGCATTCAACCCTACCCTTAATTTTTTACGTCGATCCGATCCAATCCACCATCCCATGTTGTAAAATCCTGGTCGATACAAATAACGTCCATCTACACGAGGCTCATAAAAGTCTTTCGTATAAGGTCTATAGTTGGTCCACATGTTCAAGTTCCACTGCTGCTTTGTTTGTGTCCAAAATCCCGCATTAAAGTGAATACTCGAAAATTCGTTCTTTTCATAGGTGGTATTCACAAAACTATTGAACCAAAAATTGGCTCTATCCATAAACCCCCAGCCCTCAGTAATACTATATCGAATTCCAGCATCGTACTCCTTTATATTCGTTTCTGTCACATAGCCTAGGTCATTGTTGTTGTAATTTTTGCTTTTACCTGAAGTAGAAATATCAAATCTCCAATTCCCAGAAATTTTTCCAAACTCAAAGGAATATCTTAAACCGTTCACATTTTCCTGATCTGAATAAATCAATTGTGAAACCGATGCATTCCCACTAACTCCCCAAATTTGATCAGCAGTTCTCAGATCAAACTCAGTTCCAGTAACATTGGCATTATAAAAATCACTTCCTTTTCGCCAA
>JARGNR010000115.1 GCA_029212405.1 Saprospiraceae bacterium
CTTTTTAAATTTCAATCTTCTTGTTTTTGAAAGTTAGTCTACTTCTGAATCACCCGCATTTAGACCCCTCAATAATCCTTGGAATCTTCAACCCGACTTGAAAGGAGTATGGTCTGGATTATTTAGCATGAAAATTGAATAGAAAAAGAGTCGTTGTAATAGTAGTTATTTTTATCAAACTTTCTTCATCTTAATTATATCAAGTACTTGTATGTATGTTACCTAGTTCATGCTAAAGAAGTTCGGGTAATTCTTTTTTAAAAATGTCTTTCGTGCTATTACTTCTTGAACCATTGGGTGATTCATATCTATTTGCAACAGAGACTGTTCATTAAAGTGTGTCTACGTTTTTTTTAAAATACACTGATTCAAGTCAAAACCAACATGTACTTTCTGGTAATGTAACATTACTGCGATAACAACAAAGCTATATTCTTGTGCCCACTTATTCTTAAGCTAATTAAATGATACTTCTATATAAAAATAGCTCTATTTCCAACAATGCTAATTCAGCATTTCGATTACACAAGATTCTAGTTCCTCTACAAATCCGTCATTTGGTACAAATTGATGCCCTTTTTCATCCCGAAACAACCACTGATCTTTTACAATTGTTCCTACCATAACTTCATACGAACACCCTCCTCTATCGTCAATTATACTCTTTTCTAATTTATATTTTCCTTGAGCAACCAAGGTTCCATTTAAACTCCAATACTTCCAATATCCAACTTTGTAGGAATACTCTATTTCTATTGGTATTATTCCGCAGAATGTATGTACCCCTTGTTTGAATTCTCCTTGAACATAAAAGTCATTACACTTCAAATTAGCATCTTTAGGACGCAAATCTTTTTTTGAATTGCACGAAAAAAGTAATATCCCTATTAAGAGCAGTATCATTTTATTAATGGTTTCTTTCTTTTATGAATCTCTCCATCATAAGACACAGTAATAATGGAATCATCAAAGAGAGCAATATCCTGAACAAAATTTTTATGCTCAACTAAATCCACACAATTTAATTCCTCTTTTGTCCATATTTTTAATGAATTATCTTCACTTGCAGAATACAAATAGGTGTCATCAAGTGCCAATTTTCTTATAATTCCATGATGACATTTCTTTCTGACTATTTCCTCTATTGTTTTATCCGATGTTTTAAACTCTAATTTGATGATTACCCCATCTAGTCTTCCAACAAAAATTTTTCCTCCTTCAATCACTATCGAATTTATGGGGACGTCTTCCTTCCATATTGCAACACATTTGAATGTATTATACCTCCATATCTTTATAGAGCCGTCTTCACTAATCGTTGCATAATACTCCTTATCTATCTTGGCGACATCCCATATCCACTCATTATGCGCTTTGATACGATTCACCAATTCTCCTCCAATATTTATTTGGTTCAAAACCCCATCTGATCCTCCAGAGTAAAACTCCGAATCATTAATTTTACATAAAGCCAAAACTGTTCCCTCATGATAATTCAAACTGTATTCTAAATGAAAACTGTAGTTATCCGTTACTTTCCACTTTTTAATGGTAGCATCCCTGGAAGCACTTAAAATTATATTTTCATCAAATACAATCAAGCTCAGGACTGAATTTTTATGACTCGTAAATTCAGCGACCTTTTTTCCATTTTTTGACCATACTTTAATCTTTCTATCTCTACCGCTAGTAATTAAGTGGTTGTTAAAAATTGTGGCCGTCCAAATATAACCAAGATGCCCTTCGCTGCAAAAACCTATTTCATCACGGTCCAACCCATGCATTTTTTGATAAATGATATCGCTTCTTAAAATGTATTTCTCCCTTGCCAAAACCATTTCTCCTGAATGCCAAAGATTATGATCAAAGATGATTAAATCCCCTTTTTCTGGTGCATAACTTCCAATAATTTCATTGTCTTCTTTTGAATTAAAAAATAAAGTTCTTCCCCCTTCAAAATCCTCATTTCCGTTTAAGTAAATCATGAATGTCAATTTCGATTGCTTCATATCTGAAACATAATGAACACCATCTAAATGCTTATTGAAATATTGATTGGGCAGATATCTGCAGACTCGTATCCGTGTATTCAGACTATCTAATTTCCATTCCCCTTGCTCTTGTTTGCTTATCCCGATGGTAGTAAGCTCCCTAGGAATATATTTTTTAATTTCTTGGAACAGTTGAACTGATAATTCTTCTGTGTCTATGACTTGTCGTTCGTTGTTTCTATAGGAAGTAGGATAATGGGTACTCGCTTTTTTGAAACTTCCTTTTCGAGTTGCTATTATTTCATCACAAAAATCCGCATCAAATGCTCCTTTGATCAAAAGACAGCATTCTTTTCTATCCGGTAGTATATTTCTAACTTCTTTCATTTCATCTCGTTATAAGAATCTTCGATACTCTCGAACTCCTGCATTTTCTATGCTAGTTTAAGTTAAAGAGCGGCATCTCCAAATATACCATTAATCCAAATTGACTATTTATCTTCTGTCCCTTCCCAAATGATGGAACGGCCAAATGGGTCAACTTTATTCCACCAGATCCAATTTCTGGCGGTAACAATCCTATCCCAAAATTAACCTGTAAGGAATATGGATTTATAAAATTGGCATACAACTCATTTACTTTCTGAGTGATGGGTTCATTTTCATAAACATCTCCCCTATTTTTCTCAAAACTATAGTTGGCTACTAAAAGACTCTGGGTCTTAACTTGATGAATTCTAAATCTATGCTCCATCCCTAAAAAGAATCGTAACCCAAACCCTTTTTTTATGAGGTTGGGCAATTCATAGGAAATACTCATCGGCACTAATACTTGATATTCCCAATTGCCTACCTCACCTATGCGTATAGATTCTAAGTTTGATATCCCAGCATTCTCTAGTGTGACCAATGGATAAAAGCTTAGGTATTCTCTAGCTGCCCCGATTCCAATTCGATAGTGCAAATGATCATTTCTTGAAGAAACAAACACACGATTCAAGTGAAAAAAGAGATTAAAATACCCTTCAAAGTCACCTTTCCCCTCCACAATAAATCCTTCATTATTCTTCATATTAAACTTTGAATAGTGTACACCAAAGACAATTTCAAAGTCTTTACTTGTTTTTCGATGTATTAACACAGAGTCTCTTCTTAATTGATTCCTCTCAATTCCTTTTCGATATTCCTCTTTTTTATCTTCATCGAGTTTATAAATCTTGGCACTCAGATAATCAGGAATTTCACCTTTTGTAATGGTGGTATTTTCACGATCATCGTAATAAGTAATCTTTAGACAATTCCCATCATACCATTTCGTAGAGTCTATCGCCTGCTCTATCAGTTTTGTCCTGCTTTTTTTGAATACTCCCCTTTTAATATGAATTTCTTTAGTGAAATTTGAATCGGGAATAGTAATCTTATCTTCTAAGGGAATGAGGATTATATCCGCATTGATTTGTCCATTAAGTACTCCAGAAAGTCCAATAAATAAAAATAAAATAATTGCCTTGCTCATTTTACACCCTATTGGCGAGAATTGGTTTCGCACACATACTAGGACAAAACCGAAATTGATTATCACTTATAAAGTTAATGGCTTTTCCTACAGTTTTCAGATTTTGAATAATTCATTGGTCATTTTCCTAATAAATTACCGTTACATCCCCTCCCTTAACTTTGAGCTCATCATCTCCCTCTAACGCATATTTAATGATATACACATATACACCTGAATTGAGTCGTCTCCCATTGAATGTTCCATCCCATCGAGGAGGAATGTCTGAAGAAATGAAGACTGCATTACCCCAACGATCGTAAATAGAAGTCTCCATGCTTATTAGATTTGGAGGGGGATAAAAGGTCCAAATTGTATTATTGCCATTGCTGAAAGGATTGATAATATTGGGAATGACAATTTCTAAAGTAATTTCTGACTTTGGAGCAATGGATATATATATTTCGTCTTGTGCTACACAACCATTTTGATTTTCTGCATATAGGTTTATGGTCCCTTCGGCATTGGCAATGATTGTATTGATACCACAATTTTCAAAATCACCCTGACACAGTTCTTCATCTTCAAAATACCATGTCACCTGTAGATCCTCATCTGGAAAATTCACTTCTGCAATCAAATCGATCACCTCGCCCTCTACTGCATACAGAGTATCAAAATCACTCTGTATTCCCACATAAAACACTTCCGAAGGTTCAGATATAAATACATCATTGAGTATCACTTGATTTTCATTTGCATCAATAATTTCTACCTCATACCTACCTGCACACAATTCCCCATTAACAACAGACTGTCCCTCTGAATCGTACACTAGAATTGTAAAAGGAGCAATTCCACCACTAATAAATACCTCAATCGATCCAAGACATTCTGAGAAACATTCATTGTCCGTAACTTCATAGGTAGCCGACAATGGTTCGTCGATTTCCTCCGTAATTTCAATCCGTGTATTCATTGTGCAACCGTTTACATCAGTGACGGTGACTTCATAAAAACCTGATTCCAAATTATCAATGGATGAAGTTGTGGCACCCGTATCCCATAGATATTCATACGGTGAAGTCCCCCCTGAAGCACTTACTTCGATAGCTCCTCGATCATTGTTTTCATCAATTTGCACCACCAAATCTATCGTGATCGATAAAGCAGTTTCAGGTTCAGTGATCGTAACCACTTCTGTCGATTCACACCCATTTATATCAATGAGATCAATGACATACAAACCTGCACCAAGATTGCCCATTAAAGCACTTCCGGGTTGACTATTGATCCTAATATCTTCAAAAATATCACCTGGCCCAATCACTATTGTACCTGTCTGTTCTCCTTTACAAAGCACATCCATTTTAGAAATATCATACTCCAATTTCGGAATTTCTAACACATCAAATTCTAATATAGAAACACAGCCATCATTGTCGGTCAAAGAAGCAGAATAATCCCCTGCTTCTAAGCCATATATGGCCGTTCCAACATCCATTGTACTCCATAAGATTGAATATTCATCGATATTATCCCCAGTCAATGAAATAGAAGCATTGGCAATATCGCAAGATGCATCTATAACCGTTGAGCCAACTTCCGAAGAAATAATTGGACTAATTACAAAACTTGTATCTAACGAACACCCAGAAGCAAGATGAATGATCTCAAGGTCTACGATTCCTGGTTCCTCAATCTCAATGAAACCTGCTACCTCAGCTCCATTCCATATAAAGTCAAATGAAGCGGCATCTGAATTAATCACCATTATGGAAGCCATATCATTGTCACATGTCAACTGCACTACCTCAAATTCTACATCAAAAACATATCCTGGTAAAATTGTAATCGCATTTTCATAACTACATCCATTGGCATCTTCTACAATGTAACTGTATGCACCTGGGGAAAGGTTTGCTCTTTCCATTTCAGTGGCTCCATCATTCCACAACACTGTATTGATAGGCAGATTAAATTGAGATAAAAGTACAAACCCATCATTTTCACCGTTACAGGTCTCATCGGTTGTATTTACCTCAAAAGTCAATTCGGAATATGGACCAATGGAAAAGGAATCTAAATATTGACATCCATTTTCATCGGTTACTGTGATTCCATAATTCCCTGAACTAAGATCATTCAATTCTAGCGCATCACTGCCATCATCCCACATCAATGTATACAATTCATCTTCATCAATTACTAAGGCTATCGTTCCATTATCATCTCCTTCACATATAAATTCAGTTCCTGTCAATAAAAAATCTAAAGGTTCGGGAATTTGTATCTCAAAATCTGCTACCACCTGACAACCGTTGCTATCTGTTATGGTCAATGCAAAATCACCCTCAGCTGAGGTAATCAATGTATCTCCATCACTGCCATCTGACCATAAAATATCAAATGGCGCATCTCCTGAAATATTCTCCAGAATGATACTCCCCATAGAATCGTATGCGCAGACCGGTGATTGGATCAAAGTTGATATCGTGATCTTTTCAAAGAAATCCACTTGTATAAATGTATCGATCACACATCCAAATTGACTGGTGAGAGAGAATTCATACTGACCACTTTCGTTGACATCTTTTATAAGATCTGTACTCCCATCCGCCCACAAAATGGAGTAATCCGACTGATTCTCTAACACAACTCCTATTTCCGCTACTTCTCCACTGCATAAGACAGGTGAATCTTGGAGTGAATACACGGGACTAGGAATAAATACTGAAACCTCAAAACTTTCTATCTTTTGACAACCTGAATCGTTTTGTGTGATGGTAACCTCATAAGTCCCTGCACCTAAATCTTCAAGTTCGTTGGTTGTTTCTCCAGTAGACCAATCAAATGAATAATCATTGACATCTTCGAATGCAATCTCCACTAAAATACTGCCATTGGTATCCCCTTCACACGTCAAATACTCAATAGTAAAATCAACTAGAAACTCTGCTTGTGCGTTGATGATGAAAGTAGAATCCACCATACATCCATTGCTATCCGTCAAGGTAAGCGTATAGTTTCCAGGTCCAATGTTAAATAAGATAGGTGAATTACTTCCATTGTCCCAGTCATAGCTAAATGGTCCATTTCCCGAGGGCGTTACTACGATTTCTCCACCATCTTGAGCCCCACATTCAGGTTGTACCACTTCGGCATTTATAATCGGTACGGATAGCCCTTCTATTTCAGTGACACCTATGATTTCATTACCTATTGCATCTGTAACGGTATATGCATAACTACCAGGACACAAGTCATCGACCTGTGTACCAAGTATCCAAGCATCTTCCCAATTGATGTCGTAGGGTTGTAGACCTCCTGCAATAAATATCACTGCCTCGCCAGCACATTCATTTCCACAACTTGGACTATTGGAAGTCTCCGTCACTGTCAATGCTATGTAAGGGATCTCTACTTCCAGTAATAATGTGCATCCATTGGCATCTGTCAGGGTGACGGTATGAAAACCTCCTTCCAATTGAGTAGCTATGGCTGTGGTTTCTCCGTTGTCCCACAAGAAAGTAAAATCAGGTGCCCCGCCCGTAACTTGCACCGTTGCCGATCCAAATCCGCTCACCGGATCTACGGGAAATACATTGATAATATTTCCATCCACTATGAAAGGAGTCTCAATCATAAATTGTTGTTCTCCAGTACATCCATCAGAATCGGTCACCGTAACACTGTATGAACCATCCGCCAAATTTTCTATCATGGACGTAGTTGCGCCATTGGACCAATTATAAGTAAAGTCAGGGTTTCCATTCAGGATATTCAGATCAATAAAACCAGCTTCATCCCCAAAGCAAGGATTGTCTACAGCAGTTCCCTGAACATCCAAGATGGTAATTTCAGGGATCAGAATAGATTCACTCACTCCACAGCTTCCTGGGTTGGTCAGTGCAAAAGAAAGACTACCTTCCGTACCTTGAGGAATTATATAATCTATAGCTGTAGCCCCCGCAATGGCAATGCCATCCAGAAACCACTGAATGGTGGGGTTGGGAATAGATACGGTGCTCAAATCTGCAGAGACGGTCAATTGGGAGCAGGATGACCCATCCGAGAAAAATGGATCCTCTACTTCTTCAATGGGCGTGCCACCATCTATATCTATATTACTTAATTGTGTGAGCATATAAGGAATTTCAAAACTCCAGCAAGGTCCAGAGATTGCAATCCCTTCTATATTTTGAGAAGGTGTTATAGAAAATTGATAATTTTCCCAAACATCAAAAATCGCTGGAAAAGTATTGATATCCAATAACACCATATTACCAATAGTTGGAGGTCCTCCACAATACGCTGGATTGGCAACATAATCTGAAGGACAAGAAGGAATACCATATATATAAATAAAGGAGTTGTCTGGTGGGTCATTTTCTATAAGGGCGCCTGATGTGATGGCATAGTCATAACTCATTGTATAGGTCTGACCAGCCACCATCGTTTGATTCAAACATTGATATATATTGGCGGAGCCTATTAATCCGCTTGTAGTGATTTGAACCAATTCAGTAGCTGGAAGCGGAGGTGGACCTGGCGTCATATCATAATTAGTGCTACATGCTGATCCCAGGGCATAATTACCATTAAAAAATGAATCCCAGTCTGGAGGGGTCGCTATAGGTGGGTCACAAGGACCATCAAACGTCCCATTATTGACCAAATTATCCGTACAAATGCAATTTGTGTCATTTAAGTCGATATCTCCATCTCCATCATCGTCAATACCATTAAAGCAATCCTCTTGCGCGTTTAAGACAAGACACATAAACAAAAGAGAAAATACGAGTAGTGATGTTCTCATAGGTACGAGGATATACCTATTAATATGTAAAATGGAGTAAAAAGGTTGTCCGAATGCTAAATTATTTGCATTTTTTTGAATCTAAACTTCTGTAAATCTTTAGGTTGTTTGACGAAATTCATAAAATAGAGATACTTGAGACCTCTAAATCAAAAAGGAAGGAACTGTGCGATCATCGATCTTAATTAATAATATAAAAGTATTCAGAAGTACGATGCCATGATTTTTCATAGAAGACTTTGACATTAATGATTTTAGGTTTTAATGTAGTCAGCCATTGCATCCGCGTTCACTCCATTGAAAGTTAACAATAAATTGACCACGGCAGTGATAGGAGGCCAACACCCGTCTGGCGAAGACAAGTATGAATTGAAAAAAACACTTTGATTTTAACTAAAACATCAAGAAAACAGGGTTAATCTTTCAGAAGTCAATCATTTTAATAGCTTGAAAACCAACCACATATTTAATTGATAACAGCTCTAATGTTGGTCCTGAAAACAGTAGAATAAGACATGGTTGCTTGAAGAAAAGCTGAGTCATTGATAATAAATTACTCCTCGCATTTACCATGTATCATCCTACTGCATCCAGAACTACACCCCACTTTATTTCTTTTCAGCTTGAGCAGGGGCCAACGCTTTTATGTGCGCATAATAATTCACCTCACCATCAATTCCAGCTATACTGCCTTCGACGTCACCTTTCTTAGCCTTTATTCCTTTTACATCAAATTCATGCCCTTTAGAAGAAACGGCCTTGACAGGATAGGTGGCGCCATTCGCTCCCATAACATAAACTGGAATCACATTTCCCGTTTTCTCTCCGCCGTTGACCCCATACATAGTACCGTCGGTTGCTTTTGCTTTTATGTCATACGGTCTACCATATTCATCAATTCCAGTTACCATAACTCCATTGTCATTTTTCACAAATTTGACATAAATATCTACGGAACCTTCCGCTCTTACATGCATGAGATAAGGGTGCTTTCCTGCCATAATAGCGTTTACAGGATATTCTCGTCCCTTCTTATTAATGGCCACAACGCTCAAACTTTGTCCATCATCTGTAGATGCTTGTAAGCCCCATTTCTTATCTATACTTCCTACCTCAACGGTGGGTATTGCTTTCAAGTGCGCCAATACTTTCACACCGCTCAATTCCATCTCTACATTTTCACTCATAAATTTCACTCCTTTCACAGTTCTCTTTACTCCTTCGGGAGAAACCGCCATCAATGGAATGTAATCATTTTCTCCTTTTACTGCGCATACATTAATCGTATTGCCATCTCTACTTACTCCTTTTACGTCCAGAATACCCCCTTTAGAATCTATGGCTTTCACTTTCAAAATTTCACCCGTTTCAGATATTCCCTTCACTGGAATCAACATATCGCTGGATCGCACCAGTTTGATGGAAACATTTTTACCATTGTGCACCCCTTTGACATCCATAAAGTGATCGTTTCCTTCATTGTAAATGGCAAACACAGGAACAGGAGTTGCATCGTCTAAATATACGTGAACAGGAAAGGCATCTCCACCTTTAACAGCCTTAACTGCCCAGGTTGCGCTTTGTGAAAATCCACAAAATGGCAATAAAATCAAGAAGAATAAAAATAGGTCTATTTGTTTCATAAGAATAGTTTTAATATCAATTATTAGATGTAATAATGATACTATTTAACTATGCTGTAGGAAATGATCTTGGTCAATAAGTGTGTTGATTTCAATCAGTTGGTGGGGGGGGTGTTTTGTCTTATTTTATGGTTTTCGTGAAGTAATTATGTGACAGAGTAATTCATAGTGCTTTATGTTTTGGTTTTAGTATTGAGTGCTCATTCTTTTACCGTTTGATCATAAATCATTCTAGGTTTTGTAATGGTTAATTTTACCGCTTTGGTGTTTCTCCTTCATACTGTTTGTTATTAGGATACTATCCAAGTGTACGTGAAGTCCTACCTAAGGGAGGCGGATCATCGTTTACAATTCCAAATCGAGTTAGTTCTGTTTGTATAGAATCGTTTCAAGAATATGACCTAATTTATATTAGTACAACCATTTGTAATTATCATCTATGGTCTCATAATTAACTTTTGGATTTCCATTTGACCAGAAATGAACTTGGATAGAATCAATTTTTGAAGACCATTAGAAATTTTCAATTAGCTCTCAAAAATTGGGTACTAGCTAATCTTGAGCACTAAGGGTTGGTGATGCAAAAAGGGATAAAAGGAGTATTATTCTCAAGTCCATTTTTTTTAATCTGTAACCGATATGAGATATGTGGCGCATCCCGACTGGTATGCCATCACCTCTTATCAGCTAGAGTGACTTTATTCCTTTGTTCCCATAAGTAGTTTCATAGTATAACCAAAACATACCCCCCAATTTTGGGGTTCGAATATAATCGAAGTTTGCATTTGTTGGATTTCATCACTATACCTACCTACTCCCCCTTTCCCAATCTTGCCAATAAATGTGCATAAACGTGTAATATTTGAATATAAAAAAGCAAACGCGTTTATCACTAATCTTAACTTACAAATTGCTCGAAAATTATAAAATTTAAACCCAATAGGCCAAAACAACACTCTTAGAATTAATAACAGCTATTCGATGTTCTATACTTCCAGGATTTAGTGAAGTTTTTCAATACATATACTATCCAAAATACAATTACCAATGGAGATAATTAAATAATCCTGCTTCATAATTCAAGAAAAACAATACCAAATATAATAGACAAAAATACCAAATGGCCATTATGACTGATGCCATCTTATCTCCAATCTTTTCGGTTAAATATTCATACATGGTTCATGATTTAAATAAACAAAAGTCTTTTATACAGTTCTATTGATTCCCAAATATTCTCTTCCATGATCAATACGAAACTAAATAGCACAAAATGTAAGGTTATAAAAATACCTAGCCCTTTTTGCACCAATGGAAACTGACTAAGTTTTCGGTGAATGGCTTTGCCTTCATACTTATGCCAGACACTTATAGCCACTGCGTGCATCGCTCCCCATAATAGATATCGCATTGAAATCTCATGCCAAGCACCCAATACCAACATGGACATGATAATACTTATTACTCCATTTCGAGTCATTCCTAAGAATGGATAGAAAACATAATCTCTACACCAATTTGATAATGAGATATGCCACCTTCTCCAGAAGTCTGCAATGTTTGTTGCTAAGAACGGATAGTTGAAGTTTTCAGTAATTTTAAATCCTAAAAGCATGGATAAGCCTATCGCTACATCAGAATAACCAGCAAACTGAATGTATGCATTTGATACATATTTCACAACATTAAGATAATCTGCAAGCCAAGGATAATCTAAACGTATCGAACGGATGAAATTATTGAACTTGAAAACTAAAATCCAATTGCCAATTACAGTTATTTTAGCCAATCCATATAGTATTCGCTCTAGCCCAAGTGAAAAGAGAGTACTGTCCCACCTTCGACGTTTTAGATCTTTTAGAAAAGGTTGAAACCGATTGATTGGCCCTATGAGTATTGTCGGTAGAAAAAATAAATAGCTAATGAAGTCTAATATGGTATGTTGAGGTAGTTGTTTTTTATATGCTTCAATGGCATAATGTATTTGTCTAAATGAATAGTACGATAAGCCCAGCGGTATGATAGCTTCTTTGAGTAAAGCGCCCTTCAATCCCAATTCTAGTTTAAAGAATAAGAATATTGCCGTTATTTGAATGATGACAATTAATACGGCAGAAGTTAATGAAGGATAAACCTTAATGGTGTAATAACTAATAAGAGTGGTCACGGCAAGCACCATCAGTGATAGCGGTGACACCCAAGCTAAGAATAATGCAGTGGCAACAACTACAGGCAACATTTGCCATCTCTCAGGCAATAACCATGATACTGCAACCACAGGAATTGAGATAGTAAGTATATTGATAAGTGCTTCCATTAATACGTTGGTGTCTCTTTTTGAATTTTAGCAACAAGCCATTCCGTATAAATAGATCTTCCCTCAGGATTTAAGTGCCCTCCATCGGCATAATGCTTATAATGTAGCGGTGGGCCTGTATACTCCCAATAATCAATATCAAATCTGTTTTTGAATTCTTCTTTTTTACTATTCAGCTTTTTTCTAAATTCAGGAGTTTTGATGTTTTTTTCTACACGATTTGGAAATGGAGTTTCAATAATTACTACTTTGATTCCAGCTTTCTTGAGCAATTCTAAATCATCAGATATATATTGGATATCTTCCCATTTCTTTATGATAGGTGTTGCCCTCTTATATTCTAAAGTGTCAATATTTGCATAATTATCATGGATATTGCATGGTCCTTGGCCTTGAAAATATGGACTCCCGACAACGATTCTATGAACGAGTTCTTGATTTACTTTAGATTGATATTTTATCTCTTTTGGAATGTATCTTTCTGTATTTCCATTGTATTTTAGATTCCATATTTTTTTATATTTTTCATCCAATTGCATTCTTTTTTGATCAAACGTTGTTGGCATTTGGATGGCTAACATTTCAGCTTGGATACAAATTAAATCTGGTTGTAAAGGAATGAGTCTTTTCAAGAATTCTTTATCCTCTACGAATAGTTCAAATGGATCAAAAGATTCCCAAATTTTATTCAATTGAATCGGCTGTTGACCTTTCTCCAATAACATAGTATGAATAGCATCAGGGCATTCTATTCCTTTAGCTACTCTTGAGGATCCAAAGACAGCCACTTTGAGAATGCCTGATTTTGTATTATTGAAATTGTTTTCTAATCTAAAGAAGTGTCCATCAGAAAGACTTTTTAAATCTCTTTGATAAAAAATTTTCTCTTCAAAATAGAGGCGAATTACAAATTGAAAAGCTACAAATAAGAGTATCAAACCCACCCATACTTTTAGCGATAGAGCCTTTCGTTTCATCGATCGTCCAATTTCTTTTTCAAAATTCGCTCAGATGTCCTGAGACTAGTCATATTCATCATTTCTGATGTAGCAAAACGAATATTAAAACGTTTTTCTAAAATCGTAATAAACATCAAATGAGCCATTGAATCCCATCCATCAATGCTTTGCGCTGTATCATCCATAGAGAGCATATCTATTGCAATTCCAAATGCTTCTGAAGCCGCCGTTTTTATACTTTCCTGATGTCCTGTAGAAAACGTTTTCTGAGTATCATTTTTCAAGTTTTCAATCTGTTTTTCTATTTGATTGGTCTGAATTTTACCTGATTTTCCTTTTGGCAATGCATTGAAAAAGAAAATGTCCTTCGGAATTTGATTTGATTTCAACAAAGGCCTCAAAAAAGATAATAAATCTGATTTGTTTAATGAAGCATTCGGACTTACTACCACAGCACTTACAAGTTTTTCTCCAATGTGTTCGTCTGATATACCAATACAACAGCTTTCGATTACATCAGGATGCGAGTTTATCATTTCGCTGACTTGTTCTGGATATATATTAACTCCACCACTGATAACCATATTTCGAATGCGTCCGGTAATTTTAAAGAATCCATCTTCATCTACAGAAGCTATGTCACCCGTATTTATCCATCCATCTTGTATTGCTTTAGAGGTAGCATCTGGATTTTTGAAATATCCATTAAAGACATTTGCTCCTTTTATCCAAAGAATTCCAGCTTCATTTTCCTTCACAACTGCACCCTCTGAATTAGTGATTTTAGCTTCACAATCTATGGGGATACCAACTGTTCCTACTTTTCTTGGATGATCTCCTGATGCACAATACAATGCTGCGGCGACTGTTTCAGTCATTCCATAGACATTGAGAATCGTTACTTTAAACTTTCGTTCAATATCTATCCATAGCTTTTCGTCTAATTTTGAAGCACTAGAAATGATGTATTTGAAATCTTCTGTCAAGAAACTGTCTTCATAGTTTTCAGAATATTTATCCATAAAAGACAATATCAAAGGCACACAAAAGAAATGACTAGCTCGATATTTATAAAAACTATGAAATAGGTCATTAATCTTCGATTGATCAAACCGCATAGGACGTAACCAGGTTCCCTCGTTGTATAAGGCTAAAAGAGGCCCTTGTATAATGCCATCTACATGATATAATGGAAGTATGTTATGTAGTCTTGATTGATTTGTCAACTCATACACTTTCGAAAGTGTATGCAATTGCGCGAATAGATTTTCATACGTTATCATTACGCCTTTTGGTTCGGAAGTAGTACCTGAAGTGAAAAGGACATAAGCAAGATCCGAAAACGCTATAGAAGGGATAGTGATTTCTTTCTCACCGATAGATGCTAGAATCGCTGGGAATGTATTAGGTTCAGCGGCATTAGCCTCTGTTTTTCTTTTTAATAACCGATTGAATAACTTTCCTTTTTTCTGAAGGTTCTTTTTTACTCTCAATTGAAACTGATTTGAGCTATCAATTACGTTTCGAGATTCGAATAAAGGATCGTCCATTACGTATCCTTGTGCATCTGCTTTTTTAATGAGTGCTTTAGCTTGTTTTTCTGGAACCTCAGGATCTAGGAAGATCGTTACTATTCCATATCTCAAAAAAGCAATAAAAAAAAGGGCCGTATAATAATCGTCTGAAGTTGATAATATGACTCGATCTCCCTTTTTTAGGTTCCTTGATTGAAAAAGGCTATTTAGTTTGTGGACACCTTCTAGGAATTGTCTATATGTATATTTTGTGTCAATTATTTGAGCAAATACTTTTTTCTGAATATCAGTACGTGTTATTCTTTCAAATAATCCTTGAATGCTATTGTATTTCATTCATTAATTGTTTTGTCAATAGTTTTCCATTGTCTGTGTATGGGAGCTGAGATAAGAATTTAATTTGCTTTGGCAATTTCTTTTCTCCAAGTTTTTCTAGGATGAGCTTTCGAAGCTGAATTTTAATTGCTTCTTGGTCGATCTCCTTTTCTTTGGTCACTATAAATGCGGCCATGTATTCAGTATCATTTTTTCGATATGGACATACGACTGCTTCACTTATAAATTCTTGATCATTCAAGAATTGCTGAATTTCATCCAAATATATCAATTCGTCGGAGGCGATTTTTATCACATTCCTTTTTCTACCCCGTAACTGAATATACCCATCCTCATCAAAGGAAGCAAGATCATTGGTGTAAAACCAACCATCCTTAATGACCCGTTTAGTTTGTAATGGATTTTTATAATACCCTTGCATTATGTTTTCACTGAATATCCTCAATTCTCCTTCTTGTCCAATGGGAAGGATTTGTCCATTTTCATCAACTATCTGAGCAATGCAATCTATAGGTATGCCAATCGTTTCCTGGTCAATATTGGTATCAAATGGTCGTTGTGAAATGCAGATTCCGGTAGTCTCTGTTAGCCCATAATAGTTCAATATTGGCAGATTGTATTCTGTTCTAAAACGTTTGCGTAAAGAGTCACTTAACTTGTTGCCAGTACAAATGATAGTTTTTAAACTATCTAACTGATCATCAATCCTCTCTTTAAAATCTACTAATTGTCTAAGGAAAGAAGGGTTACTTCCTAGAAAAGTAGCCTTACCAGCTGCGATTGATTCCGTAATGCCGAATACATTATTAATTGTACTTTCTTTCGGTATGATAATGGATGCCCCTACAAATAAAGGAACGATGACACTATTGCGTAAACCACTCATACTTTCAAGTCCGCCTAATGCAAAATAGCGATCTTCGGATTCCCAATGGAATGTTTCACTGATTAATCGACCACTTCTAAATATATTGCCATGAGAAAGAGAGACTCCTTTAGGAATGCCGGTTGAGCCAGATGTAAAAAGAATAACAGCTTCATCTGAGTGAGTTATTATTTGTTCACCTATCGTTTCATCTGTAATTGCCGAAGATTCCAGCCAATCTGCAAAATATTGACAATTCTGATCATTGTCACCTTCATCAAAAACAACTGTAAATTCATTTTTAAGTAGATTACTTTTTTCTATGAATGCAGAAATATTAGAGAATATCAATTTTGCTTCCGTCAAATTTCTAATGTACTCGATCGTTTCATTGGGTAAATGAGTACCAATGGGAACTACCACAATTCCTATTTGAATGCAGGCCCAAAATAATAATATTGCTTCTGTATTTTGTTTGCTACAAATTATAATTTTATCTCCTTTCTTCAGGCCACACTTTGCCAAGGCTAGGATGATTGCTTCAACTATTTCATTGCAATCTTCATAGGTGAATTCACTTTCGTCTTCTAGAGAAATAAGAGCAAGATTATCAGGAAATGATCTAACTGCATCTTGCCATAGAGAACGTAGGTTTTGTTCTGATTTTGGAAATAGGAATTGCTGAGCCATTAAAAAGGACTGTAATCTAAATCCAGAATTTGAAACTGGAGTTACCTGAAGTAAACCAAGTCTTTCCAAATGCTCAAGACGACTGATGAGATCATTTTTGGAAACATTTAAATGAGAAGCAATTTCAATCACAGAAAACCCCTTTTGAGCTAGATAGATGGTTTTACAATCCAAATCAGAAAGTGTATGATTATCAAGTGCTTTGATTCTTTCTATGTAGATAGGGTGACGGATTAGCAATCTCCCAACAGCGCCATCAAGATGATCATAATCTACCTTTACTACTTGCTGATTTAAATCAATATTTAGTAACAGGTTGATAAGGATGTAGGCATTGTCAATATCAGAAATATCATTTAATGAAAATGCTGAAATCGATTTTTGTTTCCAGTTTTTGGGAAGTAAGGCAATCATTGCATTATAATCCGATGAATCTGGATTGGAAACCATCTTAATATCTGTAGATCTATCTATATCATTCGCAATAAATAAGTCAGGTTCAGAAAAAACGAAACCTTGCCAACTTGAGTTTTGGGATAAATGATCAAAAGAGGCTTGGTATGCAGTGCCATGCATTTGCTTACATCCACGTTCAAAATAAGGATCTGGCTCTGAGTTGGTCAAATGAACATGTGGAAATAATATAGCACCCTCCTTTTTAACAACGCGAAATAATTCATCTAATAACAATGCTTGGTCAAAATTGTGAAATGTATCATATCCACAAGAGAATGCAATACTATCTTCCTTAATGGGGAGAGGTTTGTTCAAATCACAAAATAAAACTGAGATATTTGGATGGTTTTTCATCCAAAAGTTAAATCCTTTATAACCCAAAACATCCTTATTCCCTTCCCAAGTTGCTATAATGTGTTGATCAGGAAATAAACCTGCAATTAGATTGGTTTGCCAACCTGATCTATCCCATAAACTCAGAATGCTATCCCCTTTTTTGAAAGTTTTTTTTAGTTCTTTGAGAAAAGGAAAAACTGCTTTAAAAGATTCATTGAATGGTTGGTAACACGCATAGATATCATAGTTGGGTCTACGACTTTTTTGTTTTAAGAACTGTTTGTAATCACCTTGATCTCTTAATGTCTTGGATAATTTCAGTTGTTTTTCTTCTAATTGTTTATCAGGAAAAATATCATATTCATTATAAAAAATTAGGTGCTCAAAAGTTGGTATAAATTCTAGTTGCTTAGATTTGAATATATTTCTAAAATGCGATTTCATTGAGTAGATTGCGAGAAATTTAGCTGTTGACCAGTATTATAAACTGATTTTTATTTTGATTTCAGAGGAATGAGTCTAGCGGACAAGATATTAATAATTCTTACAATGAGTCAATTCTTAATCAGTCAGTTTATCTTTTGCGAGGATAACTATTGAGAAAATTTCAACCAAAAAATACACATCAAAGAATACTCCTTACAGTACGTCCTCCTTCTCTTAGGTTTTGACAGTTACTCCATGAATAATTGGTATAGAACACTTTGATAGCTGTTTCTCCAATTTATAGATTTAGTTTTTTTGATCCAAGTATCATTTCATTCTGTGGGAGGTCGCTGCTCAATGACGGACCGCCATTGAAATGTATAATCTGTCCTTGGCTCAGAATTAGGGACTTTTTATTTTTTGTACCAGAATGACGCTGGGACTTGTCCACCAGCAGGCGGACAGTGAAACCATTAAAAAAAAGGTCTCAGATAGAGTCGATTTAGAGAATACAGCCAATGAAGTGGTTTAAAAACTCACTCACTACCTGCGCTAAAAGCATTGCAACCATTGA
>JARGNR010000004.1:0-16892 GCA_029212405.1 Saprospiraceae bacterium
GTGGTAGAGTTACTTCTGATTTTTCAGGATTTCCACCTCCTATTCAAATCGATTCTGTAGTGTATGAAGAATTGAAAGAATCATTTGTGAATGAAGATGGCAAGAACAGAACAATCAATGTAGTTAAAGCATATGGTCAGGCTTCATTTGATAACAATGAAGAGGATTTATACATTCGATTTGGAAATATAGAAACAGTTTTTCTATTTGCAGAAAGAAAAACTGTTACGTTTCCTCCACCGAAGACGTGCTATATTTATAATAAAGACATCGTGCCAGAGATTGGAGTATTTCAGGTGAAAGCAAATAGCCAAGATGTATCTATAAGATCGCTACTTTTTACAAAGCCGATTGATTGGGAATTTGGATCAATTTTTAGTGTCAAGACAGATCTGATATCTATGACTCGACCACACTATGAATATTGGAAGCAAATAGAACAAGTATATACACAAGACGGAAATATTAATAACCCTCCGCCAGCCATGTTGCAAACCAATTTAAAAGTAGAGAATAGACCCCCTGTAATTGGGTTCTTTGCAATGACGAGTGCAAGCAGTGATGTAGTCTTTATACGAAGATCTGATTTGCAGACCTCAATTCTTCGTCGTTGTGGTAGCCTTGGAGGACCATTCCCGTTTCCGTATCCTGGTGAATGTAACCAGTGTTTGTTAATAGAAGGTTCCAGTACCACAAAGCCTGAATATTGGTAAATTAAAAAGGGAATGATCATTGATCATTCCCTTCTATTCTTTTTAAGTTTATTATAAAACTTATTTAATTGCATCATATTTTGCTTCTACGACATTCCAGTTTACTACTTTGAAGAATGCATCAATATAATCAGGTCTTCTATTTTGGTAGTTTAGGTAATATGCGTGCTCCCAGACATCTAAACACATTATTGGATATCCTCCACAACCAACACCTGGCATGTAGGGATTGTCTTGATTTGGGGTAGAGCAAATTTCAACTTTACCACCAGGGAATGCACATAACCATGCCCATCCTGATCCAAATCTAGTAGCTGCTGCTTTAGAAAATGCCTCAACCATTCCATCTTTTGATCCGAATGCTTCGTTTACAGCATCTAATAAAGGTCCTGATAATCTTCCTCTGTCATTGGGGTTTAATAATTCCCAAAAAAGATTGTGATTGTAATATCCACCGCCATTATTTCTAACTGCGGTATTGTCCATGTTTAAATGATGAAGAATGTCTTCAATGGATTTTCCTTCGTTTTCTGTGCCTTCAATAGCAGCATTTAACTTATTTGTGTATCCATTATGATGTTTAGTATGGTGGATTTCCATCGTTCTTGCATCAATATGAGGCTCAAGGGCATCGTAAGCATATCCTAATTCAGGTAGTGTAAAAGCCATCTTGTTTTAGTATTTAAGTAGGTTATAAAAATGTATGAACTTGGTCAAAACTAAGTTTTCCCAAATATATATATTAGAACAAAAAAAACTCCTGAAAGTTTGAATTTTCTATAAATCCACTCTTTCAATTTGTGCACCTAGTGCATTTAATCTGGTATCAATATTCTGATATCCTCTATCTATTTGATTGATATTATGGATCAAACTTTCTCCATTTGCTGACATGGCGGCGATCAAAAGAGATACTCCAGCTCTGATATCAGGAGAACTCATTTCAATGGCCCGAAGTGGAAATTTTCGTTCCAATCCAATAACAGTTGCTCTATGAGGATCACACAATATAATTTGGGCGCCCATATCTATTAACTTATCAACAAAGAAAAGTCTACTTTCAAACATTTTTTGATGTACTAAAAGACTACCTCGAGCTTGAGTTGCAGTGACCAATATGATACTCATTAAATCTGGGGTAAAACCTGGCCATGGTGCGTCATAAATAGTCATGATTGATCCATCAATAAAGCTTTGAATTTCATAGGTATCTTGCGCAGGGATATGAATTTTATCCTGAGATATATTTAATTCAATGCCAAGTTTTTGAAATGTTGCAGGGATATTTCCAAGATCGGGTAAGGAGATCTCGGTTATGGTAAGGTCTGATTGAGTCATTGCTGCCATTCCAATGAAACTGCCAATTTCAATCATGTCAGGAAGCACTTTGTGATCCGTTCCACCCAAGGTATCTACACCTTCTATTGTCAATAAATTTGATCCAATACCAGTTATTTTAGCTCCCATTCTAACCAACATTTTGCACAATTGTTGAAGATAGGGTTCGCACGCTGCATTATATATAATAGTAATTCCTTCTGCAAGAACGGCAGCCATAACTATGTTTGCTGTTCCTGTTACAGAAATTTCTTCCATAAGGATATGTTTTCCTTTCAGTTGATCTGCATGTAAATAAAATTGATTACCTGTATCATCATATCTAAATTCAGCACCCAATTCTTTGAACCCCAAGAAGTGCGTATCCAATCTACGACGACCAATTTTATCTCCTCCAGGTTTTGGTAGATATGCTTTTTTAAATCGGGCTAATAATGGCCCCATAAGCATTACAGAACCTCGAATTCTTTTGGCATGATCCAAATATTCTTGGGATGCAAAAAAGTCGAGATCAATTTCATCAGCTTGAAAAGTATATTCTTGAGGAGAATGCTTAGTAACTTTAACTCCTAACCCTTTGAGTAAATCAATCAATTTGCGTACATCAACAATATCTGGAATGTTGGTAATGTTTATTTTTTCATTTGTGAGTAGTACGGCGGATAAAATTTGAAGTGCTTCGTTTTTTGCACCTTGAGGAGTTATACTTCCAGAAAGGTGTCTTCCACCAGTTACTCTAAATGCTTGAGTCGACATTATAATTTATTTTGAAATAATAAAAAAGGGCCTAATAGTTTGTATTAGACCCTCAAATATATTAATATTTTTTATAATGTGACAATTTGAAAAAGGTATTGCACGTCATTTCAAATGTTTATTTCCTTTTTCTATTTCTATTGTTGTTTCTATTATTATTGTTGTTTCGGTTGTTGCTTTTTCTATTTTTAGAATGCCTCGGGTTTGGTCTTTGTTGATTGCGTTTGTGTGGAACAACATTTCCAATGCTATAATCATCGTCTAGTTTTAACTGGCCTTTGGACAGTTTAACTAAATCTCCTTTAATAATTTCGTCGTTGACATAATGTTCTCTGTTCCATGTTCTATACGCCAGCTTCATGTACGAAGCAATAATCTCGGTAAAGGATTTTTTCAAATCTTCATCCTCCATCTCAATCGCTTTTTGGATCATGAGCTGGATAGTATTCCCATAATGTCTGAACCGAAATTCAGTTTGAGGATACTTTAGGTGCGCTTTTATTTCTTGTTTTTCAGGTCTGGAAGCAGAAACTTCTTCCGGAGGAGTTACATCAATGTCATAATCAGCTATTCTGAATAAGTGCCTCCATAGTCTTAGCCGGTATTCAGCAACGTTCTTATTTTGTGGATTCATTTGATGCATCAAGTCAATTATTGATTCGACGAATGCTTGTCTCTCTTCTTTATCCTCTATAGTTTTGGCGTGCTTAATTAGTTTTTGAACATGCCTTCCATATTCTGATATTGTTAGATTCTCTCTTGAAGAGTTATATTCTAGACCATTAGCTGTTGACAACATTTATGTATAATTTATATTATTTCAAATTTTATTCTACGGTAACCGATTTTGCTAAATTTCGAGGCTGATCTACATCACAATCTCTCATCACAGCAATATGATAGGATAGCAATTGCAAGGGTATAGCTGAAAGTAAAGGAGATAAAGGTTCGGCTACCTCAGGAATCTCGATGGAATAGTCAGCCATTTCTTTAATTTTTTCATCGCCTTCTAAGATAACAGCAATGACAATACCTTTTCTAGCTTTGACTTCCTGAATATTGCTTTCGATTTTTTCACGTGCACTTTCATTGGTCGCAATCACAATAACAGGCATATGCTCATCAATTAGAGCAATAGGACCATGTTTCATTTCTGCTGCTGGATATCCTTCAGCGTGAATATAGGAAATTTCTTTAAGTTTTAAAGCTCCTTCAAGTGCTGCTGGAAAATTATATCCTCTTCCCAAATAGAGTGCATGTTGACTATTCTTAATTTCAGCTGATATATATTTTATCTTTTCATTTAGTTTTAGGATCCGTTCTACTTTTGAAGGGAGTGATTCTAAAGCAAAAATGAGCTTTCTAAAATCACCTTCATTGATCGTTCCTTTTCGATGACCTAAATTAAGTGCCATTAGACTCAAAATAACCAATTGGCTGGTAAATGCTTTTGTGGATGCCACACCAATTTCAGGACCTGCATGAATATATGATCCACAATCTGTCATTCGTGCGATGGAAGAGCCAATAACATTAACTATTCCATAGGTTAAAGCTCCTTTTTTCTTTGCTAGACTGAGTGCTGCTAAGGTATCTGCAGTTTCTCCTGATTGAGAAAGAGCAATAACTACATCGTTTTCTGAAATGATGGGATTTCTATATCTAAACTCAGAAGCATATTCTACTTCTACAGGAACTCTTGCCAAATCTTCAAATAGATATTCCGCAATCAAGGCCGAATGCCATGATGTACCACATGCTACAAAAATGAGTCGATTTGCATTTTCAAATTTTTTCATGTGGTCTTGCATACCACCGACAGAAACCCATCCTTCTTCGGCATTTATTCTGCCCCGCATGCTTTCGAAAATAGTTACAGGCTGCTGAAATATTTCCTTCAACATAAAATGATCAAATCCTCCTTTTTCTAGTTCTTCAATTTTGAGGTCTAATTCTTTTATTTGAGGGGTTTGAATTTGATTTTTAATATTTCGAACTTCAAAATCTGCATTCCTTCGGACAGTGACAATCTCTTCATCCTGTAGATATACCACTTTATTGGTGAATTTTATGATTGGGCTTGCATCCGATGCTAAAAAATATTCATTATCACCTATTCCTATTACTAATGGACTTGATTTTCTTGCTCCAACCAAAACATTTGGATCGTTTTTATCTATAACAACGATGGCATAAGCGCCCACAACTCTAGTTAAAGCTTCTCTTACGGCGTCTTCTAGAGAAATATTTTTTTGATTTTGTAACTCTTCAATAAGATTTACAAGTACTTCGGTATCTGTTTCACTTTTGAAATTATGCCCCAATTCTATAAGAGCGGTTTTAATTGAAGCATAATTTTCAATAATTCCATTATGGATCAATGTAAGTCGACCACTATTAGAAACATGTGGATGCGCATTGATGTCGTCAGGTTTACCATGTGTAGCCCATCGTGTATGTCCAATACCAATGGTACCGTTCATATCAACGTTTTTTGTCGCCTTTTCTAATTCGGATACTTTTCCCTTTTTCTTTACTGTTGTTATGTCATCATTCAGAATGGAGATGCCAGCGCTGTCATATCCTCTGTACTCAAGTCTCTTGAGTCCTTCTAAGATGATTGGGAATGCCTGTTTGTCTCCTATGTAAGCTACAATACCACACATAGTTTTAAGTTTTTAAAGCCAGAAAATTAGATTTTTGTGTATGCTATTCTCAACTTGGCAGGAAAATCTGGATGATTTAGTCCGTAAAATACAGTTCTTCTTGGAGATTCTGACCTTCCAATAGGAGATATTGTAATTTTTGATGAAGAAATGTCATCATTTAAGAGGTTTCGTATATAATCTGTGATCACAAAGGATACTGTTTTTACCTCTGAACCATCATCAAGTATTGTTTCTCGAACAATTCCATCATGAATTTGTAACCCAAATGAAAGATCTATTCCATCTTTTGTGATATCATCAATTAAAACTCTTCCTTCACCCTCTTCATTATCTTTGCTTAAGACAAATTGTGTTGCGGGTGGATAGGTTTCAGTTTGAAACATTGCTTCATCTTCATTGACAGTTAGTACCAATTGAGCAGAATTTATAATAATGGTATCTTGATTATTATTGTCCAAAAAGTTTAAATCTGGAAAATTAATTTCTGCGTTGACCCCAGCCATGCTATGACTATAAATGAACTGATCTGATCCTAAGGGATCGATCAGGGCGTCACCAACCGCTGATCCATCGTAGTCGTGATTGAAAGTTGAACTGGTAACAGATCTCAATAAGTAACTGTAATCTTCGGGAAACTCCTCTCCGTTAGAATTTGTCTTCGTGTAATATAAGTGAAGTCGTGCTATACCATCATTAAAATCAGGATTTTCATTGAAATTTAAACCCATCATGCTGCTACCATTAGGTGTTGTTCGAATATATAATCCTTTAAATGCTTCTATTAAAGCAGAGTCAGAAACCTCTGCATCACCATTTTCTAAAATCTCAGTTCCGTATGCATTATCTAATTGAATTCTCAATCGTGGACTTAAGTCAATCGTACTATCTACATCCAGATCTCGAACTTTGAATGGAATAGTGGCACTTCTACTGGGCACTAGTGTTTTCGTAGCTAATGGCACCATATCAGTCATGAAAGATTCATTTGAAAAAATGGTGTCTCTCGAAACAAAATCTTCTATAACTCTAAAAACTTCAATCGTATGCGATACGGTTGTGTCTCCATAAAATCCTGCATCATCATATTCCAAATCTAAGACAATACTATCGATCACTGTATTGTCAAAATTAGGGAAAGCAGAATTAAAAGCAATTGCCGTATAAATATCCGAAGAATATTTCCCAAACGTAGGATCGTCTATTTGACCCAATAAATAGGTTTGGTTGGTCGTGGTTATATTATAGGTGGCAATACTGTCTCCCAGAACTGTTTGACCGGAGAATTCAAATCCATCTTCAAAGAGTATAGATATTTCCTCATCTCCAACTAGGTCACCGCCTATAATCGTTCCATCTGTGCAAGCTGTAATAAAAATGGCACTAACGAAAAGTGCACAAGCCATGAATTTTTTCATTCAGTAGATTGAAAGTTTTGTAATTTTTAGGCTTCTTCCTCCTCTTCTTCTTCACCAATGAGTGTATTGTAAAAATCAATGGTTGCTTGAAGTTGATCATCAATGTCAATAAACTGTTGTGTTTCAACACCAGAAGCTTCTATCTTCTCATTAACGTCTGCCGGCAACTCATTGCTTCCACGTACCAAGGCATCTGCATAAGTTATTCCACCTTCGTTTAATTTTATCGCTGTTCCATTAGAGTATGGTGCAATGTCTTCCTCTTCTAAATCATTGATAGCCGCAATTTCTAAGAATCTATCATCAAACGATGATTCCAAGTCATTATTATATACAGAGTACACTACTTTGGCGTCCTCAAAGATTGGATCGTTGTGATATACTTTCTTTTGAAATAGTGGGACTAAACTTGTCATCGGTCCATGGCAATGAATGATATCTGGAGCCCAACCGAATTTTTTTACGGTTTCCATTACTCCTTTACAGAAAAAGACCATTCTGTCTTGATTGTCTTCAAAAGGCTTACCTTCTTCATCTTCAAAAACAAATTTTCTCTTAAAGAACTCTTCATTATCTAAGAAATATACTTGCATTCTAGCTCCTGGTAAAGAAGCTACTTTTATTATTAGCGGATAATCTTCATCATCTACAATAATATTCATACCCGATAATCGCACTACTTCATGAAGTCTATGTCTTCTTTCATTAATAGTACCAAATCTTGGCATTAATACCCTGATTTCAAAACCTTTATCTTGGGCAAATTGAGGGAGTTTTCTTACCAACTCAGACATCTCTGATAGAGTGGTATATGGCTTCATTTCTTGGGTCACAAATAATACTCTCTTCTTACTCATATACGCGTGTTCTTTGTTTAATCCTAGTACATTTTTCAAACGGCCTGCAAAGATAATAAAATATTTGCGCTTTTTACTAGAAAGGAATTGATAATCAAATGTTTGAGGAACAATCTACCTTATATTAAGAAATTTTGATCCTTATTTATATATGTACACCAATAATTTATAAGATAGCGTTATTGTACTGTTAAAAATCTTCTAAAGGCAATCATTCTGTACAAAAATTACATTAATCAAGTATATTTATACGTTAATTGATTAGTCGATTCCTATTTTAATGTAACAATGTATCAAAGAAGTTTGTTACAACTATTTATAAGATACTAAGCAAAAAAATATAATGAGATTTAAACCTACAATATTTATAGCGTTACTGGCAGGAGTATTAGCATTTGGTGCTTTTTCTTCCTTTGATGATGTTCCATATGAAGAAAGAGAAACATTAATTTTACATGGTGTGCTTTCATTCATCAAACAGGCACACGTCAATCCAAAACCTATTGATGATTCTTTTTCAAAAGAAGTATTTAAGACCTACTTAAAAAGAATCGATGTTGGAAAGAGATTTTTGGTACAGAGTGATGTTGATAAACTCAAAACCTATGAGTTGGATCTAGATGATCAAGCAAATCGGAGAACATTAGAGTTTTTTGATGCCAGTATGGAATTATTAGATGCTGGAATTGCAAGGTCTGAAGTCGTGTTTAACGATGTAATTGATAATCATGATTTTGATTATACGATTGTGGAAGAGATTGAGTTGGATAGTGATAAAACAGAGTTTGCTAAAGATGAAGCAGGTTTGAAAGACTACTGGAGAAAGTATCTTAAATATGATATCGTTCAAAAATTCACTCGTAAAAAGAGTGGTCAAGAAGATGCTATAGCAAAAGAAAAGCAGTATAAACTTGATGTCGAGGAAGGCATTGCAGAGGCGGATGAAGAGCGAAAGCCAGCAGAAACAAAAACGGATGAGCAGTTATTGATTGAAGCAAAAGAAGAATCAAAAGAGAATTTCACTGATCTTTTTGAGCGACTTAATAAATTAAGGAGGTCAGACCGATTTGAAACATATTTAAGTGCCATTACTAATTACTTCGACCCTCATACAGACTATTTTAATCCGAAAGCAAAACAAGATTTTGATATCAACATGGGAGGTAAACTAGAAGGTATAGGTGCTCGATTAACGGTGGATGGAGATTACACTAAGGTATTGACTATAATTCCTGGTGGACCGGCATACCAAGGCAAAGAGTTAGAAGTAGATGATTTAATTGTAGCAGTGAAACAGGAAGAGGGCGAAGCCGTAGATATTGTTGGTTGGAGAATTGATGATGTTGTTCAAAAAATTCGAGGCAAGAAAGGTACTGTTGTAACATTGACTACAAAAAAGAAGGACGGAAGTATAGTTGATATCGAAATAGAAAGAGATAGAGTGATTATCGATGAATCATTTGCAAGATCTGCATTGATCGACTTGCCTGGTACTGCAAATAACATTGGGTATATTAAACTTCCTAAGTTTTACAGTAGTTTTGAAAATGAAGATGGAAACTCCTGTGCAGTAGACGTAGCTAAAGAAATTGAGAAATTGAAGAATGAAAACGTGAATGGGATCATTCTTGATTTACGTAACAATACAGGGGGTTCACTTTCAGACGTGGTTGACATGACTGGTTTATTTATTGAAGAGGGACCCATTGTGCAAGTGAAGCCGAAAGATAGACCTGCTTATGTCCATAATGACAAGGATTCAGAAGTCCAGTATGATGGGCCTCTTATCGTGATGACAAACCACTTAAGTGCATCTGCTTCAGAAATATTGGCTGCCGCCTTGCAGGATTATGATCGAGCACTTATTGTAGGAAGTAAATCTACATTCGGAAAGGGTTCAGTACAACGATTTTTTGATTTGGATAGAGCCTTGCAAGGGAATACTGAATTTAAACCATTGGGAAATCTCAAAATTTCCATGCAAAAGTTTTACAGAGTTAATGGAGGAAGTACACAGTTGAGAGGTGTGACTCCAGACATCATTTTGCCAGATAATTACCATTTCATTGAAACGGGAGAAAAGGAATATGAAAATGCGCTTGAATGGGATCAAATCGAAAAGAAAGATTATAACCAAGATATCGTAAAACTTCAGAATAAAAGTAAAATCGTGGCGCTTAGTGAAAAGAGAGTTAAGGAGGATGAAAAGTTTAATTTAATTTTAGAAAATGCGCAACGATTAAAAGATAACCGAGATCAATCTAGCTATCCAATAAGTATAAGTGGGTATGATGATTTGATTCAAAAAAGAAAAGACGAAGCAAAAAAGTTTGAGAATATTTTTGATGAAGAAGTAGACTTTTTGTCGGTTCGAAATATGGCAGTAGATACCGCATACATAAATGCAGATGAGAGTAGAGTAGGTAGAAATGAATCATGGTTAGAAGGTATAAAGAGTGATTTCTACTTGGAAGAGACATTATTTATACTGAGGGATTTGATCAATTTGGAAGAATCTTACTCCTCAATTGAAGAAAAATTTAAAACTTCTGAGAAAAAAGTGATTAAACCGTAAAAGATATTGAGAACTTTTGCGTTTAAAATAAAAATGATATAATTTACGAATAAGTAAATAGTTTTTGAAAGCAGTTAGCCGTCAGGATTTTAATTCTGGCGGCTTTTTTATTGTTATTATTTACTTCTATTTTTCTACAGTATTACCTTATAATATGTTCTATACACATTGAAGTGATTTAAAGACATATTGTTAATTCCTATCCTGTCCCGACTTGACGGGATACAAGTCCTTGCACATCAACTTATCGTATTTTTTTTGTAACGTAGCTTTGGCTATACTCCTTAAAAAACACTTCAATTTGATATTCAATTGCTTACAAATCATTTTAACATACGTTCTTAAATCACTTCATTGTACAATAACACAACTTTTGATAAGGAACTTCATAAAATCTATTATAAACCCAAAAAGAAAAAAGAAGACAAACAATATTTACTTTGGATGTCTTCTTTTAATGAAATATTAGAATGTAGGGCTACGTCCAATAAACTATAGTTTTGAACTATTAAAACGCATATTGGAAAATAGCTTAGATCAAATTACCCATATCAGTACCAGCAAATACTTTTGACTTCAAGTCAGCTATGTTGACTCTGTTCTGGTTCAAACTATCTCTTTCTCTTAACGTAACGGTACCGTCTTCTAAGGTTGTTCCATCAATTGTCACGCAATAGGGTGTTCCAATAGCATCTTGACGTCTATATCGTCTTCCTATACCATCTTTTTCATCGTATTGGCAGTTAAAACTTTTCTTAAGTTGACCAAAAATATCTTTGGCAGCATTTGTAAACTCTTCTTTGTTTTTGACCAGAGGGAGTACTGCTACTTTGACTGGAGCAATAGAAGGATGAAGTTTCATTACCACTCTAGTGCTGTCTTTTCCATCTGCATCTGGCACCACTTCTTCTACCAAGTTATTGGCAATTTGAGCCAAAAACATTCGATCACACCCAATAGAGGTTTCCACTACGTAAGGGACATAATTTTCATTAATGGATGGATCAAAGTATTGCAATTTTTTACCTGAAAGCTGTTGGTGAGCCATCAAATCAAAGTCAGTTCTGGAATGAATACCTTCCAATTCTCTAAAACCAAATGGAAATTCAAATTCGATATCAACTGCAGCATCCGCATAATGAGCTAAATTCTCATGATCATGGAACCTAAGTTTGCTTTCAGGGGTTCCCAGCGCCTTGTGCCATTTGAGTCGAGTCTCTTTCCAATAGTTATACCACTCATGTTGGGTTCCTGGCTTCACAAAAAATTGCATTTCCATTTGCTCAAACTCACGCATTCTAAAGATAAATTGCCTTGCAACGATTTCATTTCTAAATGCTTTTCCTATTTGAGCAATACCAAATGGGACTTTTTGTCGCATTGATTTTTGTACATTCAAGAAATTAACGAAGATTCCTTGAGCTGTTTCAGGTCTCAAATATAGTTTGCCTTCTTCCCCAGCAATATTTCCCAATTGGGTAGAAAACATCAAATTAAATTGTCTTACTTCAGTCCAATTTCTTGAACCTGACTCAGGGCATGCAATATCCAAATCTACGATAAGATTGCGGAGCCCTTCCATGTTTTCGTCAGTCAACGCTTTATTCATGGTAGAGAGAATATCATCAATTTTTTTCTGACGATCAATTATTCTACCGTTGGTTTCTCTAAATTGCTTTTCATCAAAGGAGTCTCCAAAACGCTTTCTCGCTTTTTCAACATCTTTTTTGATTTTATTTTCGATTTTCTCTGTATATCCTTCTATCAGTTGATCCGCTCGGTATCTCTTTTTGGAATCTTTATTATCAATCAATGGATCATTAAATGCATCTACGTGGCCCGATGCCTTCCAAGTTTTAGGATGCATAAAAATAGAGGCATCAATACCTGTTATATTATCATGCATTTGAACCATACTTTTCCACCAGTATTGTTTGATATTATTTTTCAACTCCACTCCATTCGGCCCATAGTCGTATGCCGCACTTAATCCATCATAAATCTCAGAGGATTGAAAAATGAAACCATATTCTTTGCAATGTGATATAAGATTTTTAAAATCCATAATTCTTCTTCTTTTTATTGGAAGGTGCAAAAATAGATTAATTTGAAGAATTGAGGAACTTAATATTGGCTATCGTGTAAATAAATATACAGAAAGATGATACGGTTGAATTTTGAAATAATTCGAATGTGAATTTGTTCTTTTTAAAAATGATGTAAAGCTGCAATGGGTACATTTCAAAGCTTTCGTTGATTAATACTTAATAGTATACGTATAGTTGGTAGATTTTTTTTCTGGTTTCTTTTTTTCTGGTTCTTTTCTGGTAGGTGTTATACTATAAGTAAGTTGAGTAGATCTTCCATGCTGATTTGAAGTAATTGGCGGCTTTTTTATTTGCTCTTTAGGCAGCCGAAAATGAATTCTTATGGTTTTGTGAAACTTCACTTTTAGTTTTTTAGGACCTTTGGGTACTTCAAACTTAAATTTTGATACAATCCTTTGGGCCTCTTCATCGCAGCCATACCCCACGCTAGTAAGCACTTTAGAAGAAACTACTTTACCCTTATAGTCTATATTGTATCTAAGATATACACTTCCCTCCACCTTGGCGTCAAATGCTTCTTTGGGATACTTTAATTCCTTTCGGATAAGCTCACGCATAGCCTTTGATCCACCGGGATAAATAGGTTTTTTTATAAATTGGTTGTCTTTGCGCTCTTTTTGCATCTTGTGGGAATGATGTAACAATATACAGTTAAATACAAATTATTCGTATCGTAATGACTCAATTGGATCGAGTCGAGAAGCTTTAAGCGCTGGGTAGATTCCAGAAACAACACCTACAAATACACAGACAGCGATGCCCACGAGCATCCACAGCCAAGGTGTTACAAATGTACTGTTTGTTCCAAGAGAGACTAGATATCCAATAATAACTCCAAAGAAAATTCCAACGATACCACCCAAGATGCAGATTACAATTGCTTCTGTCAAAAATTGAATTAACACATTTGATCGAGTGGCTCCTAAGGCTTTTCGAACTCCGATTTCAGCAGTTCTTTCAGTAACGGAAACCAACATGATATTCATTAATCCAATGGCTGCCCCTAATAGGGTGAGCGTAGCAATCACAATGGTGCCCAATCTCAAACTCGAAGTCATTTCTTTAAGTCTTTCCAGAATACCATCACTCTTCCGTATTTCGAAATCATTTTTTTCAGAAGCTTTGAGCTTTCTAACATTTCTCATAACTCCAATTCCTTGGGATACAGCATCATCAATATCTGTAGAGTTTTTTACCGAGACAATGACATTATAGTTGCGATCCGCGTAGCCATATAATTTTTTAGCGTTGATCAAAGGAATGAATACCCTTCGGTCGTTTCCAGATCCAGAGGAATTTCCTTTTTGTTCCAATGCCCCTAATACCTTATATTTTGCGCCATTGATAGAAATACTTTTCCCAATGGCTTTTTCTGGCTTTTCATCAAACAATTGATCCACAATATCACTTCCTATAATTACTCTATTGCTTCCTGAATACGCTTCTGACTTTGTGAAATTTCTACCTTCAGATATTTCAAATGCGGAAGTGGAGAAATATTCTTCATCAATACCAACAATCGAAACGGTTGGGTTTGTTTCTTTGTCACCAATCCTTACTGTAGCGTTACCAGAACAATATGTGTCAATGGATACTACTGAACCACTATAATCAAATGCTTCTTTAAAGTCGTACGCATCATCAAAATTAATTGGAGCGCCTCTTTTTCTTTGGCGTCCGCCAGTGTTAGTGGTTATGGTTTCACTACTTCTTCGAAAGTTATAGGAATTGGCTCCCAACCGATTGAAATTATCACTCATAGAAAAAAGAAGTCCGTCTATTGCGGTCAACATACCGACCAAACAAGCAATACCAACTGCAATTATCAATAAGGTTAATAAGGACCTAAGGATATTGTCCTTGATTGACCTAAGTGCTATTTTTACATTTTCAATTGAATTCACGGCTCGAAATTAAACAATCTTCGGGGCAATAATGGTTAAAATTAGAGTTGTAATAGTATTTCTTCGATAAAAGAATAAAGAAATACCTATGGAATAGAGAAAATAGACTTCAAATAATTTCAACACAAATGGTGTTTGGCTGTTATAATATCGTTATTGTCGAAAAATAGACCTGGTTTTTTACTGGAATTTATAATTTCGCGCTTTTAACGCTATTCAAAACTATTTTTAAAAAGTCCAATAAAATAATGAAAAAGTTACTGTTATTCGTGTTTATTTTGGGGAGTATTACGGGGTATTCTCAAGAAAATACAAATCAAAATAAATTTAGGCAATTAGGTCAAGATTTACCTACACCCAACAACTATAGAAATGCCGCGGGAGCTCCGGGTTCTGATTACTGGCAGCAGAAAGTTGATTATAAAATGGATATTGAAATTGATGATGACAATCAAAAATTGATTGGTTCGTCTGCTATTAAATATCACAACAACTCTCCAGATGAACTGACCTATTTGTGGCTTCAATTGGATCAAAACGTCAGATCACCAGAAAGTGACTCTCCAAAATTGCGAGGGAGCAATATTTCAAACTCTAATAGAGTCTCTTTAAGAGGATTGAAAAGAATGCAGAATGAGTTTGAGGGTGGATTCAAAATCGAGTCAGTAACAAATAAGGAAGGTCAAGCGCTTAGCTATACCATTAATAAGACAATGATGCGTGTCGATTTACCTCAACCATTAAAACCTGGACAGAGTACAGATTTTAATGTAAAATGGTGGTACAACATTAACAATACTAGAGTAAATGGAGGAAGGTCAGGATATGAACCATTTGCAGAAGATGGAAATAATGTATACGTTATTGCACAGTTTTTTCCCAGAATGTGTAAATACTATGATGTCTATGGATGGCAAAACAAACAATTTTTAGGAAGAGGAGAGTTTACATTAGAGTTTGGGGATTATGATGTAAATATTACAGTACCTGCGGATCATTTGGTTTCTTCTACAGGAGTATTAACCAATGAAGGTTCTGTGTTGACTTCAGAGCAAAAATCAAGAATGGCGAAAGCGAGAAAGACGTTTGACCAGCCAGTGACTATTGCGACAAGAGAAGAAGCAGATGAGCGGATCAAAAGTAAAGCTAAGAAGAAAAAGACTTGGAAATATTCAGCTCAGAATGTAAGAGACTTTGCGTTTGCTACATCAAGAAGATTTATTTGGGATGCGTTGAATGTTAAATTACCCAACGGGAAAGATGTGATGGCAATGAGTATGTGGGTGAAGGAAGGAGATTGTTTGTGGAAAAAGTATTCAACTAAAGCGATTGCGCAGACATTAAGAACGTATTCAAAATATACAATTGATTACCCTTATCCAGTAGCTTGGTCTATTGATGGAAGTATGGGTATGGAGTATCCTATGATTTGTTTTAATTATGGAAGATGTCAGGATGATGATACATATAGTAAAAGAACAAAGTATGGACACATTGGTGTAATTATCCATGAGGTAGGTCACAATTGGTTTCCAATGATTATCAATTCTGATGAACGTCAATGGACTTGGATGGATGAAGGGCTTAATACTTTTGTCCAATACCTTACAGAGCAGGAGTTTGAAAGAAATTACCCATCAAGAAGAGGACCAGCTGCAAATATTGTCAATTATATGAAAGGAGATAAGGATAAGATTTCTCCTATTATGACAAACTCTGAATCTATCTTTCAATTTGGCAACAATGCATATGGAAAACCAGCAACGGCACTCAATATTCTGAGAGAAACCATTATGGGTAGAGAGTTATTTGATTATGCATTTAAAGAATATGCACGAAGATGGGCATTTAAAACTCCTACACCGGCAGATTTTTTCCGAACGATGGAAGATGCATCTGGAGTTGATTTGGATTGGTTTTGGAGAGGATGGTTCTATACCAACGATCATGTTGATTTAGCAATGAACAGTGTAAAACATTTCAAATTAGATCCTGAAGATCCTACTCAACGGATGGAAATCGTAAAAGCAGAGAAGAAAGAGGAATATCCTGATATCTCAACGGTGCGAAATGCAACATCTATCAAGGAGACCTATAATGAAAAAGATCCTACATTGAATGATTTCTATACAACGTACGATGCGGATGTTCCGAATGCGTTGGATATTCAAGAATATGAAGAGTATATCGCTGGTTTGTCGGAGGATGAAAAAGCGCTGTTGAATAGTGGTATGAATTATTATGAAATAGAATTTGAAAATGTTGGAGGACTACCAATGCCAGTAATTTTGGAATTTGAATATAAAGATGGAACAAAATCAATTGAGCGAATTCCAGCTGAGTTGTGGAAATTGGATGCAAAAACGATCACAAAAGTATTTCCAACTGAAAAAGAAGTGAGTAGAATCACACTTGATCCATATAAGGAGACGGCAGATGTAGATACTTCTAACAACAATTACCCGCCAAAAGCTAAAGTGGATCGATTTGATATGTTCAAAAAGAGTAAGAGAAGAACTAGAGACAATCCTATGCAGAGAGATGCAAAAGCTAAAAA
>JARGNR010000004.1:16992-129395 GCA_029212405.1 Saprospiraceae bacterium
TTATTTGGACAAGTGTTGCACGGAATATAAAATAAGTATATCTTTGCACTACAAAATAATAAATTACACTAACAGCAATTATTTATATTTCACAGTATAAAATATTGCAAACAAAAATTTTTACTATGATCAAGAATGCAATAAATAAGTTTGTAAAAGGGTCAACTAACAAATTCAAAATAACAGCTTTTGAAAAGAGGATGGCCATTAAGGAGAACGTGATGAACGAAACTCAAAGCAGAACATATAATCCAAGAAGTGCTAGAAATAGATCTTTAAAGGGAATTGTTTTCAATAGCAAATAATATACCTATTTCCCATAGAACATACTACCATCATGGAGTTTTCCATGGTGGTTTTTTAGTTTTACCAGAACACATTAAAACTTTACTATCCGTTTAGTAAGTATGTTTTTATTCTCGTTAGATGTTATCCTAATCACATATATACCTTGATTCAATGAGGAAAGGTCTATATCGTTTCTCAATTCACCTATTGTTGTTGAGATGATTTGTTTGCCACTGGAAGAAAAGATGGTTAGATCCAATTGCAGAAAGGCATCATTTTGGATGGTTAAAAGATTAGAGCCCAAGACATAATTAATGGAAAACCCGTCTGGTACAAATTGATCTTCGGTTGAGGTGTCTTTGCATTTGTTGAATTCACTATCGCCTTCGATTAATTCCCCTGGTGATAAATCTTTATTGATCAGTGCAGGATGTTCAGCAGCGTATTTATATGCTCTAAAATTAGAGTTGCTGGTTATGATAGCGCCTTGATTATTCGGACCATTATAATTAACTGGTGTGATGTATTCCCAAACAATATTATTATTACTGTCAATTTCAAATAATCGCCCAGTTCCACCTTCATTTATAAATACATTGCCATTGGGTAATTGTTGAGCATTTGATAAATAGGTAGATACAAAATCAAATGGGTTTGGAGCCTCGTAAACTATTTCTGGTTGAATGGGATAGTAGTGCTGATTGTTCATTTTTTTATATTCCCCATTCTCAAAAATTGGTTCTATTAGTTCTACCGTGCTGTAATATCCTTGAGGTCGGTCATCTCCATTGTTGAAATACATTATTTTTCCAGCATTGGGCAATCCAGAAGGTATCCAGTAGTGGCCATGGGAGCCGTACATTTTTAGATTTGCAGAAGTACCTCTTTTGTAGGCTGCTGGATTTCCCCATCGAAACAAAAGTTCTCCTCCTTTACCACTGTTTCCTCCAGAAGAACCTTGAGCTTGTTGTGTAGTTGTACTATGGTCAATAATCCATAGCTCATTATTATTTCTGGAATTGACAAGTATTTGATCAAGTGCAGGATTGTAGTCTAATGCATTGCAATGCCACCAATCGTCATCATCCCATGCACCAGGCCCCAAATAATTAATATCCACTTTTCCAATTTCATCCCTAACCACACCGAAATTGGATAATGATGGATTATAGTCCTGTACAAAATGATCTTGTAGATGCCACTCCCAAACTATTTCATAATCTGAGCTTCCTATCGGTTTAATTTCCTGAATAAATTCTCCCCATAAATAAGGACTAGAAGCGTTATTGGGAACTCTACCATATGCAATTTGTTCACTTTGTGATATTCTTTCCCACCCTATGAATATAATATTTCCGTTAGGCATTAATACTGCATCATGATGTTGAATAAATTCAAATTCGTTAAAATCTGAAGACCAAATTGTATTGTTATTCCAATCTACTAATTCGATATTGCCGCCAGTACTAAGTTGAGAATATTGTGCACCTATTACCTTATTGGTTCGGAGCATAAGGCCTGATTTTGTTAAATAACCACTAAGGCCTGGGCGGTTATTTCTATCCCAGGAATTGACAAGAAATCCACAATTGTCGATTAAGTAGGCATCTGAATAATAAAAAGGCGAATAGAAGATATACCCATTATAAGTAGCAGACTTGTCATAAGTGGTGACACCCATAGTTTGTACCTGGCAGAATACATTTCCACTTGATAGAAATAGTAAGAAAATTATAAACGAGCTTTTTAATACATTGATTACCATTGATGCCGAATTTGATTTGAGAAATGGTTTAAAACGTAATGGTATTTTCTGTGCATGTCTTCGACTAGTCTTGTTCTTTTTTGCACCTCAGCGCTAAAGTCATGTTCTTCAAAAATTGCTATACTTTAAAAACAAGCACATTCAAATCAGTACAACCAACGTTTTTTAATCACTTCTAAATATAAACCAATAATTCATTTTAATAAGGCTAATTTTTGAGTTTCAATATTGAATAGACATCTTCATTATACTTTTTCATTGTAATCCGTGTTATCTCCATATTTTTTAGCAGCTTCAATCATTCTATATTTCATACGATTCCTCATTCGTTCAGGTTTCAACACTTCAATTTTTTCACCGAAACCAAGAATTAGTCGTTCAATTTCAAAATTATGATGCACATTTATTTGTATAATAATACTGTTGTCCTCAAATTTTTTGATCAACTTTTGAGAGTGGTGAAATGGTTTAGTTAGTACGTATGGAGCATTTGATGGGTCAATCCAAAGGACAATTTCTAGAATTTGTTCGTCATTTAATACGGTTACACCAAACGTGTTTTTATAGTAATCATCTGGGTTGAAGTTGTCTTTACTATATTCTTCTGACAAGGAATAGGAAATCTTCTGAATTCGATCTAAAGCAAAGTTCTGTATATTCTTTCTACCATTTACTTTACCAACAGCAAACCATCTGTTGTTGAATTCTTTCAAGATGTATGGAGTGAAATTGAATTCTGAAGGCCGATCGGATTTGAAGGATTGATATTTAATTGAAAGGACTATTTTTTTCAGGATAGCTTGATAAATGACATCCAAATGTTCTAGCCCTTTTAATTCCTTATTGGTATCTAAATGAATAATTGAATCTTTGGAATTTTTTTCGCTGTAGACCTTATCTTCCAACTTTTGAAGGACTCCATTCAAATCCGAAAATAGGGAGAAATCTTTGAATTGTTTTAGCATTTCCACAGATTCCATGATGACTCCCATGTCTGTTTCAGTAATGGGAATGTTAGTAATAGAGTAATCTGCATCTTCGTAGGTATAGTACTTTTTATCGTAGACTACAATAGGAGCATTATATCCTAGCTTATCGCTTCTCATTAATTGTAAGTCTAATTGGATGGTTCGTTTGCTTACATTTGTACTTTTACCTTCGTACTCATATAATGCATCGGAACATGCATCGATAAGAGAGTCCAATGTCCATTTTCGTTGACGATTTTGAAGACATTGATCAATTGTTCGATATCGAATAAGTGCATTTTTGTTGGTTGCCATAAGTATTTTATTTTGCACTTTAAATGTACGCAAAATAATTGCGTAGGAGGTGTTTAGATTTGTTTTCAAATAATGAAAAGATGAAAATAACAGGAAACACATTGATAGAATTGGGATATAAACCTGGGAAATGGTTTAGAGAGGCGTTGGTGGTAGTCAATGAAGAATCGTTTGACGCTGGACAGCTTACTGCATATTTAGATTCCATTGCACCAAAAATTGTTGATCCATTTGAAGTGGCGAGACCTTTTGAGAAAAACATTAAAGCTGAATCTGAAGATGAGATTGTAAATGTGGCTGCGGTAATGCGGACTATGGAAGAGGTAATGAAAACTCCGACAGCGGTCAAGGGAGCCATCATGCCAGATGCTTGTCCAACAGGAAGGATTGGACAGATTCCTGTTGGAGGTGTTGTGGTGACTAAAAACGCCATCCACCCTTCCATGCATAGTGCTGATATCTGTTGTTCTGTTATGATGACCTCCTATGGTAAAACATCACCAAAGGCAGTATTGGATGCAGCGCATAGTATTACTCATTTTGGGGGAGGCGGTAGAAATGACTTGTTTGATTTTCCACACATTCTTGAAGAGCAGATCAAAGAGAATAGATTTTTGAATACAGAAAGAAGTTTAGGATTGGCAAAAACACACATGGGTACACAAGGAGATGGTAATCATTTTTTGTATGTTGGTGTATCTGAACAAACTGGAGAGACCATTATGGTGACTCATCACGGGAGTAGAGGGTTTGGTGCGAATTTATTCAAGCAAGGAATGGCTGTGGCTGAAAAATTTAGAATGGATATTTCTCCACGTACTGCGAAAGGTAATGGATGGATTCCGTATTCTGAACCAGAAGGAAAAGGATATTGGGAAGCGTTGCAGATTGTAAGAGAATGGACCAAAATGAATCATACTGTTTTGCATGATGCCACGTGTAGACTAGTGGGTAAAGATCCGGATTCACGATTTTGGAATGAGCATAATTTTGTTTTTAAGGAAGATGATTTGTTTTATCATGCAAAGGGAGCAACTCCATTAGCGGATAAGTTTGTACCAGATTCCGTAGGGGGGTTGCGATTAATTCCTTTGAATATGAGTGAACCAGTACTTATTGTTAGAGGAAGTACTTCTGATACAAATCTTGGGTTTGCCCCACATGGAGCTGGTCGAAATGTGAGTCGATCTCAACACATTAGAAATAATTCTGACAGAACAATAAAAGAAATCTTTAACGAAGAAACGAAAGGACTGGATGTTCGGTTTTATTCCAAAAATGTGGATATATCAGAATTGCCATCCGCGTACAAAAGTGCTAAAGCCGTACAAAGTCAAATGAAGGAGTTTGGTTTAGGAGAGGTAGTAGATAGAATAAATCCGTATGGTTGTATCATGGCTGGAGATTGGAAGATCGATGCACCGTGGAGAAAGAAAAGAAAATAAATTATAACTTTGCGTCAACTTATGAAAGTTACCAATATACATATGAGCGAACTGGGATTATTCCCGACGATAGATTTAAATCGAGAATACGATTTGAAAATGGATCGCTTATATCATCCTGTAGAGTAATATTTATTTGAAAATATACAATTCGAAAAAAGAGCGTCCAGATTAAATTTTGGGCGCTTTTTTAGTTTAGAAACAAATATAATTTAAAGAAAAACACAATTATTTTGAATAATTAGAAAGACATAAATATCGCACTTGAAAAGAATAACAATTGAGAGACAGACTGTTGTGAATTTTGACATATGCTGCTTAAGAGCGGCCATAAATACCAATGTCAATAAGCTACATAACTAATTGAAAATCAATTAATTAAATTATTTTTTCCTTGTGATTTTAAAAAATTTGTTTACCTTTGCATTGTCAATTAATAAAAACAGAGAAAGACATATTAGTAAATAAAACCTGTTGCTTATTTAATTCACAATGAAAATCAATTAAAAAATATAAATACCAGTTGTAATGACATATTCAATTTCACATATCGAACTTTTATTAGACATCGAACCCCGTTTACCCGAACTGGATTGTGATCTGGAACATTTGGATGAGTATTCATTACAAGAGATAGTAGATTGTATGTAAATATAAAAGTCATACGATAGATCTAAAAGCATCTCTTGATTCCAAAGAGGTGCTTTTTTTTGCTTTCATTTTAAACATTCATTTAAAAGGATCATAATCCAAGGAGTATCAAATTGCTCCACATCCAGTATTGTAACTCAATGGCTAGAGTGCCCGACTGTCTCTCGGGGAGTTGCGGGTTCGAATCCCGTCAATACTGCAAAGATTGAGAAAAATGCCTTGTTTTTTGCCAGCATTACTTTTTCAATCCTACGCTCCGTTCGTATAATGGTTAGTACACTTGGCTTTCTACCGAGTAATAAGGGTTCGATTCCCTTACGGAGTACAAAAATTTAAATCTGAGAAGATAACGGTGGTTGTTTACTCGCTTTGGAAGCGAGAGGTCATAGGTTCAAATCCTATTTCTCAGACTATTGCTCCGTTCGTATAATGGTTAGTATACTCGGCTTTCTACCGAGGGATGAGGGTTCGATTCCCTTACGGAGTACAAAATGCGGGGATGGCGGAAATGGCATACGCGTCCGATTTAGAATCGGGAATTTGAGGGTTCGACTCCCTCTCTCTGCACCTATCACGATAGATCTAGATCCCACTAGCCCAATTGGCAGAGGCAAAGGATTTAAGCTCCTTACAGTCTGGGTTCGACTCCCAGGTGGGATACAAGATTGTATCATATGGTGTCTCTAGTTTAACTGGTAAAATACCTCAATGTGGATGAGGAGAACAGAGTTCGAGTCTCGGTGACACCCAAAATATTTGTAAAATAACTCTGAGGATTTTCAGAGGTAGGTGAGAACGAGCAATTACTCACTGCCAATAAAGTGCGGAGATTTTCGTTATTAACTCGCTCAGTTTAATGTGTCGATGTAATCTACGATTTCCTCCGAAACTTGAATCACTTTGGCTTCAATTTGTTCTGCTAAAACGTTTAGATTATCAAAATCTGGATTTTCGATTATCGTGGTTTCAAAAATTGAATATTTAGGCATTTCAGTTTTGTCCTTATTCCACTTTGTGGTTTTCAACAAATTCCAATATTTTTTTTGAATAGGTATAGTAGTTCCAAGTAACCAAATTTCAAATCTCATTTCTATGTGATTTAATACAAATCCGAGTTTTAGTTTTTTGCTCTTTAAAATATCATTTGAATAGTAGAAATACGTATAGTCCATATATCCATGAAGAATTCCAGCAAATGAAAAATGACCAGAACAGCTCTTGATAAAATTCGTTCTTAACTTCATAACAAATTTCACTAATTCGTTGTAGGCTATTACTATGTCTCCTTTTCTAAGTTGTTCTTTATAAATCGAAACATATTTATTCAAATTTTCCATATCTGTTTTTATTAGATTTTTCAATTCAGGGTATAGCTCTCCTACTCTTATCATTTGGTTAAACGTATTCACGAAGTTCTATTGGTTTATTCTTTCGAAGGTATCATATTAGAAGTGTCTACTGGAAAACTGTCGTATTTGTTATACAGCTTTAAAAATTTTTTAGGATTTATAGGATCTTCACTTATTGTTTCTAGCAACCCTTTAAAAAAACCTTCACGTTTTTCAGAAGGATTAAATATGAGTAAGAGTTGAACAGTTTGGTCAGTATTATTTCTGAAACCATGTGGAGTAAACCTGGGAACATAAGCAATTGTGCCGGGTTTAGCTTCTTGTATTTTGTCTCCAACTTCAATTGTAAGTGTACCCTTGATAACGATAAATGTTTCATCCATAAAACGATGATAATGTAATTTGGCCCCTATTGTTTTTGGGGGAAGTGTTATTTCATATATACCCATTTTATTATTGGATAATTCACTTGTCACCTTAAAGGTTACTAAGATACCATTTAATTGTAGGTGTTCACCTTCTTCGGGACCAATAATGGATGAATTGTCAACGAGTTCATCTTCAAAATAATTTGGTTCTTTTTTCATTGAATCTATTTTTAAAAATGTTTTGATCGGCAAGAAGTTATTGAGTCATTAAAAGAATTGAACCCTCCCCGATGTACTTTATTCACTCCTTTCGTACCATACTATTGTACTTATTAAATCTTGAAATATCTGGTTGATAGCTTCTTCTCTTTTAGTTTTAATGTTGTTATACAATCATACTCCTTTGTTTTTCTTTTGTTAGCACTTCTCATTAATTACAATACTTTATTTTTTTTCAATAGTAGTCTTATACTTGCTAAATGAGAATAAAGGACAATAGGAACAATAACAGCAGGAAGCCAAACAAACGGAAAGTAGGTTACGCCGATATTAGGTTGATCGAATGCAAATTTCTGGATAGGGGTTTGAGCACATAATACTGCAATGATTAAAATGTTTATTAGCAAGCCCAAACAGAGGATATTCCAAATTAATAACCCTTTTCTTCCTATCCAATTTTTTACAAACACTGCATAATAAATAATAGGTGCAGAAAGTCCTGAAAGAACATCAAAGTTATATCCTTCGAAAGTCATTAAATCAGGAATATAACCCTCTACATACACATAGTACAATACGATTTCAACCGGGACTCTTATTGTATGAAGCAAGGTTAACCAGTTTAAATTTTGCTTGTCACTATATCTCTTACCCCTTTTGGTAAACAGGTGGAGGACAACGAATAGTATTCCTGGAAATAAGAGAAAAATAAATCTTGGTGGGTTAGTATTTAATACCCTATAAAACCCAAAGTACCCTAAGACACCCACAATACAAGTCCAAATGAGGATACCTGCGAGCGTATTTTTACTATTATAGGATTTATAAAAAAACCATAAAGTGAGGATTGTTGTAAGAACAAAAAAAATCGTAAGTGGAATAGAAATTTCAGTCATTTGATACAAATTTTGATACAAAAGTGAACCTTAAAAATTTAAATTCACTAGACAAAAGTGAAGAAATAACAATTCTATATGTTTTTTCGTAACCTACTTAATGTTCTATCAGTTACACCTAAATAGGATGCAATATATTTTAGTGGAGAGTATTTGAATATTTGGGTGTTTGAATTTAAAAGATTTTGGTATCGTTCCAAAGCAGTTTGTTTAATCATTCCATAATTTCTTTGTTGAGAAGCAATAAATTTTTTTACCAAAATGGCTCTGCCAAAGTCACGAAAAGCTGGCTTATTATGAAAAAGAGTATTTAACTCGTCATAGGATATTTTATATCCTTTACAGTTTGTAATTGCTTGGATATTTGCTTCAGATCGAACACGATTAAAGAAGGAAGTAATTTCAAATACAATACTATTGTCTGTAAAAAAGTCTATTGTAACTTCTTCTCCATTCAAATCATAAAGAAAAGTTCTCATAAGACCACTTTCGAGATAAAGGTATTGGTCATTCACTTGATTTTGTTTGAGTAAAAATTCCTTTTCATTAATTTCAATAGGATGAAAAGAGTTTGAGATTTCTTGGGCATCACCTTTTGAAATTTTGGCGACTTTCATTATAAAGTTTGTTAATGATTCTCTATTTTCCATTTGTTTTTCTAATCATTTTTTGGAATCGAAACAATACATGTTATTTGGATAAGCTTTTTATATAAATCGTTGAAATTTATGGTGTCAATGCAATTATTTTTGTCAATCAAAATGGTTGGGTTAAATAATGAATGAAGAAACGGAATCAAAGTATATTATTTTTTTGATAAAATTCAGATGGTTAATGAATCTATATGAAGTAAAACTTAGTTCCTGACGATAATTTTTTTATTTTTCTTACACAACCAATATAAGTATATTGATAATAAGGTCATAAATACTATTGAAAACAAAGAGTCTTCTATTCCGAAAACTGAACCAATATACAGAGAAGGACCATCAAATTTGCCTTCAAAAAATTGTCTAAAAGAATTATCTCCTGAAAGTGTAGCCCCGAATATTGTTTGTGCAAAATTCCAACTTACATGGAAGAAAAAGGGCAGCCATATTCTTTGCGTATAGGTATACATTAAACTAATTGCAAGACCTAATAGAATTACAAAAAATACAGAGGAAATCGTGGCATTTTCATTTCCATAGTGTACTACACCAAAAATAAGTGTTTGGATTAATGCTATTTTGGTTCCAAATTTTTCTTCAAGAATTCTATAAATAATTGCTCTGAAGAGGATTTCTTCCCACAGGGCTGCAGATATTAACATGGTTAAGGGGAACAATACATTTGAAAATGAATTAACTCCATTTATTTGATAAAAGCCTAAAAAGTAAAGAAGCAGGATGCATAATGATATAAGTCCAAAACCCAATAATAATCCAATAAAGGAGTCTTTCCAGATGGATTTTGTACTTAATTCAGTTAGTTTTCTTTTTTCTAAAAATTTATAAAGGTAATAGTAAATAACTATTATCATTAAACCTGAAAGTAAGCGCTGAATGCCTTCTTTGAGTTCTACAGAGTCTATAAATAAATTCAGTAGCGGAAACGTTATAAATTCCTTTATTAGAAAAGTGCCAAACGTACAGGCAATAATGCCTAGAATTATTCTTGTAATCCAATTTTTTAATAACTTTTTCATCATTAAATCCAATTAAAGTTTGTTATCGTTTGTTCGCAAAATTGATCGCCAGTATGTTTTGTTTCAGCTGGTTCAAATAGTACGACCCAGCATTCTTCTTCTGCAATTGGTTTATGTTTTACACCTCTAGGGACAACAAATACTTCACCTTCATTGATTATTACTTCTTGATCTTCGAGCAATAGTTTTATTTTACCTTTCAATACATAGAACATTTCATCTTCTCTTTCGTGAGAATGCCATATGAGTTCTCCTTTTACTTTGGCCAATCTTATTTGTTGACCATTTAACTCTGTAATAATTCGTGGAGACCAATATTCTGAGATGAGATTAAACTTTTCGATTAAATTAATTTTTTGTGTCATATTCGATTGTTTGTTGGACAAATCTATATCTTCACTTCGGTTTTTGATACTAGTCACTAAAAAATGACTTAGTCATAAAATAAGACTATAGCCGTTTTTACTGTGTGATTCGAAATGTTAAAATAATGTTAAGTGGATAAAGACAAAATATTGTACGAAAGTTGCCCAGTAGTTTATTGTATGAGTAAAATTGGAGGGAAGTGGAAGCCTATAATCATTTATCTAATTTCTGTTGATTTGAATCGCTTTGGTAAACTTCAGAGAAGAATACAAGGCATCAGTAAGCAAATGTTAACAAATCAATTGAGGGAGATGGAACATGATGGGATTTTACACAGAAAGGTTTATCCAGTAGTTCCTCCCAAGGTAGAGTATTCATTGACTGATCTTGGAAGATCATTGCTTCCTATAATATATTCAATGCAAAAGTGGGGTAAAGTGAACAAGTAGGTATCCACATGTTTGTCAAAATTTTACGAATCTAGAATCATCAAAGTGATTCAGTAATAAATTGATATTTGGACAGCTGAAATGGGTCTAGGTCCAACAGCGGAGCACATAAAGCGACAACCAAAATAGCGTATACAAAAAAAGCCCTGCGGGGACAGGGCTTTCAACTTAACAAAATGACTTAACTATTAAAACTATTAACTATTAAAACTATTTCTACTTTTTACAAGAGAATTTGGAAGATTTACCAGATAAAACCAATAGATATTTGGTATTAAATGGTTAAATTTTCAATTCGAGATTGTATCAATGCAGATTATAAAATTCTGCTTCTTTTGCACCTCGCTTCTCATTAATATGGTAAAGGCAATTAAAAGACCTATAAATTTGTTTTTTTATTGCTTCTATGAAATATTATTAACCAAGCTTTCCAGTATATAATTTTTCATGATACAAATATAGTACATTTATATATGGAATACAACGTTTATTTTCCAAAATATAAAATAAAATTTTGTTTGATGTCGATTAGCGAGTTTTGGATTTTTAATGGATAGTCTGGAATATTACCAATTTCAAACATATCATCACACAAAACATAGATTCCCCTTATTTTCGTGTATTTTAGCTTTTTGTAATTGTAAAAATCTGGATGAATCGAGAATTGGCCATATTAGAAAAATTAGAGAAGGACTTAAGTCTTAAGCAACTCCAAATCAAGAGTTTGTTGACGATAACCCAGGCGATCAATGACAATGTCTCTGCCAGTGGTTTATTCAATATGTACAAATCGTTTCTGAGTTGGGAAATGGCGATTGAAAAGATGGCCTTATTTATTATTTCTGATGATGGTTGGAAATGTACCAGTTCAATCAATTATGAACCCAAAAAAGTTGATGCGCTTATTCCTCTTTTGCTGAAGAATAAAAGGCTGCATACGATAAAAGAAGATGACGACGAAAAGCTACAGGAATTTGATATAATCATTCCAGTATTTCATAAAAGCGAGCCTATCGCTTTTTCATTGATTGGTGGGATAAAGGATAAGAATGATATTTACAATAAAATTCAATTTATAACAACGATCACCAATATCATTGCGGTAGCCATCGAAAACAAGCGACTTTTTAAAAGGCAAATCGAACAAGAGAAATACAAACGTGAGATGGAACTGGCAAGTGAGGTACAACGTATGCTTATTCCAGACACCTTACCCAGTGAGCGTACATTTTCCTTGTCGAAGATTTATATGCCTCACTCAAATGTTGGGGGAGATTATTTGGACTACATTAAATTCAGCGAAAATCGGTTTGCAATTTGTATTGCAGATATTTCTGGAAAAGGAGTTGCAGCTGCGTTATTAATGGCTAATTTTCAAGCGTTGATTCAAAATTTGATCTACCAATACAGAGATTTAGAAACTTTTGTCTTTGCATTAAATCAATCTGTCTATCGAATTACCAAGGCAGACAAATTTATTACTTTTTTTATAGCTGAAATTGATACAAAAGAGAATACGGTCCGATATATAAACGCTGGCCACTATCCTCCTGTTATGATTAACAATGGTAAAATACGTAAGTTGAATCAAGGCAGTACCTTTATAGGAGCATTTGAAAAGTTGCCTGAGATCAAAGAAGAAATTATTACGATTGAAGGAGAAACGACCATTTTATCCTTTACGGATGGATTGGCTGAATTGCAAGATGAAGATGGTCATTATTTTGATGATGAAAAAATAGAATCGTTTGTAAAAGAAAACGAAAGGGATTCTCCAGACGATTTTAATGATAAATTGTTAATAGAAATTGATAGATTTAGGGGAGGAAAAGAATATTCAGATGATATTGCTATTCTTACCTGTAAAATATATGGTGAAAAATGACAAGTAGAAAATACCAACCAAGGCGAAGTAGGGTCACGGCAGGGATTCTTGCTCTTACGCTTGGTGCATTCGGAGTACAGAAATTTTATTTAAGGCAAAATGGAATTGGAATTTTTATGATCATGGTGCTCATTATGACACAAATGAAAGTACTTCCATTTTTGGCAATTTTTGGTATTATTGAAGGGGCGATGTTGTTGCAGATGTCTGATCAGGAATTTGATCGGAAATACAATAGGTATGCATCAAGGAATAGAAGAGACGATTATTTGGAACAAAGAAGAGAACGGCAAATTCAAAAAAGTAGAGGTAAGGTAGGTAGGAGAAGTAACTCAGAGCAAAGAAGAGCTATTTCTAAAAGTAGGAAACCAATTGCAAAGGCAAATCCTTTCAAGACTAGTGGGATCAGGAAATATAAAGATTATGATTTAGAAGGAGCCATAGAAGATTTTTCCAGAGGATTGGATATTAACCAGCATGATGTAGCCTTGCATTTTAATATTGCATGTGCCTATTCAATGACTGAACAAAAAGATAAAGCTTATTATCATTTGGCCAAGGCAGTGGAACTTGGTTTTAAAGATTATGAATTGATCAATTCAAAAGACGACTTGGCTTTTGTTCGGATACAACCCGAATTTGACGAGTTTAAAGAAAATGGGTATACTTTGGGAGTTAGATCAAAGGAATCTCCATCTGCAAAAGCAGAACAAAAAGACGAAAACTTAGTTATTACAGATGATGTATTACTTTCCCAATTAAATAAATTGGATGAACTCCGTAAAAAAGGCTTATTAAGCAAAGAAGAGTTTAATTTGGAGCGTAAAAAACTATTGAGAAGGTAAATACCTGACACTTTTTTTTAAATTTTAACTTAAAAGTGGACGAATAGGGAACGATCATTGTTATATATAGTATTAATACGTAAAACCAGCGTTTAATAAACAACACGGAAATTGACAGCAAAAGATCTCATATCATACGAACTTTCACCACTTAGAACAAGTGACACAGGAGAGGAGTCTATTACAATGATGGGAATTTTTCATGTCAAACATCTCCCTATTGTCAACGATGTACAATTTCTAGGATTAATTTCGGAAGATGATATTTTGAATCATGAAATGGAGGAGCCAATTGGTTCTTACAGTTTAGGATTGGCTAGACCATTTTGCTACGAGACAGAGCACATTTTTGAAGTGATGAGTAAAATGGCCAATGGGAATCTCACTGTAATTCCAGTAGTAGATAGTGAAGACAATTATATAGGTCTTATTAAAATGGAAGATTTGGTGTTGTATTATGCAAAAAGTTTTTCCTTTTCTGAACCTGGAAGCATTTTAGTGATTAGTACGAGCAAACCAAACTATAGTCTTGCGGAAATTTCAAGAATTGTAGAATCAGAGAATGCATCTATCTTAAGTACATTCCTTACTTCGACTGAAGACAGTAATGAAGTTCAAGTAACTTTAAAAATCAATAAAAGAGATATCAACTCAATCATTTCAGCATTCCAACGATTCGATTATGTGATTACTGCATCTTTCTCCGAATATGAATATATTGATGATATGAAGGATAGATACGATGCATTAATGAGCTATTTAAATGTCTAGGCCCTTTTTTGGAATTTACTTCCTTTTTTTACTTTTTATTTCTTGTAATGCATTTTCGCAGTCGGTAGATTATTTTATCATTAATGACATTATTTTAGATGGGAACAAGCGGACCAAAAATATAGTAATTTATAATGAGTTAGACTTGTTGCCTGGAGATACCGTATTTCTTTCCGAATTTCCTACCAGAAAATTAGTCAACGAGAAACGACTATTGAGTACAGCTCTGTTTACGGGAGTTGAGATCAATATTAAAAATTGGAATGTCACAGAACATGTTGGAGATATTCAAGTCATCATGCAAGAAAACTGGTATATCTATCCTTCTTTAATTTTTGAACTGGCGGATAGAAATTTTAACGTGTGGTGGACCGATCAGAATAGGGATTTTAGTCGTGTCAATTATGGTTTGGGGTTAGATCATATTAATTTGCTGGGTAGAAAAGACAAAGTCAAATTAAAAGTACAACATGGGTATACGCGCAAATATGAAATAAAATACAACTATCCATACCTTTCTAGATATTGGGGTGCATTTGGAGAAATATTCTATGCCAACCAAAAGGAACTAGGATATAAGACCGAAAATAATAAACCAATCTTTAGAATGCTGGACGATGAGCGAATTTTGCTCCAGCGATTCAGGACAGGATTGGGTGTCAATCACAGACCTGACTTATTTAATTTTCATGATCTCAAACTAGAATTTCATAGCAATAGCGTAGATGAATTTGTTGCTGATGAATTAAATCCCAGTTACTTTTTGAATGGATCAAAGGATATTCAATATTTTGCATTTCGGTACAATTATGTTCACGATAAAAGGATTTTTAATCTATATCCGGAGGGTGGATTTTTAATTGCTTTAAGTGTAGTCAAAGAGGGACTTGGTGTTTTTGGAGACTTCAACAACCTTTCTATTTCAGGGGGCATAGAAAAGTATTATAAGTTAAGTAAAAACTGGATATGGGCGGGCAGAATAAAAGCTAAAACAAATCTGCTTAGAAATCAAATTCCATTTGCTAATAATCAAGGTCTTGGCTATGGAAACGACGTTGTAAGAGGATATGAATTGTATGTAGTGGATGGAACAGATTTCGTCTTGACAAAAACCTCCTTGAGGTACAAGTTATTTGAAAGAAATAAAAGTTGGGGAAAATATATGGCACTAAGGCAATTCAAAAGGATGAATTTCAGGGTGTTTTTTAGATTAAATCTGGATTTTGGATATGTAAATGAGCCAACGTATAAAATAACAAACTCACTGAATAATAGATTTCTAGTAGGTTATGGACCTGCATTTGATATCTTACTTTACCACACCTATATTATGTCATTTGAATATAGCATCAACCACTTAGGTGAAAAAGGTTTATATATACGGTCATCCTTTAATTTTTGATAAAATTGTATGTTTTTTGAGTTTCCATGTTCATAAAACAGTCAACAATTTGTTAATCGAACGGCTCAAATACAAATGGATTAAAAAATGTCGTTATCATGCAGACAAAATAGACCAATCAAACAAAAAGATATTCTGATTTGTACTCATTCTAATTAATTGAATTTGTAATAAGGAGTGAGTTGAATAGGTCAATTTTTGGACATGGATTATTCTAAACTTTGGAAGAGGTAAATTGCTTTGGATAGCAAATTTCTAATGAAAATTTGAATTGTTACATGAAAGGAAAAGTCTACGAATAGAAATTAGATATTACAGATTGGACTCCCTTTAATAATCAAGTAGAAATACATGTTTATTTTCTTACATTTGTGCTGCAAATCTTAAAATGATTATGACTTCATTGAAAAAGTATTTTAATATAACAGGAATTGCGATTTTCCTGATCACTTTCATCGTCTTCTTTATGTCTGCCGAAAGAGTAGGCAGTCTATGGGATTGTGGAGAATTTATTCTTGGTGCCCACAAATTACAAGTTGTTCACCCACCGGGTGCTCCGTTGTTCCTTTTGATAGGGAGAATGTTTACTTGGGTGGCTACTGTATTCTCGGATACGCCTTCAGACATAGCCTTTGCGGTCAATTTAATGTCAGGTATGTCGACCTCATTAGCAGCGATGTTTGCTGGTTGGATTACCATGATGTTTGGAAAAATCGGAATGGTAGGCAGAGATGGTTCTACAGATGAAGGTCAAAACATTGCACTCGCTTTGGGTGGATTAGCAACTGGTCTTGCAACTGCATTTGCTTCTTCTATTTGGTTTTCAGCGGTAGAAGGCGAAGTTTATGCCATGTCTACTATGTTTACAGCACTTACATATTGGGCGGCTGTAAAATGGTATTACTTACCGAATGATAAAAATTCTGATAGATGGTTGGTGCTCAGTATTTTTGCGGCAGGACTATCTATTGGTGTTCACTTATTGAGTTTATTGACTTTTCCAGCAATAGCATTATTGTATTATTATAAAAAATATAACAATACAAATACAGCTGGTGTTATTATTAGCCTTGTAGGTGTAATTGGATTGTTTTTCTTATTGTTTGCTCCAGTTGGAGGTGGTATTGGAGGGCGATTAATTGGTTTATTATTAATTGCTTCACTATATCCGTTGAAAGATGAACTTAAAGACCTTTCTATAAAACAATTACTAGAGCCAATAGCTGCATTAGGGCTAGGGGTTTTTGCAATTGGATTTGTTCAAAAAGTAATTATTGTTTGGATTCCAACACTTTGGATGAAAATGGATGTATTCATGGTCAATAGTGTTGGGATGCCCGTGCATTCTGGTTTGATTCCTACGGTATTGATTTTGGGATCTCTTGCTTATTTGGTACTAAGATATGCACATAAGAACGGGTATTACATGCTTCAGTTATTTACGGTGTCTTCTATTTTGGTTACGGTTGCATTTTCCACCATAGGAACGGTAGTCATCAGAGCCAATGCAGACACTCCAGTGAATATGAATGTCCCTAGTGATGCAACTCGTCTCTTACCTTATTTGAATAGAGAGCAGTATGGAGAACGAGCTTTATTAAGAGGACCCCATTATAATGCAAAACCTGAAGATGTAGAACGTGAAGACAGATTGGGCCTGGTCAATGGTAGGTACGAAGTAGTGGATGAAAAGTTTACCTACGTCTATAAGAATGAAGATAAAATCATGTTTCCTCGAATGGGGCATACAGAGGCAAGTAGACCTCAGTTGCACAATATGTGGAGAGGACAAATCATGGACGAAAATGTAGGTAAGCCAGGAATGGACTATAACCTTAAGTTTATGATGAAGTATCAAGTGAGTTGGATGTACTGGAGGTATTTTATGTGGAATTTTGTAGGAAAGCAGAACGGAGAACAAGGATATTACCCTTGGGATATTAGAGATGGGCATTGGAAATCGGGGATTGGTGCTTTTGATTCTAAAAAGCTTTATAACATGTCTGAACAACCTGACACAATGAAAGACAATAAAGCAAGCAACTCCTATTTTTTCTTGCCATTAATATTTGGTCTCTTGGGTATTTTGTGGCATTTTTCAAGAAGTAGACGAGAGTTCCTCTCTTTGCTTATCATGTTTTTATTGACGGGGCTTGGTATTATATTGTATTCCAATCAACCTCCAAACGAGCCAAGAGAACGTGATTATATCTTTGCTGGGTCCTTTATGGCATTTAGTATGTGGATAGGAATGGGAGTCTTTGCCTTGTATGATATCTTTAAAGACAACTTAAAAATGTCTGGACTGGTACCTTCAATTGTTGCTGGAGCTTTGGTGCTTTCTGCACCGATCATTATGGGATTCCAAAATTTTGATGATCATAGTCGAGCAGACATACAGGCTTCCAGAGATTATGCAGCCAATTTTTTGAATTCTGTTGAGGAGAATGCGATTCTATTTACCTATGGAGACAATGATACGTATCCGTTATGGTATGCTCAAGAAGTAGAAGGAATACGTACAGATGTGAGAGTTGTCAATTTAAGTTTGATTGCGGTAGATTGGTATATAAACAAGTTGAGGAATAAAGTGAATAATTCAGACCCAATAAAGCTGAGTATTCCTGCAGATGCGATAAGAGGGAAATTGAGAAATCAAGTATTTTTCTTCAATCCAAATAATCCACAAGATGATGTTCTTAATAATCCATTACCATTGGATAGAGCACTTCAGTTTATAGCCAATCCTAAAAACGTTCAAAATGGACAAACGATTTTGAATTCGAAGAATCTTGTAATTCCAATTAACGAATCAAAATATAGATCTTCAGGAATGTTAGATAATATTGATTCCATTCCGTTAGAAAGAAGTATTAATATAAAGTTCCCTCAATCGAAGTCATATATTACAAAAGACGATTTGGCGGTGTTGGATATCATTAGTTCAAATTTCTATGATCGACCTATTTATTTTGCAACTACCTGTAAGAATGAAAAACTTCAAGGATTAAATGATTATATGCAATTAGAAGGATTGGCATTAAGATTAGTGCCGATCAAGACAAGAAGTGATCAATCTTTAGCGATTTACGGAAGTGGACGTGCGGATTTAGATGCTATTTATGACAACGTTATGAATAAATGGAGTTGGGGTAATTTTGATAAAAAAGATTTATTTGTAGATAAAAACTATATGGCAGAAGTTCAAGCTATGAAGATGGCTATGCTCAGAGCTTCAGCGTTGATGACTCAGAAAGGAGATACTAAAAGAGCGGCAGATTTAGCGAAGAAGTATTTTGAAGGTTTTCCTCACATGAATTTTGCCTATGATGCTGGAGTGGTTCCTTTTATAAATGTATTAGTAAGAACAGGAGAATTTGAAGATGCGAAAAAGCACCTTAGAATTTTAGGGGAGGAATCGAGACAATACATGAAATTCTATGAATCATTGTCTCCTGAGGACTTTGAGGGTTTCCAGCAAGATATTGGTTTCTATACCAGGGCGATTGAAGATGTGTTGAGTCTTTCAAAAGAAGTAGAGGACCCTACATTTGCTAAAGAAATGACAGATTTAGTTGGACCTTATTCTGTAAGTGCCATTCAAGATTAAAAATATCAAAAAGACGATTCAAAATTTTGAATCGTCTTTTCTGTTTTCAGTGTAAAATAATTAAAATGAGAAAAGTAGCTATAGGGTGTGATCATGCTGGTTTTGCTTACAAGAGTACCATTATTCGTGTTTTAAAAAAGGAGAACATAGAAGTAATTGACAAAGGAACGTATTCGGAAGAATCGGTAGATTATCCTGATTTTGTGCATCCGGTAGCAGAATTGGTTGAACAGGGTGAAGTTGAATTTGGTGTGTTGATTTGTGGAAGCGGAAATGGTGTATCAATGGCAGCAAATAAACATCAGGCGGTAAGAGCGGCACTGTGTTGGAAAGTAGAATTAGCGGCTTTAGCTAGGCAACACAATAATGCCAATGTGCTTTCGATTCCAGCACGATTTGTAAGTGCAAAAATGGCGAGGCAAATGGTACATACATTTGCCAATACAGAGTTCGAAGGAGGCAGACACGGCCGCAGAGTAGACAAAATAAGTCACTGCTAGCGTTAAGAAATCTAAAAAAACAAGTAAGTAATTGTCTAAAACGCTGAATAGTACTACTATTGCAGCCGATTTGGGGTATTCAATACCTACTCATCTATATTATTAGTGTCAAAACATTTAAGATGACAAAAAATTTCTTTTTTATTGTATTGTGTTTACTAGCATTTCAGATGCAGGCTCAGTATGAAAGTGGAGTATCAATTCCTGATTCCACAGCAGTTTTAATTGATGATGAAACTGATTTACGTGTAAAATATGCAAATTCTATAACTGCTTCAGATATGGAACAGCACTTAACTATTATAGCAGGTGATGCATTTCAGGGCAGAGAGACAGGTACAAATGGAAACAATCAAGCAGCAAATTATATTTCCAAGTATTTTAATTTACTTCAATTAAATAGACCAGGAGTAGAAGGGAGTTATTTTCAACAAGTAGCTTTTACTTTTTCTAAGTGGGTGGACTCTGATATTTTTGTCGGAGAAACGAGATATAGACATTTGCGTGATTTTGTCGCTTTTCCTCAAAAAAATGAAAGTGTTCCTGCTATTTCTACGGATGAAGTGATTTACTTGGGATATGGTATTGATGATCCTGAATACAGTGATTACAAAAAGAACGATGTTAAAGGGAAGGTAATATTGATCAACAAAGGAGAGCCGATTAAAAAAGATAGTACATCTTGGATTACTGGAAGTAGAGAGATGTCTGATTGGTCTACAGATCCAGATAAAAAGTTAATTGCAGCTAAAAAGAATGGAGTAAAATTGGTGCTCATCATTGAAAATGACATTAAAGGACTAATTGCAGCCAATAGAAGACTGTTTGGAGAAGTGACAGAGTTGGGAGATAAGACCAATGAAGAGATTCCATATGCAAATCATGTGTTTATTTCATCCACTATTGCAAGAGACATTATTGGTAAAAAGGAAAAAAAGATAGTGAAGTCAAGAAAGCGATCTAATAAAAAAGGGAAAGCTTGTGATGTCAAAGTGAAAAGGAACATAATTGTAAACCAATCAAAAAGTGTCCGAACGCTTGTAGGGCAAAATGTATTAGGTTTTTTAGAAGGGACGGATAAGAAAGATGAAATTGTTGTGGTATCAGCGCATTATGACCATTTGGGTATGCGAGGAGAAGATATTTATAATGGAGCAGATGATAATGGCTCTGGGACTACTACGGTATTGGAATTGGCAGAGGCTTTTCGTTTAGCAAGTTCCGCAGGAGATGGCCCCCGAAGAAGTATTTTATTTTTATTGGTGACAGGAGAAGAAAAAGGATTACTAGGATCCTATTATTACGCTGAGAATCCAGTGTATAGTTTAGAAAATACGATTGCCAATGTAAATATTGATATGGTAGGAAGAGTGGATGAGAAATATGCTGAGAATCCAGAATATATTTATGTAATAGGTTCGGATAGATTAAGTTCAGATCTACATCAGATCAATGAGGAGGCAAATAAGAAGTATACAGGTTTGACATTGGATTATAAGTATAACTCAGAAACAGACCCAAATAGATTTTATTTCCGGTCTGATCATTACAATTTTGCAAAGAATGGTATTCCTGCGATTTTTTATTTCAATGGTGTACATGAGGATTATCACAGGACAACAGATACTGTAGATAAAATCAATTTTGAGAAAATGGCAAAAATAGGAAGGTTGATCTTTCATACTACATGGGAGTTGGCCAATAGAGATGAACGAATTGTTGTAGATGGTATCGTAAAGTAAGCATACGAATCAGTACACCTATACGTTCAATTAGTATTCATTGACATAATAAATAGAGACATGAGGTTTCGAAATATAGTTCTTTTTACAGCTTTGATTTGTGCGACTTTCGCCAAGTCAAATGCCCAATCTTATCTCGTTGACAAAGTTGTGGCGAAAGTGGGAAGTGAATTTGTTTTATTGTCTGAAGTAGAAGATCAATATGCATATAGTTTAACTCAGGATCCAACTCTGACAGAAGATATCAAGTGCCAGATTTTGGATAATTTGATCGCTCAAAAAGTGATTATATATCAAGCAAAATTGGATAGTGTTGAGGTATCTGACCAGGAAGTCGAAGCTCAATTAGAGTTAAGGTTTGACAATATTTTACGTCAAATGAATGGTGATGAGGAGTTTTTTGCGGATTATTATGGCGCAGGAGTTGCTGAAATGAAGGAGCGATATAGAGATGATCAAAAGCAACAAATACTTGCTGAGCGAATGCAGATGAAATTAATCAATTCAGTCACGATTACGCCAGAAGAAGTGCAAATGTTTTATGATCGAATTCCAAAGGATAGTTTGCCTTACTTGGATTCAGAAGTAGAATTAGGTGAATTAGTGATCAAGCCGTCAGTCAATGATGAGCAAAAAAAGATTGCCAAAGAAAAATTAGAAGGAATTGCTGCTAAGATTATTTCGGGAGAAGAGTCATTTGAGACGATGGCATTAAAATATTCGATGGATCCAGGTTCGGGTGCGAGAGGCGGTGATTTGGGATTTGCAAAGCGTGGAGCTTATGTGCCTGAATTTGAAGCTGCGGTGTTTTCATTAAAAGAAGGAGAATTATCTGAAATTATTGAAACAGAGTATGGATTTCACATTATAAAGCAATTAGAAAGAAGAGGAAATAATGTCAGAGCAAGGCATATTTTGATTAAGCCAGACTTAACGGAGTCGGACATGGCCAAAGCAAGGGGAAAATTAGATAGCATTAAAAACTTGATTGTATTGGACTCCATATCGTTTGAAGCTGCTGTAAAGAGATTTGGAAATAAAAAAACAGAGAGCTATAATAACAACGGTAGAATCAAAAATAGAGCAACGGGTAATAACTTTTTCCGAACAGATGAATTAGATCCAGATGTATATTTTGAAATTATAGATTTGGAACCGGGTCAATTTACAAAGGTCATTGAGGATAAGGACTTTGGTGGAGAAACGAGATTTAGGATATTACAGCTTCAGTCGATCACAAAACCTCACAAGGCTAATTTGGCTCAGGATTACGATAAGATTTCGCAATATGCTAAAGAAGGAAAGAAGGCAGAATACTTTAGTACTTGGATTGTAGGAAAAATGGATGAAACATTTATTGAGGTAAATCAGAGATATAAGGATTGTGAAAACATGAAAAAATATATCAAAGGAGGTAAATCTGATTAAAGAATTTTATTAGATATTAGGTTCTAATGTGTATCCAAAACAAAAAAGCAAGCTTAATTTACCAAGCTTGCTTTTTTGTTTATACCTAAGAATATGAAGGGTTAATTACCAACTAACATCTTCTTCACTGACATCTGTTTCGTCGCTGGAACTTGTTTCAGTTTTGTCATTGGACTCTTCGATTTTGGCAGCAGCTGCATTTGCTGCATTTTCTTTTTCCCACTCAGCTTGTCTTCTTTCGTATTGCTCGTAGTCAAAATCAGGCATTAATTCCGTTTTAACATGATTAATAACTTCTGTCAAACCATTGTGAAATCTATTAAAATCTTCTTTGTAAAGAAAGATTTTATGTCGATCATATCCTTGACCATTAAACCTTTTAGTACTTTCAGTTAGCGTGATATAAAAATCTTCACCTTTTGTTTTTCTAACATCAAAAAAGTACGTTCTTCTCTTTCCTGCTCTCACTTTAGTAGTGTAAACAGATTCCATATTGTTAAACCCTTCGTTTTCCACTTTATCAATAATTTGTCTTAAAAAATTAGATTTCTTGCCATAAATGTAAACAAACTTTGCAAACGTAGAAGGTAAATTTTAAAGATTCATGGTTTATCCCTAAAAAAGATAGTTTATTTTGAATTTTTTTAGTGATTTAAAGTAAATCCAGTTAATAAATTGATACTATTTCAACCGAATGAATAAAATCTGCGTTTAATCTCTACATTTGCGTTTCTAATTCATTTAAGTTCTCTCTGATTTGAAGCATCTTTTTTACTTAAACAAATATTTTTACAAATACAGGATCAGGCTGGGACTGGGTATCATTTTCGTTTCCTTGTCCAATTATTTTGGAGTACTTATTCCTCAACAAATAAGAATTGCATTAGACTTTGTTCAAGTAGAGATCCAAAATGTGAAATTAGGAAATGGTGTTAGTGATTCTGAATTGGGAACCCAACTGCTCATTTTTGCTGGAATTGTGGTGGGTTTTAGCATTTTGAAAGGAATCTTTATGTACTTTATGCGACAAACAATTATTGTGATGTCACGATTGATTGAATACGATTTGAGGAAGGAGATTTTTGGTCATATGGAGATGATGGATTTAGCTTATTTTAAAAGAAATAAGACAGGTGATTTTATGTCTAGAATTTCAGAAGATGTTTCAAAAGTAAGAATGTATGTAGGGCCCGCTACTTTATATGGTATCAACTTAGTTACCCTCTTTGCGCTTACCATTTATTCCATGTTTCAAGTAAGTGTTACCTTGTCGCTCTACACATTGATTCCATTACCTATTCTGTCTTTATCTATCTATTATGTAAGTAGTAAAATAAATTTTAGGTCTAGCCTTATACAAAAACAAATGGCTGCTTTAACTAGTGCTGCTCAAGAGGTTTATTCTGGAATACGAGTGATTAAGTCTTATGTAAAAGAAGATCAGTTTGCTACCTATTTTGAAAAAGAAAGTGAAGAATTTAAAGCAAAGTCATTGGATTTGGCTAGAATTAATGCCTTGTTTTTCCCAGTAATGATATTATTAATAAGTGCCAGTACAGTCATTGTAATTTATGCTGGAGGGCTTGAAGTTGCAAAAGGAAATATCACGACAGGTAATATTGCTGAATTTATTATTTATGTCAATATGTTGACGTGGCCCGTGACATCGATCGGATGGATTGCTTCCCTCATTCAGCAGGCAGAAGCTTCACAACAAAGGATAAATGAACTATTAAACGAGAAGTCTGAACTTAATCGAGCAGGTGATCTAGTAGATTCCTTGGGAGGAGATATTCAGTTTAAAGATGTGAGTTTTGTATATCCAGATACAGGGATTGAAGCCTTAAAAAATGTGTCTTTTCATATTAAACCAGGAGAAAAATTGGCGATTATCGGGAAGACAGCTTCTGGCAAATCCACTATTGCTGACTTAATATTGAGAATGTATGATACAACTCAAGGGGAGATTATTCTTGATGGAAAAAATATTAAGGAGCACAATTTGGATAATGTACGTAGAAAAATAGGATATGTACCTCAAGATGTATTCTTGTTTTCAGATTCTGTTACCAATAATATCGGTTTTGGGAGTGGTGAAATAGAGCAAGAAGAAGCAGAAAAGTATGCAGAATATGCATCTATTCATGACGAGATAAATGGATTACCAGAGGGATATCAAACGATGATGGGAGAAAGGGGAGTCACCTTATCCGGTGGTCAGAAGCAAAGAATATCTATAGCTAGAGCTTTTATAAAAGACCCAGATATTGTGATTCTTGATGATTGTTTATCGGCTGTTGATACAGATACAGAGCAAAAAATTATGAAATATCTAAATGAAGCACTTGAAAATAAAACGTCAATAATCATTACTCATAGAATTCATAATTTGCTATCTTTTGATAAAATTCTCGTCTTGGATGATGGTAAAATATCGGAAATGGGTACGCACGATGAATTGATCGAAAAAGGTGGTTATTATAAAGAGATGCTTGAACAACAAAATATTGGCGAAGAAGTAGAGTAATCATTGACTCAATTTGATTATTCAAGACTATTAATTTTTACCATCTTTACGCAAACTAGCACTACTAATAATTATGCGGTATCTTTTAAGCATCAGTCTTATTTTTTTTATTTGTCAAGCCTGGGCACAATCGCCCTATGTTCTTCCAGGAACGCTCACAGATGAAATTGGAGACCGTTGGGATATACTTTATGATTTTGACCATTCAGTTTTTTCTAGTCAACGTAATATTTCAAGAACAGAAATAACTGAGAGAGCGGTGAAAAGTTGGAATAATGAAGAAAATTCCAAATTGGATCAATGGGATATCAATTATATACTTAAAGATAATAATGATTTTTCGCCATTGCACATTGAGCATTTGATTGATCCAAGGACTACCAACAAAAAAGTATTTGATAGTACTGGAGTGTTTTACTATTTCGAGGGAGAGAAAAAATCCCTCACCACATTGCCAACAGGAAAAAAAGAACGCTCACTGTTTGGACATTTTTATCAAAGTGAGGCTAATTTTTTTGAAATCAATCAAGAGGATTTTACGTTAAGGGTAAATCCAATTTTAAATTTAAGATATGGAAATGGTGTTGATGATCCATCCATTGTTTTTCAAAATACCAGAGGAATAGAGATTAGGGGTTTGATCGATCAGAAGATTTATTTTTATTCAAATATATTAGAGAATCAGGCCCATTTTAATAATTACTTAGAAGATAGAATCGAACGTTTTCAAACCATTGGAGGGCAAGGGTTTTATAAACCCTATAAAAGTGGATTAATAGAGAACTTGCAGGGTCACGATTTCTTGAATGCACAAGCGTATTTTGGTATAAATGCTACAAAAAGTTTGGCGATTGAATTTGGTCATGGCAAGCACTTTATTGGAAATGGAATTCGCTCTCTATTACTCTCTGATTATTCGAATAACTATTTTTATTTAAAATTTAACACACGAATTTGGAAGTTTCATTATCAGAATATTTTTGCAGAACTGGCGCCTATCTCTGCTAATTTAAATCCAGGGAATCGATTGTTGCCAAAGAAATATATGGCCAATCACTACCTCTCCTTTAAAGCTACTGAAAATCTTGAATTTGGGATATTTGAAGCCGTAGTTTTCTCCAGAGAAGATAGATTTGAATTTCAATATTTAAATCCTGTGATTTTGTATAGGACAGTGGAGCAATTCTTGGATAGTCCGGATAATGTGTTGATTGGGTTGAATGGAAAATGGAACATCAAAAACCGATTTCAGTTGTATGGACAATTAATGTTTGATGAATTTAACCTAGGAAAAATAATAGAGAGAGAAGGATGGTGGGCAAATAAAAATGGGATTCAGGCAGGGTTGAAATATATCAATGTAGGAGGAATAGATCATCTTGACATTCAAGTAGAATATAATAGAGTAAGACCTTTTACATATGCCCACCGGGATACTTTATCCATTGAACCAAGATTTTCTACCGCGAGCTACAGCCACCATAGTCAACCATTAGCTCATCCGCTGGGGGCGAATTTCACAGAGTTGATTTTTCATGGCAGGTACAGATTAGGTGAAAAAATATTTTTTAATGGTCGAATTGTATCCGCAAAATACGGCCAAGATCTGGGAGAAGATGATAATGGAGGGAATATATTGCTAGTCACATCTTTACGTGCAATGGAAAATGGCCATTCAATAGGTCAAGGTGTCGAAACCAATTTATTATCTATTGGTCTAGATGTCAGTTACCAGTTGTTTCACAATGGTTTTTTTGATTTAGAATTTTTATATAGAAAAGCAGATGCTGAACTAGACGATTTAGATATCAACACTACCTTTGTAGGAGGTGGATTTAGAATGAATATTGGAAATATAATTTCTAATTATTGATGACATAGAAAGACAAATAATTCGTGCAAAAGAAGATAGAGCAAATAGTCCAAGAGCGAATCCTTTTATTAGATGGGGCCATGGGCACAATGATTCAAAGATACCAACTTGGGGAATCTGATTTTAGAGGGGATCGATTCAAAGATTTTCATTTAGATGTAAAAGGTAATAACGACCTTTTATCGATTACACAGCCTAAGATAATCGAAGAGATTCATCGAGAATATTTGGCGGCTGGAAGCGATATCATTGAGACAAATACGTTCAGTAGTAACTCTGTTTCGATGGAAGATTATGATATGGCGGACCTTGTCTATGAATTAAATCTAGCATCTGCAACGATAGCAAAAAAAGCAGCGGAGGAATTTACGTTAAAAAATCCTGATAAGCCTAGATATGTGGCTGGTGCATTGGGTCCTACCACAAAAACGGCTTCTTTAAGCCCAGATGTAAATGACCCTTCATTTAGAGCCATTACATTTGATCAATTGGTTGCTTCTTATTACGAACAGGTTAGAGGATTGATGGATGGAAATGTTGATCTTTTATTGGTGGAAACCGTATTTGATACATTAAATTGTAAGGCGGCACTGTTTGCGATCGATACATATTTCGAAAAAACTCAACAAGAAGTACCGATCATGGTGTCGGGTACAATTACAGATGCAAGTGGTCGAACCTTAAGTGGTCAGACGGTGGAAGCTTTTTGGATTTCGATCAGTCATATGAATCTATTTTCGGTGGGATTAAATTGTGCTTTGGGTGCCAAGGAGTTGCGGCCACACCTCAAAGATTTAGCAGCGATAGCAGATGTACATATCAGTGCTTATCCTAATGCAGGTCTCCCCAATGAATTTGGAGAGTACGACCAGACTCCAGAAGAAATGAAAGAGTACATTCAAGATTTTGTGCATTCAGGATTTGTCAATATTGTAGGCGGATGTTGTGGGACTACACCAGATCACATCGAAGCAATGCATTCAGCCATTGCAGGAATGAAACCTAGACAGAAAACCAACAAGAAGGATGTGTTGACTATGTATTCAGGTTTGGAGCCTTTAATTGTTCGTGAAAACTTAAACTTCATCAATGTAGGAGAACGAACCAATGTCACTGGTTCGAGAAAATTTGCCAGATTAATAAAAGAGAAAAACTACACAGAGGCACTTACCGTTGCGGTTCAACAAGTAGAAGGAGGAGCACAGATTATTGATGTGAATATGGATGAAGGGTTATTGGATTCAAAAGAAGAAATGAAATCCTTTTTGAATATGGTAATGTCTGAACCTGATATAGCTAAGCTTCCAATCATGGTGGATTCTTCAAAATGGGAGGTAATCGAAGAAGGATTGAAATGTGTACAAGGAAAATGTATCGTCAATTCGATTTCGTTAAAAGAAGGAGAGGTAGAATTTATCAAACAAGCTCAACTTGTGAGGAGGTATGGTGCTGCTGCCGTGATCATGGCATTTGATGAAGATGGACAAGCGGATACGATAGAACGCAAAGTAGAAATATGTAAACGAGCCTATAAAATATTGGTTGACAAAGTAAAAATGAAGCCAGAAGACATCATTTTTGATCCTAATATTTTTGCAGTTGCTACAGGTATTGAAGAACACAATGAGTATGCAATAAACTTCATCGAGGCCACAAGACAAATAAAAAAGGAATGCCCAGGAGCTAAAGTGAGTGGTGGGGTGAGTAATATCTCTTTTTCATTCCGTGGTAATAATGCAGTTAGAGAAGCAATGCATACCGCTTTTTTATATCATGCTATCAAAGCAGGAATGGACATGGGAATTGTCAATGCTGGAATGATGGAAGTATATGAGGAAATTCCAAAAGACTTATTAGTCCTAGTCGAAGACGTTCTTTTTAATCGATCTGAAAACGCTACGGAGGCATTGACAACCTATGCAGAAAATGTCAGAGGTGGAGGGAAGGTGAGAACGAAGGACCTCAGTTGGAGAGAAAAAACGGTAGAAGAACGACTTTCCTATTCATTGGTAAAAGGAATAACAGAATTTATTGATCAGGATACGGAAGAAGCAAGGCTCAAGTATCCATCTCCATTGAGTGTAATAGAAGGACCATTAATGGATGGGATGAATATTGTTGGAGACTTGTTTGGAGACGGAAAGATGTTTTTACCACAGGTAGTAAAAAGTGCAAGAGTGATGAAAAAGTCTGTGGCGCATTTGACCCCATTTATAGACGCAGAAAAAGAAGGAAGTGGGGCATCAGCCAAGGGTAAAATCCTTATGGCTACAGTAAAAGGAGATGTACATGATATCGGTAAAAATATTGTTGGAGTTGTATTGGGGTGTAATAATTATGAAATTATTGACTTAGGAGTTATGGTGCCCGCTTCAAGGATATTGGAAGAAGCAAAAAAACACAATGTTGATATTATTGGATTAAGTGGGTTGATCACTCCATCATTGGACGAGATGGTGTTTATGGCAAAAGAAATGCAACGATTGGATTTCAAAATGCCACTTTTAATAGGAGGTGCGACTACCTCAAAAACGCATACAGCGGTAAAAATAGATATAGAATACGATGGCCCTGTTGTGCATGTCTTAGATGCTTCAAGAGCTGTTGCAGTTGCCAGTTCGTTGTTGAGTGAAGAATTAAATACAAGTAATGATTTTATAATAGATGTAAAGCAGGGTTATAGTGCCTTAAGAGAGCAACGTAAAAAGAGAACATCAAATAAGCAATACCTTCCAATTAAAGAAGCTAGAGAAAACAAACTTCAGCTTGATTGGGAAGGGTATAATCCACCAATCCCTAGGGTTGCAGGCATGCATACATTTGACCCCATTGATATCAAAGAATTGATCCCGTATATTGATTGGACTCCTTTTTTTACGAGTTGGCAGTTGAAAGGAAAATATCCGGCTATACTTGAGGATAAGGTAGTTGGAGAGGAAGCAAAAAAGCTTTTGTCAGATGCGAATCAAATGCTTGATCAAATTGTGAATGAAAAGTGGCTAGAATCGAGAGCAGTGATGGGTTTGTTCAGAGCGGAGAGTGTAGGAGATGATATCGTTGTTGACTTTTCGGGTGGAGATCTCACCTTGAGAAATTTGAGACAGCAGGTTAAAAAAGCAAAAGGGTTACCTAATATATGTTTATCAGATTTTATTGCACCTAAAGAAACACACAAGGAAGACTATATAGGTGCATTTGCAGTAACGGCAGGAATAGGAATCGAAAAACATGTCAAAGCGTTTGAAGAAAAACACGATGATTATTCAGCGATTTTGTTGAAAGCAATAGCAGATAGACTTGCAGAAGCTGCCGCGGAATATATGCATTACAAGGTTCGCACTGAATATTGGGCCTATGCTGATGACGAGAATTTGGACAATGAGGCTATTATTTCTGAAAAATACCGAGGAATTCGTCCAGCTCCAGGATATCCAGCTTGTCCAGAGCATACAGAAAAGGAAACACTTTGGGAGTTATTATCGGTGGAAGAGCAAATAGGAGTTAAATTGACAGAGAGCATGGCTATGTATCCTGCGGCAAGTGTAAGTGGTTGGTATTTTAGTCATCCTGAAAGCAAATATTTTGGATTGGGTCAAGTGGGAAAAGATCAGGTAGAAGATTATGCTAGGCGTAAGGGTAAGACACTTGCTGAGATGGAAAAATGGATGGCACCGAGTTTGAATTATGATGTATAATTTAAGAATATTTATAGACATTGAGGAGTTAACTTTAGTATATTTGTCATTTGTAAAAATTAATTAACTTTGAGTAGAATATTTACTCAATATGTATGATTGAGACACTTATATCTTCTAAAACACGAATCAAACTACTACTCAAGTTCTTCTTGAATTCTGAGACAACAAGTTATTTAAGAGGATTGGAAACTGAGTTTGGAGAATCCACCAACTCAATACGACTGGAACTGAATAGACTTGAAGAAGCGGGAATGTTGAGTTCATATAGTAAAGGGAATAAGAAGATATTCAAATCTAATACCAGTCATCCTCTATATAAAGAGGTGCACAACATTTTATTAAAATATATTGGTTTCGATAAAATTATCATAGGAGTGGTAGAACGATTGGGAGATGTTCAAAAGGTCTTTGTAACTGGTGAGTTTGCAAAAGGTTTGGACAGCCAAATCATAGATCTTGTTTTTATAGGGGATGTGAATAAACAATATCTCATTCAATTGATAGAAAAGACCGAGAAGCTAATTCATAGAAAGATCAGATACATTGTCTATAAAGAAGAAGAGGAGACATCAATAGATTGGTCCAAACTTGATTTTAAACCCTTATTACTTTGGTCGAATGAAACATAAAGAAACTCCAATATCGACCATAATTAATCATCTTTCTGAGAAAGAAGGGAAATGGTTTGCTGTATATACAAAGTATAAGTGTGAAAAATTTGTAGTGGAGCAACTTGCTAAAAAGGGAATTGCTGCATATGTACCTTTGATTACAAAAATTAAGCAATATGCTTCTCGGATAAAAAGAAATGAGGTTCCATTAATCAATTGCTATGTTTTTGTAAAGATTAAAAAGGATGAGTACATAAGAGTATTGGATACGCAGCATGTAAGTATGTTTATCAAGCAGCGACAAAATTTGATTTCTATTCCAGAAGAAGAGATCATTTTGCTAAAAAGAATAGTAGGAGAAATTGAAGAGGTGAATGCACTTAATGGAGATATTTATGTGGGAGATGAAGTTGAAATTATAAGTGGAAACTTGACGGGGATTAAAGGAAAGTTAGTAGAGATGGAGGGTAAAAATAGATTTGTTGTGCAATTGGCATCCATTGGGTTTCAATTAAGCATGATTATTGATAAAAATCTATTGAGATTAATTAGAAAGAGGGCTTCATTGTTATAAGGAGTTCCTCAAAAGGTATTCAGTTTTAGATTAAGTCTTTAGACTTATCAACGGCGAAGCCATATGAAAAAGGAAAAGTTATTATGAGAATTACAGTGGTGGGAACAGGTTATGTAGGATTAGTTTCAGGTACCTGTTTTGCGGAGACAGGAAATCAGGTAGTTTGTGTCGATATTGATGCGAACAAAGTAAAGCGGATGAAGAATGGAGAAGTTCCGATCTATGAACCAGGCTTGGAAGTTTTATTTGAGCGAAATTCTAAACAAGGCAGACTCACGTTTACCACAGATTTGAATGAAGGAATTCAAGACGCGGAAGTTATATTTTTGGCTCTTCCAACTCCTCCAGGGGCAGATGGATCAGCCGATTTATCTTTTGTACTGAAAGTGGCATCAGATCTTTCGACCATAATTACAGATTATAAGGTAATTGTAGATAAAAGTACGGTACCTGTGGGCACTGCTGAAAAAGTTCATGCTGCGTTATCAAAAAACCTGGATGAATCTCTTTTTGATGTTGTATCCAATCCTGAGTTTTTAAGAGAAGGTGTAGCAGTAGATGATTTTATGAAACCGGACCGGGTAGTGATTGGGACATCATCTGAGAGAGCTCAGGATGTCATGATGCGATTGTACGAACCCTTTGTGCGGCAAGGAAACCCCATCATTTTAATGGATGAACGAAGTGCGGAAATGACCAAGTATGCCGCCAATTCATATTTGGCAACTCGGATCACATTTATGAATGAAATAGCCAACTTATGTGACAAATTGGGAGCAAATGTAGATATGGTGAGAAAAGGAATGGGAAGTGACAATAGAATTGGAAAGCGGTTTTTATTCCCAGGAGTTGGATATGGAGGAAGTTGTTTTCCAAAAGATGTTCAAGCTTTGGCCAAAAGTGCCAAGGAAGCGTCGTATGATTTCAGATTATTGAATTCGGTGATGGAAGTGAACAGAGACCAGAAAAAGATACTCTCCCAGCGTATAATTAATTACTTTAGTGGAGATGTAAAAGGGAAAACAATTGCGATTTGGGGATTGGCTTTTAAACCCAATACAGATGACATAAGAGAAGCCCCCGCATTGACAATTATCGACGATTTGTTAGAGGCTGGTGCACATATTAAAGCCTTCGATCCTGAAGCTATGGATAATGTAGAGCAAATTTATGGGAATAAAATTCAATTTTGTGATTCACAATATGAAGCGATAGATCAAGCAGATGCTCTAGCAGTGGTTACAGAGTGGCAAGTGTTCAGAACACCAGATTATGATAAAATAAAATCTCTTTTAATTAATCCTGCGGTATTTGACGGAAGAAATGTTTATGATGTTTCTCGAATGAGAAAAATGGGTTTTTATTATGAAAGCATTGGTCGTCCATAATGAGTGAGCATAATATTCATCCTATTTTTGATCGATTGGTGTCCAGAGATGAGCAACAACGTCTATTGAACCAAAAAAGTAAAGTGTTTTGGTTTACAGGATTATCGGGTTCTGGAAAAAGTACAATTGCTGAAGCTTTTGAAAGAGCATTGTACAACCAAGGCTATTTTGTAAAAGTATTGGATGGGGATAATATACGATCTGGATTAAACAATAATCTTGGATTTTCTATTGAAGATCGGACAGAAAATATTCGGCGGATTGCCGAAGTTGCCAAACTGTTTCTTGATTCAGGAGTTATTGTATTGTGTTCTTTTGTTAGTCCTACCCAGCAAATCCGTGAACTCGCCCAAAGCATTATAGGTGAAAAGGATTTTATCGAGGTTTTTGTAGATACTCCTTTGGAAGTTTGTGAAAAAAGAGATGTAAAGGGGCTGTATAAAAAAGCGAGAGCAGGCCAAATTAAAGGTTTTACAGGAATAGATAGTCCTTTTGAGGCCCCTATTTATCCAACATTGACATTAAGTACGATTGAATTGTCCCCTTTGGACTGTGTAAATAAATTATTAGAATTAATCTAGAATAAGTTTGATGAATTATAAAGTAGATCATTTAAGAGAATTAGAAGCAGAATCCATTTTCGTGATGAGAGAGGTAGCTGCACAATTTGAGAACCCTGTGCTTATGTTTTCAGGAGGTAAAGATTCTATCCTAATGGTTTATTTGGCACACAAGGCATTTTATCCTGCCAAATTCCCATTTCCATTATTACATGTTGACACAGGACATAATTTCCCTGAAACATTGGCATACAGAGATGAATTGGTCAAAAGGTTTGATGCAAATCTTGTCGTTGGATCTGTTCAGGAAGCTATAAATAAAGGATTGGTCTCTGAAGAAAAAGGAATAAATGCAAGTAGGAATTCATTGCAAACAGTAACATTACTAGAGACATTGGAGGAAGGCAAATTTGATGCTGCAATGGGCGGTGCCAGAAGAGATGAAGAAAAGGCTAGAGCAAAAGAACGATTTTTTTCTCATCGGGATGAATTTGGTCAATGGGACCCCAAAAATCAACGGCCAGAGCTTTGGAATTTATTTAATGGAAGAAAGCATATGGGAGAGCACTTTAGAGTATTTCCTATTTCAAATTGGACAGAATTAGATGTGTGGCAATATTTGGCTATGGAGCAAATTCCATTGCCTTCTCTATATTTTACCCACGAAAGAGATGTATTTAGAAGAGATGGCATCTTGCTTGCTGATTGTGAATATATTCAAAAGAAACCCGATGAGGTCGTTTTCAGAGAAAACGTACGTTGTAGAACAATTGGAGATATGACCTGTACGGGAGTATGGGAATCTGAAGCTTCTACTTTAGAAGATATCATTCAAGAAATAGCTACTACTAGAATGACAGAAAGAGGAGGAAGAGCTGATGACAAGAGAAGTGAGACGAGCATGGAAGATCGAAAAAAAATAGGCTATTTTTAATTAATAACAAATCTTAAATCCTTTATGGAAAATAATACTGAACTGTTAAGATTTACTACTGCAGGATCTGTGGATGATGGCAAATCTACCTTGATTGGAAGACTTTTGTTTGATAGTAAGTCCATATATCAAGATCAATATGAGGCAATTGAAAAAGTAAGTGCTAGAAGAGGAGAGGAGGACGTTAATCTTGCCTTACTCACAGATGGACTTAAATCCGAGCGCGAACAAGGGATCACTATAGATGTCGCGTACCGATATTTTAGCACGCCAAAGCGAAAATTTATCATAGCGGATACACCAGGTCACATCCAGTATACACGGAATATGGTTACTGGGGCCAGTACTGCCAATGTTGCATTGGTTTTAATTGATGCCCGACATGGAGTGGTAGAGCAAACCAAACGTCATGCAATCATAGCTTCTTTATTGCAGATTCCTCACTTAGTGGTATGTATTAATAAGATGGATCTCGTTGATTATAGTCAAGAGAAGTATGAAGAAATTCAGGAAGATTTTGAAAGTTTTGCAGCAAAGTTGGATGTGAAAGATGTTCATTTTATTCCTATTTCAGCATTGAAAGGGGATAATGTAGTCAACAGATCTGAAAATATGGCCTGGTATGAGGGAGCAACTTTGATGTATTATCTAGAGAACGTTCATATTGCAAGTGATCAAAACTTTATTGATGCGAGATTTCCTGTTCAGACAGTGATTAGACCTTATAATGATGAGTTTCATGATTATCGTGGGTATGCTGGAAGAGTGGCTGGAGGGTCTTTTAAAATTGGTGATAAAATCATGGCGCTTCCATCTGGATTTACTTCTACGGTAAAGCAGATAGTAGGCCCTTCAGGCGATCAAGAAAATGCATTTCCACCTCAGTCCGTCACTCTTTTATTAAAAGATGAAATTGATATTAGTAGAGGCGATATGATCGTGAGAGAAAACAATAGACCAGATGCAAGACAAGATATTGATTTGATGGTTTGTTGGTTTGATCATTTAAAGCCTTTGAATTTAAGAGGGAAATATGCGATAAAACATACGTCACAAGATGCTCGATGTATAATAAAAGAAATACGGTATAAGTTAGATATAAATACATTGAGTAGAAATCAAGAAGATCTTAACATTCGTATGAATGATATTGCTAGAATTCAAATAAGGACCACGAAACCTTTGTTCATAGATGCCTATCGCAAGAATAGAATAACGGGAAGTGTAATTATTATTGATGAATCCACAAATAATACAGTGGCGGCGGGTATGGTGGTATGATTGGATTTTCTCTTAATACAAGCATTAATAAAAAGAGTAAAAATTAAGATGAAGAATATACTAGTAACAGGAGGAGCAGGGTTTATTGGATCACATGTCATCCGAAAATTGGTAACTTCATATCCTGAATACCAAATTGTAAACCTTGATAAGTTGACGTATGCTGGAAATTTAGAAAATTTAAAAGATATTGAGAATGCTGGTAATTACACCTTTGTGAAGGGGTGCATTACCGATGAAAAATTAGTTTCAGAAGTTTTTGCAACACATAAAATTACGCACGTCATCCATTTGGCCGCAGAATCTCATGTAGATCGTTCAATAAGTGATCCTCTAATTTTTGTACGGACAAATTTGATCGGAACCTCGAATCTATTGCTTTGCGCCAAGAATTATTGGGCAGATGACTTTGATAATAAATTGTTTTATCACGTCAGTACAGACGAAGTATATGGATCTCTTGGAATGGACAACAGTCTTTTTACGGAACAAACAGCGTACGATCCAAGAAGCCCTTATTCTGCATCAAAAGCAGGATCAGATCATATGGTGCGTGCATTTTGGCATACTTACCATTTTCCAATTGTAATCAGCAATTGCAGCAATAATTATGGTCCCAATCAGTTTCCAGAAAAACTCATTCCCTTGTTTATAAATAATATTATAAATGGGAAAGCATTGCCCGTCTATGGGAAAGGAGAGAATGTACGGGATTGGTTGCATGTAAAAGATCATGCAGATGCAATTGATATCATTTTACACCACGGAAAAAAGGGAGAAACCTATAATATTGGGGGGCATAATGAATGGACAAACATAGACTTGGTCCGTTTGATGTGTGATACAGTGGATCAAAAACTTGGTAAGGAGACAGGAACTTCTCGAGAGTTAATTTCCTTTGTGAAGGATAGAGCTGGTCATGATATGCGATATGCTATTGATGCTTCTAAGATTGATAACGACTTAGGTTGGACTCCCAACTATACTTTCGAAGAAGGGTTGGCAGAAACGGTAGATTGGTATTTAAATAATTCTGAGTGGTTAAAAAATGTAACCAGCGGAGCATATAAGGAATATTATGATACAATGTATGCAAGCTAAATTCAACTATACATTAAAACTTTAATATAATGGAGATAAAGGAAGCAAAAAGGCATCTTCAAATGGTCGACGTAAAGACCCAATATCTTAAAATTAAAGAGGAAGTAGATCGAGGTATTCAAGAGGTGATTGATTCTTGTGCATTTATAAATGGTCCAGCGGTGAAGAAATTTGCAAAGTCTTTGGGGACTTATCTGGATGCTGAATATGTAATTCCTTGTGCAAATGGAACAGACGCTTTGCAAATTGCATTGATGGCGATGGGATTAAAACCTGGTGATGAAGTCATAGTCCCTGCATTTACCTATGTCGCAACTGCTGAGGTGATTGCTTTATTGCAATTGAAACCTGTGATGGTGGATGTAGATCCAGAAAGTTTTAATCTATCTCCAGAAATTGTAGAGGAGGCAATTACTCCATTAACCAAATGTATCGTACCCGTTAATTTGTACGGACAGAATTCTGATTTGGAAGGAATTATGAAATTAGCGGAAAAACACAAAATTTTTGTGTTGGAAGACAATGCCCAAGCCATTGGAAGTGATTATATTTTTAGCGATGGAACCCGAAAAAAATCAGGAACAATTGGCCATATTGGATCTACTTCATTTTACCCGTCAAAAAATTTAGGTGCTTACGGTGATGGAGGAGCTTTGTATACGAATAATAGAGAGCTGGGCGAACGAATGAAAATGATAGCCAATCATGGTCAATCCAAAAAGTATGTACATAATATCATAGGTTGTAATTCAAGATTGGATAGTATACAAGCCGCTATACTGGATGTCAAATTGAAGCATTTGGATGCGTATTGCAGTGCGAGACAAGAAGTGGCAGATCGATATGATTTGGCCCTAATAAATGTAGAAGGATTGGAAATTCCCAAAAGGATGAGTTATTCGACGCATGTATTTCATCAATATACCTTGAAAGTCACAAATGGCAAACGAGATGAATTAAAATCTTATTTGGCCTCAAAGGGTATTCCAAGTATGATTTATTATCCGATTCCATTGTATGATCAAGAAGCATTCAAACCATTTACGGAAGTGACTTCTTTACCAATCACAGAGAAATTATGTAAGCAGGTATTGAGTCTACCCATTCACACAGAAATGGATCTAGAGGATATTAATTATGTCATCCAGCACATAAAATCATTTTTTAAGAATTAAGTATGGCAGAATTTTTTGCACACGAAACTGCAGTGATTGACGAAGGATGTACAATAGGTGCTGGCACAAAAATTTGGCACTTTTCTCACATTATGCCCAATTGCCGCATAGGAGAAAAATGCAATATCGGCCAAAATGTGGTCGTATCTCCTGATGTTATTTTAGGAAATAATGTAAAAGTGCAAAATAATGTGAGCATCTATACTGGAGTCATTTGTGAAGACGATGTTTTTCTAGGGCCTTCCATGGTATTCACGAATGTTATCAATCCAAGAAGTGGCGTCAATCGACGAGGACAATATTCGAAGACGACGGTACGCAAAGGAGCGTCCATCGGGGCCAATGCGACTATTGTTTGTGGCAACGATATCGGAGAATATGCATTTGTTGGAGCGGGGGCAGTGGTAACCAAAGAAATATTACCGTATGCTTTAGTGGTAGGCAATCCTTCAAAGCAGATAGGTTGGATCAGTGAATATGGACATAAGCTGCATTTTGACCCTCAAGGCAAGGCGATTTGTGAAGAGAGCAAGGAAGTATATATTTTGGAAAGTGGAAATGTCAGAAAGCTCTAAAATATAAGGTTCACTCGTTTAAATTATTGTAAGAATTTTAGAGAATAATAGCATATTAAGTAATCGGAATGTTTTGGTCTTGGCTCCACATATAGACGATGCGGAGTTTGGATGTGGAGGAACGATTAGCAGATTGATTGAACATGGTAGTCGTATACATTATCTGGCCTTTTCGGATTGTAAAGAATCAATCCCTGAGCATCTTCCATCTGACATATTACGAACTGAATTGGAAGCCTCTGTTCAAAGTCTTAAAATATCTTCTTATGATGTTCTGGATTTTCCAGTCAGACACTTTGACAGGCACCGACAATCGATATTACAAAAAATGGTAGATGTACGACAAGCGTTGAATCCAGATCTGGTATTTACACCGTCGAGATCTGATATCCATCAAGATCATCAAGTCATTACCAATGAGAGTCTTCGAGCATTTAAACACTGTACGATTTTGGGCTATGAATTGCCATGGAACTGTCTTTCCTTGTCATCGGATACGATCATCACTTTATCTGAAGAGCATTTAAAAAATAAGATTGAAGCCATTCAATGTTATGACTCTCAGGCACATCGGATTTACCATAATGCAGAATATATAAAGGCGTTGGCAATGACACGAGGATTACGAATTAATAAAGCGTATGCTGAACCATTTGAAATGATAAGATTAATAATAGATTAATGGAGAAGAAAAATTTTGCTCTAATTGGAGCTGCTGGGTACATTGCACCCCGACATATGCGTGCAATCAAGGATACCAATAACAACCTAGTTGCGGCTGTGGATAAAAATGATTCTGTTGGAATTATTGATAGTTATTTTCCAGATGCGGCATTTTTTACAGAGTTTGAACGGTTTGACCGACATGTAGAAAAGTTAAAGAGGACAGGAAAGCCATTGGATTATATCAGTATTTGTAGTCCCAATTATTTGCATGATGCGCATATTCGATTTGGGTTGAGAAATAATACAGATGTGATTTGTGAAAAGCCCATTGTACTCAATCCATGGAATATTGATGCATTACAGGAAATTGAAAAAGAATCAGGAAAAAACATCTACAATATTTTGCAACTTCGATTGCATGACTCGATCAAGAATGTCAAGAAAATGGTAGATGAAGGACCTAAAGATAAAATATATGATTTTGATTTGACCTACCAAACTTCAAGAGGGTCTTGGTATTATACCAGTTGGAAAGGGAATAGTGAAAAATCAGGAGGCATTGCTACTAACATTGGAGTTCATTTCTTTGACATGTTGGGTTGGATTTTTGGAGAATTGAAGTCAAATATAGTGCATCTCCACACCCATGACAGAGCTGCTGGGTACTTGGAGTTTGAAAAAGCGCGTGTGCGATGGTTTTTGAGTATCAATTATGACACACTACCGGAAGAAGTAAAGGCAAGAGGATTGAGAACATATAGATCCATGACTATTGATGGAGAAGAGATAGAGTTTAGTGGAGGCTTTACAGAGTTGCATACAGACAGCTATAAAGATATCTTGGCAGGTGGCGGATTTAGAATCGAAGAATCCAGAAAGGCGATACAAACGGTTTTTGATATACGTCATGCAGAGGTAATTGGACTGAAGGGGGATTATCATCCATTTTGTAAATTAGATTTGGTAAAACATCCATTCAAGAGATAACATTAAGCATGTTAATTGAACATACCGTTTTTGATAAGAACGAGAAACTAATTGAGGTTTGAATTGTTTGCATAGGTATTGATTTTAAAGTAAAAAGGACAAAAGATTAATAGAATAGAAAAACAAGTGCAAGTTCAAGTCCCTACCAAATTTGGGGTGTTTGAACTCATGGCTTATTCGGAAAGTGCCGAAGAACGAATGCCACATCTGGTTTTGGTAAATCCTGAGACGGATTTCTCTACTACGGTGAATGTCAGAGTTCATTCGGAATGCATGACGGGGGATGTTTTTAGTTCTTATCGTTGTGAATGTGGTGAACAGTTGGACCGTTCGCTGGAGTACATAAATGAGCATGGTGGTATTTTGATATACTTGAGGCAAGAAGGAAGAGGAATAGGTTTGATCAATAAAATGCATGCGTATATAAAACAAGATCAGGGATATGATACGGCGGATGCTAATAAAATCTTGGGCTTTGGCTACGATGAACGAACTTATGAAGATGCTGTATCCATTCTAGAAAACTTAGAGATTGATACAATTAACTTGATCACGAATAATCCGGACAAGATATCTTCTTTAGAACAAAGTGGTATTCAAGTGGAATCCAGAATCACATTAGATATTAAAGCTAGACAAGAAAACCTCCAATACCTCAAAACTAAGAAAGAGAAGTTTGGACATAAATTAGATTTTTAGCATTGAGCTTCGAATCATTAATACAGTTTATCGAGTGACAAAAAAAATACTTTGAAAAGAATATTAATTACGGGAGCAGCAGGATTTTTGGGTTCTCACTTGAGTGATCGATTTATAAAAGAGGGATATGATGTGATCGGTATGGATAATCTCATTACGGGAGACCTCGGGAATATTGAACACCTTTTTCCATTAGAGCATTTCACGTTTTATCATCATGATGTAAGTACATTTGTACATGTGCCTGGAAAGTTGGATTACATTTTGCATTTTGCATCTCCTGCAAGTCCAATAGATTACCTAAAGATGCCCATACAAACATTAAAAGTCGGGTCTTTGGGTACGCACAATTTATTGGGCTTGGCTCGTGTTAAAAATGCAAGATTATTAATAGCCAGTACGAGTGAAGTATATGGGGATCCTTTGGTCAATCCTCAACCGGAAGAATACTGGGGAAATGTAAACCCCATTGGTCCTAGAGGAGTATATGATGAGGCCAAACGTTTCCAGGAAGCCATCACAATGGCGTATCACAATTACCATGGTCTGGAAACTAGGATCGTAAGAATATTCAACACCTATGGACCTCGAATGCGGGTCAATGATGGGAGGGCACTTCCTGCTTTCTTTTCTCAAGCGATAGAAAATAAAGACATCACGGTCTTCGGAGATGGCAAACAGACGAGAGCATTTTGTTATGTAGATGATTTGGTGGAAGGAATCTATAGATTACTATTAAGTGATTATCATCTGCCAGTCAACATAGGAAATCCTGATGAGATATCGATTTTGCAAGCCGCTAATGAAGTGGTGGAGTTGGTGAATGGTTCAACTTCTAAGATCGTGTTTAAAGGACTGCCCAAAGACGATCCAAAAGTCAGAAGACCTGATATTACCAAGGCGAAAGAAATTTTGGGATGGACACCGAAGGTTGATCGAATGGAAGGACTTGCGAAGACATATGAGTATTTTAAAAAGAAATTGGATAAGTCGTAAAACGCTCTTTTGAATACACAGATTGATCTTCCCTATACCCCCATTATTACACACGACGTAGATCGATATTACAAATGGAAAAACACCAAATCAATCGCAGGTGAAATTGGTAGAATTTTTAGAAACCAATCGACCTGGTCTTACAGTGAAGCATGGAACAGTTTTAAAAACCGTAAACGAGTCGATCCTTTTTCGAACCTATCAATGGTCGCTGAAATGGATAAACGAATGGGATTGAAATCTGTATTTTACATTATGACAACCGAAGAAATACACCCTCAAAATATCAATGACTACAATCTACAACATTCAACTATTCAAGCTGAGCTTAAAGAATTGATTTCAATCGGGGCAGAAATTGGTCTTCATCCTGGCATCTATACGTACAATGATGAGAAACGAATGCTTAATCAAAAAGCAAGTTTGGAAGAGGCAATCCAACAGGAAGTTGTGAGAAGCAGACAGCATTATTTGAAATATGAATATCCCGAAACTTTCAAAATTTTGGAATCCGTCGGGATTCAAAATGACAGTAGTATACTGGTTGATTTAACATTAGAAGAGGATAGAGAAAAAAGATCAACCTATATCATGCTGGATGAAGAGGGCAATACGATGAATATTAGCCAGACTCCATTGGTTTTTATGGATACACACCATATTCAATTAAAAGATGATAGGATACTCGAGTTACTAGAAGAGCGCATTGCACCTGCAAAAAAAGATGGAGGGGAGATTATGATTCTTTGGCATAATAATAACATCAGTAATAATCGAGAAATTGGATTGTACAAAGAGGCGTTGGAAGTGATCAAAAAGTAGAAAAAAGAAAAATGAAAGGAATAATATTAGCGGGAGGATCAGGGACAAGATTGTATCCCATAACAAAGGCCATAAGCAAGCAATTGATGCCAATTTATGATAAGCCTATGATTTACTATCCTCTGTCTGTGCTTATGCTCGCAGGAATAAATGAAATACTCATTATAACTACGCCAGAAGATCAAGCAAGTTTTATAAGGTTACTTGGTGATGGGAGTGATTTGGGATGCAGATTTGAATATGTTGTTCAAGAAGTGCCGAATGGTTTGGCACAGGCTTTTGTATTAGGCGCTGATTTTATCGATGGCGACAAGAGTGCATTGATTTTGGGCGACAATATTTTTTATGGTTCAGGTCTTTCAGGCTTAGTACAAGAAAGCAAAAATATTGAAGAAGAAGCACGAGTTTTTGCTTATCCAGTAAAAGATCCAGAACGATATGGAGTAGTAGAATTTGATAAGGATGGGAAAGTCATATCATTGGAAGAAAAGCCACAAAATCCTAAATCTAAATTTGCCGTGCCAGGATTGTATTTTTACGACGAGCGAGTATGTGAATTGGCTGCCAAATTGGAACCTTCTGCACGAGGGGAATATGAAATTACCGATTTGAATAGAAAGTACTTAGAAATGGGGCAATTGTCAGTGGGTATTATGCAGCGAGGCACTGCTTGGTTAGATACAGGTACTTTTGATTCGTTGGCGAATGCCTCAGAATTTGTTCGCGTGATTGAAAAAAGACAAGACTATAAAATAGGTTGCATTGAAGAAGTAGCCTATCGGATGGGATATATAGACAAAGAACAATTAAAAAAGATTGCAAAGCCATTGGAAAAAAGTGGATATGGGAAGTATTTATTAGGATTGCTGTCGGATTAAAATTTTGTCATGCAATTATAAATGGATATTTGCAAATTTGAAAAATTAAATAAAAAAGAAAGAAAATAGAAATGCATAAAATTGGAATTATAGGATTGGGTTATGTTGGTTTGCCTTTGGCGGTAGAATTCGGAAAGAAATACATGACCGTAGGTTTTGATATAAATCAGACTAGAGTGGATGAACTCAATAGTGGAAAGGATTCTACGTTGGAGGTAGAAGATGAGGAATTAAATGAAGTGTTAGCTTCAACACAGGATTTTGACAATGATGGATTATTTATAACGACAAATGCAGATCATTTAAAGCATTGTAACTTTTATATAATCACGGTTCCTACACCAACGGATAAAAATAATAGACCTGTTTTGACACCGCTAAAAAAAGCGAGTGAAACGGTCGGGAAAGTTTTGTCAAATGGGGACTATGTAGTCTATGAATCCACGGTTTATCCTGGAGCCACGGAAGAGGAATGTATCCCAGTCTTAGAAGAATTTTCTGGCTTAAAGTTCAACGATGACTTTTATGTTGGGTATAGTCCAGAAAGAATTAATCCAGGTGATAAAAAACATACAGTTACAAAGATTTTAAAAGTAACATCTGGTTCTACTCCAGCAGCTGCAAAAGTGATTGATGATGTTTATAAATCTGTAATTACGGCGGGTACTTATGTCGCTGCATCTCTTAAAGTGGCAGAAGCTGCAAAAGTGATTGAAAATAGTCAAAGAGATATAAACATTGCCTTTGTGAACGAACTTTCAAAAATATTTAATCTTATGGATATTGACACACTGGAAGTTTTGGAAGCGGCTGGAACAAAATGGAATTTTCTTCCATTTCGACCAGGGTTAGTAGGAGGCCATTGTATAGGTGTGGACCCTTATTACCTTGCTCAAAAAGCACAAGAAGTAGGATATCATCCAGAGATTATTCTTGCAGGTCGACGACTGAATGATACCATGGGGCAATATGTGGCAAGTGAGATCATAAAATTGATGATCCAAAAGGATATAAAAATTAGAGGTTCAAGGATATTGATGCTTGGAATTACATTCAAAGAAAATTGTCCTGACATTAGAAATACAAAGGCCATTGATGTTTACAATGAATTGAAAGGATATAGTACTGAAGTGGACTTATTTGATCCATGGGCTAAAAAAGATGAAGTATTGCGGGAGTACAATATTGAGATTTCAGTGGATAGCTCAAGCTTAAAAGTTGGATATGATGCCATTGTGTTGACAGTAGCACACAAAGAGTTTTTAACAATGGATATTAAATCGTTATTACAACCAAACGGTATTTTATATGATGTAAAAAGCATTCTCCCTAAAGAAAGTGTAACAGGAAGGTTGTGAGCATTACAAACACTATAAGAAAATAATAAAACAGATAATAATTGGATAGCAATAAAGTAAATGTATTAATCACTGGAGGTGCTGGATTTATAGGAAGTAATCTGGTCAAAGCATTATTAAACGACGAACGAGTTGAAAAAGTTAGAGTGTTAGATAATCTATCCAATGGGTTTAAGCATAATATTGAGGAGTTTTTGAAATTGTCAAATTTCGAATTTATTGAAGGTGATATAAGAGACTATGAGACATGTAAGAAAGCATGTAAGGATATGGATTTGGTGTCTCATCAAGCTGCATTAGGTTCTGTTCCAAGATCAATCAAAGATCCAAGAACGACAGACAGTGTTAATATTGGTGGCACATTAAATATCTTTCAAGCGATAAGAGAGTGCAAAGTGAAAAGAATTGTATTCGCTGCATCTTCTTCCACTTATGGGGACAGTAAAGGACTTCCAAAAGTGGAACACGTTATTGGAAAACCCTTGAGTCCGTATGCGATTACCAAATATGTAAATGAGTTGTATGCAGATGTATTTGCAAGAACCTACAATGATTTTGAGTATGTAGGGCTACGATATTTCAATGTGTTTGGACCAAAACAAGATCCCAATGGAGCATATGCGGCGGTAATACCTTTATTTATGAAAGCTGCGGTCGAAAATACTTCTCCAACGATCAATGGAGATGGAGAATTTAGCCGAGATTTCACATTTGTTGACAATGCAGTGCAAGCAAATATCAGAGCATTATTTATCTCCAATGAAAAGGATGAGGTGGTAAACGAAGTGTACAATGTAGCTTGTGGAGAAAGAACAACACTTAACCAATTATGGTCTTATATTCAGTCAGCATCTGGTAATTCTATACCTGCGATACATGGCCCCAATAGGGTAGGGGATATACCACATAGCCTTGCAAGTATAGATAAGGCCAAATCAAAACTTTTATATGATCCTGAAATTCAAGTTAAAGAAGGATTAAGAATTACATACCAATGGTTTGTTAAAAATCATTAATCTAACTTGTAATAATTGGATAACCCTTGTAAATTTAAGAGATTTGGTGCTTGGAAAAAGAATTGGATGTACATTATAACGGTCCGTTTTTTGTACATACTTATTATTAAATTACATTTAAGCTAATGAAAATCAGATATATATTTATCATTTTTTGTTTCATGTGTTCATTTTCATCCAGTGATGCACAAATCATTGATGAAGATGAAATCAGGAATGAATTGATAAAAAGAGGAGTAGATAACGAAGAAGTAAAGAGGAGATTGATTGCTAAAGGATTTGATCCAGATAACATTGACCCTACTGATAGTGCTAAGATTTTGGAGTTGCAAAATGCAGCTGAGGAAATTATAAAAGAAATTGAAGCAGAGACTAAATCAGTGGAAACAAATAATGCAGGTACCGTACTGGAGGCACCTTCAAATTTTGAAGTGCCCAAAGATATATTAACTTCTGATGTAAACAATGAAGCACCTAAAGAAACAAAAGAAGAGTCAGTTGAGAACGATAAAGCTTCTATTTACGGTCAACAATTGTATAGAGAAAAGTCAATTCGATTCTATCAAAAGAGTGAATATATTAATACACCGTCTGATTATGTTTTAGGACCTGGGGATATTGTTTCTGTATCTATTTGGGGACAAAACGAAGCCAATCTTACACAACAGATTAGTGACGGGGGATATGTGAAATTTTCAAAAATTCCTAGAATTACTTTAAGTGGACTTAAACTCAGAGATGCAAAGCAATTAATGCAATCAAGAATGAGCAGGTTTTATACGTTTAATGAGGAAGATTTTGAGTTAAAAGTTACAGCAACAAGAAACATAAATATATTTATCACGGGAGAGGTCGGAAATGTGGGATCATATAATATTTCAGCGGTGAATACAGCTGTGAATGCACTAGCAGCAGCAGGAGGACCGACAGACATTGGAAGTGTGAGGAATATAAAAATTGTAAGCCCTGAAAATGGAAATAAGTCATTGGATATTTATAAGTTTTTAAAAGATCCACAAGTCAGTAATGATTTCTTTCTAAGTGAAGGAGATTATATAGTGGTGCCAGTAATTTCCAAAGTTGTTGAAATTAAAGGAGCAATAAACAGGCCATACAAATATGAACTATTGCCCAAAGAGACCTTAAAGGATTTGATTGATTTTGCAGGAGGATTAAAAGTAAATGCCCTTAAAAAGAATATTAAGATCACCCGATATGATGAGGATAGGAGAGTGATTATCAACTTAGATCTAAATAGTTTGAATTCAATGAACCCATTTGATTTAGAAAATGGAGATGTTGTTGAAATTTCCGAGATTAGGAATGACCTTCGCAATGCTGTTACTCTTCTTGGAGCAGTTGAAAATAGCGGAGAATTTGCAGTAACGAATGGAATGAGGATTTCTGATCTAATGAACAAAGCGATCCTCGCAGATAATGCAATTCTTGATATTGCTTATTTAAGTAGGTTGAATGATAATGGCAAGACGGTGAATTGGCAGATCATCAATATCGAAGAAGCAATGCGTAGCCCTTCATCAGCTAGTAATTTAGAGTTAAGACACAGAGACAAAATAACAGTTAGGAAAACCTCAGACTTTTTCAGTTCAAATAGTTTTGAAATATTGGGTGCAGTTAATTCATCAGGGGTAATTCAATTGGATCAATCGGATGAATTAAAAGTTAGTGATGCCATCTTTTTAGCGAATGGTCTGACTCCTAATGCGACGGATTTTGGTTATATCATAAGAAATCTACCTGGCAGCTTTACATCCGAATATATTCCTTTAAGTATTTCTAGCATTATGGCAAATCCAGCGTCTGCCGAAAATATCAATTTGAGACCGGGAGATGTACTTCAAGTTTATGATAAAGGACAATATTTAGATGAGACTTTCATAAGTGTTCAAGGATCAGTTCGAGAACCTAATAGATTTAAATACGATGAAAGCCTGACCTTGAAGGACGTATTATTATTAAGTAAAGGATTGACAATAGATGCGGCCAATAATAAAATCGACATTTATCGGTTAGAGTTTAAAAATAATAACAAAACTAGAACATTGGTTACTAATGTTTCTGTAGACGAAAACTACAATACCCTATCTGGGGGAACAGTAGCCTTACAACCATTTGATCAAATCATAGTCCGAAAAGCTCCTGAATTTGAAAAACAAAGAGAAGTTTTTGTGACAGGAGAAGTCAAATATCCAGGTAAATATTATTTAATGAATGATAATTATACCATTGTAGATTTGATTAAAGATGCAGGAGGACTTACCGGCGAAGCATTTCCTGGAGGAATGAATTTGAAAAGGAGTGAAAATGATGTAGGGTATATTATTGTGGATTTGGATGAAGCGATGAATAATCCAGGTTCTACTAAAAATATAATCTTACAATTAGGGGATTCTCTTTATATTCCTAAGATGAATAATCTGGTTAGTATAGAAGGGGCAGTCAATAAAGCTGAAGCGTTTAACGGGGATATATCATCAGCGAATAAAATTAATTTCGTTTACGATGAAACTAAAGGAGCTAAGTATTATATCGAGAAATCTGGAGGATTTAGGTCCAATGCGGATAAATCATCTGTCTCGGTAAAATACCCCAATGGTGAAATGCATAAAACAAAAAAATTCCTATTTTTTAAGAGATATCCAAAAGTAGTTCCAGGATCGACGATAACAGTAGGATTTGAAAAAGTCGAAGTGAAAGATCCAAATAACCAAGATGAAGATATCGATTGGGGTCGAATACTATCAAATTCGATTGCTCAAGCAACTGCAATTCTATCATTAATTTTATTGATTCAAAATGTAGATTAAACACATTTATGTGTAGAGTACGATTGAAAATAAATATGTATTGAAAGTAGTTGCAATAATAGGCGCAAGGCCACAATTTATCAAACATTACCCTTTTGAGAGGGAGGCGATAAAGTCATTGGACTTAGTGACCATTCATACAGGCCAGCATTATGATGAAAATATGAGTAAGGTCTTTTTTGACCAACTTGGAATGCAAAAACCTGATTATTTGTTATCTCTTGGAGGAGGAAGTCATGGGATGCAGACGGGCAAGATGATGATAGAGATTGAACAGATTGTTCAAAAGGAAAAACCTGATGCAGTAGTTGTGTATGGAGACACAAACTCTACTCTTGCTGGTGCATTAGTTGCAGGAAAACTGCACATTCCTATAGTTCATATTGAAGCAGGTTTGAGATCTCACAATAAAGAAATGCCCGAGGAAATAAATAGAGTATTGACCGATCATATTTCAGATTTGTTATTGGTTCCCAGCCAAAAATCTGTGGATAATTTGAATCAAGAAGGCATCACCAAAGGAGTCCATGTAGTGGGGGATATAATGAAGGATTTGATTGTAGAATTTCAGCAAAAGGGCATAGCTGAGAACAAGTCTTTGGATGAAGGCTACTTTTATGTGACCCTTCATCGTCCTTACAATGTGGATTCAAAAGAAAGGCTTAAAGAGATTTTGACTGCGTTGGCTGGTTTGAAGGAGAATTCCATTTTTACAGCTCATCCGAGAACAAGAAAGAGAATTGAAGATTTTGGTTTGTCTGATTTAATTAAAGGGTCAAAAATAAAGGTAATTGATCCTCAGCCTTATTTCGAAAATTTATCTTATTTATTCCATTCAAATGGCTTAATAACAGACAGTGGGGGAATGCAAAAGGAGGCCTATTGGATGGAAAAACCCTGTTGTACGATCAGAAGTGAAACAGAGTGGGTAGAAACACAAGATCATTCTGCAAATGTATTGATATTCAAAAACTTAGACTATCTAAAGCAATTTCCTTCAGAAGAAATCATTTATGATAAGAACTTGTATGGAGATGGATTTGCAGCAAAAAGAATAGTGAATTTATTAAAATCATTGGGTTGAATGATTTTTCATTTTAAGTATCCAAGAAAGGCACTTCGTAAATTATTATTCTTATTGAATAAACCTATTTTGGCTCGAGTGCCACCTTCCATATTGTTTACAAATTGGATTTTTCAACGATTATTAGGTATCAATCGAAGTGTGCCTATTTCTGTACATTATACATCTAGGATCAAAGGGTATAAGAATATGCAATTGGGTGATTCTGTAAAATACAGTTTTGCAGTGTCTGCATCTGCTAACATCGTAGTATCTGACGGCACTAAATTAGAGGTGGGAGAGAATACAATTTTTGCTCAAAATGTATGTATAAGAACTAGTAATCATGATTTAATTGATAGAACAAAATACCATAAAAAATCAGTGAAAATTGGCAGGAATGTTTGGTTGGCTCATGGTGTTGTGGTCTTACCAGGTGTATCAATTGGAGACAATTCTACGATTGGTGCAAATAGTGTAGTAAGTCGAGATATTCCACCAAATGTAGTAGCGGTCGGAATTCCAGCAAAACCGATCAAAACGATTACAGTTAAATAAATAGTAATGTTATGAAAAGAGAAATCTCATTAAGAGACTTTATACTATTGATGAAAGAGTATTTTTTCTATCTCTTGAAAAAATGGTGGCTTATCGGACTGATTAGTGGGCCAATAACACTTTATTTTGCATACAATGCCTATGTTGCTCCAGGAATGTATTCGGCAAACACTAAATTTATTATTGAAGAAGGGAATGGGAATGTAAATGTAATTGGCGGAATATTGGGAGGTTTTGGTATAGGAAAAGGAGGTGGAGTGAGCAACCATGTGAAAGTATCAGAAGTAGCTTTATCGAATCTTATGGCGGAGAAGATACTGATGTCTGAGAGTCAATGTGGAAAAAAAATATTGGCCAATGAAATTATTGAGTTTTATGAATTAGACAAAAAATGGGCTGAAAGTGATGAGAAATATGCAAATGTACGGTTTGCGAATTCAAATTCTGCGGATTATACAGAATTGGAGAGAAAAGTATTTAGGAAAATCACAAAGGTCTTAATTGGGACGGACATAGATAGGACTGAAGCTTTAATGAAGTTTACGCGAAACGATAAATCAGGTGTTTTCAAGATAAAAGTCAGTACTGAAAAAGAGTGTATTACGCAGAGTATAATTGATTCCGCCTATGACAATTTAAAACAAATATTTGAAGAAGAAATTCTTGAAGTAAAAGTAAAAATGGTAGAGATATTGACCAATAAAAGAGACTCTTTGCTAACACTCATTGATCAAAAAAGCCTTAACTATGCTCGGTTTAGGGATAGAAATCGAGGTTCGATTTATGATGAAGCGGATTATGCAGGTAAAAAACTACTTTTAGAGATTCAGGGACTTACGACGGCTTATGTAGAATCAATAAAAAACTTGGAATTGGCAGATGTTAATTATCGAAATTCAAAGCCATTTTTTATGATTTTGGATAAGACCTTCCCACCATTGGGTAGATATCGTCCCAATTTAATTACAAAAACAATATTAGGAGCGATTACTGGGCTTTTTTTAGCCATCATTGTTTTGGTGGGGTACAAATTGCTTGGTGACATTATGAATGAGGATACCCAGGTAGATGTCTAGATCAGTAAAAGTCTTGGCATTGGTTTTTGGCAACAGTGTCAATATTTTACTTGGATTTCTGCTTGTTCCTTACCTTTCCAGAGCTTTATCCCTAACGGATTATGGTTCGTATGGACAAACTCTTATGGTAGTTGGTTTTTTAGTCACAATGCTAGGGTTTGGACTGGACAAAGTATTGTATGCGGACTTAGCAGATGAAAAGATTTCTAGCGGAAATGCGATAAAGTCCAACGCGATGATTTCCTTTTGTTTTGGTTTGTTTGGAACATTTCTAGTTTTACTTTCTGCCGAATTTATTGCTAACTATCTGGATAATGCTTTATTAACTAACCTCATTTTGGTTTATGGGTTTAGTATTCCATTTCAATTGCTTTTTAAATCGTTTACAGCTACTCTGATTTATCATGGCTTGGTGAAGGAAACTGTACGGATCAATATAATTACAAATATGATGAGGCTGGCTTTCATTTTTATTTTTGTCCAGGTTTATTATTCCATGTTTGCAATTTTTTCAGCATTGGTTTTGATACCATTTATCCAAACAATTTGGGGCTACTTTACAATCCCATCTAATCTAAAAAAGGAAGGGCGCATATCCAAAAGCTTAATGTTTGATCAAGTAGCCATAGGTATTCCTTTAGGATTAACAGTTATTATTGGTACCATCTTCAAGGTTACAGATGGGTTCATGGTGAGTAAATTATTAGGGGTTGATAGCTATGCTCTTTTTAGAAACGGGGCCATCCAAATTCCAATTATTGCAAGTTTATACGCTTCTGTTAATACCATAATATTACCAGATGTCAGTAAAATGTTTGGGAAAGGAAAAAAGCAAGAAATTGCAGCTTTAAAAACTAAAGCATTGATCAATACTGCTGCGATTATTTATCCTGTTATTTTGTTTTTTATACTCTTTTCAGAAGAATTGATTCCGTTATACTTATCAGAGAAATATGCCTCTTCCTATCTCGTTTTCTCAATTTTTAATTGTGTTTTATTTTTGCGTGTAACTGCGTATACAGACATTTATATTGCATCAAAAAATAATAGACTGCTTCCCAAAAAATTCCTAGTTTCTTCTATTTTAAATTTAGTTTTCAACTATCTATTCATTCAACAATGGGGAATGGAGGGAGCAGCATTGGCTACGTTTATTTCATATTTGATATTGGTGAGTTTACTTTTAAACGATGGGGTAAAAATACTGGATACTACGATCTATGAGCTAGTTCCTTTTAAACGATTAGGCATATTGATATTTGGATCACTTTCATTGGTGCTCTGTGGTAAATTTCTCTTTTATACTTTTGATAATCTGTGGATGATTCCGCCAATTGGGTTGGTTTATTTTCTATTGATTTATTATTTGATATTAAAGCACGATTATCTTGAGAAATCGATCGTAAGGAATTTGCTTTCCAAATCCAAGGTGACAAGACCCTTTTTAACAATTTTCAATAGAATTTACGCCACTTGATGCGACGCTGCATTATTTTAACTTTAAAATTTCCACCACAACAAGATACGGCTGCACAGCGGCCTGAAGCATGGGCAAGGTATCTATATGATGAAGGAATATGGCCCATTATTATTACAAAAAACTATGGTAGTAATATCAAAGCTGATGTGGAACATGAAATCACTGATCGTTATGAAGTATATAGATTGAATATACATACTACTCTTTTTTATCAATATAAAGGCCAAACAGAAGGCATAGGAAAGTTAAAAAGGAAATTGGCTGTTTTTGCTTCACCTTGGTTTAACACCAGCTTCTTATTCGGGCCGTTCAAGAAAATGAAGGCGTTTGTAGATGAGTATTTGCATTCCAAATCAAATGTTGATTTAATTATCGCTACGGGAAAGCCATTTGGACTTTTTAAGGTTGCGCACAGATTATCAAGGAAACATGGAATGCCATGGATGGCGGATTATAGAGATGATTGGACAACGACAGAACTGCCTACTTCACCCCTAGTGAAATACTTAAATAAGTACCGAGACCATAAATTAGAAAAAAAATGGTTGAATTCAGCAGCAGCTTTCACTACAGTGAGCAGATATTATAGAGATAAGATATCTAGAGTGAACCTGAATAGAACTCCAGGTTTTGTAATAGAAAACGGATTTTTCGAGGAGCAGTTTTTAGATACAGTGCCGTTGAATTCAATTCTTAGCTTTGTTTATGTGGGGTCGCTTTACGCAACCCAAGATGTTGATTCAGTTGTGTTGGCTCTTTTGGAGGCTTCTATGCATGTTAAGAATAAAGGACCAGTAAATGTGGTTTTCATAGGAACTAAAATTTCAGAAGAAAGGAAAAATGAATGGTTGAAGAATTATCCCGAATCGAACGTAGAAATTTCTATTTTGCCCAGGATGCCAAAATCTCAAGCCTTGCAAATTCAAAGAGCTTGTCATTATGCGATGATTATACCACATGCTGGATTAAAAGGTATTCCTTCAAGTAAATTATATGAGTTTATCGGTGCCAAGATGAGAACCATTGTATTTCCTAACGATCATGATGTTATCCATGAAACATTAAGCGGTACTGGATTAGGAGTATTTGCAGATAATTTAAATGAATTGAGAGATCAATTTATTGAGATTATTTCGTCATATGCACACAAAAATCCAATACATCATATTGATAAGTCTTCGATTGCCAGTTACTCTCGAAGAAGTACAACGAAAAAGCTGGCAGAAATAATTAAAAAACTTACCACATCAACGTAGCTGCAAAGAAAATAACGGCTTTATTGGACGAGAAATTTTTCTTGATCATCGATAAGATCATTTTGGCATTTACTGTTTATTGGTTTTATATGGAAGTCTGGGGCCATGATTATGCCAATTATGGTGGGATAGCACCAATAAAGGGTGTTTATTTTGTGTTTGCATATGGTTTATTTCGAATCGCAATTGACAACTCTATTTTTATAAAATTGACCAGAAAAGGATTCTTTTGGTGGTTGTTTTTCTATTTTATCATTGTTTGTTTATTCTATGCATTGGTGCGCATTGGTATGATGGACAGATATAGTTATTATGTCCAAGATGTATTTGATAAAAGCATCACATCTTTAGGCCTTGCTTTAAGTCTAATGGCCTTGCTTTCTGATAAATCCAATTTCAAATTTACTCTTAAGGTTATGATTATTGCTGTATGTGCGGGCTGTGTGGTGAATTTTTTAGATTTATTTGATTTTAGCGATAAGTGGGGTGGTTATGAGGTTCGTTCGTCAGGATTTTATATGAACCCAAATAGTTCCGGTCGAGCCTTATCATTGGGGTTTATTGCTACTATGTTTTTTATAGATCGAAAATATTTATTTCCCTATTATATCATTTATTTTATTGGAACATTTTTAACGCTTTCTAGAGGAAGTATTCCAATTCTTTTTTTGGTAGGGTTTTATCTGATTTATATTGGAGCTATTAATATTAAGGGTATTTTAATTGCAATGGTTGTAGCCTTGATACTTGGAAGTATTGGGTGGACAATTATTAAAAATAATGAGAATACAGCCAGAGTAGTAGAAATGATTGAGAAGAATGAAAGCATTCAAAATAGGATAGCTACTTTTTTAAATCCTTCTGAAACAGAGTTTGATGAAGGAGTTCGAGGTAAGGTGGCCAGAGAGCACTTTGAGTTTTATTTACAGAGTCCATTTCTTGGAAATGGTCTATCTAGTTCAAGATATGCTCAAAAGAATTTTACCACGACCAATCATTCAAGCCATGTAATGTATATACATTTATTAAATGAATTTGGACTATTAGGACTGATTATATTTTTTGGACTCCCATTTTCACTGTTTGTGTATAACTCTAAGATTCACATTATGCCTGAATTAATACTATTTACAGTCTTATATCTTGTTGCTGGACTTGCAACCCATACCTTATATGATTTAAGAAATCTAATTTTTAGTTATGCATTGTATGCCAATATTAGCGAATATAATTTTAAAGAAATCGTCTCATGATTCGATTTAAATTTCTAATATTTTTAAGTGTTTTGATTGTTCTTGTTACTACTTCCTGTAAAACTTCAATGAAAAACATATCGATTGATAAGAATAACTTTTATCCTTCTTTACAAAGAGCATTTTCAACTGCACAATCAGGAGATACCATTGTATTGCCGAGAGGTATATACACCATAAGACAAGGCCTTCTTGTTTCTGATAAAAATGATTTAACTATATTAGGAAATGGGTGTACAATAAAAATGGCTGATAAAGTAGGATTAGAGAATAAGAATGCACTACTGAAAATAAAAAACTGTACTAACTTATCCATTTTTGATTTAACATTAGACGGAAATAGAGAAAACAGACCAAAGGCAGAAGTGTTCTGCCATGCATTGATTTTATTGAATATTAAAGGGGCTAAACTAAAAGATATTTCAGTAAAGAATAGTGTAGTTGATGGTGTATATATCTCCACGTATAACCCAGAAAATGAAAATCAAATTTCACGAGATATTGAATTGACAAACGTGAATGTAACCAATTCATATAGAAATGCAATGAGTATAATATATGGGTATAATATACTTGTAAGTGGAGGTAGTTATTCGGATAGCAATGGCATAGCTCCAGAAGCAGGAATCGATGTAGAGGCTAATAAAACATTTGATCACCCTAGCAGTAAAAATATTGTTATTGAAGGGGTGGAATTGTCCAATAATAATGGATGGGGAATTTTGGTTTCAAGTAAAGGAAGACCTCACCATATACAGTTGTACAATAATATCGTTGATGATTGTGGCGGAGGTATAAAACATACTACCATTGAGTCAGTAATTAAAGGAAATCACATTTCGTATTGTAATAGAGGGATGGACGTCTTTAGATATCATGGACGACCAATAGATAATAACCAGATTATAAATAATAACATTTCGAATTGTGGTACAGGACTAAAATACATAGGTTTTGGAGGACTTATCGAAGGAAATACGATTACAGATTGTAAGGAGTATGGGATAGAATTGAGAGGGAATAGTGAGATGGAGACGAAGGTAAGTGCCATTGAAAACACAGTAAAAAATATCGAAGGAAAGGGAATATATTCTAGACATTGTAGCTATGCGACTATTAGTGATAATAAAATTATAACTACCTCAGAAGAAGGAATGATTTTAATGAACGGAGAGCAAATTGTTAAGAATAATATCCTAAAAGAAAATTTGATATCTATTTATTCAGTAGGTTCAAATAGCATTATTGAAGGGAACACTATTAGCGATTATGGCAAAGTTGCAATTAGAATGAAAGATAGTGGACGGGGATTAGCAAGAGGAAAAATAAGCAAGAATAAGATTGCTGAAATTGAGTCCAAATCAAAATTGGATGTTCGGAGTAAAAATGTAATTATTGATAAGTAAGAAACCACTTATTTGTTTTATACTTCCTTCATTGCGATCAGGAGGAGCTGAAAAAATTATTTCCGTTTTGATCAATTATTGGAATAGGGATAAATATACGATTCGAGTTATTCTCGTTGATTCAAGAGATCGGTTTTTTAAATTGAATAGAGAATATGAGGTGATTGAAATTCATAAGCATTCTCCAAAACAAGCAGCTATACCCTTATTCTTAGAAATTCGAAAAATGAAACCAGATTGGGTATTTGTTTCTACGATGAAATATGCCACGCTTTGCGGCTATTTATCATTGATTTTACCCAATTCAATACATTGGATTTGTCGAGAGTCAAATATTTCTAGCTTATCGTACTCCAGTTATTATCGATTTCCAAGATTAATGAAGTTATTGGCGAAGATTGCCTACAAAAAAATGGATCATATTATCGCACAGTCTGAATATATGAAAAAGGATTTTCTTGATTTTTTTAAGACTAGCCAACAGAACATCACGGTAATAAATAACCCCATCCAATTTGAAAGAAAGGAGTGGAAAAAAACAATGAGTAAATCTAAAAGATTGCTCTCTGTAGGCAGATTGAATAAAGTAAAAGGATATGATCGAATACTACCTCAAATTGCGCGTCTTGATTTTGATTATACCTATACAATTCTAGGAGATGGGCCTGAAAGAAAGTTACTTGAAGGCTTAATTATATCACTGGGAATTGAGAATAAGGTAGAGTTTAAAGGACAGGTAAATAATGTAGAAGATTATTATGAAAATTCTGATGTTTTACTGATGGCTTCGAGGCATGAGGGGTTTCCAAATGTTTTGCTGGAGGCAGGAATTCATGGAATTCCTGTGGTTGCAATGAATTGTCCTGGCGGTACAGCCGAAATTGTACATCATGGAACCAATGGATATTTAGTAGATGATATTGAAGAATATGCGGATTATGTAAAAAAAGTATATCAAAATGAATGGGATGCAAAAGGTATCAAACGCGCAACGCAAAAGAAGTATGAAATAAAAACCATTCTAAGTCAATACTATAAAATTATTAATAATGAAGTCATTAATTAAAGCGCTTTATCTGAAGTTTTTGAGAGCAAAATTGGGTGGTACAAGGTATGCTAGAAGATTGGGGGTAAAAGTGGGAGAAGGATGTCGTATATACATATCTTCATTTGGCTCAGAACCATGGCTGATAGAAATTGGAGATAGAGTTACGATAACAAGTGGTGTTCGAATTATTACTCATGATGGATCGACTTGGTTGATGAGAGATGAGAAGGGTAGGCGTTTTCTTTATCGTAAAGTGGAGATTGGAAATGATGTATTTATTGGATTGAATTCTATAATTCTTCCAGGAGTTAGGGTTGGAAATAATTGTATTATTGCTGCTGGTTCTGTTGTAATAAAATCAATTCCAGATGGTAGCATTGTAGGAGGTAATCCAGCAAGAATTATCGGAAGCTATGATGAATATAAAAATAAGGTAATGAACGAGTATGTAAGCGAAGAGGACATTGATTCATCGCTTTCATACCAAGATCGAATATTAAAAGTTTTAGATAAAAATATGAAGCCGAATCTTGAAGGAAAATAAAACCCTTTTAACATTATTGCCCGGAGATTGCTTAGGCGGCGCCGAAAAGGTTCTAAAACTAATGGTCAAAGAGTGGACTGAAACTCAAGGCAACAATGCGGAGGTAGTTTTTTTGAAAAAATCAGAATGTGGGTCTTGGGATGATATAAATGAACAGACCAACCAATATTTTTCTACGTATACACAAGAGCGATTTACAATATGGTATTCTTTAAAACAAATTTATAAGGTATCGAGGCAAAATAATGTTGAATTGACTCTTGCCTCTAATACAGTAATGGTTGGCTGGTTAGGGTTTTTGAGAAAATTAGGAGTTCTTAAAACAGACTATTTAGTTGGAAGAGAAAGTACACAATTATTAGATAGATTTACAGGTGCAAAGAGACTGATGGCCTTGTTCTTTTATACGATTGGGTATAGTAATTTAGACTTAGTTATTTGTCAGACCACATATATGATGGAAAGGTTTTATGTTCAACTACCTCAGGCAAAAAACTGGAACGTAAAAGTTATACCAAATCCTTTTCTACTACCAAATCAGTTACCTAAAGAGGATAAATCTTATGACCAATATGGCAACTATATAGTAGGAGCTGGACGGTTAATTCAGCTTAAAGGGTTTGACCTATTGATTCAAAGTTTAACGCATTTTGAAGAGCTAAATTTAGTTATTTTGGGAGCAGGTAAAGAGGAGGAAAACTTAAAGAAATTAGCGACAAAGCTCGGGTTGGCGGAACGATTGTTTTTACCAGGGAAAGTAAACAATGTTTATGATTATTTCAAACATGCTGCGGTGTGTGTTATAAGTTCAAGAGTAGAAGGATTTCCGAATACATTGCTGGAGATGATGAGTGTAAATGAACAAGTAGTCTCGACTTTATGCGCAGGTGATATTGATAAAATTGACGGGGTGGTTACATGTAATACAGACAATGTGGAAGAGATGGTGCATGCAATTAAAACTGCCTTAAATCAAACTCCTGAAATGAATCAATTGAATAGAATGAAATTTGATGCTGAACTTGAAAGTAGAAAACCATCACATTTTTTAAAGAAGATATATGAGCATCTCAATAAAAATGATAATAAGTAGATGAGTAAAATCAAGGTTTTAAGAATTATGCATCGAATGAGCATAAGTGGTCCAACTCATCATGCGGCATATCTTACAAAGTATTTAGGAGATAAGTATGAGACAATGCTATTGAGTGGAATGATAGAGTCAGGAGAAAGAGATGGTTCATTTATTATGGAACAAATAGGTGTTGAGCCCGTCTACATTAGTGATATGGAACGCTCAATAAATCTAATAAAAGACAGAAAAGCATATTTGAAAATTCGAGAAATAATTAAAAATTATCAACCGGATATCGTGCATACGCATGCAGCAAAATCTGGAGCTCTTGGAAGGTTGGCTGCAATTCATGAAAAAGTTCCTGTCATTATTCATACCTATCATGGCCATGTTTTTCATTCTTACTTTGGAAAACTTAAAACATTTATATTTCTTACCATCGAACGGTTTCTAGCTAAAAAGTCAACTAGAATAATTGCCATAAGCAATAAACAGAAAGAGGAATTAAGTAAAGATTTTACCATTGCTCCTCCTTCAAAAATCTCTGTTATAAAACTAGGTTTTGACCTTAGTAAGTTTGTAGATGTAGACGGAAGAAAAAGGAATAAATTTAGATCTGAATTTCAATTAGATGATAGTAAAATAGCATTTGGAATAATAGGGAGAGTAACGGGAGTGAAAAACCACCATCATTTTTTAAAGTCATTTGCCCTTCATAAAACTCAATCTAATGCAAATTCAATTGCTTTTGTTATTGGAGATGGAGACTTAATGAATGAGATAAAGGATCTATGTTCCGAGCTCGGTCTTAATATTTCTACACCTCAAAACAAGAGTACTCAGCCTAATGTCATATTTACTTCATGGAGAGAGGATGTTGAGTTTGTAATGAATGGATTAGATGTTGTTTGTCTCACTTCCTTGAATGAAGGTACTCCAGTAAGTCTGATTGAAGCTCAAGCAGCTCAAAAGCCAATCTTAACGACCAATGTAGGAGGAGTAGAAGATATTGTTATTAAAGATAAGTCAGCATTATTATATAAGGTAAACGATGTGGATGGACTAGCGATAGGAATGACAAAACTTGCAGAAAATCCCGATAAAAGGCTTGAAATGGCAAGTTATGCCAATTCAGTAAGAGAAGAATTTTCGTACAAAAGACTTGTAAAGGATATAGATGGATTGTATCAAAAATTAATGGATGGAAAATCAAAATAGAAAAATATTTATTACGGGTGGATCTGGATTTATAAGTTCACATATTCATGAAGTTATAGATCAAAATGAAATTGTGAATTTTGATTTGAAACCTCCTAGAGAAAATATTACATCAACTTTTGTTCAAGGGGATGTTAGAAATTTAGAGGATCTGAATACGGCACTTGCGTTACACCCATGTTCTATGATATTGGCTTTGGCTGCAGAGCACAAAGACTTTGGACTTTCTGAAGAAGAATATTTTAAAACGAATGAATTTGGTACTGAGAATATCTGTAAAGCAGCAGAAAAAGCCGGTATTACTAAAATAGTTTTTTACAGCTCTGTAGCTGTTTATGGCAACAATACTTTACCTTCAACAGAAGAAATGCCACCTAACCCAAACCTACCATATGGAGCCTCAAAATGGGCTGGAGAGAAAGTCCTGCAAAAATGGGTAAGTGAAAATCCTGAAAGAAGTGTTTTGATCATGCGACCTACAGTAGTTTATGGAGAACGCAATATTGCAAATATGTTTAGGCTTATTCAACAAATAAATAGTGGAAGATATTTTCACATTGGTAAAGGAAAAAATATAAAATCCATAGCCTATGTGAAAAACTTAGTTGAAGCTACATTTTACTTGGCAGAAAGAATGAAGAGTGGAATGGAAGTATTTAATTATGCGGATAAGCCGCAAATGACGAGTAGAGAAATTGGTGAAGTAATCTCCAATCGACTAAAAAAGTCTCCGTTTACAATACCCTATAGACTAGCTCTCCTAATGGGAATTCCTTTTGATATACTAATTAAAGTAACAGGAAAGGATTATCCTATTTCTACCAATAGGATAAAGAAATTTTGCGTTCAAACTTATCATAAAGCAGATAAGGTGACAGATTCAGGATTTATTCCCAAATACTCAAATATCGAGGGACTAAACAATATGATAAAATGGCAAAAGGAACAATATAGAAAGGAAGAATCCTATTTTAATATATAGTAAATTTAATGGGTGAAAGTGATGGAACGATTATTAATTTGGATAGAGAATTACAGTGAAAAGAACAACTGAAGATTTTAAATATTCATATACTTCATATTATTCCTTTATTTCGAAATCGTTTGATAATCATATTAAAAAAAAGGTTTTAGAAATTGGCGGAGGCGCTCATCCATCTATCACAGAGAGATCAAATCTCAAGTATACCATCATTGACCCAGACCCAATAGAATTGAAAAAGAGTCCGGAGGATTGTTATCAAATTTGTTCGACATTGCAAGAATACAATGAGGTTGGACAATTTGATTTAATCATTTCAAAAATGGTACTTGAGCATGTAGAGGAGCCAGACTCTTTTCATGAAAAAGCGAGGAGAGTACTTAAAGATAATGGGACGATTATTCACTTCTTTGCTTGCCGCCATTCAATACCAGCCATGGTAAATAGGCTATTGCCTGAATCTTTTGGAAATGCTCTTTTGAGGGTATTAAAAAATAGAAATACGGAGGCACATCCAAAGTATCCTGCATTTTATAAAAGGACAAAAGGGGGCGTGAAGTCTCAAATTCAATATTTTGAAAATCTTGGGTTTAGTATACAAACCTATAACTCCTACGTTGGGCACAAATACTTCCAATCGTTTCCGGTATTAAAGCAATTGGAACAACTCTATACCTGGATTCTTGTTCAACTAAAGATGAAGTCATTAGCCACCGTTGCCTTGGTGGTTTTAAAAAAGAAAAAATGAATAAAAACAGATATATAACGATAATGGCAGGCGGAGTCGGATCAAGATTTTGGCCTGCTTCTACAGAAGAAACCCCGAAACAATTTTTGGATATTTTAGGAGTGGGGAAATCACTAATTCGATTGACCTTTGAGCGATTTTTAAGACTTGTTCCTGCAGATCAGATTCTGATTGTGACCAATAAAAAGTACAAGGCAATCACAAAAGAGCATCTTCCAGAACTGCCTATTGAAAATATCTTGTGCGAGCCATCTAGAAATAATACGGCACCCTGTGTAGCTTATACTGCATTGAGATTAAAAGCAACGAATCCCGATGCCATTTTTGTTACGGCTCCTTCGGATCACATTATTTTGAAAGAAGATCAGTTTCTTCAAAAGATTAATCAAGCGTTTGAGTTTGTTGAAAATCAGGATGCAATTGTGACGCTAGGAATTCAACCGACAAGACCTGATACAGGATATGGATACATCGAAACAGAATGCGAATGCAAAGGAGAAGGAGACGATGCCAGTGTTGGAGTTTGCAGCGTCAATGCCTTCAAGGAAAAACCAGATCGAGAAACAGCCAAAGCATATATTGAGGATGGGTCCTATTTGTGGAATGCAGGTATTTTTATATGGAAAGCGAAGCGTTTAATTCAATCTTTTGAACGGCATGCACCCCAAATAATTCAAGTGTTGACACAAGATGAAAGTAAGTTTAATACGGCTGAAGAGCAATCATATATTGATCGTGTTTATCCGGACACAGAGCGGATCTCCGTAGATTATGCTATATTAGAACGGGCACAGAATGTATATACCATTCCCGCGGATATTGGTTGGAGTGATCTTGGAACGTGGAATAGTTTGCATGCATTTTTGGATAAAGACGATAATGATACGGTAACATTAGGGGCCAATACGCACTTGATCGATACCCAGCGAAGTATCATCAGAAGCGACAGCAATAAGATTGTAGTAGTTAAAGGTTTGGACGATTATATTGTAGTAGATGAGCCAGGTGCTTTATTGATTTATCCAAAGAAGGATGAACAAGAGATTAAAGAAGTGGTGAAGTCATTGGGGTCTGACCAATAAAAGGAGGAGAGCGGATGTTGAGATTTCGTTGCGCTGGGGGATGAAGATCGGCGAAAGATCAACTCCTTAAATCTATGACTTTAGGATTGATTTGGAAATTATGAAAAGAAACAACTATGAATACTAGACGAGAATTTTTGAAGACAACTGGTCAGGTTGCAGCGTACTCTTTTTTATTTGGCCATCTGTATGCATGCAAAGGTGCCAAGGTGCCCACTACCATTCAATTGCCTGCAGATGCATCGTTTAATATGCAATTTCTCAGAGGTGGAGTTGGATTTTTTACGGAAAGAGGAGGAACTATAGGATGGATGGCAAGTAAAGATGGAATGGCTGTCATAGATACTCAATTTCCTGAGCAATCTCAACACTTGGTGGATGAGCTGATGAAAATTAAAAAAGGGAAAATTGATTTGTTGATTAATACCCATCATCATGGTGATCATACAGCAGGGAATAAAGTATATAGAGATCTTACGGATACGATTTTGGCCCATGAAAACAGTAAAAAGAACCAAGAGAATTCAGCAAAAAAAAGAGGGAATGAAGCGGATCAGGTGTATCCCAATGAGACCTTCGAAACCAGCATTCGAAAACGGGTAGGGAATGAAGTGATCGATCTAAAATACTATGGTGCAGGACATACGAATGGTGATGCCATTACTCATTTTCAAAATGCCAATATTGTACATATGGGGGATTTGGTTTTTAATAGAAGGTTTCCGTACATTGATACGGGGGCTGGAGCAAATATTGAAAACTGGATTAAGGTTTTGGATCAAGCGAAGAGAAATTATGATGATGAGACTATATTTATTTGGGGACATGCGGCCGATGGATATGATATAAAAGGAGGAAAAGAAGATATCTCGGCATTTCAAAATTATTTAGAAAAGTTGTTGGAATTTGGAGAAAAGTCAATGCGTGCTGGCGTGACGTTGGATGAGCTCATTAAAACTACAACGACAATCCCAGGAGCGGAAGAGTGGACAGGAAAAGGGATAGACAGAAGTTTGAAAGCCGTTTATGCTGAAGTTGGAAAAGAGTAACAATCTTCAAACCAAAGTACTAAAACTCTTTTTAAGAGAGACAATTTTATGAACATTGCACTGGTAGCAAATTCTACATGGAATATATATAATTTTCGATTGAATGTAATCGATAAATTACTTGCCGAAGGTCATAATGTATTTGTGATTGCTCCAATAGATGAATACTTGGAATACAAAGAAAAATATCCAAAAGTCAAACACTATAGTTTGAAAACACTGGACCGTGACAGTACCAACCCTTTGAAAGATCTCCTCTTGGTAATTGAACTGGCTAGAAAATATAAAAGAATCAGGCCAGATTTAATCATTCATTATACCAATAAGCCAAATATTTTTGGAGGAATAGCAGCCAAATATGTTGGCATTCCTTCTATTGCAATGGTTACAGGCTTGGGATATGCATTTATCCATAATGGATTGATAAAACTCATTACAACATTCTTATACAGGCTGACAGGCAGATGGCACAAGAAGTTCATTTTTGAGAATATTGAGGATAGAGAATTGTTTGAGGATTTAAAAATTATCAAACCAACACATGGTGTTTCCATCAAGGGATGTGGGGTTAATACCACTTATTTTGCTCCTTATCCAAATGGAGTAGTGAAGCCAGGAGATGAAGTCATATTTACATTTATAGGAAGACTATTATATGATAAGGGCATAAAAGAGTTTGTCTTAGCCGCCCAAGATATAAAAGAAAAATACCCAAAAGTTTCGTTTTGGATTGTTGGAGAATTAGATCTTGAGAATCCCGCTACGGTGGATAAAGAAGATTTGATTGGATGGACAGAGAATGACATTGTCTATTATCATGGATTCCAGAGAGATGTTCGACCATTTATTGCAAAATCAGATTGTATTGTTCTGCCTTCTTATCGTGAAGCTATTCCAAGGACGATTACCGAGGGCATGTCGATGGGCAAACCTGTCATTACCACAGATACAGCAGGTTGTAGAGAAGCAGTAGATATCGGAGAAAATGGTTTTTTGGCGGAGGTAAAAAGCACAGAATCACTCAAAGAAACATTTGAACAATTCATAAAGCTTTCTTCGGATCAACGACATAAAATGGGTGAAGCAGGCAGACAAAAAGCTCTAAAAGAATTTGACGATAGAAAAATTGCCAATGATATCTATTCTGAAATAGAAAAAATACTCCACTAATGGGGGCACAAAAAGGAGAAATCCTTTGCATACATTATTACTTCCCGCCTCTCGATTCTACAGCAACAATTCGTAATTATTACGTTGCCAAAACCTTGACAGAATTTTATGACAAGGTTCATGTTTTTACCAGCAATAACCATTTGCGATTTCCTTCACTTCAAAAAGAATTTCCTTCCAACCTTTATTGCACAGACATCCCCACATTCGATTATAGAATAGTATTAAGTGGCAAATCAAAAAAAGATGCGCATATTACTACAGGAAAGAAAAAAGGCAGGTTATATAAATTTGCATTAAAAATTCAAAAGTCGTTCCCTTTCAACCTTTTTCTGGCTGAAGGAAACCTAATTTATATTATCAGGGCTTACCTGAAAGCTAAAAAGCTGATTAAATCGGGCCAAGTCAAGGCAATTTATAGCTCGTTCGGACCTTATTGTGACCATTATGTAGCGTATTTATTGAAACGAAAATATCCAAAACTTAGATGGATAGCAGATTTTAGAGATTTACAAATTGAGCCCATCTATAAGAATGTAATTTGGAAAAATTTCCAACAACGTATAGAACAAAGTGTATTGAACAAAGTGGATCTGATTACCTGCATATCCCATGGATTTGTTGAACAATTGAAAGTATACAATAGACCTACAGTAGCACTTCTTAGAGGAGTGGAAGTTAGACAAACCCATGTGCAGTTTAACAAATTTACCATAGCGTATACAGGATCTTTATATTTTGAGTACCGAGACCCTAGGCCCATGTTTCAAGTTGTAGCACAACTTTTGAAGGAAGGGTCAATTGATCCCAATACATTCGAAATTGTCTATGCAGGTCGAGACGGTATCAAATTCTATGAATGGATAAAAGAATATCAATTAGAAAAGAATTTTGCTAATTGGGGATTGGTTTCTCAGACAGAAGCAAAACAAATCCAGAATCAATCTCACATTAATCTTTTACTCACCTCTTCAAGTCCTGAACTCACAGGCGTTATTACTGGAAAAGTCTTCGAATACTTCGAAGCACTCAATCCTACTCTTTGCCTAATCAACGGTGTATACGACCCAGAATTTGAATCCTTATTTAGGGAGTTGAATGCGGGTGTTGTGGTATATAATCCTGAACAAACAAAAGGCAAAATGCGTAAATTTATTCTTTCAAAATATGAAGAATGGAGAACGACTCACCGAGTAGCATCAACTATAAATTCACAAATTATTCAAGAAAAGTACAGTTGGAAGCACCAGGTTTCAAAAATGGTGACAAACAATGATACTAATTCATAGGAGATAGTTGTCTATTTCTGCAACGATTTACCTCCTTTTTTCATCTTACTAATAGGTTTTAAAGACATAGTATCTTAAAATAGTACTAATTTGAATCCATTTATTGTCTGATTTGAAAATATAGCTTAACTTTCTATCATAGAACCAATTACGACAATCGCTAATATGAAACGAATAGTTACCTTCTTGTGCTTTAGTCTTCTGATGTGTAATTTATATGCACAAGAACATACATTCGATTGCAATGGAGATTTGATAATTACACTATACGGGAATAACTTTGGAAATACCAATGCCCATAACATAAGTGTTACAGATGATCAAGCTACATTCAATGACTTGACCACTTTCTTTGGTTTACAGGTCAATAGTACTGCGTTTAATAGTGTGGATCGATATATTTATGGAATTGCAGGCAACAACATCATGCGGCTTAAATCTAATGGTTCTTTTGAAAACCTTGGTCAACCTTCTTACTTTCCAAACACCGTAAGAAGTTTTGCAGGAGACTTTGATAGTGAAGGGATTTTTTGGATCCATGAGAGATTGACCAGCACATTCATTGGAATTGATATCAATAATGGCTTGCAAGAAAAAGCAACTTTACAACTCCAGTGGCATCCTTCAACAGGGAATTCGGGACCGTTTACCAATGATATTGATGATCTAGCATTTGATCCTCTGGAACCGACGGTGATGTATACCTATCAACGATATGGGGATGCTTTTCCTGCTGCAACTAGAGGTCATCTTTTACGCGTGGATATGGATCCGGCTAGTACTACTTATGGCTATATCTTTTCTGAAGGAGCCTTGTCTTCTTCTGTAATCATACATTTAGGAGCCTTGTTTTTTGATAGTAAGGGGGTCTTATTCGGATATGGGGGAGTAGTTTCTCCTTCAATTCAAAATCAATTGATTAAAATTGATAGAGATCCAGCAGTGGCAGTGACTATAGCACAAGGACCAGCTGCCTCCGCAAATGATGGATGTTCTTGTCCGTTTAGCATGTACTTGACGAAGGCAACAGAAGACTCATACAATGTGTGTTTGAGTGAGCTGATGAAATTTGATTATGTCATTGGAAATAGTTCTAATATAGTTCCGAGTGGGGTGATTTTTAATGACTCTTTTCCAATAGGTTTTGAAATTGTAAATATTGAATTCAGTGAAGAGTTTGGAGTAATTTCTAATGGAACCGGGATAGGAACCAACAAGATAGAAATCACAGATATTTCTTTTAGTAATAAACAAGTTACGTTTTCAATTTTTGTTAGACCAAATGGTGTTTCAGGCTTTTACAACATTCAGGCAGACCTGACCAACCTTCCAGAGCGGTTTGGTGAGCGGCTGGTATCGGATGATCCAGAAACATTTTTTAATGACGACCCGACAAAGTTTATTGTCGATTATGATTTTTTTCCAGAAAATTTTTCAATTGGAGCTGATGTAATAATGTGCGAAGGAGAGACTGCCAATTTTTTAGCGAATCTACCGTTGCCTGGTACCGAAATAGTTTGGAATGGCAGTGGAGTGGGTACGAGTTTTTCTACTGACCAGTCAGGAATGATCGTTGCAGAAGCAGTTTTAGGTGTTTGCTCTGCATATGATACTGCTATGGTGGAAACGGTTCCTTACCCTGAACCTATCATTGGTGATGATCAATTCTTATGTTTAGGAGAAACTACTCAACTAAGTGTACCCTTCGAACCTAATATCTTATACACATGGAATACTGGTGTTTTTAGCAATACGCTTGATGTGAATGAATCGGGGACATATATCCTGGAAGTAAATGATAGAGGATGCAAATCTCAAGATACTGCAGAAGTTGTCTATGTTTTTGAAGATTTTGAATTTGGATTTGATGATGTTGCTGTTTGTGAAGGAACACCAATCAGATTATCTGCCAACAGTGAGTTTCCTGTTGGTTATAATTGGATCTATCCAGATGGTAGTACAGGAAAGGATAGTTTATTAAGAATTGGCAATTCAACACCTCAAAATTCTGGTACATATACTTTGGAAATGGAGTATCTGGAATGCAAGTACAGTAGTGATTTTGATATATTAGTTAATCCAATTCCTTCCATAGAATTAGAGAGTGAGATTACTTATGATATTTGCGATTCTATAAATCTTTCCGTAATATCAGATCCAGATGTTAATATATCTTGGTCACCATCTAGTATGGTCGATTGCCCTGATTGTGAATCAATAACAGCAAAAATTATAAAAGATACGTACTTTGAAGTTACAGCGACGGATGAAATTGGATGTGCTGCAACAGATACTATTCATGTCCTAATAGAAGATACTGGTTTAGGTACACCTGTTCATATTCCAAATGTATTCACGCCTAATGGCGACAGACAAAATGATGAGTTTATTATTCGCCCCTTGTGCTATACAATTCTAGAGTTTAAAATTTACGATCGATGGGGGAATATGGTTTACACGAAAGATATGCAACCCAATTCTGACTCTGTACAGTGGGATGGATATAACCAAATAGGGCTATGTAAAAACGGTGTCTATGTATGGTATGGATTATTCAAATTTATCAATAGTGATGAAGAGGTAATACTGTCTGGAGATGTTACCCTGCTTCGATAACTCAAATGGATATCACGTAAAAAAGTTGCTTTTTGTTCTTATTCTTATCTCATCCCCACATTAGAATGGAGTTTTATTATTCTACTTCATTTTTTCCACTTGTAACTATTAAATAATTGTTCTAATTTAGTAATGCCAATTATGTCACGGTAAACGGTATACTAATGAACTGGTTCTGGGACAACATCCTTCTTAAAAGAGAGGATAGAGTAGGTCTATTATTATTTTGTTTTGTTCTTTTCATTTTTTTGGCGATCAAGTGGTATTTACTTGTTATATACGACCCAACAGAGGGCCGAGCTTCAACACAATACTCATCCAATTTTGAATACACATCATTGGAATCTCAGCAGGTGCGAAAGATAAATAATACTACCTATTCGCCACCCCCGAAAATTAAGGATCAGAAAGAGAAAGAAACAAATGAAAATTTCTCGCCGTCCTATTCGGAACAAACAAAACGGTTTGAATTTGATCCCAATACCCTTTCTGAAGATTCGTTGTTGAGTTTAGGAATAGGTAGATATGCGGCGTCCAATATTGTAAAATACAGATCTAAAGGGGGGCGATTTATTGACCCATCGGATTTGCAAAAAATATATGGGTTGGATAGTTTGGTGATTCTTGATTTGATACCCTATGTGCAAATTAAGAAGAGTTCTAAAAGTGTAAAATCGTCTTATACATATGCAAGTCGAAATTTCACTAAAAAACCAGAAGTAGCACTTGCTTCAATCCACCTAAATAGAGCGGATACAACCACTTTGATGACTTTAAAGGGCATAGGGCCAGTGTATGCCAAAAGGATAGTGAAATTTAGAAATAGTCTGGGCGGTTTTTTTTCTATAGATCAAATCGGAGAAGTTTGGGGAATTTCAGATAGCCTATTTCAAGCAATTCGTCCTTATTTATCGGTAGATCCCAACTTGTTTTCCAAAAAAAATATCAATGAAATGGATAAAACAGCACTGGTAAAGCATCCCTATATTGATTGGAAAAAGGCAAAGATATTAGTGAAGTACAGAAAAATGCATGGACCATTCAAGTCAATCGATGAGATTAAGAAAATGCATGGTATAGAGCCCTCTTTTGCAGATACTTTGGCCTTTTATTTTGAAGTACAATGAAGTTTTACGCAAAGAATAATCAAATTATCAATTGGGCTGAATTTCCAATGCTCAGAATATCAATAGGCTTTATAGTAGGTATATATATAAATCAAGTGTGTAATTGTACTATTCATGTTTTGTTAGCTACTTCCGCGATTATGTTCTTATTCTCTATTGTGTTATACTGTAGTAGATCGAATTCAAAAATGAGAGCACGGCTCCTGAGTAGTTTGCTACTTAGCATGGTTTTGGTTTTTGGTATGATTCGAGTTGGACTAAAGAATATTTCAGGTACGCCAACTCATGCCAATGGCGAAGTTAATACGGAGGTAGGAGTAGTCGGAAAAATAACTGAAGAGATTAAAGAGAACTCAAGATTCTCTACGGTTATAGATATTTTGAGTTATGATCAAGAAAGCGATAGAGGAAGAGTGTTTGTTTATTTCTCCGTAAAAGACAGTCTTATTGATTATGAGAAAGGAGATATTATCCGAATTAAAGGAAAGATTATTACCCTTAAAGATAATGCCAATCCTATGGCGTTTAATTACAAAGATTACTTGAAGTTTAAGGGGATTGAAAGACAAGTATTTTTAAAAGAAAAGAGTCACCACTTGGTATTTAAAAAGAAAAACTCTGTTTTTACTATTACGGATCAAATTAGAAATTGGGCACTTGGTATTTTTAACAAACGACTGAAAAATAAGGATCACCTGGCCGTTGCTTCTGCAATGGTTTTGGGTTATCGAGAATATCTAAGTAAGGAACTATACAACACTTTTTCTGAAACGGGAGCCGTCCATGTTTTAGCGGTTTCTGGGCTTCATGTTGGAATAATTTGCATGATTTTCATTGCTCTTTTCAACCGATGGAGAAATGATGGTCCGCTTTATAAAAGTATTCAATTTGTGGTTCTGCTTTTTGTTGTGTGGAGTTATGCACTTATTACAGGCGGTTCACCAGCAGTTTTACGAGCAGCAGTCATGTTTACATTTTTATTGATCGGGAGACTTTGGTTTCGAGGAGCTAATATTTACAACATATTAGCATTTTCTGCGCTTTGCCTTTTGATATATAATCCATACTTGCTTTTCCAACTAAGTTTCCAATTATCTTATTTGGCATTGATCAGTATTTTATTCTTTCAACCCATAATAGAAAGATGGTGGGATACAAAACACTGGATCTTCACTAGACTTTGGCAACTAACTACGGTTTCTATAGCCGCTCAAATTTTGGTTTTTCCGATATCTATTTATTATTTTCATAGTTTTCCCAGTTATTTTATTCTAAGCGGAATTGCAGCCGTTTTTCTGGCAACTTTTATACTTGTTATGGGCTTAATGGTGCTTGCTTTTGATAGCGTATTACTGATAGGAGACTGGTGTGCGGATTTGTATTGTCTATTGATCAACTTGTTTGTTTCCATTATCACAAGTATTCAAAATCTTCCTTTTCATAGTTTTGATCAAATATATTTTTCTCAGCAAAGTTTAATCACATTGTATTTGGGCTTAGGATTTATCATGTTCCTAATCAATGTTAAACCTCGAAGTTATAAGGACAAGCTGTATACTAAAGTGAAACGTATTCGCATTGCAAAAGTGGTTATTCTAAGCTGCATTATATTTTTGTTAGTCAATAATTTGGCATTTTCGAAGAGAGTAAGAAATAATCAAAAATTGATTGTATATGATATTTTTAAAGGTTCATTAATAGATGTATTCATTGAGAATACAGTGTATTCAATGCAATCTACTGAACTAGATTCAAAAAAAGTTTCCTACGCCGCATCCTCCTATCGTATTTACAATGGTTCAAAACATTTTGAAGAGCTAAGCCTATTAGATTCCATTCAACAGAGTTCATTGAAAGTCATTGATACAGCGACACTACTCTTCAAAAATCGATATATTGTATTTATGGATAAGTTGGATTTGGTTCACGGAGTAATTCCCTGTTTTTCTGATATATTATTAGTTACAAATGGAACAACACAATTGCCCTATGATTTTTTGAAAGTCCATACTGCTGTGAAGGTTGTTTTAGATAACAGCTTGGATTATTCAGTGAGAAATAAGTGGATAAAGGAATGTAAAAATAGAGGCATTTCTATTCATGATATTCGAAAGGATGGGGTCTTTATAATCTGATTTTAGCGTATTGGACCATTCTTAAATGCTTCATATAATCCTTTCCAATCTAGTTTTCCATTGTTGGCTTTAAGGTGTTCAAGAATGATGACTGATTTTTCAATCCGTTTGTCGCTAGATTTAAATTTATTGACAATGTGAAGGAGGCTCCTAATCTTGCCAGGAGTCAATTTGTGAAAAAGTACTTCTCCATCAGGATCTAGTTCGAGCAACTCTTTCATTTCTTCTGAAATCGGCATTCCATATCTTGTTTTATCTTCTTCGATTTTAACGGATATAGTTTGATTCAATGCCAATTCCTGTTGCTTCATGATATCTTTTGAAAGCTTAAGGAAGTATTTCCCATTACCTTCTGGCATAAAACCAGCATGTATTTTTTCATTATCATTGATTTGCATCAACACCCTTTTTATTTTCTTGTCGGCAAATGATCGATAAATATCTGCGGGTACTTTCAAATGAAATGGCCACAGTGAATCATTATATTTTGAAACTACTGTTTGAAATGATGCTTCCATTTTTATAGTTTTTCTTCTTCCGAATAAGAAATGGGTTGTCGATATTTCTGAAATGGAATTTTTAACAATGTTCCGATATTATTGGCATCATTGAATTCCATATGAGTATCTACTCCATACTTTAGTTTTGAGTTATCCACCTTTATATAGGTACCAAATACTCGATCCCATATAGAAAAAATATTACCATAATTTTTATCACTGTATGGCTGCCTATAGTGGTGATGCACTCTATGCATATTCGGAGTGCAAAATACCCAGACTAGTGTATTGTCCAACCATTCAGGCATATTTATATTACTATGATTGAATTGAGTGAGTACAACAGATAGAGATTGATACATAAATACCAACCACATGGGTGCTCCCATAATGATTACTGCTATGGTCGTAAAAACAAATCTTATTACTGATTCGCCAGGATGATGCCTATTGGCTGTTGTAGTATCTACATGTTGATCAGTGTGATGGATTAAATGAAATTTCCACATCCACTTTATATGATGTTCAATCCAATGGGGTAGCCATGAGCTGAATAGATCCATAAAAACCAATCCTAAAATAATGGTAAGATAAATGTTCATTTCTACCCATTGCAAAAGACCTATTTGATTGTTTTCTACCCATTGTGCAGCAGTAATAAGAATAAAAGCCATTGAAAAGTTGACCAATATAGTTGTCAACGTAAAAAATATATTCAGTCCGGAATGTTTCCATTTATTGTAATGTGCTTTGAAAAGAGGAATGGCATTTTCAATAATGAAAAATATGGTTAATCCTCCAATAAGAATTGCAGATCTGTGTGCGGACGAAATAGTAGCGAAATAGTCGATTATAGCTTCCATAAGTGCTAATTGATAATATATGAAATTGTCAATTCGAAATTAACCAGAAAAGTTTAAAGCTATGACAATTCTTCACAACTTATTCTATTTGATCGGTTTGAGTTGATGTCCAATTAAGGATAGATCCATCATTCACACCAATGATCAGTGTTGAATCTGTTGAGATTAAACTTCGTATTTCTGCAAGTATTAAAGGCAATGTTGCGGATTTTACATGCTGTGTATCTCTTCCCTTAAATCGAAGCATTGACAAAGGAAGACCATCTTGCCTTCCCAAATTTGGATCAATATCGTAATGATTACCTCCTAGTAAATAATTTCCTTGATGAAATTCAATGGCCCAAATAGGTCCAGCTTGTAATGGAGTTGGAAGTTCTTTTGGCACCCATTCGTCAAAGGCATTTTGAAAATATACAGTTGAATTTAAAGTGGTTGCTGTTTTAATTTTTGATCCATCTAGTTCAGCCTTAGAAAATAGTTCTGAAATGGATTTTTCTGCATAATCGGCATGTAATATAAACTCTTTTCTCTTTGATGGTATCTGCTTCAATAAGAGATCCAAGTTGGGATAGGGATATTCTATACCATCTATGGTGTAGCTTATGATAGGGTCATTTTGTCGGTTATTATCAAAATCTTTGACATACATTTTCAAGGGTGAATTTAGACCTACATCCAAGCGGTGGTTTTTCCCGAAATTTCCGGCTAGGATATCTAAAAATCCATCGTTATCAAAATCTTCAATTTTCAAACTATACCACCAGCCTTGACTATTTGGTATTTCATACTTTTGAAATCCTTCTGGTTTGTTAAAAAGTATGGTTATCGGCATCCAATGTCCAGCTACAACAATATCCATTCTACCATCTTGGTCTATATCCTTCCAATCAGAATCAAAAACGACCTCTTTAATATCTAATAAAAATGCTTGAAACCTGCGATTATTTAAATTTTTAAGAAGATAAGATGCATCTGGATTGCCATAATCTCCTGCCCTGCTTTGTACCCCTACAAATAAATCAATGTCTCCATCATTATCATAATCGGCAGCAGATACTGTCGAGGTGTTTTTTGGTATTTTAGGGAGCATTTTTGTATTCAGCTCAAATTTTCCTTCTGTATTAATAAACAAAATATCGGGAAGGGATAAATCACCATCCGGTAGTTCATTTCCACCTAGACAAACATATAGATCTTCATCTCCATCTCCATCCGCATCAAAAAAAACAGCAGCAGTTTCATCTACATATCTTGTATCACTTCCTTTGTTAATGAAAGTGAAGGGTGATTCTGAGTTAAGATCATATACAACTCCATTTTCACCTTTCCCTTGCGGGATAAAAATTTTCCCTTCGTTATTTATGGTAATTTTTGGACCATTTTGGGACAGACCATACAACAATAGCGGTTCCTTGTTCTGATCGTTATATACATTTTCTTTGTGGGTGTAGATACGATCAACCTGAGGGCTTATTTTTTCTTTTTGTTGTAGTTGACTACCCTTTATCATAGAATCTTCTAGTATGACAACCTGCGTCTCTGAGTTAACATCAAACTCAGTTGTTTGGCCATTAACCCAGTGTACCACTCCTTTTGTTACGCCTGCCGATTTTGGGATCGAAAGAATGGATTGATCCATAGATTGAAACCCCTTATTTCCAGTGTGCAGTATAGAATTTAAGTTCTCATTTGCATCATTTTTCAGGATTACCTTTATACCATTTTTCAGGTTGTTTTTAGTAGACTTACCTCTAAATTGAAGCTGTATATATTGCGTTGGATCAGTTTGATTCAGTAAAATAGAGGCTGGACTATTCAGGTTGTTTACAATAATATCCAAATCACCGTCATTGTCCAAATCAGCAGTACACGCTCCATTACTTATAGAAGGTTCGCCTGCTTGAAGTTCAATAAATTGCCCTTCGTCATTAGAATAATATTGATTGGCTACGATGCCGTTGGGCATCAGTTGTATCATTTCCAAATCTGACTTTGATTCATTCTCAGGATCGCTATAATAATTGACAAAATCCATGTTATTGGGTCGTTTATAAATCCCATTGGTTATGTATATGTCTTGATTGGAGTCCAGATCAAAATCTGCAATTAGAGGAGTCCAACTCCAGTCTGATGCATGAATATTGAAAAGAGATGCTTGTTCTGAATACTGAGGTATCGCACCTTTCTGACCTAGTTTGATTTGTAGGGCGTTTTTAGGAGACTGATGATGATATCCATAGCTTCGTTTGAAATCATAGATTTGTTTACTTTCCCAACCGCCTGATTCTTTAAAGACTTTTTCTTGATTCGGAAGCATATCTAATGAAAAAATATCCCATTCCATATCCTTGTTCAAATCTCCAACTGTGCTTCCCATGGTAAAATTACTCGTATGGCCTACAGCTTCTTGTATTACCTCTACAAAGGTACCATCTTGATTGTTGAGGTAGAGATAATCATTTTCATGAAAGTCATTACCAACATAAATGTCTGGCCAAAAATCGTTATTCAGGTCTGCTATAGAAACACTTAATCCGAATCCGACATTGGAAGAATATATTCCTGAAGATTGGGTAATATCAATATATTTTCCATCCTGATTTTGATACAATCGATCTCCAGAAAGAGAGTCATGTTCAAATCTAATGTTTTTAGCAGCTACAAATTGATCAGGTCGTTTTACGGAATGATTCAATAAATAGCAATCCAAATCTCCATCATTATCATAATCAAAAAATGCTGCTTGAGTACTAAATCCAGAAAAATCTAGGCCATACTCTTTCGAAGATTCAGTGAAGGTGCCATTTTGGTTATTGATGTAGAGCCGATTGTGATCGGTATATATTTTGAAATTACCTAACCTGCATACATAGATGTCGAGCCAACCATCTGCGTTGATGTCTAACATGGTCACTCCTGTTGACCATCCATTAGATAGATTTATTCCACTTTTTTCACTTATATCTTGAAACGTGAGGTCTCCATTGTTTAGATAAAGCGCATCAGTGACTTGATTTCCTGTGAAGAATAAATCAACTTTTCCATCATTGTTTACATCACCTGCTGCAACTCCCCCTCCATTATAAAAGTAGAGATATTGCATAATATTAAAGGAGTCAGAATCGGTCAAGTCATTGGAAAATAGAATTTTGGATTTTGTGGATTCAAGTGGAATAAATGGAAACGGGTTGCTCTTCTTCTCACAAGAAAAGAAAAACGTCATGAGCAGCAAAAAACACCATAGAGTTCTCATATTAGTTCAACTGAAAAATGAGTGGATTGTCATTATTTCTAGCTACAATAATTGACTGTTTACCACCAATATTTATTTTTTTAATAGAGCGTATTTCGCCGTTGGCAGTGAATCCTGATTTTGTGTCATTCAAATAGGTGAATGATCCATCCCCATGACCAAGAAGAACAAGGCCGTCTGTGGCATCATATCTTCCTACTTCGGGTTTTACACTATATAAATTACCTCCCAGTAAAAGATCAACGTTGCCGTCTTGATTTATGTCCAACGTCTCAATGGCATAGATCGGTGCCAATTGTGCTGGAGTAGGTAAAGGTTGCGCCGAAAATTTACCTGTTCCATCATTTAATAAGACCATAGAGCGCATTTCGGTAGCTTTTAGTGTAATCATGTTTGCTCTTTGCTCTTCTGTGAAAAGGTCTTCAATGGTTTGATTAACATAACTGTCGTATTTTAAATATTTCTTTTTCAAACCAGGAAGTTGCTTTACAAGGTCATGTCGTAATGCAAGCGGATAGGAAGATTCTCCATTAAAAACACAAACAATTTGTTCAACTGAACCATTTTGATCAAAATCATTAATGTGCATACAGACAGGGTGTTCTTTATCGGCTTTAAATCTAGAGTTTGTGCCATGATTTCCAATGATTAGATCCAGGTCATTGTCATTGTCAATATCTGCAATTTTGATGGTGTTCCACCAGCCGTAGAGTTGAGAAAGATCGTTTAATGAATCTAGAGGAAGTAAGCCATTTGAACTTCCCATAAAAATTTGTATCGGCATATAATCTCCTACGACAACCAAATCATCAAATCCATCATTATTTAAATCTTCTGAAACTGCATCATTGATTAATCCCATTTTTTTTAAATCAGGAGAAAGTACCCCTGTTTTATCTTCAAATTTTGTTTCCGTTTGAGATAAAACCATTCCTCTTCCAGGGACACCATATAAAAAAGGAATGAGCCCTTCTCCTATAAACAAGTCAATTTTTTCATCTTGGTTGAAATCTCCTTGAGTTATAGCTTTGTTTGAAAGGTAGCCCATATTTGCCATTGAAGCCGAACTTCTTGAAAATCCACCTCGACCATCATTGATATAAACTCGATCTTTAAGTGCGGATGATTCTCTTGTAAATTCTATTCCACCATGGATACTTATCAAGTCTAAATCGCCATCTGAGTCAAAATCCATGGCCAATAAATCTTGAACCTCTGACTTTGCATCTTCGTCAAATACATCACTTTCTTTTTTTCTGAATGAACCATTGTTTTGTAACCAAACTTCAGTAGCTTGATTTGAAGCTCCTCCAAAAATAATATCTTCTTCTCCATCTTGGTTCAAATCAGCTATAATCATACTAGGCCCAGTAGTAGATTTCATGTTGTATAATAATCTCTCGCGATCAAAATCTACATGCTTATTTTCTTTGTGGAGATACGTTAGATTTGTAGTCAACGAGACCTCTTTTAATAATGGATTTTTGATTGATTTTTGGATGGATGTGTCTTTTGTAGCATCTTTTTGAAATATCTGATGTCTCTTGTTGATTTCCAAATTATCAAGTAGTGTGACTTTGCCATCAGGCCATTGTAGTTTTACTTTATTAATACGGTCAATAGCGCCTAACCCAACGTGGGTAATATAGTCCATGGATGATTGAAACCCTTTTTGAGGCATAAATTCAAAATACTGGTTGCCCGCATCTGTTTCCACTACTATTTTTGTATTTATGGCATGGGTATTTTTCCCTTCTCCAATAAGCTTAAACTGAACCCAATTGGTTGAAGTATTATTATTTCTGTAAATAAATGGAGCCATATTGACATTGTTGACGATGAGGTCCAAATCACCATCATTGTCTAGATCCCCATATGCAGATCCATTGGAATGACTGGGTGTACCAAGTCCCCAGTCTTCGGCTACATCTTTAAAACTATTCCCCTTCGAGTTTTTAAAAAGGTAGTTTTTGATTTTATTTGATGGGATAGCTGCAAGAAGTTTGGCATAATTAACAACACTGTCTTTAATCATAGATTTCATTACATCCGCATCTGCAATATAATTTAAGAAATCTTGATCGGTAAGATCTTGGTGGATGCCATTGGCAATGAATAAATCTTTCCATCCGTCATTATCAAAATCTGATATCAATGCACCCCAACTCCAATCTGTAGCATGTACTCCCATGTGTCTGCCTACTTCGGTAAAGGAATGATCTTCATTACCCAGTTGTAACATATTTCGATTATACTGATGATAATAGCCATTATTGTAATTATATGTATATCGATCCCAATCATCAAAAGTTGTTTTTGTCTTTAATCTTTTGTCATCTCCAGGAAGCATTTCTGTCACAAAAATATCTGGTCTCCCATCATTATTGATGTCTGCCATATCCGCACCCATAGATGCTGCAGAAATTGAAGCCATGCGTTCTTCTAAATCTTCTGAAAAAGTACCATCTTGATTGTTTATGTAAATATAATCTCGTTCAAAAAAATCATTACTCACATATATATCTGGCCAATTGTCGTTATTGAGATCCCCTACTGTAATACCTAATCCGAATCCTATAACAGATCCATAAATTCCTGCTTCAGCGCTAATATCAATAAATTTATTATTATCATTTCTGAAAAATTTATCTCCTCCTTCTTCGTCTCGAATGGATCGTTTATTGTCCCTTAAATTAAAAGATCCGATTGCTTGATAGGAGTTGTTTAATAGATACATATCAAGGTCGCCATCTTTATCGAAATCAAAAAATACAGCATGAGTAGAATAGCCATTATTATCCAGACCAAAGTCTTTGGCTTGTTCTGTAAATTTTCCAGTACCATCATTAATAAACAATTCATTTGTTTTATTATCTCCATTCACATCTCCACTATTACACACATAAATATCTAAAAAGCCATCGCTATTTACATCCGCCATCGTTACACCTGTACTCCAGGCCTTATTGCCCTCTACTCCAGCTGCCTTTGAAATGTCTTGAAATTTGAAATCTCCTTTATTCAAGTAGAGTTTATTAGGACCCATATTGGCAGAGAAGTACAGGTCAGCCAACGTATCTCCATTAATATCTCCAATAGCTACTCCTCCACCATTGTAAAAATTTCTATAGGTATAAATATTAAAATCTCTATCATAGGTCAATGTATTCTCAAAGTTGATTCCCGTATGAGTAGAGGAGAGTTCTGTAAATTTTTTATCGGATGTTTGAGTATCATTTGTACAACTACTCCACATCAAGAGGGCCAATATTCCAATATACCACTTTATACTCTTCATCCTATTTGTATTGCTCGTTTTTGAATTTGACATATACGTAATGTTCATCTTCTGGGTAGATGGTGATCAGACGAGGATTGTCATAATTATACCATACTAGTTTACCATTGATTTCTTTTTGTGTAAACGTACAATTGTAGGATTTTTCCATCAAACTGATTACCTCTGGCATTAATTTATCTGAATGGGCTTCTTTATTCCAAGGAGCCCACGAACGATATTCATATCGTACTGGAAGAATATAGATTTGATTGTTTTTATTAAATTCTGGATAAAAATTAATTTCTGTTGGAAAAGTGAAATTGACGGTGTCACTATGCATAACACTAGTATTGTGATGCCCCTGAGTAATATCTTTTCCTTGTTTATTTAAATCCCAGCAATGATCATAAAATGCTTGCCTTTGCATGCCAAGTTGTACGCCCATGTGAACGGAATCTATTTGAGAATTATATTTTTGACCAAGTGGATTGCCTTTTTTGCATCCCATTTGCAAACAACATAAAAAAGATACGATACATATCATTCCAAAAAAAGGTGTCATTCTCTTCATTTCATTAATTTTTGGGTAACAAATACGTAGATAATTCACTGCTATTCTTGCCTACAAGTAAATATTGTTTTGTGCCAATATGTATTACTTCCAGGTCTCGAATTTCACCGAATTCCAATAAACCTGATTTCTCAAAGGGCAAATATATGAATGTGCCGTCAGTATTCTGCAAGAAGACCTGACCAAAAGATGCAGCATTTATCCCAAATTCTGGTTTTGACTTATATTGATTTCCACCTAAAATAATATCCAGTAAATCGTCGCCATTAAGGTCAATGACTTGTATAGCATATTGATCAGTCCATTGCGCTTCTTTGGGTAGGGGGATAAATTCAAATGAGCCTTGATTATTCATAAATATTCCTGTTCGGAATTCATTTAGCTCGTAAATTATGGATTGATTCAGAACAGTTGAATCAAACAGTGATTGCATGGTGGCTTCCGAATAAGCCCTATAACTCAAAACTTTCTTTTTCAATGAAGGCAACTGCATTAGTAGGTCATCTCTCAATGTAAGAGGGTAGTCTTTATTGTTTTCACGGACACATAAAATGGTTTCAACCGATCCATTTCTATCAAAATCGTTTACATATAATTTTGCTTTAGTTGAGGATGAGTTTGAAAGACTATGATTTTGTCCCATATTCAGAGCTATGATATCCTGGTCCCCATCGTTGTCTATATCCTTTATCTCTATTGAATTCCATCTCCCAGAAAAATTGGAGAGCTGATATGCTTGCGTTTTGTCCAACCATTCTCCGTTGGGAGATAAAGCCAATATTTTGATCGTTCCGTATTCGCAAGCAACAACTAATTCTTCCTGTTTGTCATCATCTAGATCCACCGTTTTCAAATCTGTAACGAGACCTATACTTTTAAACAAACTTATAGGAGGGATTTTTTTATAGCTTCCATTTTCATTTTGATATACAATTAGATCTCCTTTGATACCATATGCATTGGATTTCACTCGTTCCGAAATGATTAAATCTTGATCTCCATCGTTGTCATAATCTATATATACCACTCCAGAGGAATTAGAGAATGAAGTATTAATGAAAGAAGAAGGAGCTTTGACCAATTTTCTATTTTTTGACAGATATATTTTGTCTTTGACCCCTGATGCCGCTTGAGAAAACTCTATGCCTCCAGATGCAAAATAGATGTCATCAACGCCATTTTTATCAAAATCATCAATTAGAATATCAGTAACTTCACCGGTATTATTTATAGGAGATAAATTCTCTTTTTGCACCAGTCTATTGTTCTTTTGAACAAAAATTTGAGTTTCCTTTCCTTTACTACCTCCTATAATCAGATCTTTTTTTTGATCTCCATTTATGTCTAAGGTCTTTAATTTAGGACCACCATTGGATAGGAAAAAAGGATGTGTTCTATGATTATTAAAATTAATATACGAGTCTTCTTTATGTTGATAAGAGATGATGGAATTGACTTTTTTCAAGAGTGGATTGGAAGGTAATGGATAAGAATCTGGTGGATTGATTGTATTAGAAGGTTGGCGTATAAAATTTATTGAATCGAGAATAATTTCGTTCGGTAGAATGGTTGTTTTGTACCTATTAGGCCAGAACACAATGATGCTATCAAATTTGGATTCTGGCATTGGAAATAGAACTCGAGTATCAACAGTGCTTTCAAATCCTTTCATAGGATACACTTCCTTGCTGATGGTAATTTCTTTGCTATAACAAATTACTTTACTGCCTATTGCTTGTGTATTGTTTCCATTACCTATTAATTCCAAGACAATACTCTTTTGATTACTATTGTTGCGATAGAGAGAAGCAGGGGCACCAATATTATTGGTTACCAGATCAAGATCACCATCATTATCAAGATCAGCATAGGCGGAGCCATTACTAAATGTAGGAGTAGAAAACCCAGCGGAGGTAGAAATGTCCTCGAATTTAAGATTGCCGGTATTCTTAAAAAAGACGTTTGGGTAGGGAGAGGAGGGCATTTCATCAAACATCTTCGTGATAGCGTTCTTCTCTCCGGATTGTATTAGTTTTCGAATCTGATTCGGATTGTAAAAATTAAGGAAATCTTGATCCAATAAGTCTTTGTATATCCCATTGGCTACAAATATGTCTTTCATACCATCTTGATCAAAATCTTCGATCAGTGCGCCCCAGCTCCATTCTGTTGCCGCTGTACCACTAAATCTTGAAATTTCGTAATAAAGAGGTAATTTTTGATTATGAATTCCAGCATTTATATGAAGTGCATTTCTTCCAAACTGTCTGTGATATCCTTTCTCAAAATTAAGTTGAGATTTATCGTATGTTTCAAAAACAGCTTTTGATTTAATGCGTGTGAGCGTAGAAGGAAGCATTTCTGTCACAAATATATCTTGTAAACCATCATTATTTAGGTCTGCTATATCGGCACCCATAGAACCCATACTTAATTCTTGCATCGAGGTGTCAATGGTTTCTTGAAATGTGCCATCATGATTGTTAATGTACAGATAATCTTTTTCGAAAAAATCATTGCTTACAAATATGTCCGGCCATCCATCAAGATTGAGATCACTTACACTTACACCTAGGCCAAAACCTATGTCTGAACTATATATTCCTGCGTTTTGAGTTACGTCGATATATTTTTTTTCTTGACCTTTTGATTCGGTTATCATCGATTTTAGCAACTTATTCCCCCCATCTGGATTTGGAATGTTTCGCTGATCAGGAATCATATCGTATCCACCTACCGATCGTATGCTATTGTTTAATAGATAACAATCCAAATCACCATCCAAATCATAATCAAAAAATACTGCATGAACGGCTAATCCTTCAAAGTCTAATCCATATTGTGCAGCTTCCTCTTTGAACGTCAAGTCTCCTTGGTTGATATACAACTCATTCTTTCGATTTCCTGCTACCTCGGGTTTACCAGACTTACAAACATAAATATCTAATAAATTATCAGCGTTGATATCTACCAGACTGACTCCTGAAGACCAAACATCAGTGGATGCTACTCCTGCTGATGCAGTGATATCTTTAAATTTGAAGTTTCCTTGATTGATGTATAATTTGTTGTCTACAAGATTCCCAGAAAAGTAAATATCTATGAGATTATCATTGTTGAAATCCCCTAAGCCTACACCACCACCGTTAAAAAAGTTTTTAAATGTATAGGGGTTATATTCTTCCGTAAATGTGAGCTCATTATTAAATGAAACGCCACAATAGGATGTGGGAATGATATCGAAAAGAGCATTCGTAGGGTTGGGAAGCTCTGAATTTCTTTGACAAGAAATAAGAAATAAAACGAGAAAAAAGAACCAGCTATATTTCACGTAAGACAGGTTGTTAATTAAAAAGACCGCCTTGATTAAGGCGGTCTTTAAAAATAAAAATTTTATGTTACAAAGATACGATTAGTATCCAGGATTTTGCGATAGATTCGGATTAAGTGCAATCTGATCAGCAGGAATCGGCATTAACTTTTTCTCAGGAGAAGATTCGTTCTTCGCCCACCAAGCATCACCCCATTTTCCGAAACGGATAAGGTCTGTTCTCCTCTTAGTTTCAAAACACAACTCTCTTCCTCTTTCAGCTAAGAAATTATCCTCAGTTAATGATGCGAAAGGAGCAACTCCTGCTCTTTCTCTGATCATATTTACTAGATCCAATGCTTCCTGACTTCCACTGTTCATTCTCCACATTGCTTCTGCTTTATTCAATAAGATTTCTCCATATCTGTATAATGCAAAGTCATTGTTCATTGTATTCTGAGTACCTACTTCATATTCATACTTAGAAAGTCTCGCTCCACCATCTCTATGAGCACCTGGCTCTAATTCGTTCAATTCAGGGTTGAAGTTGACATCTCTACCATCAGTATCCTCATAGTATGAATCTGCACCATCTACCAATCGACTTCCATCTAAGGCAAATTGTGGTCCATTTAATAATACACCATAGCCTCTTCCTCCTCCAGTGATTCTTACATCATCTTCTTCAAATGAGTTGTAGAAATCTGCTAAAGAACAGTATCCATTCCATGGTTGATCAACAGTTGAAAATGTTTTTTGACTTTCGTAGTGAAGAGTCATTTGTACAAGATTAAATCCTCCTGCATTTACAGCATCATAAGGAATCACAAAGATATTCTCTTTTGAACCATCGTTATTCACAGCAAAGTTGTTGAAATAGTTTGATTCTAATGAATATCCACCTCCATTAATGATTTCATCACAAGCTGCTACTGCTTTTGCATATTCTGCAGATCCATTATATTCTTCAGCATTCAAGTACAATTGAGCCAACATAGCCTGACCCACATAGTAATTCATTCTAGCATACGTAGTTTGGTCTACGTTCCTTGATAACAATGGAACATTTGCAAGTAATTCAGTTTCGATAAATGCATAGATGTTTGATCTAGATTCTGTAGATGGTTTAAAATCTTCTGGTACATCAAATGTAGTTACCAAAGGAACATTTCCAAATACATCAACTAAAACAAGGTAGTAGTACGCTCTTAATGTTTTCAACTCTGCAATAAATGCATCAGATTGCTCATTTGCATTTTCTTCAAAAGTGGCAATCAATCTATTACAGTTACTGATACCTCCATAGGCCCATCCCCACACATTATTGAATACACCTTCTCCATCAAAGAATTCGTGTTTGTGTGTTCTTAACCATTGTCCACCATCTTCCCAGTCAGGACCTCTGTGTGGTACACATACTTCATCAGAAGATACCTCTTGAAGAGAGAATAATTGACCATGGTTACAAATTGAATACAGTGTTGTATACGCTGAGCCCAATGCAGAAATAAATGCATCTTCATTTACAAAGTACTCTTCAGCTGGAATAACATCCGAGAACTCTGGCTCAAGATCTGCGCATGAAGGCAACCATAAGGTTCCTATCACCGCAAGAATTGAAATTTTAAAAATATTTTTCATGTTTATTTTTTTTAAGTTGTTTTTAGAATCCAAGGTTTACACCAAATGTAATTGTTCTTGTACTGAAATAGTTATTTCTTCTATCTACACCAGGAGCTAAAGGATCTCTCAAATCAAATCGAGCTTGTCTTCCTCCATTATCAACAGACCCAGCATCAGAAAGTACAGCTTCAGGATCAACACCTGTATACCCTGTAAATACTAATAAATTTTGACCTGCAACATATACTCTAGCATTTCTGAATGAACCTAACTTTGAGAATGTATATCCTATAGATGCATTATCTAATTTTACAAATGAAGCATCCTCTACATGTGTGCTATTGTATGAAGCTGATTTTACTCCTGGAGTTCCTTTATCTGTTGAGATGAAGTTTGCCGCAACAATATCAGGTGTAGTTTCATAAAATGCTCTGTAAGTATTTACTAAACTGTGACCAAATGCTCCTCTGAAAAGTACATTTACATCCCAGTTTCCAAATGATATATCATTGTTCAATGATAATTCAAAATCAGGAAGTCCGTTTCCTACAACAATCCAATCGTCTGCATTGATTTCTCCGTCTCCGTTCTGGTCTTTGAAAATGAATGCTCCTTCGTCACTTACACCTTCAAAAACAGGTGCAACAATCTGGCCTATTGCTTCTCCCTCTTCAATAAGGTGAAGTCCAACTCCAGCATCAGTAATGTTTTGACCAGGCGCTCCAAGATTTGTTCTGAATTCTCTAGGTCTGTCGTCAATGTACTTATCTAATTTAGTAGCGTAAGATGTGAAAATTAATGTAGGAGTATAACTAAAGTTCGCAGTGCTTATTGCTTTATAATTTAATGCCAATTCAATACCATTTGTAGTGAAAGCAGCAATATTATCCCAAGTAATAGGAGCAAAATTTGGTGGTACAGATACTTGACCAGGTAATAATAGGTCGTCAGTTTGTCTGCTAAATACATCAAATGAACCGTAAAGTTTACCACTCATTATTGTATAATCCAATCCAACATTAATCTCTGTCTTTTTTTCCCATTTCAAATCTTCATTGGCGTTATTAATCGGGCCGTATGAAGGCACGAATGCTCCATTGTAAAAGAATTGAGCTCCTTGTCCAAAGATAGAGTATGGAAGATAATCAAGCCCTGGTAAATTTCCAGTAACCCCGTATCCCAGTCTTAGTTTTAAGTTCTCTACTCCAGAAATATTGGTAAGTTTTGAGATATCAACTCCAGCACTAACAGCCGGGAATATACCATACGTGTTAGATGGTCCTACTCTGTCTGATCCTTCTCTTCTTACACTTGCAGAAAGGAAGTATTTATCATCCATGTTTAAAGTCGCTCTACCAAACTGTGCAGCCAATTGATATCTTCTATTGTAAGAATATGGCGTTGCTAACCCTTGAAGTACTTCTGAAGACAATCCAATTTGATTGTATGTATTCAAGTCATTTAGATACCCACCTGCTTCAATTCCTTGTCCTAAAATTCTGAATTCTTGTTGTGAAACACCACCAAGAACTGTATAACTAATATTTCCTGATTCTCCTGTATATTGTAATGTAGCTTCTAATAAATCACTCTTGTCATTGTCCGTAGTTCTTCTAGCTACACCATTTCTAGCTTGTCCTTGTCTGTAAAGAGCATTTCTTGGATAATACTCTCCTCCAAATCTGTCAATTGTTTGTTTCGCATACGTACCTGTAATCTTAAGTGCTGGCAAAATGTTATATGTTGCCGTCGCGTTTAATATAACTTCTGATCTCTCTTCATCAATTATATTTTGCTCCACCATTGCCACTGGATTAAAATTATCAAATCCTCCTGGCTCTCTGTATGTTCCGTCCTCGTTGAAAATTTCAGAAGTTGGGTTGGCTACTGTAGCATATCTAAATGCTTCTGGAAATCCAAAGTCTGATTTTCTGTTCGTATTTGTATAATTCAATGACACACTTAATTTGTCATCTAATGCTTTCTGTGTTAATGACAAACTTCCGTTTAATTGGTCAAACCCAGTATTTTTTACAACTCCATTATTCTCTCTAAAGTTGAATGAAGCTCTATAGGTTGTTTTCTCGTTTCCGCCAGAAAGAGATAAATTGTGAGATTGTGCAAAACCAGCTTGAGAAATCGCATCATACCAATCAGTATCACCACCAGCATCTATACCCCCTGCTGCAAGAAATTCTTCTCTAGTTGCAATGGATGGAGTACGTGCAATGTTTTCTGTAGAAATATACCCTGTGTAATTAATGTTTGAGGTTCCTTTTTTTCCTTTTTTTGTGGTGATTAAAATAACACCTGAAGATCCTCTTGTTCCATAGATTGCGGAAGCAGATCCATCTTTCAATACATCCATAGATTCAATATCTTGTGGATCAATACTTGAAAGTGATGCACCCGGCACTCCATCAACAATGATAAGTGGATTCGTTTGAGCTCCAATAGTTGATAAACCTCTTAATCGAATTCCAATTCCACCATTTGGATCACCATTTGCTTTTGACACGGTAAGTCCAGCTACTTTTCCTTGTAATAACTGTGCTGGAGAAACCACGTTTCCTGTGTTGAAATCTTCAGCTTTGACACTAACGACCGATCCAGTAACTTCTTTTTGTTTTTGAGTACCGTATCCTACAACGACAACTTCATCCAATAGCGCTCCAGGAGCCAATGCAACACTAATTGTGTTGTCTGCACCAATAAGAACTACTTGGTCGATGTATCCTGTATAAGAAATGACAAGAGATTCTGTACCGTCAGGTACTTCCAGTGTAAATGATCCATCAATATCTGTAATGGTACCTGTTCCAGAATCTTTAATGATTACGTTGGCACCAATTAAGGGCTCATTAGTTTCAGCATCTGAAATGACTCCTGTCACAGTTCTTTGCCCAATGGCAAACGAACACAAGCCAAACAACAGTGCTGTAATAACTGTTAGTTTAGTAAATAATTTTTTCATGCGGCTTAAAATAAGTTTAGTAAGTAAATGTGCTTAGTGTCTAATTAACACTATAATATGTCGTAAATATAGTAAAATGCTTAACAAAATATTAACCACAATCATTTTGTGTTTAATATAATTTGAAGTTGAAAGCAGAATGTAGATTTTACATCCTAATTACAAGTCCAATTTTTACATTTTATGGTGCTCCAGCAAGACATTTTTTACAAATTAACTTACGCTTACTTTATTATATGCAAATTAATCCTAAAAGGTTGTATTACCCCAAAATGTCAAAATTCAAAAGCAACATACCAATCTAACTAAAATATTCTATTTACAAGTAAAATCATGATTGCAACATGTTGCGATACCCGTTGTTGTTAAAAACTTATATATTTGATTATGAAAAGGATTACTATACGTGATATTGCTAAGATGCTTGATGTTTCTCCTTCTACAGTTTCTAGAGCGCTTTCGAATCATCCTGATATTAGTCAAAAGACAAAGGATCGTGTAAATCAAGTGGCCAATACATTTAATTATACCGTAAATCTGCATTCTAATTTTTTTAGAAATCGGAAATCGAATTTGATAGCACTTATTCTTCCAGAAATCAATATGTTTTTCACTCCAAACTTAATACGGAGTATAAATAAAATATTAGCTAGGACGGAGTACTCTCTTTTTATCTTTATATCAAAAGATAGTTATAAAAAGGAAAAAGAAATTATTGATCAATGTATTAAATGGGCGGTGGAAGGTGTCTTAATTAGTCTCTCAAGCAAGACAAAAAGTATTGATCATTTGAAGAAATTGACCGATTTTGGTATTCAAACGGTTTTATTGGATCGAATTATTTCCAATGAGATCTACTATTCGGTTATCAGTGATAGTTTCGGTTCAGGATATAAGGCAATTCAGTACCTCGCTGATCAAGGACATAGGAATATATTGGGCTTATTTGGCAACCCAAATTTGAGTATTACTCAATTGCGAAAGGAAGGATTTCAAAAAGCAATTACTGACTTTGGGCTTGATTCAGATGTTGTTCGTTCAGCAACTGTAGGAAAAGTGAAAGAGTTGGACCGTATATTGCCAGAAATCATAAATACACATCCTGATATCACTGCAATTTTTATGATGTCCGATGAAATGCTTGCAAGAACACATTATATTCTCAACAAATTAGGTAAAAAAATATTTCAAGACATTTCTTTGATAGCGATTAGTGATGGAGAATTTCCTTTTTTATTGCATCCCAATGTGACATTCATTAAGGATTCTGGAAAAAAGATGGGGAAGAAAACGATTCGATTATTATTGGATTTAATCGAAGGGAAATCTATCGTAGCTAAAAAAAGTACGCTTATTAAGACAAAGCTTGTTAAGTTAGATTCAGTAAAAGCTATTGAATTGGAAACTAAGGAAGATCAAATCTCGAAATAAAAAAGCCAGTCAAAATTAAATTTAACTGGCTTTTAATATAACTTAAGAAAGAGTCCTATCCTTCTAATTTGAATTTAACTGGAAGTGTATATTGCACTTTTACTGGCCGACCCCTTTGTTTTCCAGGAGTCCATTTACTTCCCATATTGTTCATTGCTTCTACAATTTTAAGTGCTGCAGCTCCAGTTCCTGCCCCAGGATCTCTTACTATATTCGCACCGGCAACAGAACCATCTTTTTCAACTACAAACTGTATTACAGCCATTCCTTCTACACCATTCTCTCTAGCGATTGCAGGATATTTTAAATTTTTATAAATGTACTCAAGCATTTTACCTTTTGCACATTCTTCTTTTTCCTTATCTGATCCACCCATATCTTCACAACCTGGAAAACGAGGCATTTGCTCTACCACTTTGAAGATTTCTTCTTCTACTGGTGGTGGCGGTGGTGGTGGTGGTGGCGGTGGCGGTGCATCTTCTACTACAGGTAATTCTTCTACTACATCATCCGCTTCAATTTCAGTATCCTCAAATATCGGCTCATCCTCTTCGAGAATTTCTTCTTCAGGAACCTCTTCAATCACCGGTGGCGGTGGTGGCGGTGGCGGTGGCGGTGGCTCTGCAGTTCTTGGAGGTTCTACTTCAATTTCTTCTTCATATTCTAACGCATCATCAGGAATGATAACGGGTTTTTCATATCTAGTCCAACTGAACGCAAAAAGAGTTAATGCTAATGCTGTAGCCAAACCATATCCAAAGAAGGAACCTGTTTTTCTAAGAACATCCGCTTCAGGATACTTATTTCTAGATATGAGGTAATTTTCAATTGTACCATCATCATATTTAGAGCTTAGATCTGCATCTTGTTGCTTTTTGATGTAATTTCTATATAGAAATACAATTAATACGGAAAGCACAATTAGACCTGCTATTAAGCCAACTACAGTACCTCCTGTTAATGAAATATCTCCCATAATTAATGTTTAAATAATTTATAAAAAGCGATCAATCCTATGATTGAACCGATAATATTAGCAATAATATCTAGAATCTCAAAATGACGCCCCACATTTAGTTGCCATTGTAGAATTTCTAAAACAATTCCGAGCAAAATTGCACCATAAAATGCAATTCTTGCCGCTTTTATCTTATTTGTTTTCTCATTTAATGCTGTCGACCATAAGTATACCAACAGCAAATAAGAAAAGAAATGAGATATTTTATCAAAATGCGGAATGTTAAACAAGCCATTTTTTGAGACTACCCCTTTAGGCAGTAATGTTGCCGTAATTAAAATGATTGTCCAAATTGCAGCAACAAATCTTCTAGTCATAATTGCATATAAGATGCACCCATCTTAATTTATGGTGTGCAAGGAAGTGATATTTTTTATTCTTATTGTAAATTCAGATAAAAAAGTTTACAAAAAGGCATACTTAAGCAATCATATTGGCATACTCTTCTGCGGATAATAATCCTTCTAATTCCGATTCATCACTTATTTTAATCTTTACGATCCAACCTTCTCCATACGGGTCTGAGTTTAACAAGCCAGGATCATCTCCTTCTGATTCATCAATGGCAGAATTGAATTCTAATACCTCCCCACTTACGGGCATAAACAAGTCTGATGTTGTTTTAACTGCTTCAACCGTCCCGAATACTTCATCTTTTGCAACTTCATCACCTACCGTATCAACTTCTACATAAACCAGCTCCCCCAATTCACTTTGTGCAAAGTCAGTAATACCAACTACTAAAATACCGTCATCTTCTAATCGAACCCATTCATGTTCGTTGGTATATTTTAAATTTTCCGGTGTATTCATTTTGTTAATATAGTTTTGAAATGTTAGTTAATCTATTTGTATTATGAGTTTGAGATAAAATCTTTTACCCATTCCGTAGTTACAGATTTTGGTCTTTCTAGTGGGAATCCCATTGCCCTGCTCCAAGTGAGAGCCGCCAAAACACCGAGTGCTCTAGAAACACCAAACAATACAGTATAATAACTGTATTCTTTTAATCCATAATGAACCAAAAGTGCTCCAGAATGTGCATCGACATTTGGCCACGGATTTTTTACCTTACCTAAACTTCCAAGAATATCTGGAACTACTTCAAAGAGCTTCCATACAATATTTACATAATCGTCGTCTTTGATGTACTCCTCAGCAAAAGTCTTTTGTGCTGTGAATCTAGGGTCTGGTTGTCTTAAAACTGCATGTCCATATCCTGGAATGACTTTTTTAGCAGCCAGTGTATCATTTACGTATTGTGCAATTTGTTCTTTAGATGGTGTTTTCGTTCCTAATTTTTCCACCATTTCAAAAATCCACTTTATCACTTCTTGATTGGCCAATCCATGCAACGGTCCAGCTAATGAATTCATGCCAGAGGCCAATGCGTAATAAGCGTCACTCAAAGTTGATCCAGTAAGATGTACCGTGTGTGCAGATGCGTTTCCTCCTTCATGATCGGCATGAATGGTCAAGTACAAACGCATTAAACTCATGAAATCTGCATCTTTTATTCCAAGCATATGAGCAAAGTTACCAGCCCAATCCAATGACGTGTCTGGTTCGATGTGGTCACCATTGTGGAAAGTTCTTCTATATATATATGCTGCAACTCTTGGAAGTTTTGCAATTAAATTCATTGAATCTTCATAGGTTGCATCCCAATATTCATGTTTTCCCATGCCTTCCGCATATCGCTTGGCAAAAACACTTTCTGTTTGCATAGACACGATGGCTACACTAAATTGAGTCATTGGATGGGTGTCAGGAGCTAAAGCGTCCATCGCTGCGAATGTATGTGCAGGGACATGCGCTCTTTTTTCCCATTCATCTGAAAGCCAATCTACTTGTTCTTTTGTGGGAAGATCTCCTGTCAGCATCAACCAAAATAATCCCTCTGGAAGAGGTTCTTTATCTCCTTCTCTTTTTGGTAATAATTCTCTTAGTTGTGGGATATTATATCCTCTAAAACGGATGCCTTCAATAGCATCAAGTTCGGAACAGTCCCAAACCATGGATTTTACACCTCTCATTCCTCCGAATACCTGAGAGAGGTTTACTTCTCCTACCGTTTTATTTCCATGTTCTTTTAAAAGTGCTTTTATCTCTGTTTTAAGGGCACTAGCCTTTTCATTAAACCTTGACTTTAGTTGATCCATTTGCTCGGGTATATTCTTATTCTTGTATGTTCAAAAAAGATGATAATTTGCTAACATATAAACATCGTAAAGTGGTAAATAAGTTTAAGATTTTACCATATTTTTTACGAAGCTGCTAAATTACAATAATTGAATAGGAATACAACTTAATTGAGGGACTTATCCGATTGAAATTTTGCTTTTAACGATTGGAATTAATGAGTTGGTCGTCATTTGCAATACTTTATTTCTAATGCATTAATTTAATTTATATATGTAGAATCAAATAATAAAGATTATTACATAGTATACCTTGCTTTTATTATTCATTTTTAGCGTAAGAAAATGTTTACTTTTGGGTTTATAACATTTTGAGGGAATTTTGAATAAATGGGGAAGCAAAAAGAAACATATAAGATATTAGGAGTAGATCCAGGTACAAATTTACTTGGGTATGCTGTATTGGAAGTCCATGGTAAAAAGTTGCAATTGCAAACTATGGGTGTGATTCGATTGAAATCGTATGAAGACCATATGACAAAACTCAAAGAAATATTTTTGCAATTACAGGAGATAATAGAAACATACCTGCCCACTAAAATGAGTGTTGAAGCTCCTTTTTACGGTAAAAATGTGCAGTCGATGTTAAAATTAGGAAGGGCTCAAGGGGTGGCAATGGCAGCGGCAATCACTATGGGTTTGGAAATTCAAGAGTATAGTCCAAAAAAAATAAAGCAATCAGTTACTGGGAATGGGAATGCATCAAAAGAACAGGTGGCTGCTATGTTGGAGGGCATACTCAATATAAAAATTACAACAGGACCTTTGGATGCAACAGATGCATTGGCAGCAGCAGTAACAATGTTCAACCAGTCTTCAGGGCCACTGGCTGGTAAAAAGAACTATAAAAATTGGGGTAGTTTTCTCAAGGAGAATCCAAACAAAATTTCAAAATTGAAGTAATTGTTCGTCTTTAAGCGGCAATCACTCTTTATTATTCTTCGTATTTGAGGTAAAATGCTTTGTGACTCTGTGTAACCATTGTACCTTTGTGCGTTTAAAACAGAATATAAATTATGGCAACGCCGAAGACTGTTTCATTTCATACATTAGGGTGTAAGCTCAATTTTTCAGAGACTTCCAGTATTCGCAGACAATTTGAAAGTAGTGGATATACGGCAGTTGACTTTGAAGAAGGAGCAGATATTTATATAATCAATACTTGTTCGGTTACAGATTTTGCAGATAAAAAATGTAGGTATGAGGTTCGCAGAGCATTGAAATATTCACCAGACGCAAAAGTGGTGGTCATCGGATGTTATGCTCAACTCAAGCCAGAAGAAATTTCAAATATAGAAGGTGTAGATTTAGTCTTAGGAGCGGCAGAGAAGTTTAATATTTTGAAATATATTGACGAAATATCTGCGATGTCAGGAAAAGGCATGGTGATGGCTGGTGAAGTTACTGATGCCAATACGTTTATCGATTCATTTTCTTTTGGGGATAGAACAAGATCGTTTTTGAAAGTTCAAGACGGTTGTGATTATAAATGTACATTTTGTACCATTCCTCAAGCCAGAGGAAAATCTAGGAGTGATACGATTGAAAATGTAATTCATAATGCACAGAAAATTGCTGAATTAGGGGTAAAGGAAATTGTTTTAACGGGAGTCAATATAGGCGACTTTGGAAATGGAACAGCTGTAATTGAAGGTGCTAGACCTAAAAAGGAAGCAATGTTTATTGATCTTATAAAGGCCTTGGATGAGGTAGAAGGGATTGAGAGGTACAGGATTTCAAGCATTGAGCCCAATTTATGTACAGATGAAATTATCAATTTTGTTGCCGAATCGAACCGTTTTGTTCCTCATTTTCATATGCCTTTACAGTCAGGTTCTGATAAAATATTGAGATTGATGAGCAGACGGTACAAACGAGAGTTGTACAAGAGTAGAGTGGAACAAATAAAAGCGGTGATGCCTCATTGTTGCATTGGTGTGGATGTCATTGTAGGTTTTCCCGGGGAGACAGAAGAAGACTTTATGGAGACCTATCAATTTTTGAATGAATTGGATGTATCTTACTTTCATGTGTTCACATATTCTGAAAGAGCAAATACTCCAGCAAATTTTATGGAGGATTCAGTAGATATGGGAATTAGGAAACAACGAAATAAAATGCTTAGAATTTTGTCTTCCAAAAAACGTCGAGCCTTTTATGAAAATTATAAAGGAACTACACGAAATGCGCTATTGGAGCAAAGTAAAGCAAAAGGAATTTTGAATGGCTTTACTGACAACTACATAAAAATATCAGTTCCTGAAGGTCAATACAAAGAAGGGCAATTGGTGGATGTAGAGTTACTTGAGGTAGAGGGAGATGTAATGACTTCTCGTGTCCTCAAACACAGATTAAAGTTGGTCTAGGGTTAAAGGGTTGCTGTATCAAATGGTAATAAGTCGGGACTATGGTAGTGCTTTTTAGCTTTTTTAGAAGTAAATATATCATAGCTGTAATGTGCCTCAACCAATTGTTTGAAACCTGATATTAGTTGAGGAAATTCTACTATGAAATCGGTAAAAACTTTTGATTTGGATTTACGTATGAAATGGTGGACAATATGGCAAGCTGCTATGGTCAATGTTTTATTGTACTTATCGTGAGCTCCCACATACTGAACATAATTTATTAGGAGGTTTTGAACGTTTTGTAAAGCAATGTCTATCCCATATTTATTAATCTGTATCCAGGCTAATCTTAGATGTGCCTCATGTGAAAAATCTGAAGGATTCAGATGGCAATGAATAATTTGAAGCTCAAATTCAGTATCGGCAAAATCTTGGTTTGGCATTTATACTACAATAGTTTTATGAGTTACAATTGGGATTAGAAGAAAAATCCAATTGAAAGTGTCCAAGAATTGAAGGTGGATTCTTTCTTCATATTATAGGCGTTGACCACACCCAATTCATATTCAATATCAATCACTGCTGGTCCTATATCCGCACCCAAGCCAGTTACGAGACCTAACCATCCATCATTAAATTTGTATCCCGCAGGAGGATCTGGTTGGTCACTTTGGTTCAAAAGTACATCAAAACTTGCCAAAGCTTTAGTTCTTAATCGAAATAGTGGGGTGAATGAGAAAATTGAAAAATCAAGACCAGCTCGTCCATTTAATGTAGTTAAAGTTGCTTCGTGACCAGATAGTTGGAAGTCTTCTGTGGCTAATTTGGAAACAGAGGTGAATCTACCTCCTACAATAAATGCCATTCCTCCTGACATGAGTCGACCATCCACTCCTATATGATAACCTGTATGACTGAAACCACTAGGATTTGCAATTTTATCTTTATTGATCATTGATGTAATCCCGGCATAGACTCGCATTCCTCCATCCTGTGACCATACCGTAGTACAAAAGGTTAGAGTGAAAACAAATAATATACTATATCTCATGCTTTTTATTGGTTTTAAAGCTGTTCAGAAGTGTAAAGCGTATATCAATATATATCAAGAACCATGTCAAATGATTCTTAAAAGTGATAACTAGTTAACATTGGGTGATTATAGTTGTTCCAAAAGCCATTTTTTTTCAGTTAATACCTCAGTATTTTCGATCTCATTCTTTAATAATGTTGTGGCAGCGGAATCTCTGGGCTTGATCTTTAACAGTTTTCTGGTCATCTTTATTATGTTTTTATAATTTGTTTTGTAGTGCCCGATTAATTTTTTTCTCAGGATATACATTTGCATGGCATCCAAATGAGAATCCAACAAATTCAGTTCTCTCGACTCATAATAGATTTTAATCTGTATTACTTTGGCAGCCAGATTGAATAAATGATCTTTAAAGTCCACATCTTGCAAGGAAATAAGAGCGGTATCGAAATCTCTTCTGTGATAGGCAATCAATGCTTGATTAAACTTGAGCGCACTATGTCGTTCATCTTTTTTCAACGCTGAATAGTATTCATTATTAAATTTATCAGCACGATCGTATTCTCCAATCTTTACAGCTATGGCAACAATATTCCTGAATGTAAATCGAGATAAATAGCCATCTACCAATAGATATTTATTTGTCAATGATTCTTCGTACAAATCTAGAGCGATGGTTCCATATTCCAGATGGCCTCGATTCAACCTTCGTATGCATTGATTGATGACAAATCTGTAAATACTTTGCAATTCACTATCTGGAAAAAAGTGTTTGAGCTCATCTATATCCGCTTTAAATTTGTCGAAGTGCAGGGTGTCTTTGGTTGCATTGAGCATATGATATATGCTGTAATACAATCGTATAGAAGGATGTTTGAGGAGTTGGTTTTTTTCTACATATTTAATTACGTCAGGCAACAAACCGTAATTGTATTCTTTTTCATAAACGGCTTGATGTGAAATCGCAAAACAGGACTGTCTTAGTTTTTTACTGATATAAATCAAATCCACATCATCCAACAAAACTTGGATGTTTAATTCCCTAGTTCTGCTGCTGCTGGAGATATGAGTATATTCTTTGAATCCTAGATCATATTTGAGTTCAAGATAGTCACTATTGCGATAAGGGTAGTTTTCTAACCTTTTAATAGCGGCAGAAAATTGACTATCAAATAGTTTATGTTCTTCACTTTGTTTAAATCTAGATATCAGTACTTGGTCTTGATAATAGGAGTCTTCTTTTGATTGTAACATGACAAGGGTAGAGGAAATGATCTTAAATAACTCACTCATATATAAGCGCAATTGTGCATCGGAAATTGAATTTTTAAATATTTTTTCTCTTATTTCTGAACGACTTAATTCTACGCCTTTGTCACGATTCTTGACATATGCGGTAAAGAGCAATTGATGATGTTTCTTCCCATCTAAAATAGGTGACATCATGCCATCTTTTATGATTTGACATTCTTTATTTGATAATTGATGGATTATAAGACCTAATTTACTTTTAGACATTAAAAAATATTTGTGCAATAAAAAGATGTAAAGTAATGAAATACATGTATTTATACTTAAAAATGATAAAGTAAAATACAACAAATTTAAAAATATGTATTTTTTTTATTAGAAAAAGAGAAGCACTTTTACAATATATTAATACTTAATAGCAGAAATGCATGTTATTATATATTAAAACATAAACAACGCACAGTACCCAATTTCTTTTCTGTAGTTGTTTGAATGAATGCAAAAATGAAAACCAGGACACTATGAAATCATTAATCCGAACCATACTATTTACACTTTTATTCTGTGTTTCTAGTGGGGTATCCCATGGTCAGGATTGTGTATCTGCATTTTTTGATTCATTTAAGGATGGTGATGATCTTGTAGTTCAATTGAAGGTTGATAATTTTGACAACATTTTAGTTTCACAATTTGCTTTTACCTATTCCTACGAAAACTTGGTGTTAGAGAATATCACAGGAAATGGGGTGATTGATTTAAATGAGTCTCATGTATTTGCCGATATACCTGGTTATATATCTGTTTCATGGAGTAATGCAAGTGTTGGTCAGACCTTACCAAATGGCAGTGTTTTGTTAGAAATGAAGTTTAGTGAGTTTACTACTTCTGCATCCGATTTTGCAGTTGATCCTAATTTCGAGATTGAGTTTATTGATGCATTTTTTGATGAAGTGTGTTTTACATCCACTCCGCTAACAATAAATGAGAATCGTACACAATTAATAGGAAAGCTGTTTCATGATTTAAATGGCAACTGCATAGAAGACCCTTCAGATCTGCCACTTTCGGGGTGGACAATTTTTATTGATGGTGGTTTGGATAAGTTTTATAGAGTGACAGATGAGTTTGGTTTTTATAGAATTCCTGTAGAGATCGGAAGTTATACAATTGAGGTCCTTCCTAAAAATGAATTATGGACTACTTGTTCAGGTCCTGAATTGGTCATTGTAGAGGGGAACGGAGAGGTTATTGAAAATTCTTTTGTGGTTGCACCTTCAAATTCTTCATCTGCATTGGAAGTAACCATAAGTTCATCTGAAATAAGACGTTGTTTTGATAATGTGTATTCTGTAAAATATAAGAATAACGGAACCGCAGTAGCGCAAGCCACAACGATTATTGTGAAGTTTGATGATAATTTGGATTATGTAAGTACAAATACGGGTAATTTTTCAGTCAATGGAAATACCATTTTATTTAATATTGGAAATGTAAAGCCTGGGGATGGGGGAGATTTTTTGATTGTATTAAATGCGGATTGTGATAATCTTGTAGCAGGCCAAACATTATGTGTGGATGCAGAGATTACATCTTCTGATATCGTCATACCTCCGATTGGATGGGGGGGAGCCATATTAACTACCAAAGCAACCTGTGAAGAAGACTCCGTTGCTTTTACTATCCAGAATATTGGTGCTTCAGCGATGACTGTTCCACTTCAGTCTATCGTGATTGAGGAAGATGTTATGTTTGGAATTAATGAAGTGGATTTAGAGCCTCTAGAATTGATGAAATTTAAGCATGCTGCATCTGGTGGGGTGTATCGAGTGTTGATCGATCAAGAAGATGGTTATCCATTAGGACAATTTTCTACGGACTTTGTAGAGTTTTGCAATGGTGGGGATACAGATACATACCAATATGTAGCCATGTTTCAGAATGAAGATGAGAGTCCATATTTTGATATTGAATGTCAGGAGGTCCAAGATGAATTATTAGAGAATAGTTTGTCGGCATTTCCAATTGGATATAGAGCAGAACATTTGATCAATCAAAATGAAGACATAGAGTATACCGTGTATTTCCAGAATACAAGTGAAGATACCATTTTCAACTTATACGTAGAAACCGAAATCGATGCATCATTGAATGTGGAATCCTTAATAGCAGGTTCATCGAGTCATGGATATACGGTCTCAATAATAGACAAACAAAAGTTCAGAATTGATTTTAGAAACATACAACTTCCTCCTTCGGGCATTAATTCGTTTGCCTCTACAGGATTTTTTAAATATAGAATTTCGCAAAATTTGGACGTTGCACTTGGTACTATAATAAATTCTACGGCTACGCTATTTTTTGATAATGGAACTACGGTAATAACCAATACAGTGGATCACCAAGTCGGAGAAGAATTCATAGAAATCGTATTAAATAATGAAGAAATAGTATTGGATAATGAATTGGTATTAGGTCCGAATCCGGCTATTTCAAGTATGCGGGTAGAACTTTCTGAGAAGTATAAAGATATTTCCTATATACTTTATGATTCAAATGGTCGAATAATGAGTGCAGCGAATTCACCAACAAATGTATTCTATATACAAAGGGAGTTTTTGAGAGGTGGAATCTATATACTTGAGATAAGGTCATCAACAAAAGTATTGGGAACAAAAAAAATAGTCTTTTTAGACAGATAAGATATATAAGAATTGATTATTGCAAGTGCTGATCAGGATTGGTAGAAGTTAGTTTTGTTTGTAGCAAATTATTATCCTAATGAAACAGTAAAGATTGTTTTGTTAAATCAAGAACTAACTGACATCGATTTACAGGGGACGTAAATTTGATCAGTAACTTTTTACTCATGCCGGCTAAAAGTAGTCGGCTTTTTTGTTTTTATGCTATTGTACTTTCAAAACAGCGCTTTACCGTCATTAGGATTTTAATAATTCTTCTAGACTTAAAACAAAAATCGTGCAAAATCTGTGACAATCATTTTTTGATTTGAGAATCTGGTTGAATACATCTATTTTGTGATTTTACTAAACACGGCACAAATTTATGAAAAGAAGGATTGTTCCTGGAGAAGTTTCTACTTCAGATTTGCATCAATATTTATTGGGATCAGTAGCGCCAAGACCTATTGCATTCGTCAGTACAGTGGATGAAGAGGGCAGACATAATTTGGCCCCATACAGTTTTTTCAATGCGTTCAGCTCAAACCCACCAATTGTGGTTTTTAGTTCGAATCGAAGAGTAGCAGATAATACGACAAAAGATACATTGCATAATATTAAAGTCAATAAGGAGTGTGTTATTAGTGCAGTGAGTCATGGGATCATGCGTCAAATGGCATTAACTTCTGTAGAATTTGCTGCTGGAGAAAGTGAATTTGGCCATACTGGTTTGACGCCAGTTGCATCTGAGACAGTTTCTGTTCCTGGAGTTTCTGAATCTCCAGTTAATATGGAATGTAAAGTCAGAGATATTATCACATTGGGAGAGCATGGGGGCGCAGGACATCTGATTATTTGCGAAGTTCAAATCATGCATATAGACGAACATGTCATTGATGACAACAGAATTAATCCAAATAAGATAGACTTGGTCGGAAGAATGGGTAGAAGTTATTATGTGAGAGCAAGCGGAGATGCAGTTGTTACCTTGTATCAAAGTGTTAAATCAAAACCTATTGGTTATGAGGTTCTTCCAGAAATTATAAAAAAGAGTAGAATTCTTACGGGCAATGATATTGGTGAATTAGCTGCATTGGAAGAGATGCCATCCACAACGTCTATTGAAGAGGCTGAATCAAAACTGGCAGCGTATGGAACGGATCTGGAAAGGCACTGTGCTAACCTAATAGAGCAGGGTAAGGCGAGTGATGCTTTAACTCTTCTGATTGCTTTTCAAAATAGATTGAAGTAGATTGGAGTCAGAAAATGTAATATGGAAGAAACTTAAGAGGCGTAAATCTTCAATGGGAGGACTATTGTTTATCGTGTTCACTACCTTATTATCCATTTTTGCTTATGTCCTCATCGGTGATCAAAGTCCAAATGCAAATGATCAAAAAGCAGAAATTGCCCTTAAAAGTCCAGGATTTTCATCGAATGGTATTTTACTTAATAATAATCGATATGTAGATCAGGTTAGTCTGCTGGATAAGATAATATTTGGTGCAGAAAAACCGTACGATTGGTATCCCATCCAGGAAGTAAAGAAAGTAGAAGAAGGGCTAGAAGTGACTACCCACTATGGGATTCAAAAAATAATTCCTTTAAAAGACCTCTTTCATCCAGTTGAACAATTTGATTTAATAAAACATACAAAAGAAAGAATGTTTTGGTTGGGTACAGACCGATACGGAAGGTCGATTTCTAGTCGATTAATTTTGGGGATACGCATTTCACTTTTTGTAGGATTATTGGCAGTTATTATTTCATTAGGAGTAGGAGTATGCATTGGAGGTATTGGTGGATATTTTGGTGGATGGGTAGATCGAGTTGTGATGTATTTAATCAATGTGATGTGGAGTATTCCTACATTATTGTTGGTATTTGCTATCGTTTTAGCTTTTGGAAGAGGCCTTGGGGTAATTTTCCTGGCCGTTGGACTTACGATGTGGGTCGATGTGGCTAGAATTGTAAGAGGTCAAGTCAAAAAAATTAAAGAAGAACAATTTGTACAGGCTGCGAAAAGTATAGGTGTCAAAGAGCTGAGGATTTTATTTCGTCACATATTACCAAACATTGTGGGCCCAATATTAGTCATTGGCGCGGCTAATTTTGCTACCGCAATACTAATAGAAGCAGGATTGAGTTATTTAGGATTTGGGGTAAGACCACCCACTCCTTCCATAGGTAATATGCTCAATGAACATTATGGATATGCCATCACTGGGAAGCCTGCTTTGGCTTTAGTGCCCGCATTCACGATTATGTTGATGGTGTTATCATTTAACCTCCTTGGTTCGGGTTTGAGAGATGTATTTGACGTTAAGGATACGAATTGAGCAACGAATGCCCATAAAGTAAATCCTAATCTTCAGTGATTATTTCTCTATTGAATCCTATTGGATTGAAAGCGTGTTTTGAGCTCGGTTCATCATCATCGTAATCTTCCCATTCCGTTATATCTTTTAAGAATGTTTCAACGTGACGTATAATAAAAGAATGAGTTAATTCTTCTGGTCTCAAAATTTCTAATGGTTTTGGTGGTTTAGGCTCGCCATATCCTTCTATATATGGAGAAACCGTCATTATCATTACTTTCCCATTAAAGAGTTGTTGATATATCAATGCACCATTACTTTTTATCATGGCTCTTTTGATATCCGTATTTTCCAAGTTTTCGCTAATTCCACTGGCTGATCTGCCAAGATTTAGTACAATGGCCTCCAAGTTTTCAATATTATCTTGGATTTCAAGTTCCCCTTTAATTTCCGTTTGCTTCAAAATCTCTTTTAAAGTTTTAAGAATTAAAGGTTTCATCTTTTTTGGCCACTCCTTTCGATAGTTTTGAGTATTTGAAAGGATTTGTTTATAATCATTTGCTTTTGAGATTAATGTGCCTAGGTCGATAGCCATTATTGATATTTTTGTTCAAAAAGAAGGCTAATATAAAAAGATTGTTGAAGGTATTTCATCTTAATACTGTTGTATATTATTTCCTAAAGGGTAGATAGCAACAGAGTTGTTATAGGATTATAGTATAGTAATTAAGACAGAGATTGTAATAATTTAGTAAAAGCCCCATGAATCTTATTGAATAATCTAAAATTCAAAGATATTTGCGGCTCATAAATGAAGATCTAGCATGCTTAGAAGGCCAAGAAGAAATAGAAAGTCAGAATCAATCCGGTCGGCGATTCGAGAGACTACATTAACACCAGCCAATCTGGTTTCACCTTTATTCTTATTAGAAGGTGAGAATAAGTCGGAGATAATTACTTCCTTACCAGTAGCGTCTAGAATGACATTGGATTTTATGTTGAAAGAGATGGAATCCAGCATGGAAGTGGGAATTGATAAGTTTATGATTTTTCCTGCGGTTCCAGATGTGTATAAAGATAAGACAGCTACTTATAGTTTTGCGGACGACAACTTCTATTTACGAGCTGCCGAAATAATTAAAAAAGAAATTCCTGATGTTACTTTAATCAGTGATGTTGCCATGGATCCGTACAGTGTAGATGGTCATGATGGACTGGTATTGGATGGAAAAATAGTGAATGATCAGACATTACCTATTCTGGATAAAATGGCAGTTGCACAGGCTCAAGCTGGGTTTGATGTAATTGGACCTTCAGATATGATGGATGGTAGAGTGGAATCTATTCGAACATCATTAGATCAAGCAGGTTATTATGATACCAGCATAATGTCTTATACAGCCAAATACGCAAGTGGATTTTATGGGCCTTTTCGTGATGCTTTGGATTCTGCTCCAAAGGGAGGTGATAAGAAAACGTACCAAATGGATCCTGCAAATAAGAAGGAAGCATTGATTGAGGCCGAATTGGATACCATTGAAGGAGCTGATTTTTTAATGGTAAAACCTGCATTGAACTATCTAGATGTGATTCATTTATTGAATGAAGAATTTGAATTGCCTATAGCAGCCTATCATGTAAGTGGAGAGTGCGCAATGCTTTTAGCTGCTTGTGAAAAAGGATGGTTGGACTATGACGTGGTTATGCCTGAAACATTGATGAGTTTGAGAAGGGCAGGAGCAGATGTAATTATGACGTATTTGGCAAAATCATTTGGAGAGTTTTACTACAAATAGAATAAATTCTGTTTCTTAAGATATTCACCCCTATACTTTTGATCTAGAGAGGGATACTATCAGTTAGTGACTTATCATGGAAAGGTGTCATTATTTTAAAGAAGGATAGGATGTTGGAATACCAAACTATAGCAACATTCAGTTTCATATAAATTGCTATAATTTCTGGCTATAACTTTACATGTTCAATTTCTTCTATTTGCAAAGATGATCCGTTGAGTTTTATTCCTGGGATAACGCAACAGGTTCATCTTCTTTTAATATCCATCTCATCAAGACGGGCAGCAAAAATAGATCACAAATTAGTGCGCCTAATAATGTCACAGAAATTAACATTCCAACTGTTACACTTGGTGGATGATTACTGAAAAACATGACCATAAATCCAAAGAATAAAATGATGGTCGTGAATGTTATGGCTTTGCCAGTTTCCTCAAAAGTTATCTTAATAGATTGTTCTACACTATTCTTTTTGTCTCTTGCCAGTTTGTACTTGCTTAAAAAGTGAATCGTGTCATCTACAGCAATTCCGAATACTACAGCAAAAACAATAGAAACGCCCGCTTCTAATTGAATTCCAAGAAAACCTAGTAATCCTGCAGCAAAAAGTACAGGAATGAAATTGGGTACTAAAGCCACCAAGAGCATTCTGATATTTCTGAATAGTAGAGCCATAAGGAGACTCACCAAAATTAAAGCAATTGCTAAGCCTGACAATAAATTATCTCGTATATACACAGCATTTTTATCGATGAGAAGTCCAGTCCCTGTTCGTTTAACACTGATCAAACTTGTATCCACATTTTCATTGATCCAATTGTCAATGATAATTCCTTCTGATTTTATTTTTTCCGCACCAATATCTGCTATTCGAGTAGAAATTCTGGTTTTTTTCCTATCCTTACTGACCATCATTGCGGTATCACCCCCTCCCATACGGTCAATTAGACGTTTTGATTTTTTAAATTCGCGCTCAGTTTGAGGAAAACTGTATGCATCTGACCGATTGCCTTTATTCATTCTTTCTAGGCTTTTATAAATAGTTGTAAGGCCAACAATCGATCTGAAATATTCATTTTCCAAGAGTTTATCTTCAATTTTCGAAACCTCTTTTAATACTTTATAACTATCTGCATCCGTGTTTTCGTCTTTTACAGTTATAGCAAATTCTATAGGTCGAAAACCACTGAATTTTTCTTCAAAATACAAGAAATCGTCGGTGATCTTAGCTGAGATAGGGAGATTACTTTCTACCGTGTAATTCATTGTAATCAATGACATTCCATAAAAACATAGGGCAACAAATACGGCAGAGATTCCTGCTATTAATTTGCCATGCTTTAACGTTTTTCCATACCAGTTTTGCATTAAACCATGCCAAAAATCAGATGCTTGAGATTCTTTGATGATTTGTTCTTTTGAAAACAAGGTTAGGACACTTGTTGTTAAGAAGATAACTGTGATGTATGCTACAATTACACCCAATGCTGCATTCATTCCAAATTCTCTAATGGGTCGAACATTAGAAGTGATCAATGTAGCGAAACCGATTGCAGTGGTGATCGATGTGAATAAAGTAGCTAGACCTATTTCTTTTATAGTAATAATCATAGCTTCTCGTTTTGGGATGTTTTTTTTGAGCTCATCCACATATTTAGACATAATATGAATAACATCAGAAGTCCCTACGATCAACATCAATACAGGATATAAGGCCGCCATAACATTCAATTCCCTGCCTAGTAAACCAATAATTCCCAAAAAATATAAGAGTCCCAGACCTATTGAAGAAAGTGCAATCCATACTCCAACAGGTTTTCGGAAGATAAACATGAGGATGAAAATGATTAAAACTCCAGATATTATCGTAGAAAGCACAATTTCATCTTTCTGCATTTCAACTAGTTCATCTTGAAAATAGGCCCTTCCTAAAACATGAACATCTTCGAAGTTGTATTCATCTTTTAGCTGATTATAGGCATCCATCATTTCTTTAGACTGTTGGAGATCAATTGCATCTATTGTTCGAGCTGTAATAGCGATAGCTTGCGCCTTATTATCAATAAAATTATTTACAAATCGCTTGTCTTCTAGAATTCTAGCCTTATCAGCATCATATTTTTCGGGTTGATCTATGTGAATGATAGGTACAGAATTGATTCCAAATGGAGTTTTGATGGGATAGTCCATCGTGGTAAGTGATTGAACTCTAGTCACATGAGGCAAGTCACGAACTTTCAATGTAAAATCATGAAATTTTTCCAGAAAATCTTGTTCGAATACAGACGGGTTATTTTCTACTGCGATTAAAAGAAAATTATCATCCGTTTCAAATTCTTTTATGAAATTTTGAAAAAACTCTAAATCAGGATCTCCTTCTGGAAAAAACTGTTCAAAATCGAAGCTGAATTTCAGGTGGTACACCTGATACAAACAAATGGGAACAAACAGCATAAATACTGCTATGATATATTTGCGGTAATCTAAAAACATATTTTTTACATTGAATCTCTAATACTAACAAACCAAAATAAAAATGGACGTGCAATGTTACTATTTTGAATCAGTCTAGATAAGGAAATTGAATTTTATTTTGTTATTCATATTAGTTCACTTCATAAAGATGTAATTTGTTGATCTTATTTATATATAGCGTTTACATCAAATTCAATCAATTGAGAATATTGAAATGATTTAAAATAATAGAAATTGGCGGAAAGGAATAGAGGAAAATTATCCAATGATGACAAATGGTTTGCACAAAAGTGGCATGCTAGTTTCAAGGATGCGGTAGATGACGTATGTTTTTTGTTATCAAGGGGATACGGAGAAAACTCAGCATTGCAATTAGTAGGCAATCGATACCGATTAAACAAAAGACAGCGAATGGCGATTTCTCGTGGTTGTTGTAGTGATATTCAGAGTACAAAAAGAAGAAATAGTGAAATTTTTGCTAGAGACTTGTTGTCCAAAGTAATCGAAATTGATGGATTTAATATTTTGATATTTTTAGAAAGCTTACTTTCTCGTGCATATGTTTTTAAAGGAAGAGATGGAGTATATCGAGATATATCCAGTGTGCATGGATCATATAAGAGAGTAATGAAGACAGAAGAAGCAATATATATAATCGGGAAGATTTTATCTGATTTGGATGTGCATTCCGTAAATTGGTATTTGGACAGTCCAGTATCGAATAGTGGAAGATTAAAAACCAAGCTTTTAGAAATAAGCAAAAAACATGATTTTAATTGGCAAGTTGAATTGGTATTTGATCCAGATAAGGTCTTGGCCAAAAGCGAGCACGTAGTTATTTCATCAGACAGCTGGATATTAGATCAATCTCAACAATGGTTTAATCTAAACAAGTTATTGGTTGATTCCTATGGTGCTCATGATAATCTGATTGACTTATAAAATGAATGAAAATGAAAAAAGCACCTTGGGTTATTATGGCCATTTTATCTATTGGCATTGGGTTATACCCCATCATCTATTTTGTAATGGACCGCAAATTTGGTCTTTTAAATACAAAATCAGAATCTCTACTTTCTGATGCATTCTGGAATACAGGATTCTATGGTCATATTGTTTTGGGAGGGCTTGCATTACTGATTGGTTGGTTGCAATTCAGTGAATCAATTCGGAAGAATAATATGCAACTTCACAAAAATATAGGTAAGTTATATGTCTTTTGTGTTTTAATCAGTGGTGTTTGTGGTGTCTATATTGGGTTCTATGCGACTGGAGGAATATTTACAGCATTAGGATTCATTCTGTTGGGGTTATTTTGGCTGGCTACAACGATTATGGCCTATTTGGCAGCAAAAAACCGAAAAATTGAACGACATCGGGTGTTGATGATTTATAGTTATGCAGCTTGTTTTGCCGCAGTAACGCTTAGAATTTGGTTGCCATTACTAACGGGTTATTTTGGGGATTTTGAGACGGCTTATTCGATTGTTGCATGGTTGTGTTGGGTGCCAAATATTGTGGTGGCTTATTTTATTGTGAAGTGAGAGGTTTGAGGAGTTTAATTATATAATATGGATTACGTAGGTATTGGAATTTTAATTTCAGTAGGTATTAATTTTATCTATCTGTACAATAGAAAGAAGAAGTGGCTCTCTGTTAAAATAAAATGGACTATGGTCGGGTTGTTATTTTTAATAGGGACGATAGGCATGTTGTCTGGGACAGAAAATGAAGATATCTTACTATTTTTTTGGTGTTTAATGACTCCTTTATTTTTTGTAGGTATTGTTCAATTATTTACAAATTTTACAATTCAATCTCATCAACGAGACTTCTACTTATGTTTAAGATATTCTGATGAATATAATGCCTTTGGCAAAAACAAACATGTGAAAGCAATGGATAAAGTCATCTCCATATTTTTAGTCATTAGTATTGTAGTCCTTCCTCTTTTGTTTCAATGGGTATAAACAGGAAGCCGCTCATGCAAAATTAAATTAACGGCATCCTTGATGGATTCCTAAGACATATTTACCCACGACATCGATTTCTACGGCAGTTTCAGAACCCTTAAAATTCGAAATCATTTCATTTCTTAAATGACGTTCTGCAAATGTTGTAATATCTTTTGAAAGAGGAAGGTAGGTCCAATGCCATTTTTCTTCATTGTACCCGTTTGGTCTATTGGGTCCTTTGGGAGTATAAGGTTGACAAAATCCAAAGTCTGAGGCATGTTTTAATAGCCAATCGTAAATGCGTTTGCCTTCTCCTTTTTCAAAATAGGAATTATTAAAAGCATTGAGATCAATATCGGTTCCCCAATGATGCCTAGAGGTCCCTGGCATTGAACTGTATTCCAGTATTTTCAATGCTTTAACTACGGGACTTTTTATGTCTTTCGCCACATTTGTGCCATCTGACAAAATTGATGCTCCAGTCCATTTTCTTTCCCATATTCCTCGTTGATAATTGAAGTTTCTTGTGGCGGATCGAATTTGTAAGGCTAGCCCATCCTTTTGGGCAGCATCAAACATTTTCACAAATGCCGATAAAGTCTCTTTATGAAGATACAAGCCTTCTCTATCGGCGTAATGTTTTGGGATCAATACAAATGCATCATGGCTTTTAGGTTCGAATAGCCCCATACAATAGTCCGTGTCCAAATCTTTGAGGTATTTATTCATTATTGGTACTTGTTTGCTTGGGGGTGAGGAAGCTTCAGCAGTTAGTTTATTTACTTTTTGTGGAATTTCTTTTGGGTTGTCCTTACAAGAGACCAAGGTGAACAAACTTACTATAAACAAAGCAGTCAATATTCTCATAATTGAATTTGTTTCTATTTGAATCAACAATCATAAAAGAAAATAATTGCTAAGATATGAATTATTAAATGTGGAAATGTACATCTTTGGAATAGCTCAACTTAAAAAGATAACTTTGTATCCTAACGTATTACAATGAAGAAATTAATCTTAATACACGCAGTGATTGAAATGATTGCTGGTGTACTTTTTATTTTTAGACCCGATATGATATTAATGGTTTCAGATCAAGAACCAAGCACACTTTTGTTAGCAAAAATCTACGCAATATTAATGTTTTCATTTGGAGCAGTATGTTTTTTCATCTATTCCATATTTGAATATTCAGTGGTGTTTAAGAAAATTATCATGATACTAATGGCTTTTCATTTGATGGTAGCGCTTCAAATGTATTCGGGGTTTGATCAAGGTTTGGTAATGAACTTGGGACCATTTGGATTGCATATTGCACTAGCTGTACTCTTTGGAGCAGGCTATATGAAAGAAATTAACTCCTTTAAATAAAGAGCAAATTTGAAAGTACAATGAGGCAAAATAATATAGTGATTCGGCTGGGTTTAAGTTTGGGTATTTTTTGTTTTTGGCTATTCTCCATCAATGCCCAAAAAGATGTGCGCTCGTTTATTTTTGGTCATAGCTTGATCAACCATGAGGCACAAGTTAATCCAACTCCAAGTCAAGAAACTTCCATTCCTCATTGGATGCATTTTTTAGCAGAAGCAGGAGGGAATACATATGCAGTAAGTGGTCAATACGGCTTTCTTCCACAGCATGCTAATTTACCACCGATTGCGCAGTGGGGATTTGATTTTGCTACAGGCGCCTGGGAATCTGATTATGAACCATTTTCGGCAGCTAACTTTACGAACATATTGATCACACCAGCTAATTTTATTCAATGGCAAGGACCAGAGGAAAATTATTTTGGAGAAACTATTTCACCCATAGATGCTACAAAAACGATAGTTGACTGGTGCATTGAGCAGG
>JARGNR010000116.1 GCA_029212405.1 Saprospiraceae bacterium
TTAAACTAAATCTGATTTTTTGTATCCACGAGAAGAATCAGACCCTCTATACTCTTTTTCGATTTCTCTGAGTTCCAATTGATCGTCCATATAATCCTCTGGATCTTTTCCCATAGATATCAGCTCTTTTCGAATTTCATTTTCTTCCCAATCATTTGCATTCTTCATACTTGCAATTCGCAATCCTTTCATAGCTAATGTTATCCCCCACGGCACAATTGCCCATAAGCACCATAAATAAGCAGGAGATGTAAAAACATTTATAAAAATCAATAAGCCGCTTGTTCCAACAAAAGAGGTAACTTCTTTAAAAAAATCCTTTTTTCTCTTTACTCTTCTCTTAGCTTCTTTGTATGCGTCTTTCATGTATGGCTCTTATTTAAACTATTTTCGCAAATATTGTATTCATTTATATAAAGCATCAACTTTTTTCGATGCAAGAACAAATATAATTGCTTAACACCCTAAACGAATTAAAAAGTTTATAACAAATCAAAATTTTAATTAAGCAAACTGAACAAATTACTATTAATTATAATATGTTTTCTATTTTTGCATAATAATGTAACGGAAAATGGCTGAAGTAAAATATAACGAGGATAATATTAAATCACTGGATTGGAAAGAACACATCCGATTAAGACCTGGTATGTATATCGGGAAGTTAGGGGATGGCTCGCATATCGATGATGGGATATACATTCTGATCAAAGAGGTGATCGACAACTCCATTGATGAATATGTCATGGGGTATGGAAAACACATTGAGTTAAAGATTGAAGATGGAAGAGTGAGTGTTAGAGATTTTGGAAGAGGAATTCCTTTAGGGAAAGTGGTGGATTGTGTTTCAAAAATAAATACAGGAGGAAAATACGACTCAAAAGCCTTCAAAAAATCTGTTGGTTTGAATGGTGTGGGAACAAAGGCAGTAAATGCCCTTTCTACTTATTTCAAAGTTCAGGCATATAGAGATGAAAAAACTAAGATTGCTGAATTTAATCAAGGCATTCTAACGAAGGAAAGTAAAATCATCAAAGGAAATGCATCGAATGGTACTCTAATTGAGTTTGAGCCAGACAACAATATTTTTAAAAATTATAAATTCCGATCTGATTATGTTGAAAATCAACTTTGGAATTACGCCTACCTGAATGCTGGCTTAAAAATTAATTTCAACAATAAGGTCATTTATTCTAAAAATGGATTGCTTGATTTATTGACAAAAAAGACCAATCCAGAGCATCTCAGATATCCAATTATTCACCTTAAAGGAGAAGATATTGAAATTGCTTTGACCCACGGCCAGCAATATGGTGAAGAATACTACTCTTTTGTAAATGGCCAAAATACGACCCAAGGAGGTACGCATTTACAAGCGTATAGAGAAGCTATTGTAAGCACCATTCGTAATTTTTATAGCAAGACATTTGACAGTAAAGATATTCATGCATCCATAATTGGAGCTATCTCTGTTCGAGTAGAGGAACCTGTTTTTGAATCCCAAACTAAGACCAAACTAGGATCACTAAACATAGGACCAGAGGGACCATCTGTAAAGGCATTTGTGATGGATTTCTTGAAAAATAATCTGGACAACTTCCTTCATAAAAATAAGGATATAGCAGAGGCCATTCTAAAAAGAATACAACAATCTGAACGAGAGCGGAAGGAAATCGCAGGTATAAAAAAACTTGCAAATCAAAGAGCTAAAAAGGCCAACATTCATAACAAAAAGCTTAGAGATTGCAGACTTCACTTAACTGATAAAGTCAAGAAAACGTCAGAAGAGAATAGAATGGCTACTACCATCTTTATCACGGAAGGAGATTCAGCCAGTGGTTCGATTACAAAAGCGAGAGATGTACAAAGACAAGCTGTATTTAGTTTAAGGGGTAAGCCTTTAAATTGTTATGGCATGACCAAAAAAATCGTGTATCAAAATGAAGAGCTGAACCTTCTACAACACGCGCTAGATATTGAGGATGGAATAGAAAATTTGAGGTACAACAGAGTAGTCATTGCCACCGATGCCGATGTAGATGGAATGCACATTCGACTATTGTTGTTGACATTTTTCTTACAATTTTTTCCCGACTTAGTTCGACAAAGACATTTATACATCTTGAATACTCCCCTATTTAGGGTCCGTGACAAACAGAAAACATTCTATTGTTACGATGAAACAGAAAAACAAAATGCCATCAAATCATTGAGAGGGAAGCCAGAAATTACACGATTTAAAGGATTGGGAGAAATTTCACCTTCTGAATTTGGTGGCTTCATTGGAGAAGATATTCGACTCGACCAAGTTTTGTTGCAAGAACAAACAAGCATAGAAGATATTCTTGGTTATTATATGGGAAAAAACACGCCTCAAAGACAACAATTCATTATTAATAATTTGAAATATGAAATAGATGAATTGAATCAAGAAAAAGGGGTAATAGAACTTAAAGACGAAGATAATCCCGTAGAACCAAAAGTCAATACTCAGCAAATTCTATTGGAAAAAGAAATAGAATAATCGAACAGAAATCCATCATCGCATATTGGGCTCATCTTGCATGTTTTGGTCAATTCCCACATCTTCAGATTTGATCAACTTTTTGGGCACATACCCTTTCCCAAAATTGTAGGAAATGAAAGCTGCTCCAAAGAAATACCAGTCATTATCCTCTGGATTTCCTCTTAAGGTACCCTCAGGGTAATCAATGGGGTCAGTACCCAAATATTCTCCAGTTCTATTAGACAATTGAGCAGCTAATATTCTATTATTATCCAAGAATATACCTTTATCCAAATAGACACCACTTACATCATCCAAATAATCTGTGAACGTCATTCTTGGAACTAATTCAAAACCAATCTCAATATTCTCGAACAATTGAAATTTCATTCCAAAACCAAATGGGATATTAATTTGATTCAAGGCGTATCTGTCTTTATACCCTGTTAATCCCTGCCCTTCTGTGCCGATAGGTTGTAGGTCCACAAGTATAAAATCACCACTGGAATTTAACAACGCCGTTTTAGGTGAGAAATTAAAATAATTGATTCCTGTTGTATAATAGATGTTGATACCATATTTATTCAAAAATGGCAAAAAATGGTTGATATTGATTTCTGTATTCACACCAAACTCATAAATAGGGGAATCAAAACTTAGATTTCTGACTCGTCTCGAATCGTTATTGGCATCTGAATCATCTCCTCCAATCTGCCCTGTCATAAACTTCAAATTGAGTTTAAATACTTCAGAGACCTTGGTACCGGCCATTACTGCCCATCCCAATCTTCCGGGAGAAAAACTAAACTTTGCAGCTCTTGGAGACAAATCTCCTTGATAATAATTTGCCCCCAAATAAAACCTCACCTCGTACTCTTGAGACCATGTTGCTGATAGTCCGCAAATTATTAATACGATAATGATTATGATCCTTTGAGTTCTCAAACTAGTGCAATTCTTCTCTTTGGTTGTCTAACTCGAAAATAACCAATAATTGAGTATTATTCAAGCAATCGTAAATGTCTGAAAATTGGTAAAGTGTTTTACAAAAAACATAGTTTATGTAAAGTAGACAACATTATTTATTTGAGGAACAAAGATTATAACAAAATTAAGGCAATTGACTTTCGATAAATCCATCAGGAAGATCGACTTCTATTTCTCTTTGTTCTAAATCAATTCCCAAAATAAATTCAGGAGTAAGAGGCATCATGAAATGGTTATCCTTGTTTTTTATAAAAGCCATAAGTTGTTGGGGATACTCTTCTATCTTATGAATGACTCCAAGTAGTTTATTGTCCTCCAAAACAGAAAAATCAATCATTTTTGATAGTTCATCATCTCCATCCTCTACATTAATCTCGATATCCTTTTCTCTCAATAAAATCCTCGAACCAGTAATCAGTTTTGCTGCTTCAGGGGAATCAATATCCTCGAATTTAACCATAAAATGAGGTTCATACTCTATCGACTCTACAAAGTAAGGCACTTTGTCTTTCCCATTATTTATAAACCAAACCTCGCATTTTGCTAACTCCGAGGCGAAAGATTTTAAAGGAATCACCTTAATGAACCCCTTAATTCCAAAAGACTTATTTAATTTACCTACTTCTACTAAATTCAAATCTTGTTTTTCAATTAATTTGCACTAAACGACAGTAATGTCTGGTTCAACTGAAAACCTACCTCCGCTCTCTCCAACCAAGGCTTTAACGTATCACCATCCTGACTTTCAAAAATCTGCATATTCCTTTCTGCAAGACCAATGCCCTGAATATAATATTCTTCACTAAAACGAAATCCAATTAATGACTCCTCATCAATATGAGACACATGAAGAACATCTCCATACTCCGTATCATTGATCGTCCTTTCTATCCCTTTATCTTCTATCTTATAACTCCAATCTTGGAAAATTGGAATATTATCTGCTCCAACTAAAAAATCTTGATTCGCATCAAAAAAGGAATTCCCATCCCATTTTGTACCCACAGAATTTGGAAACACCATTTTTATAAACCTAATATTACCTTCAGTCCGAGTAGCGGAAGTTTCGTCTTTTGAAATTTGCCATACTTTCTGTACTAACCAATCAGAATCTAAATCTTTCCGATAGCTTCGAATCAGTTTGTATGTCTTTTCTCCTTCATTTTCGGACAATAGCTCAGTAACTTCTTCTTGAATATAAGAGGTAGTTGCTTTATTGGAATTCCCACCTTGTAAAATCAATACAGAATCCACTTGATATTCCCATGTATAGCCTACTTCTATAGGAAAATACCCATAGCCATATAAATTTTCATTGGGTTCTTCTGTTACGTTCTCCCCACATGAAAGTACAAATACAGTGAATACAATTATTAGTATATTATAATTTTTCATACTATGTATATTAAAGATGGTAAATGTTTTACCTTAAGATAACACCATTAGGTCCTTAATTATTTTGTTGCAATCCACTTCTCGAAATGATTCCTCCACCTACTACATCATCTCCTTCATAAAACACAGCCGATTGACCAGGTGCAATTCCTTTTACATTGGCATGAAATTCTACCTCTACATCCAATCCTATATTTCTTACTGTAGACATGGCTCCCCTATCGTTGTATCGTACTTGCGTGATCAATTCAGCACCCTCTGGGATCCGATCGTATTTCATAGAATTGATTTGTCCTACCTGCATTCCATTTCTCATCAGGTCCTCTACTTCCCCTAATACAACAACATTGGTTTCTGGTCTTATTTCAGTGACATATTTGGGTGTTAAAAATCCACCTCCAAGTCCCTTTCGCTGTCCTATGGTATAAAACGGGTATCCATCGTGTGATCCCAAATTATTTCCATGCTTATCTATAAATGTACCTCCTGCTACTCGCTCTTCCAATCCATCCACTCGCCTCTTCAAGAAGCCTCTGTAGTCATTATCTGGAACAAAACATATTTCGTAACTCTCTGCCTTTTTAGAAAGCGCCTCATGCCCCCAATCTTTTGCCATTTGTCGAATTTCAGGTTTTGTGTAATTTCCTAATGGAAAATTACTTCTGTTCAGACACTCTTGACTCAATCCCCACAATACATAACTTTGGTCTTTTCTATCATCTTTTCCTTTAGAGATATATTTTCGATCATTCAACTCGTTGATCACTGCATAATGACCCGTTGCAATAAATTCACAGTCCATGGCATCAGCTCGTTTGAGTAAGGCACTCCATTTAATGTGTGTATTGCACAATACACATGGATTGGGTGTACGACCCGCTATATATTCATCTACAAAATTATCAATCACATAATCCCCAAACTCTTCTCGAATATCAATGATAAAATGATGAAAGCCCATCTGAACTGCTACATCTCTTGCATCATTTATGCTATCAAGACTACAACATCCTGTTTCTTTTCCAGAAGAACCGCTGCTCGCATAATCCCAGGTTTTCATAGTAATACCTACAACTTCATACCCTTCTTCATGCAACATCATCGCAGCTACAGTACTGTCAATCCCGCCACTCATTGCAACCAAAACTCTACCTTTCTTACTCATAATTCAATTTTATCTTTTCAGGGTGCAAAATTAACTAAAAAAAATAGTCTATCGCACGATTAAATCAGTACAATCCTTTATTTACCAAAAGAATTCCCATTTTTCTATAGAATTTGTCCATCAATCATCCAATCTTAAAAAATGACACTACTGTGGTTTAATCCCTTCACTTTTAAATCACATTCTTTACTAAAAATATAGTTTTGTGCCATAAAAAAAAGATGCGCTTAATAAATGCATTTTTTGATTATCAAAACAACGAAGCAATGAAAACATACATTTATTTCATCATCCTATTTTTAGGTGTAAACGCAGCGCAGGGACAAAATGCACTAAATGTAGACACCTCTCTCTTAATTGAAGATATCGTGATTCAACAAAATCGATTGAATATTCCTTTGAGCGAGCAAGCGAGATTTGTCGAAGTCATCACCAAAGAAGATATCGACCGACTGCCCGTTACCAATGTACCCGAATTATTACAATATACCGGTGCAGTGGACATCCGAAGAAGAGGCGTCAATGGAGTTCAAGCAGATGCAGGAATCCGAGGTAGCACCTTCAACCAAATTCTAATTTTAGTCAATGGTGTACGCATGTCAGATCCGCAAACAGGTCATCACATGATGAATTTACCCGTTGCATTGGAAGATATTGAACGCGTAGAAATTATTAAAGGACCTGCCGCTAGAATATTTGGGATGAACGCTATGGCAGGTGCAATAAACATTATTACGAAAAAAAATAAAAGTGAATCATTTCAAATGAATGCTGGAGTCACACTTTCTGATTTTGAAACGTTTGGCCTAAATATCCGTGCCTTACTCCCTGGCAAGACAATTAGTCAGTCATTGAGTCTTTCCCGACAAGGAAGTGAAGGATACCGATACAATACGGATTATAATATTAATACCGCTTTCTATAGTGCAGATATTCATGCAATTAACGGTGCACCATTACAAATTCAAGCCGGATTTACAGAAAGAGAATTTGGAGCCAATGGATTTTATGCCAATGAAGCATTTACCGACCAATATGAAGAAGTTAGGACCGGATTTATTTCAGCAACCACCAACATCTCTAAAGGCAATTTCCTAATCAAACCCAGAATAAGTTGGAGGGCAAATAAAGATGAATATGTATTCTTGAGACAGAATCCCAGCTTCTTTATGAATACACATAGAAGCAATTCCTATATTGGTGAACTGCATACCTCTTATGTATCTGATCTAGGAACCACTGGATTGGGAGTAGATGTAAGCCGAGAGACGCTAAACAGTAATAACCTAGGTGAACGAGAAAGAACCATTTTAGGAGTATTTCTGGAACAACGAATGCAATTTCTGAATGATAAATTGGCGGCAACTGTTGGTTTTTATGGAAACAAAGTCTCAGACTTCGATTTTAAAGTCTATCCCGGTATAGATTTGTCGTACACCGTTTCTCCTCAACTCAACGTTTTTGCAACAGCCAATTGGTCCGATAGAATTCCAACCTACACCAATCTCTATTATTCGTCAAGAACAGAGCAAGGAAATGAAAACTTAGTATCCGAATCTGCCACCTCCTATGAGGCAGGGGCAAAATACAATACTTCAAAGCTATCGATCACTATTTCTGCGTTCAGAAGAAACAACTCCAACTTGATCGACTGGGCAAAAGATAGTATTGAACAAGAGAAATGGCTGGCATTGAATTTTAACGAAGTCAATATGTTGGGGCTGGACCTGAGTGCTCAATATGTGATCAGCAAGGCCAAAGGGATCAACGTCTCTGTTGATTATACGTACATTGATGCAGAAATAATTGATGATGCACCTGTAGAAGTTAGTCGATATGCCTTGGATAACTTGTCTCAACAATTAATTGCAGGTTTAAGTGTTGACATCTTACCAAAAAAGGTATCTCTGCATACAAATTTCAGATATTTGGATAGAGTATCATTGGAAGATTACGAATTAATTGATCTTAAATTAAATTATAGGGGAGAGAATTTTAGTGCCTTTATCAATGCCAATAATATTTTGGGTACTCAATATAGAGAAACGAATCTAGTTCCAATGCCTGGTAGATGGTTTGGAATTGGGTTTCAATTCTTTTAATGGAATGCAAAAATATCAATTTCATTCTCTAGTTTTGTACTATGAAGTGATGTAAAGACAGTATTGTTAATTTCGTTGCATAGTCATTGATTCTCAACTGATCACCTTTACATTCATTTTAAATCACTTCAATAAATATGACATAGCTTTTCCAGCGTGATATTTAAATGTAAAGTACTAATACAACGACCATGAAATTCGGGAAAATCGAAGATATTAGCAAGGTGGATTTTACATTACCCGAAGATCCTCTTGAAAATAATGCAGTTTTTGATACGTTGACAATTGGTGATCCTGAGTTGTTTATCGGTTGTACTGGTTGGGGAATGAAAGAATGGAAAGGAAGCTATTATCCAGAAAAGACGAAGGCTGAAAACTTCCTTTTTGAATATGGCAAACAGTTTAATTCTATTGAACTCAACAGCACCCATTATGGCACCCCTAAACATGAGACGTTAGAAAAGTGGTATGGTGATACTCCTTCTGATTTTAAATTCTGCCCAAAGCTGCACAAAGCCATTTCACATCGAAAAACATTGGGAACAGACAGTGACATCATTGAAAACACAGTCAATGCACTAAGTACTTTAAATGAAAAACTTGGCCCTATCTTCATGCAACTCCCTCCTTACTTTGATAGTTCGAGGTTATCCAGTTTAGTTCACTTTTTTGAAGTCTTTCCATCTGAGTTTGATTTATCCATCGAATTGAGACATCCTTCCTGGTTTGAAGATAAAAGTAGGACAGATGAGTTACACCACATGGCTTTGGAATACAATAAAAGCTTATTGATTACAGATGTAGCAGGAAGAAGAGACATTTTACATATGCGAGTGTGCGGGGATTACCTCATGATCCGATTTGTTGGCAATGGATTGCACCCCACTGACTTCTCTCGTGTGGATGAATGGATACTCAGAATACAATCATATATTGCAAAAGGACTGAAAAAGATATATTTTTTTCCACATGAACCCGATAATATTTTAGCGCCTCAACTTGCTGAGTATCTTTGCAACAAATTTACCTCATCTATTGAAATTAAGACTAGAGGTCCTAAGAAAATAGATCGACCAAAACAATTAAATCTATTTTAAAAATGATTCCATACATCCACAGAGATATCAGCTGGCTTGCCTTTAATTACCGAGTCCTTCAAGAAGCCAAAGATCCCAATGTTCCGTTATTCGAACGTTTAAAATTTCTGGCCATTTACTCTTCTAATTTGGATGAATTTTTCAGAGTGCGGGTTGCCAATCACAGAAGTTTGTTGAGAACAGGTAAAAAGACTCGTACCTCTTTAGATTTTGAACCTTCTGAAATATTGACCAAAATTCTGAAAATTGTAAATGCGCAACAGGAGGAGTTTAGTAAAATATTTGAAAAACAAATTGTGCCAGCATTAAAAAAGACAGGCATACACATTCTCAGAAGAAAACGATTGAATGAGGATCAAATTGAATTTATTGAGACGTACTTCAAAGATAATATGTTGCCTTTTGTACAACCTGTACTTTTGGTCGGAGATAAAATTAAACCCTTTTTGAATACGGGTTCCCTTTATCTAGCACTGCACTTAAATGATATCAACGATGACAAGAAAAAATCACAGTATGCAGTAGTAAAGATTCCTTCTGAACATCTGCCAAGGTTTATTGAATTGCCATCACAAGAGGAAGGAAGACATGATATTATTGTGCTTGATGATATTGTGCGACATAATGTACGAGAGTTGTTCCCTGGTTATGATATTTTGGATTCTTATTCCATCAAATTGACCCGTGATGCAGAACTCTACATTGATGATGAATATTCTGGAGATCTCATCTCTAAAATTAAAAAAAGTCTCAATAAACGAAATGTCGGTATTGCATCTAGAATGGTGTACGACCGTCAAGTTCCTAAAGAAATGCTGGAATATCTATCTCAGGTATTTGAATTGAGTCAATACGATAAGCTTCCAGAAGGTAGATATCATAATAATGCAGATTTTTTCAAGCTGCCAAACTTCGGAAAAGAAGCCTATCTTGATTCGCCACAACCTCCGCTTCCTATTGAAGAATTGGAAGAGGCAGAATCAATTTTTGATAAAATTTATAAAAAAGATTATATTGTTCATGTCCCTTATCAAAGTTACAATTCCGTAGTCAAGTTCTTCGAGGATGCAGCCAACGATCCGAAAGTAACCCACATAAAAATCATTCAGTACCGTGTCGCTAAAAAGAGTAAAATCATGGACGCGCTCAGATTGGCGGTAAAAAATGGCAAACAGGTCACCGCTTTTGTAGAGGTGAAAGCTCGATTTGATGAAGAAGCCAACTTAATCTGGGGGGAAAAGCTGGAAAAAGCAGGCGTAAATGTGCATTACAGCATGCCTGGACTCAAAGTACATAGTAAAATTGCCATGGTCCGACGGCTGGAAGGAGAAGAAGGAATGCTCTATACTTATTTGAGTACTGGAAATTTCCATGAAGATACAGCCAAGATCTATTCCGATATTGGAATATTCACAGCAAATCCAAAACTGACGAGCGAGGCCGCACGTGTATTCAATTATTTAGAAACTAAAATTAGGCCTACAAAACCATTTAAGTATTTTGGAGTTGGACAGTTTAATCTTAAACCCATGTTGATTGATTTGATCAAAAATGAGATCAAAAATGCTGAGAATGGGAAACCTGCCAAGATTGTGCTTAAAATGAATAGTATTCATGATGAAGAAATGATCCAATACCTCTATAAAGCAAGTCAAAAAGGAGTAGATGTTAAAATGATTATTCGTGGCATATGTTCACTGGTTCCTGGTGTAAAAAATGTAAGTACAAATATTGAAGCAATTTCAATCGTAGATCGATATTTGGAGCATGCACGGATCTTTATGTTCCACAATAATGGAGACACCAAAATATATCTATCTTCTGCAGATTGGATGGTCAGAAACTTGCACCGCAGAGTGGAGACCATGTTTCCGATTTTGGATAAAGAACTTCAATCTGTTATCATTGATTTATTGACGATTCAATTAATGGATAATGTTAAGTCTAGATATATACATTACAAAGACAATAACGTGTATCGAAAAGATACAACAGATCTACCAATGCGATCCCAAGTAGAGACCTATTATTACATGAAAAGGTACATGGATAAAAAAAATAATAAAGTAACACAACCATAAAATAATATATATGCTCACCGCTGTTTCACCCATAGATGGAAGGTACATTGGAAAAACAAAAGCCTTATCAGAATATTTTTCAGAATTTGCCTTGATCAAGTATCGGGTAAAAGTTGAAATGGAATATTTCAAATATTTAGTGGATCAAAAAGTAGGAATGTTGTCCGACTTTCCCACTGAAGCCATTCCACAGTTAGACAAAATTGTAGAAGATTTCTCCTTAGAAGACGGTCAGAAAATCAAAGACATTGAAAAAGAGACCAACCATGACGTGAAAGCAGTGGAATATTTTATCAAAAACAAATTTGATGAAATTGGAGGACTGGAACGATTTAAAGAGTTTATTCACTTTGGATTGACCTCTCAAGATATCAACAATACATCGCTTCCTCTAATGGTAAAAGATGCGCTTTCCCAAGTGTTGAAACCTGCACTCAACCAGATTATCGATGCGATACAAGGAATGTCCACAAATTACAAAGGCATTTCTATGTTGGCAAAGACACACGGACAACCTGCCTCCCCGACTACGTTAGGAAAGGAATTTGCTGTATTTGTCGAACGACTAAGTGATCAAATGGATATTTTGAATGCCTTACCAATTAAAGCAAAATTTGGTGGAGCAACTGGAAATTTGAATGCACACAAGGTGAGTTTTCCCAATCACGATTGGATCTCTTTTGCGGACACATTTGTAGAAGAGAAATTGGGACTAAAGCGGTCTAAATACACCACACAGATTGCTCATTATGATCACCTAGGTGCTATTTGTCATACCCTTGCAAGAATAGATACCATCCTCATTGATTTCTGTAGAGATGTATGGACCTATATTATGATGGAATACTTCAAACAAAAGGTCGTTGCCAATGAAGTCGGATCATCAGCTATGCCTCACAAAGTGAATCCCATCGACTTTGAAAATGCTGAAGGAAATCTCGGAATTGCCAATGCTATTCTTGAACATTTAGCGGCAAAATTGCCGATCAGTAGATTACAAAGAGATTTAACGGATAGTACTGTTATACGAAACGTAGGGGTACCATTTGGTCATATTCTGATTGCCTGTCTATCTATGCAGAAAGGTATAGGGAAGTTACAATTGAATGAACCAAAGCTGACTGCTGATTTAGAAGCGAATTGGGCTGTAGTAGCAGAAGCGATTCAAAATATATTAAGAAGAGAAGGGTATCCAAAACCTTATGAAGCATTAAAAGAATTAACTCGAGGAAAAACAACAATTACAAAACAAGACATTCATAATTTTATAAGATCCCTAAAGGTTTCTTCTTCCATTCAAGAAGAGTTGCTTGCAATTACTCCATTAAATTATGTGGGATACTATTAAAATGAAATGGGTATAAAAAAAGAACACTTCCTGATGGGGAATCGGGAAATGTTCTGTAGTCGATTAACAAAATGAGTTCTTCTGAGTCTTTTATTTATTCAAAATGGGGCTGAATAAAATTATTGTAACTCTCAGATATATATAAGATACCTCAAGTATGAAATGTGTTGCCTGAGTTTTGAAAAAAAAATGAATATTTTTTCACTATTTCGTGAACAACTTTACAAAATATTGATTACCAGTTATTTACACTAATGAAATACTTTATATAAATAATTTAAATATTTATATAAAATAAAAATTTCTATACTCTAAGTTTAATTTAACTAAAACAAGATTCGTTTTAGTTACTTCATTTTACTTCTTTTCACTAGATAAGATTGTAAAATGGGATGGAAGCCCGCATTGATATCTGCCTCAATATAATCAACTTTGTATTTCAGACATTTCATTTTGAGGTCGTCCTTGAACGCCTTTATTTTTTCGACGTACATGTCCTTCACTTGATGCGCTTGAAGTTTAATTTCCTTTCCTGACTCCATATCTACAAAAAGGTAGGGCCTATTTTCATATTCAAACTCTATTTCATGTTTCTTGTCGACGACGTGAAAGAGGATAACTTCATGTTTTGCATGTCTCAAGTGTTGAAGAGCAGAAAAAAGCTGTTCTCCCCTATCGTTATCATCAAACATGTCACTAAATACAACGACCAGCGAACGTTTGTGAATACTGTCGGCTATCTGGTGTAAAGCCTTTGCTGCAGAAGTTTGTTTTTGTTCAGTGGTATCGTTGATTAATCGGTCCAGGTAGGTTAACAATAACCGATAATGTGTCGTAGAAGATTTACATCGTGTATGTTCCTTTAACTCACTGTCAAACAAGGACAAACCAAATGCATCCCGTTGTTTTTTGAGCAAATTCATCAAAGAGGCCGCTGCCATGGAAGAAAATTCTAACTTATTCGGAATCTTCCCTTTATTTTTGGGAAAATACATGCTGCTCGATGTATCAATTACAATCTGACAACGGAGATTGGTTTCTTCTTCAAATTTTTTAACAAACATACGATCGGAACGCGCATAGACTTTCCAGTCAATATCCTTCGTTGATTCTCCGGGATTGTATAATCTATGTTCGGCAAATTCTACTGAAAACCCATGAAAAGGACTTTTGTGCAGACCAATGATAAATCCCTCTACCACTTGTTTTGCCAATAACTCCAGATTATCTAATTGCCTTAAATCTACGTTGTCAAAATAACTCATACTCTAAGATGATTCGGTCGAATGAATAAAAAATAATGTAGATATATTATGCTCCTCTCTAATAATTCTACGATGAAGTGAATTCAATTCCTTCAATAATAAAAACCCTCGTCCTAAAAAGAACGAGGGTTGTAAAATATTTGTTTTTAGCAATCGCTCATTATATTACAAATGTGCTTTTAGCTTCTCAACTAATTTTGCTTTTGTTGTTGCTCCAACATGTCTTTCTACAACTTCTCCATCTTTGATAAATAAAATGGTGGGAATGGATCGCACTCCATATTTAGAAGAAATTTCAGGATTATCATCCACATTTACCTTTCCAATTTTTGCTTGACCTTCAAACTCATTGTGCATATCCTCAATGATTGGAGTGATAAGTCTACAAGGTCCACACCATTCTGCCCAAAAATCCACTACTGAAACTCCACCACTTAAGGCAGTTTCTTCGAAGTTGCTATCTGTAAATTCTACAGCCATTATTCTATAATTTATTAGTTATGATTAAAAATGAGTCTTTTCTCACTATTGTTACGTTAATGTAACAGTAAGTCACAAATATAAGTTTGATTATTGATATATAAATGTCATTTAGCCGATCAATTTAACCCTTGATTAAGATAAATCATTTCTTCCTTAAGATTTTCAACAGAAAAAAATAAATATTACTTGTGTTGTAAAAGACAATTTGAAAGTGAGTCCTCAGATAAATTTGCTACTTTTGCGGCTTCATTTGAATAGTCGATAACACATTATATGAAGTCTGTAAAACAACTTATTCTATTATCCATCTTGATGTTGATCTCTAGCATGTCTGTATTGGGGCAGAATGCACTGATTAGAGGAAACGTCTATGACAAAGAATCTGGAGAACCCGTTTCTTTTGCCAATGTATATTTGGAAGGCACTTCGAAAGGAACCAACACTAATTTAGATGGGTTTTATACGCTCACGGATATTGTTCCAGGAAATTATACGGTGATTGCTACCTTCATTGGGTATGACACCGCTCGTGTTGAAGTCAAATTGACTAAAAACGACATTGAATACACGAGTTTATACATTTCAGAATCTTCCGTCAATATTGGTGTAGTAGATATTTCTGCAAGCAGACAAACAGATCGTACAGAAGTAAAAATCTCACAAGTCAGCGTGAGTCCTCGTCAAATTAAAGCATTGCCTTCCGTTGGTGGAGAAGCAGATATTGCTCAATATCTTCAAGTGATTCCTGGTGTTATTAGCACAGGTGATCAAGGGGGCCAATTGTATATCAGAGGAGGATCACCAGTTCAAAATAAAATCTTATTGGATGGACTGACCATTCACAACCCATTTCACAGTATCGGATTCTTTTCAGTTTTTGAAACAGAGCTGATTAAAAACGTAGATGTATTAACCGGAGGTTTTGGAGCTGAATATGGAGGTCGTATCTCTGCCATTGTCGATATTCAAACCAGAGATGGAAATAAGGTACGTCACGGAGGTTTTGCATCTGTTTCCCCATTTGCCGTGAAAGCTATGGTAGAAGGCCCTATCTCTAAATTTAAAGAAGGAGGAGGGAGCTCTTCTTTTGTCATAAGCACGAAGAAATCCTTGATAGACCGCACAAGTAAGAATCTCTATTCTTATGCGGCACAAAATGATAGTATTGGTCTTCCGTTTTCCTTTCAGGATATCTATGCAAAAATGGCGTTTAAATCTGCCAACGGTAGCGCATTCAATATCTTCGGTTTTAAATTTGAAGACAGCTTTGACGATCCTTCATTGGCTACGATTGAATGGGACAATGTTGGTGTGGGAGCCAATTTCAATCTGATACCTGCAACAAGTAATATCATCATGTCAGGAGCCATTGGTTTTAGTAATTATGACTTGGGTTTTGTGCAGGATCAAACCAATGATAGAAGTAGTGCCATCCGAGAATTAGGTGCCAACATTGATTTTACATTTTTTGGCAACAACAATGAATTTTCTTACGGGATTGACTTAAGGAGTATTCGAACGGACTTCAACTTTGTCAATCCATTTAAGCAACGGTTAGAACAAAGACAATCTACTACAGAGATCTCAGGCTACTTAAAGTATAGACAGATTTTGGGTAATTTAATCATCGAACCTTCCTTACGATTGATGTACTATGCTTCACAGTCTACGTTTTCACCAGAACCACGATTAGGAGTAAAATATAACATCAATGATAAATTGAGATTTAAGTTTGCAGGTGGTTTGTATAGTCAAAACCTCTTAAGCACCTCTAATGAGAGAGATGTAGTCAATCTTTTTAACGGATTCCTTTCTGGACCAACCTCACAAGTTACAGGTCTGAATGGAGAGCCGATTGATAATAAACTTCAAACATCACGACATTTGGTCGGTGGATTTGAAATTGACGCAACAAAGAACTTACAATTCAACATTGAAGCATATTTAAAAGAGTTTCCTCGATTGATCACCATCAACAGAAATAAATTGACTCAAAGTGAGGCGGATTATATCGAAGAAGAAGGAGAGGCATACGGTATTGATCTTTCTGCCAAATATGAAAATCGTAGAATGTATGTTTGGGCCACTTACTCTTATGGCTTTGTAAATCGATTTGATGGAGAACAAACCTATCCTACCATCTTTGATCGACGACATAATGTCAACTTCCTTACTACTTATAATTTGGATGATGATGCCACATGGCAAGCTAGTGTGCGATGGAATTTTGGAAGTGGTTTCCCATTTACAAAGACGCAAGGATTCTATAATTATCAGTCCTTTTTGGAAGGGTTAGGCACTCCCTATACGACAGCGAATCCAGAGGAAATCGGAATTTTGTATTCTGAAGATAGAAACGATGGAAGACTACCTTACTACCACCGATTGGATATCTCATTGACCAAGAAGTTTGAGTTTACAAAGTACTTTGGTTTAGAGATCGTTGCCAGTGTCACCAATGCGTACAACAGAGATAACATCTTCTATTTTGATCGAGTGGAATACGACAGAGTGGATCAGTTGCCCACAATACCAAGTTTAGCGGTGAAAGCTAAATTCTAAGTGAAGTAATGTTTAGATCTGTTTGGTTCTTTTTCTAGAAAGTCTTGCACTATAAACTTGTAAAGGTACTGTTCAAAAAATTGACTACTTTGTGTCCTACACCGTGCACCAGTACCGTTAATTATGAAGCGTATTTTTCAACTTTCTCTATTGATCGCATTCGTATGCTATGCGTGTACTTCTTCTACTCCTGCTACCAGTGAATCCATTATTCAAAAAGCAATAGAAGCCCATGGAGGATTTGAAACATGGAGCAACTTAGATACCACCCAATATCAAAAACACATCACACTCTTCTATGAAGATGGTACGGTAGAAAAAGAAATTCATCAAACGCACACGTATTACAACGAGGCATTTCTATCGGGAACAATAGCTTGGATGGACTCAATTCCCAGACAAATTGTCTACAACAATGGAACTGCCGATAAGATCAATGGCAATGAAGTGACGGAAAATTCAGCTTCCGCGTTGAACACCTTTAATGCTGCTTATTATGTCTTAAACATGCCTTGGAAATTGAAAGATCCAGATGCTGATATCACCTATTTGGGATTGGATTCCATTATGGGTCATTCTAACGTCCATGTGCTACAAGTGGTTTATCCAAATCAACAAAAAAATGATACGTGGGAATATTATTTCAATCCCAAAGATGGCACCTTATTGGCCAATAAGGTATTTCATGGCGCAACCTCCAGTTTTATTTCCAATGATGAATATGTGATGTATAAGGGATTAAAATTTAATGCAAAAAGGACATCGTATACGTTGGATAGTTTGGGGAAAGTGTTGTTTGTAAGAGCTAAATATGTGTATGATTTTAGTATTTAATAAAAGTTTTTTTTATAAATACATATTAGTTTTTAAATCCACTTTTCAACCATTTGAAAATCTAAAACTTAATTCTAAATGATTTTAATTAGGGATATTCAGTACTACCGTATATCCCTAATTTCATTAGGACTAGAGGCCTTACACCTGAAAATATTAACCTTTTTTTAAGTCTTTCTCCTTAAATTCGAGGTAAGTATTTTAACCGAATTATTTCGCTCGCCGCGA
>JARGNR010000117.1 GCA_029212405.1 Saprospiraceae bacterium
AGCTGATTTGGCTGCAAAAATGGAGTGGATTATCGATGGCAACTATGGTGGCACATTAGATATTCGAACCCAACGTGCGGATACAATTATTTATTTGGATATACCGACCATCACCTGCTTGGGGAGAGTTATTAAAAGAGTATGGGCCCACCATGGTAAAGTGAGGCCCGATATGCCCGAAGGGTGTAAAGAACGGTTTGATCTCGATTTTTTACATTATGTAGCAACGTATAATCTTATTCGACGCAAAGGATTGTTGAAAAAGTTGGACGAATTGAAATCGGACAAAACCATCATTACCATAAAGAATAATTCAGATATAGAGCGTGTCTTGTCCCAATTTAGCAATGAGACCATTCAAAAATCATCTTTGAAAAAATAATTCATCAATCAGTTGATCTCTGGTATGGTGAGAATAAGCATCTCGGCATTGGCTCAATCCACTTCTCATGATACTCAAGCATCGTCCTTGGGAGTCAAATGACTCATCATGATCTCTTAAGAGCACACAATGACCCAATTCATGAAATACAACAAACTCTCTCAGTAGAGGAGAACTTCTATTCCAAAATTCGCGATCTATGGTCACTTCATTATGAATATGACTTCCGAATAAACAAGACCCAGCAACATTTTCTTCTGGGATTTCTTCTATTCTACCCGATATCTGCAATGCATTTAAGTTGAAGTCAAAACCTCTTTTTTCGGCTTCTAGCTCAAAAGCAGAGTAATGAGTCCATAGCTCTTGATCTACAAGTTGAAATTGGGCTTCAACGGATTCAACATCCTTATTGCAGGAAGAGCAAATGAATACAACTGTACAACAAATAAAAGTGATTCTAATCGTTTTCATAGTAAGTTATTTTATTGAGGTGATTCAATGAGTAAAATGTAGAATCAATGCATAGTTGTAAATTTCTATCTTAAACAAATCCATTTATTGGTTTAGTATAGATAGAATCAAAATTAAATCTTAAATATTGAGAGAAGTTATTTAATTGTCCGTCTTAGCAAATAGACATGTCCTTTCTTTAGATCACTATAGAGAAAGGTGTCTGACTTTTGGTTGAGAAAATAATCAGCCATTTTAATGTCCGTAGAGCAAATACTCGTGTGTATTACCAAAATAGTACAAATAACAACAATACCATTGGTATTTAAATAAGGAAGAAAACTAATACACGTCACAGTAATAAAAAAGAATGGAGCTAAAGACACCCAGATTATTTCTCTTTTACCTGCATAAAATTGATCTGCAATAGTCAATAGATATCCTTTTGAGATAAAGGATTTTATGATCACTTTTTTTGCTCCCATTGCCTTGAATGCGATAAAATGTATCACTTCATGAATAGGTAATATCCCTAAACTAATAATTAATCCAAGTCCTAAAGAGAACAAAGCATCTTTTGAACTCAGGTTATCTGCTAATAGTAGGAAGAGTAAGGCGGTGAATGCAAGTAAACCGACCACCGTAAATGCAATAAAGAAGGTAGAAATAGGGGAATTAAATTTTGAAATAAATTGATTTAACTCATTGGGATTAAACTCTCCAATCAATTCGTATCCTTTTTCTTTGTACCTATCCTTAGATGTATGCATTCTAGCTGATATTTTGAGGTTTACTGGTCTTCATATACTCTTTGAAGTGTTTCTGACCAAAATGAATTAAAACTTCGTTTTGGGTTTTGACAAAGATATACGGTCACTCCATATTGTCTAGAATAGGAATCACTTACAACACCAATTATGCGTATGTTTTCAAACAATTCCTCCACGTTGCTTCCTAATTCGTCATTGATATAAATCAAAGAAGTGACATCAGGGGAAAACGACTGTGGAACCCAATAGGCATATGTATCTGAAAATGATATGCATTCCGGCATATTATAATGGGAGTTAATTAAGTCAACAGCACCTGCAATTCCATAATTTTCACCAAATATGGCAGTTGCTTCTTTGTCTTCAATTTGATCGTATGCCTCCTTGGCCAATTCTGCGATGGTATACCAACCGGTCATATCCGCAAAGTCTTGAGGAAGCGGATGTTTGTTTCCATCTTCATGAACTCTTCCAACATCAATGCCTATATTTTCTAAGGTGTCAAAATACGATGCAAGTTTTGGAGGAGGAAGAAAGGGTATTCCATAAGGGAATATGGGCAAAATTAAGGCGATCAATCCAGAGATAATAGAAATTCTAATCCACTTTTGATGTACCCTCTTTGCAATGTATACAGACCCTGCGGCAATTAAAAATGGGTAAACCCCAGCTGTATAATATGCCTTGCCTCCTAGGAATAATAAACTCAAAATCACAATCAAAGCAGAAACTGGGAATAACCATAATTGCTTTGATTTTGAATGCTTGAATAGAAAAAAAGCTCCAATAGCAGCAATAATAATTGAAGTGAAATATAAAAATAGCTGCTCAATTAAGAAAGTTGTTTTATCAACATATTGCAATTGAGTTTCTTGCAAAGAGGTTAAATGGGTGAAGAGGGGAGTATCGTTAGTTATTTGCCAATATATGTTGGGACTGCAAATTAGAAAGGCAATGAAAAGAGAAAAATAGAATGTCTTTTTTTTGAATACAGTTTTAAATCGGGTAAATGGAATGATAAGGAGAAGAGAAAATAATTGAAGGAGGATTAAGTATTTGTTTAATAAGGCAAATCCAATGGTAATGCCAAGTAAATATAGCCATTTGTTGTGTTCGGAATTCATGTACTTTAACACCAAATAATAGATGAGTGTCCAGAATACAACATCAAAAGGGACGGGCTGGAAGAGAATAAAAGCCCGTAAGCCCAAGGGGGTAAACATCAAGGCTATGATCGTCAAAACTTGTGCATAATAGCTTCCTCCTAATTCTTTAGCAATCCGAGCTCCCAGATAGACAAATACTCCACTCAATAGGGCAGGGATGATCTTGACAGAAAACATTGAAAACCCAAATATACTTTTGGAGATTAGTGCAACCCAACTGATAAATGGAGGGACAGATGCATAGCCCAAAGCTAAGTGATTGCTTAAGGAGAAATACAATAGCTCGTCTCTGTGAAATTCTAAATATTGAATTGATAAAAGATGTAAGACTACATTAAATAGGCAAAGAATGAGAATGAGGTGTTTTTTGATAAATTGCATATGGTGGTCTTACAGAAAGGCTGTAATTTAAAACTTATACAACAATGATAGTTTTTAATTAGACCAAAATAAGTGATTTTTCTATGTAATGGGATGGTGGATATTTAAGTTGGATCCATCATCTTAAATACAAAAAGGGAGTTACAACATGCTTTTAAAAGTTCTTAGTTAGACCGTCTTTTAGTCTTTGGATGGCCATTGAAATTATTCTCTTGGAGTATTCAGATTTAGACTCAAGAAAATGGTTGTATTCGTCTATGGTCATGAGACTTGTAATACAATGAATGATTTCTTGTTTCAATTTTTGATCTGTTTTTAAAACGTCAGAAATAATAGACCTTTTTTGATCTTCATGTTTTTTAGAAAAGTCTTTTTTTATTACAAAAGGAGTGTGTAAAAACATTAAGCATAAGAGATCATTTTGAAATTTTAGGATAGGGCGTAGTACATCATTTTGAAATTTTTCTGCAGAACTTGTTTTTTCATGTGCTGTTATCTGTAAAACTGGTCTTAATTTAACCAAATCGTTATCTCTTGACATATTATATCTTATCTCTATTCAGAGACAAAAACATTAAAAAGGCTCGGAGGTTGTGGAAACAAGTATTATTTTATGAGTTAGTCGTCAAAGTTGTTTTTTAAGGCTCGCTCTGTTTTGAAAATCATAGCTGTAATAAAAAATGTGATAATGAATCCTCCCAAGATAACCGCCACTGTATTGGAAAAAGAAGTGAAATACCCTGCAATACCTAAAATGATCAACATTATGCCGTATCTATTCATTAGATTATTAGAATACTCTTGAGCAAAATCCCATTGTGCTTGGGAATTCATCGAACGTTTTGTTCTGTAACCGTAAATTTTGTTTATTCCACGTGGTGGGTAGGTTTTAGAAATAAAAGCTACTACTACAAAAGTTAATCCTACTAAAAATGGAAGAAGAAAGAGTGGATTTTCCCAATTGTTCATAATCATTAAATTAATGAAGTAATATAGGAAACATTTTTGATGGGTGTAAAAGGTGAGTGTGAATTACTTAAATTATAAAGGGTTTAAAAATTGAAAAGAGTCGTACACCTTTGCAAGACTCCTCTCAAATTAATATGGGAAACAATAAATACCAGACTTTACCAGAGTCAAGTACGTATAAATCTTTTAGGGTGTGTTTGTGTGTTATCGCTTATCGATGATACAAGTATAGGACGAATTTTTTGACTGAACAACTTCGAGGGACAGTTGTGTAAGAAAGTAACTATTATTTATTTTCAAATGCAAGTAGTATACAGTATACCTTAAATACGTAAGAATTTTTACATTTTTGTAAGATAGTGTCGTCTAGTTTAGATTCGAAGATGAAATTCGAATTGTTTTTAAAGTATAAGTAAATCAATGTTTTATGACGTATTTGATACGAATAGTTTTAATCTTTATGGGTGCAATAGTGGTTGGAGGGGCAGTTGGCCAGTCCAATGCCATTGAAGGCATCAATCAACGGGTTGTGCTCGCCCAATGGTCATTTAATAAGGAACTCTTCAATGGAGAGATGACAACATTTGACTTTGTCGATGAAGCAAAGTCGATGGGTTTTGCTGGGGTAGAGTATGTCAATCAGTTTTTCATGGATAAAAAAGAAGACTTTACCTATTTAGATTCTTTAAAAAAACATGCTCAAAATCAAGGTATTCAAAACACCTTGTTAATGATCGATAGAGCTGGTAATTTGGGAGCATCGGATGACATGGAAAGAAATCAAGCAGTGGAGGAACATAAAAAATGGGTTTTAGCTGCAAAAGCAATGGGATGTCCAACCATTAGAATAAATGCGCATGGAGATGGTACCGCCGACCAAATGCTGGAAGCGTGTATTGAGTCAATTGGAGCGTTAGCAGCTTGGAGTAATCTGCAAGGGGTAGGGGTATTGATTGAAAATCATGGCGGTTTTTCAAGTGATGGAAATTGGTTGGTCCGTTTGTTAAATGCACTGGCGGAGTATCATGTTGGATGTATTGCAGATTTTGACAATTGGTGCATTGAAAGAGAAAATGGAGAACTATGGGGAAGTACATGTACAAAATCATTCAATAGATATGAGGGCGTTTCTATGTTGTTGTCTACAGCTAAAAGTATAAGTGTGAAAGCATTTGACTTTGATGAGAATGGCATGCCCATAAAGACAAATTTTGAACAAATGTTTGATTTGATCAATACATCTGGTTATACAGGATACCTTGCTGTAGAGTTTGAAGGGCATACACTCCCAGCCAAAGAAGGCATTTTAAAAACAAAAGCATTATTAGAAAGGCTTTCTGCTCAATAAGGATGAATTATGAATCCAATTTTTGCAGTTCTTTATTCATTATCTTAAACCATAAGGGGGGAATGAACGATAACAACATTGATCCGGGATACCCATAGGGGAGTTGTGGACTCTCATCATGATGCCTCAAGATTTGATAGTTTCTATTTGCTTTATAATGATGATCAGAATGTCTGGTCAATTCATAGAGCACAATTCTTCCAAATTCATGATTTGAATTCCATGAATGATTGACTTTCACAGCTTCGTACCTGCCATTTGGTAACTTTTTACGCGTGAGTCCATAATGCTCAATGTAATTAATAGTTTCTAAGAGTAAGAATCCAACAACTGCAATAGCGATAGCAAAGAGTGATGTTGTGAAACCAAAGACAGTATAAATGATGGCAAGATATAGCAACTGATAGATTTGAAATTGGATCATTTCGTTGTGCAAAGAAAAGACGGACTTATTTATTTTTTTTAACCGTTTCGCTTCTAGAGACCAAGCATTAATATATCCGAATACTACGGACCGAATCCAGAAGAAATATACATTCTCTCCCTTTCTGGAAGAAGCTGGATCCTTGGGTGTTGCAATATTTAAGTGGTGTCCCCTGTTATGCTCAATGAAGAAATGCATGTATAGACTTGGGAGAAGTAATAGTTTGGATGATACGATTTGGTACCAATGCGACTTGTGTCCCAATTCGTGAGCGATATTGATTCCACTTCCCAAAATGATACCTACTGATAATGTTTTACCCCATAAATCAGTATTTGAATAGGGCTCAGAACTGATGACCACCAAATAACAATAGATTAGACTAAATATGATTGGGATATTCAGATAGAGCAAAATGTCGAAATACGAAGTCGATTTGAAACTTTCTTCTTCTTCACTTGAGATGTTTTTATCGGATTGATTGACAAAAAATTCTATGAATGGGATAAGCACAAAAGCATAGATTACGGTTGTCCAAGAAAATATACCATCATAAAAAACGGATATAAATCCAGCGACAGGAACAGTATAAGCAATTAAGTATTTTAATTCAGTCCATTTCATATTTTCTTTCTCTCAGTAAAAGTAACGAATTTGAAAGGGAAATGAAAATTGTTGAAATCAAAAGAGCGAGCCGATGTTATCATTAAGAAATAGATAAACTCAACTCGCTCTATATTAGAATACTATGGTATTTTCAAATAAATTTTATCCAAATTCTAAATAAAGTGTATAAAATACAAAAGGTATAACTTCTGTAACGTTGTAATTAACAGATGAAGGAACAACACATGGGAAAGCAGGACCACCAATTCCAGGCCCTGTAATCACATCGTAAACTCCACATCCAAAGCTATTTTCAGCTTTCCATTCTAATGGAAATGCGAAATCAGTAATAACTCCTGTTCTTACCTCTGTAGGGTTAATATCTAATTCATAAATTGCGCCAGTTGGTCCAACATCGTCCATTCCATAATTCCAGGTAGCGAATGATGAATTGTTCAATGTATACTGCAAAAACTGCGCATTACTTGTGGTAAAAAAGCCTATAGAAAATAGAGCTATTAATTATAAATTTTGGCAATGATATATATGTGTAACCTATTAATGTAGAAAGAAATACTTACACTACAATTGCTATCACTAAGGATGTGCCATTGTCAATAATATTACAATCATTTGGACACAAAGATCAAAAGACCATAGCTATAAATCTTGCACAATGCGGGAATGATGTAATTGAAGCATATAATGATTTTGTCATTGACATTGATTCTGATAAATAGCTACTTCAATTAAGTCCATTTTAAAATGAAATGAGTAAAGAAAAGGAACGTTATTTAGAAACTTACTAAAAATTAAAATATACATAACTATATTTTAATTCATGGAGATATTAATTTAAAGTATACTTAATATTATTAATAGATGATTTTTGAACCATATTTAAGCCGTTTAAAATAATGAATTCATCTAGTCTTTAACAAAAACAGAAGACGAAACTGAACCATTTCTATGATATGCTTTAACAGCATAAATGCCTTTAGATAAAGAGCTTACATTCAGTTTTCCATTTCTATTAAAATTCTCTTTGGCCAAAACAAGCATGCCCTGAAAATCAAATACTTCTAATTTGATAATTTCACTAATGCTTTGGATATTTAGGATGTTTGATGTAGGATTAGGGAAAACACTAATCCTCTCCGAAGATTGAGCAAGATTCGCTGTACTAAGAATTACTTCCTGGTCGCACGAATCTGTACCAAAACATCCATTATTATTTAACTTGAAAAGCCAAACTTCTTGTTGGCTAGTGATTGGAAAAATGCTACCTAGGCAATATATGTCTCCATTTTCCTCTTCGCATATACCAACAATTGAGTAAATAAAGTCTTCACCAAGATAATCTGGGTGTTGATAATAATGTTCCCAAATTATTTCCCCATTTAATCCAATCTTAGATAAATATCCATATGTAGTATCACCATTAAAATCTATGAAGGAGCCTAACATGAATAAATAATCACCTCTCCCTTTTTGAATCTTTCTTGGATTTATTCTCATTGATTCAGTACTTGGAATTAGGGAATGATTAATAAGTTCTAAATCTTCATTATAATAATCGATTCTGATAGGTTGCTTGTCCAATTCTCTTTTTACATTATATGCATTAACAATGACTTGACTATCAATTACTGTAAGATAAACTTTTGAAGTAAAATCCAGCAATTCTTCTTCGGAAAACACACTATCTATAACTTCTCCATTTTCATTGATCTTCAGTGTTTGAGCAATATCCAAAAATCCATCTTGAATATTTGAACCCACAATGAGTTTTCCACCTCTAATAATTTCTAATCCTCCTATCGAATTTTGAGCAAAATGAGTACTGTAATTATTTTGCCAAAGTTGATCACCATTTAAATCTAACTTTATGATTCCAAATTCTCTATGTAAGTCCCCGTCTACATCATCAACATAAGATCTGTACATGTTTTTATTGAACTCTGTACCTGCAAAAGGAAAACTCGAGTCCAAAAAAGTACTATATTCTTTCATGTAAGCAAGATTCATGGTTAAGAGATCAAATCCATGAGCTAGCAAACTATTACCATTTTCAAATTTTTTTCCAAAAATATGTAATGTGTCATTTGATTCAAAGATGCCTTCAAACCCTATTCTGATATTATCAAAAATAGAAAGGGACAAATTATTTTCATGTGGCTCAATAAAAGCAAGACCAGATTGAGTCTCTCCTAACTCATTAAAATTAAGAAACGAAACTACAAACTGATCTTGCCATTTTATTAGGTCTATTGGTGTAGTACTAGAATTACCAATTTTATAGTGATTATTAAAATAAACTTGCCCAGATGCTTTGTGAAAAGTTATGAGAAAGAATATTGAGATAAAAACTATTAAAGACCTCATCTATTTTAATTTTTCATGAATTTCGTTGGAAATTTATTGCTTTCTTTATCAACACCAAGCAGAAAATAAAGTCCACTTGATAGATCCGAAATATCTATCGAATTTCTCTCGTAAACGTTTAAAGTTTTTACCAAGTTCCCTTGAATATCATAAATAAAAATTTCTTTTAAATTGAATAAAGCATTATCAAATCTTAAAAGTAAGCCTGCTGGGTTGGGAAATACATTGAAATTAGTTGAAAGGTTCTCTTTCTTTAAATCACTTTTGGAATTCCTAGGATTTATATTTGTTTGTTCTAAAATTAAATGTACTCCAGTCAATTGATAATAAAGACTGAGCGCATATCCTTTTACAGGGTAATTTGATGTTGCAATCATTTTAAGATGATCGAGATCGGCTTCAGTAATATTTGCCTCTCCATGCCCTGGGTCAGTGTATAATATCAGGTTTAACTCCTGAATATCTTTGAAATAAATTTCATTTAAGTTATTTTCTGACATTCCGTTTAAAAATTGAGATGCATCGGTATAGTCTCTCTTTAACATCTTTACCCCAAAAAATTTAGATTGCCATCGCCATTTCAATAGGGGGGTCAGAATTTCCTCTGCTAAGGAGAAATTGTCAGTTTCCAAAGCCACAAAGAGCCCAAAGTTAATCCATTGATCTAAAATACGTTCATTGATAAAGATATTTTCCGTTGGAACTGGATCTCCATCAAAAGGGACTGTAGTTGGATCATCACCACCAGAAAATATTACATGGGTTATCCAAAGATTGATACTATCTTTAATGCATTTAATACAGGCATCATTGGGATCATAAATAGTATCTGGATGAATGCCTAGATAACCGTCTCCATCGGGATCTATAAAACCAAATATTCCAATACTAGTACAATTGTCAGGGAACTCAGAACTTGCAAGTTTATTAAAAGCAGATGTATTATCAGGTTCTTGACAATCAGGTCCAGGATCATAATAGAAATAGGAAAAGTTATCAATTCCTGCTAATATCTCAATTATATCATTGGAATTTGAAGAAAAACAGTTTTCTGCGGGATTCTCCAATAATCCAATAAAATTGCTCAAATGATGACTGTCTACGGCCACGTCATTTCCAGTAATTGGGGCAATGAATTGATTTCCTAGAAAAACAGAATTTGAATTATTACCATAGTAATAAATACTATTTTGAAATGAGTTGTTAAATTCATTACAGTTTATTGTATTAAATTCATCGCCAAGGTTTGCAGAATATACTCCGTTATTGTAAACTCCGTCAAAACTATTATTGACCGCAGACAATTTATTTACACCAACCGTATAAATTCCCTCAGAGGTTGTACCATAAAATAGGTTGTTTTCCATTGCGATACCAAGAGGCCTATCTACTCCACTTCCCCATATACTGAAATGATTATTTCGAAAATGGTTTGCATTGGTAGATTCCGAACCAATTAACATGCCTCCCGCAAGTGGAAATGTTCCATTTGCAGCAATTCCAAGAATCTGATTTCTCATTAGATTATTTTCTTCGTAAGTAAATGAAGAATTTATTGCAATTATACCATTGGTTAAAGTACTAGGGTCAAAATCATTAAACTCCGAATTTTCAATTCTTAAACCATAGGATGCATTCAATTCAATATTTGTCTCGTTTTGGAAATAACAAGAATTTATTGTTGCATCTGTTTTACCAAATGGAATAATTATTCCAGTTAGATTTCCTTCGAAATTTGTATTTTCAATTATTGCACTTACTGTATTATACGTCCATTGATTACCTAAACTTAAACCAATAATTGCATTTTCAATTTTACTCGAATTTTTAATTTCTAGAACTCCGTTAGATGAGAGGAGGTTATCGGCAAAAGCTCGTATTCCTTGCCAATTTGTTCCACTGCAATTTGTTAAAGTAGAATTGTCAATAATTAATTGTCCTCCAACGCGCACATCAATGAATCCTGACTCGGTAAATTTTAAAGTACTATTCTTTATTGATAGTGAGCCCCCAGGCATAATTGTAATGCCTTCAAAAGCCGCATAATAACTATTGTATTCAACATACGAGTCTATCACTATTGAATTGCTGAATAATAAAGAGCATTCTGGTTCAACATAAGGGTTGTGTATGATTAGTGGTTCTGTTGCCATAATACATGTGGTAGAATACTGAACATCAAAAAATGACTGACAAATTAATTCTTTCACTTCTGCATTTGAGTATTTTAATTGCTCCCAACCCCATGGAGCGCTTGCATCACCGCCATACTGAGTGCAATCTGAATTACCGCTTGAAGCAAATTTATCTCCGTTAAAAACCAATGCTTCGTCTTTTTTCGCCCACAAACTTTCTGAATTGTTGCCAAAAATATTATCTAATTCGTATTCGCCAGTTCCAGTTAGAAAATCACCATGATTAACGCTGGTATCGGCATTGACAAATGGATTATCATCAGTATTTAATGTATAGACAATGTGGTCGGTGTTATATGAGATGCAATTATCACAATTAATATCGCCATCACTTTCAATGCATGCATTTAAATCAAGATTGAGTTCAACAGCATGGGTTCTATTGTCAATAAATACACCTGGAACAACATTTATACTTGTATATCTTAATAAATCATGATGACTTATAGTAAAACCACCTATAACCTGATTTTTAGTAATTCCAGGACTTTTATCAATTCTACTAACAACTAAAATTGTTCCTTCAAAATCATTTTCGTGATTGTCGCCAGAGATAATTCCCTCTGAACTACAACATGCACCTGTATCTAGCGACCAATCTCGTGGATGGTAGAAGCCATAAGTAATCACCCATGCAACGTCTGTCCACACTACAGAGTAATATACCTTCGGATCTAGCTCATCGTGAGTATTTGGATTTCCCGATATATAGTTAGCAAGATTTTCCCAATTATTCGTTGCATCCCAGTCGCCATCATAATTTACTGCCGTGATGAGGTCTGCTCTACCGCCTGCAGAGTTATCCTCATCTAATTCAGCAATGTGACGTATAGTAGGAGCAAAGCATTTTGCAATTTCAAGATTGACAATGTCTAAATTCTGTTGATCCGTAGGGAATTCATCTGGTAAATTTGGACACTGGCTAAAAACTTCAATATTAATCAATAAAACAATAACAATTAGAACATTAAAATATTTCATATTTCTGTTGTTTAAGATTTATAAATAAATTCCATATTTGATAAATCAACATTTATCATTAAATAAATATAGAGGTGATATCCTCGAAGTGTGTATTATTGGGAACTATTGAAATTTAGATTGATCGCACTATTTTGTTCTGATAGAAATTATGATTAGGAAGTTACCCTAATTCTTTATTTTAAACTCCGTCACAATCGTTCTATAAATGCATTATCTTTGGCTCTACCTTTGCCGCCCATACTTAATCTGACGTTTGCTTCCCCGAGTACACAGTCTGTAAATATCGTAGAAGTGAAGTGAATTAACTTCCTTGATCTGTATTTAAAATCTCTGTTTTGCTATGCTCAGCGATGGCTTGCTCTATGGTTTGTTTATTCCATTCTGCATCCATGCTATTGGATACAGGCCAACCCACAACAAACCGGGTATGCAGATCAATGATCGCCGTGAGGTACATAAATCCCTTTTGTATTGGAATGTAGGTAATATCTATAGCCCACACTTAATTTGCCCTTTCAATTTCTAGGTTTCTTAATAAATAGGGATAGATCCTATGTGCTTTATTCTTTCGAGAAGTATGATTACCAGGCATAATGGCTTGTAGGACCATTACTCGATAATACAATCGTTCAATCCTGTTTCTAATGACTCTATATACCTTATCTTTTGTAAGCTAGACGCTCCCTTAAAGGGATGATTTAAATAATGCTAGTCCATTTCACGCATCAACTCTAAATTCAATTCACTCTCAACATTGGGTTGATAATAAAATACAGATCGATGAATATCTAGAAGCTTACACTACTTAACTATGAATGGCCCCTGCATATCATTTTCTTTCTCTCAGTAAAAGTAACGAATTTGAAAGGGAAATGAAAATTGTTGAAATCAAAAGAGCGAGCCGATGTTATCATTAGGAAATAGATAATCTCGACTCGCCTCATATTAGAATACTATGGTATGTTTAATTAGATTTTATCCAAATTCTAGATAAAGGGTATAAAATACAAAAGGTATAACTTCTGTAACGTTGTAATTAATTGAAGAAGGAACAAAACATGGATATGCAGGGCCACCAATTCCAGGTCCTGTTATCACATCGTACGTACCACATCCAAAACTGTTTTCTGCTTTCCATTCTAAAGGAAAAGCAAAATTAGGAATGACACCAGTTCTAACTTCTGTAGGGTTGATGTCTAATTCATAAATTGCGCCGGTTGGCCCAGCATCATCCATCCCATAATTCCAGACAGCTGTAGATGAATTGTTTAAAGTATATTGCAAAAATTGCGCATTACTTGTTGTAAAAAAGCCTATTGAAAATAAGGCTATTAATAATAAATTTTTCATAATAATTAGTTTTATAAAATTAATGCCTACTCTAATCGCTTTTCGGCATCCGCGTGATATAGTATTCCAAGACATTTTTAAGTAATATTCTCTAGCATCTTGAAAATGCTACTTGAAAATTTTTCATGTTGGAAAGTCGTAATGTGGTTTTGTTTTATTGAGAAACAAGTCACATCTGCAGTTTAAATGCAGACATGACCTGTAAAACAGTATGATAGTATCCGATTTATTTTTATTCATCTTCCTTGAGATTCAACTAAAGGACCTCAAAAGAGTGAAATAAAAATGACCGTGATCTTAACATTTATCCGAATTTCAGTTGTAAATCATACAAGACAAAGGGTATGATTTCATCTACTCTGTACTTTAATGCTGTAGGTACTGTACAAGTAATAGGAACAAGGACTACTGGGGTAGGGCCTGGAACAACCTGAGAAGTACCACAACTATTTGAATTTGCGGCTTTGAACTCCAATATGAATCCAAAATTTGCTACTACTCCTGATCTTGTTTGTCCTGGCAATATTCCTAATTCAGAAGTGATCGTTCCTGATCCTGCATCTTTCATTTTATAATTCCAAGTTGCAGTCGTGGACGAATTCTGTAACGTGTAGGTTAAAAATTGCGCATGACTAACACTAAAAATGCCAACTGAAAATATGACTAAAAAAAATAACTTTTTCATTTCTTTCATTTTAGAGGTTTTGCCTACTCATCTTGCTTTTCGGCATCCGCATAAAAAGTGTTTTTTTAGGTTTGGACTGTTATAGTTTAATGTATTGATTATGGCAAATTTGCTTTATATACATAATAAACAAAAGGCACTACCTCCACGATCTTATAAGTGATATTGGTACCAAAACATGTGGTAGGCAAAGTAGATGTTGGAACAGGTCCTGCATTTACAGTAGTTCCATAACAGTTATTACTGTCATTAGCTTTCCATTCAACAGGGAAGGAGAATAAGCCAATAAAACCTGATCTAGTTTCTCCTGGAAGAATATTCAATTCATATTGAGCCGCTGAAGGTCCAGCATCGTCTAACGCCCAATTCCAAGTGTCCGTAGTGGAGCTATTATGAACATAATACTCAAGCACTTGTGCTTGACTAATGGATAAAAAGCCAATACACAGAATGGCAATACAAAATACATTTTTCATTGTAAATCAATTTAATTAGTTAACACCTACTCTATACGCTTTTCGGTATCCGCGTTAAGAAAGCATATTGAAATCAATATGCCAATTTCATCCACTCTCCTGATTTGTAAATACAGCCTACTTGCATAGGGTCTGTAAGAAATATTATTTACAAAATGCTTTTCCGATAAAGCAATTCAGATAAAGGGGGGTGTGTCATTGGATGATCAATGAAAGCTTACTTTTAATTTCCTATAAGATGATCTTAACAACTTCAACCTTAGTGCTGAAATTAATCTCACAAGCAATTATTATTAGTCTAATGGACATTAGAATAGTGTTTATTTGAGTTGTCAAATAATTCTATACATTGATCCATTGTATTCATCTCAACTATATAGTCAAGCCAAAAACATCAAATGATAGTCATTGGAATTGACGATAAATGAATGAAATATAAAGGGTTTACATACCTACTCTATACGCTTTTCGGTATCCGCGTTTTTTTAATAAAATCTCAAAGGGAACAATATCTATTGGATTCGTCTAATTCTATTTGATCTTAACTTATTAGAACGAGATATTGAATGTCTATTTTAAAATTATAAAGATAAACCTAGTTTTTAGGTTTTTTCTTAACACGAAATAAAGTTAAATAAAAAATACCTTACTCGCAATGGTAGAACATAAAAAGCAATGTATTTTTTATTAATACAAGACTTTATTTCCTCACTCAAATACGAAGGATATTGAGCGATAAGTTCTTATATATCTGTGAGTTTAATCGCTATTTTGTTAGGCGATTTTCCTAAAAAAGAATATTTAAATATTTTATAAGTATTTCTTTTCATAGCAGGTTTTCATCTAAAAGGAATTTTCAAGACTTAAAGTTGTGCCAAAAAAGAATCAGTAATTTCAGACGAATTAATAAATGTTTTGATGTATTCGATGTAAGCTGTGCGTAATGCCTCAGCATTTTCACAAAGCGGAAAATTTTCATAGTCATTGCTTTCTACCGCTTTGATAAAATTGGCAACTGCATTTTCAAGATAGATTTTATAGACCGTCTGATTTTTATATAATAAAGGATCATAATTTAATGCGGCAGGAGAGGGAGAATGATTTCTAACCGGTTGCCAAGTTTGATTCATACATGCTACCATGTCTTCAAATTCATTCCATTCATAAAGATCAAGAAGAGGATCCATAGCTATGGTAGTGGTATAATCCATTTCTTCTTCAAATCTCCATAAGAACGCAAAATAGGGGTCATAATCATCATCGGTCTGTAGATTTATGATGGAGGCCTTTAAGATTCGTAGGTCATCAAAAAGAGATGATGTTTTTTTTCCTAAAATGTTCTGTTTTAATATTTGATTGTTAAGCCTTGCCCCATCCAACTGTGCACTCTCTTCCGGACAGAATAAATTATAACTTTCCTTCAATAAATCATCTAATGAATTTATATGTAAAACTGCCTCTGTATGGTCTTGAGTAAGTAATGCATACTCTACGCCCAACAATTCCTGATAGATTAAGGTGTAATCATCTATGGTATTAGTCGGAGCAGGTGCTTCTTTTGTACACGCTAAAAAAGTTGATACACAAAAAATAATAAGTATTGTTCTAGTAGACATCATGGCTTAAATATTATGAAGTAATTTAAAAATCTATGTAAAATGAAATTATAAGGAATGAACAATAAATCTTTAGATCACTTCTATATGAATAAAGGTAGAATGAAATAAAAGCGGGCTACAAAGTGCCCGCTTTCACAAATCAAGAAATCATGCTACTTCTATCTTTTTTACTTTCTTTTCTTCCGCTTCTGCTTTAGGTAAATGAAGGATCAATTCGCCGTTTTCATACAGTGCTTCAATATCTTCTTCACGAACATTTTGTGGAAGATTAAAAACCCTTTTGAATGAATTGTAACTATATTCTTTTCTAGAGTAATTTTTTTCCTTTTCTTCAGAAGAAGCTTCTTTTTCAGAAGATATTGAAATAACATTGTCATGTACTTCAATATTAATATCCTCTTTATTTACTCCAGGAATAGCCATAGTTACTACAAATTCAGCTCCTTTTTCTTCAATATTGGTGGCTGGCATATGACTAAAATCAGATTCATATCCAAGAAATCGAGCTTCGGGGTTGATTCCTTCAAAAAAATTGCTCCATCTAGGAAAGAGCGGTGTGTAATATTTTTTCACAGACATGATTAATAAATTTTAAGGTTATACTATTTATTTGTCATTGTAAAGATCAGTCTCAGTGCATTTTTTTACTAGGATTTTGGTCAACCTTGTAGATGATCTATATCATATGCCTTGCATAAAAAAATCTTGCTATTAATTAAAATAGCAAGATTGCTTATAAAATTATACTAATGATACTTTATTCTGGCAGTATAAGAAGAGGAATATTGGTTTTTGCTATTTCCTCAGCTGTATTTCCTACATTAAACAATTTATTGAAAAAAGATCGTTCTCTACGTACCATTATCAACATACCAACATTGTTCTCTTCCGCATATTTTTTAATCTCCCTTACAGGATCGGTGCCTTTTTTGATATACACATCACCCATAGTATCGCCCAAGTAGTTGCTCACAAATGGATCAATAGGAAATTCTTCATCTTCTTTCGAAATATGTAGAATATCTATTTTTAATCCCAATCTGGATGCCAAACCTCTGGGTACTCTGAAGGTGATTTCATTGTCCAAGACTTTATTATCCAGAGCCATCAAAATTTTATTGCTTTGTAGTTGATCCTTAACCACTTCTGGAATAGCAAGAACAGGGGTTTTTGACTGTGCAGCTACTTTCTTTGTTACACTTCCAAATAAAAGGGTACGAAGACTGTTATCCCCCTGAGTGCCCATAATGACAAGGTCTATGTCATTCAGATTGGAATACCTTAAAATGGTCTGAACTGGATTACCTCGGAATGTCTTACTTATAGGAATTCTGTCATTTTTGACCAATGGGAGTATACCTGCCACCACCTTAGCTAAGTCTTCTTCACAATTTCGTTTGATTTCATCCTCAAGGGATTTGAAAGAGGAAGATGGATTAGGTACTTTAAATGCATTAATAACATGAAGTTCTGCATCTAAATCATTAGAGAGATTTACTGCATATTTAAGAGCAGTAATAGAATGAGGTGACATATCTGTCGGGCATAAAAATTTCATATTCAGAGTTTTAATCTTCTTTAAAAACAATTACAGGTAAATGAACTTGTTGAGCTATTTGAATGCTTTTATTGCTGTGTAAAAAATTAGCAAAAATGCCTTCAGATCTATAGATCATTGCTACTAGGTCAATTTTTTCAAAAGTACAATAATCTTGTAGACTATTTACAACATTCTTTCCACTCAATGTCTTGACTTCAAATGCAAATTGTGGATCTTCTTTTTCAAATAACTCATTTACAATTTCAGCTTTCTCTTTAGTGATGTCGTC
>JARGNR010000118.1 GCA_029212405.1 Saprospiraceae bacterium
AAAACATCCCAGTTTACTATAAATAAAGGGATATTGCTTCCTTGGAATATCCCTATGCTAATTGCACTACCTGATTCAAACTACAATTCCACCACACAACTTCCTCCTTCCCGAATATCAAAAAATTTCTTCATCCCCTTTGATGGACAAGTAACGACCACTTGCAAACCCGTATTTTTTCTATTTATTTCTATAGAATGATCTGCACCAAAGGCTTGTATATTTTCAAGCGACATCGTATTCCATTCTTTGGGTAATCTGGGAGTCAATGAAAACGAACGAAATCCTAGTGGTTTTATTCCAAAAAGCCCTTCTGTAAACACCCTGCAATATAGAGCACTCTCGGCAGATAAATGCGCCATATTCCCTTCAGGAAAGGCCTCTACGACATATGGCACTCGATCGCCCAATAAACGTTTCTCAGAAAATTCTACCAATTTTTCTAACGATTGTTCTATTTCACCAGATACAATTGTTCCTCTTAATGCATATAAAGTACCTCTATCCCAAAAGATCTCTGCAATTCGTGGATTGTCCGAATTCTTCTCAACATGTACACCATTATCCGTCCACAATCGATCAAACAAAGCTTCCACAGTAGCCTCTTTTCGATTATTAATTCCTACTACAAGAGGTAAACAAATCCAATGCCTCAGCTTTTTATGCTCTTTGAAATATTTATAGGTATCCAACCCTTCTACATGTGCCCCAAAGTAAGACTCTATAGAAGAATAGAGGTTCTTTTTTCTCAATTTCAATTCCTCTACCCGATCTGCTTTTAGGGGATAATTCTTATAAAAATCAACGGCCAAATCTAACGCTCCATAATACAAGGAAGAAGTAGACAAATTCGCATTTCCAGTTTCAATCCTGCTTTCCATCTCATCCGTATCTGAAAGCACTACGCCTTCACTATTGAGCTTCTTGTGGTTATATTCCAAGCACCATTCTACCATAGGTTCGTATTCAGAAGCAATGGTTTCATCCCCGAGCGCCAGTAAATAATGCAAGGCACCGTAGGCAATCATTGCAGCATCCCCTCTGTCTCCACCACAACAAGTCACGTCTCCCTCCATTTCAAAAGAGGACCAAAGATTTTGATCATGATTTGGAATAGTTTTCATTTGTTGGTAAAACCGTTTGTATGCATTCAATGCTGCAACATTTCCATCTTCCAGCCCCAGATAAGGGAAAAATGGGCCTGAATATTCTGCTTGATCATTGGCCCATACCCCCGCATAATATCTTCCACCCCCAGGAGAATGTACTATACCCATTTTCGAATTGAATATATTTTCTGCGGCCCTCACTTTTGAAAAAGCGAAAAGTGTATTGAGTACTTTATTAGGTGTTTTTAATATCAGCTTTGAATGAATCTCATTTAATAAAGTAGCTCTCTTTTCAAAGGTCTCAACCAACTTAATGGACTCGTCTCCTTCTTTCTCCGCATAATATTGAATTTCAAAGGTGTAGCTCGCATTTGATTCCAGCACCACTACATCCTTTCCATTATTCTTAACTCCATAAACGAATTCTCCATCCTTCCCATAGGCATGTTTCACCACCGATGTAGCCCCTATCTGAACATCAATAATAGAATCCGTTTCATTGATCAATTTCCACGACTCCACAAAAAGTCTTTGTTCTGTAGAGGGATAAAAAGTCCGTTGAAGACGCACACCACTTTCTGAGGCAACATGGGTAAATTTCAGACTTCCATCAATCGTAATATTCTCTAATTTTCCAGGTACAAATCGAAGATCGTTGACATAGATTTCAGGATTCACTTGATCATCCCAGTCCGCTCTTAAATATGCGCGGTAAACTGCCCATTTTGAATCATTATCCGCAATGAATTTTTTCAATTGTGGGTAAATAATTTCTCGTTCAACACTCAATCCACCAAGGCTGTCTATGGCATAATGTATAATTCCAGCAACGTTCTTCCCTGCCATTTCAATATTGTCATCATAGGCAACAGGGTTTATTTTTTCTATGGTACTATTACTGACAATCTGCCACTCTTGTGCGGACATGGGAATGCAAAATGCAAATGATATGATTAGTACAAATATTCTCTTCATAAATTTGATGCCAATTCTGGTATATTGAATGAATCAAATATAATCGAAAAGATGTTTGCTTGTAATGATTTTAGGTTTTGATCTTACTCCTTATTAGAGCTATACGTTACTATTTCCAAAAATACCCTCTCATACTCCTCTACCATTTTATCCCAACCATAATCTTCCAAGGTGAATTGAACTGCAGAATCAGACATCCGTGACAGTCCTTCCTCATCCTCCAACAATGTATTTAATGTGTGAATCCAACGATCTGCGTCTCCACTAGGCACTAGAATTCCATTTTTCCCATCCCGTACAGCATCCGTAATTCCTTCGATGCCCGCAGCAACAACGGGAGCACCTCTGAGACTCGCCTCCAAAGCGACCAATCCAAAGCCTTCTGCATCCCCCTTTACCTTAATATTAGGCATCACAAACACATCCGCCAAAGACAAATATTGCATCAAATCGGTAAAACTCACTTTCCCTAAATGGTGTACTTTTTTGGATATAGAAGGATCTTTCAATGCAGCAGTAATAGATTTAACATCCGTTGCCATTCCAAACATCAATTGAATTTTGCCGCGTAAGGTGATTGGAAGTATATTCACTACTCGTTCCATAAAACCAATTTGGTTGTTCAATGGCCCGATCATAAGAAAGACAATAGATTCATTGAGCTCAGGAACAACATGTTTTAAAAACCAGGAAAATCCTTTCCGCTTCACTGCTCTACCCATAGTCACCATCACTTTTTTACCCGTAAAGGAAATGCCTAATGCTTCTTCAGTATTTGATTTAAACGCTACGTCTATAGGAATATCCGCCAGATCATGATCTACTCCATTCAACACCGTAAAAACTTTTTCTTTTGAAAATCCTCTTTCTAAACATGCCAGGGTAGTAGCATTACTCACACAAATAGCACCTTCCAATCGGTGTAATCTTTTCACAATAAATTTCTGGAAAATATAGGATGGGAATGTCAAATCCAACCCATGGAAAGTAGCAACGACAGGAATCTGCGTATACTTCTTTAACCACAAGCATGCAGAAGCCATCAATCCATCATTTACATGGATCAATTCAATATTCGGATTTGTGCTCAGAATCTTTTTAACCTTCTTTTTAAGATTTAAAAACCAACTCAATTTAGAGCCTTCACCATCATACGTATGAATATGAATTGTATGACAGGCACCCATTCTTGTTGTCAGCTCGTAACTCTGTTTTTCCATTCCTCCAATAAAAGGAGGATACTTATGTGTTATGAATAATATCTCCATGGGTCATTGATTAATTTGCACATTCTTGGATTTCCGTAAAACCCAAGAAAAAAGAACTGCAACACCTACCCAAAATATCTGCCTTGCTCTTCTTAATATCGATACCACCAACCAAATTTCATTGCTTGCAATTCCAATAACTCCTAACATCACTTTGTTTCCATACTCCTCAACCCCCAATTGGCCGGGTACAATTGCACCAGCAGTTTTGAAGAGGATGACTCCCATTTCAACAGCCACTGCATTCGGCAGAGAAGTCTCCAATCCCAGTGTTTTCAATATTAAATAAAATTCAGCCGCTCCAAAAATCCAATGCACGATAGATAAGAAGAATGCCCATCGAAATCTTTGGTGATTTCTGTTATAAAAAATATGAGCAGTCCTGTTGACCTCTTTTACAGAATGAATCAACTCATCTGAAATAAACTTGGCACCCAATTTAGTTTGAAGACTTCCAAAAAATCGAGCTAAATAGAGTTTGGAATGCAACAAAAAACGAGCTAGTAAATAGCCAAATCCGATCATCAATAATCCTGCTAGTAATACAAAAATAAGACTTATCCCTGTCCCAAATAGTTTAACTATAAGATACAAGGCTGAAAGAGACAACAACAATATCGCAGAAAGAATAATCAAAATTCTGGACATCAGAATCGAACTAATGCTATTCTCTTTTGATATAGACTGCCCCTTCAAATAATGCACTTTTAATGCCTCTCCTGCGATCACACTTGTTGGATTAAAAACACTCAACACTTCTCCTACATTTCGAATCATAAATAATTTGCTCGTACTTACTTTCTTATCGTCCTCTCCTAAACACAACTGCCAGGAATACGTAGCAGACAGGTAAGCTAAAAAAGAAACCCATAAAATGCCCAAAAAAGTATATGGAAGTTGGCTAAGGTAATTCCCAATTTGTTGAAAATTTGTGTGCTTGATGAATTGCCCAATAAATGCCAATACAACTAAAAGTAAAATGACTTTGATCGGGGTCTTATATTTTGAGAAAAACTCCTTCATCCTAAGAAATAACTCGTTTATTGGCCAGTCTTTTAACATCATTAAAATAGGTATCTGCCAATACATCCCAGTCTAAATTCTTTGTGTATTTCAGTCCATTTTCTATAATATTTGTCCTCAATTCATCTGAATGAATGAGCTCTTCGGCCCTATCCATATATTCAGCTGCATTATTGGGTTCACATAAATATCCCGTAACGCCATGTTGGACCAAGCTTTGTGATCCTCCTCCTCGTGCGATTACACAAGGACAGCCACTAGCCATCGCTTCCACAACTACGTTTCCATAGGTTTCAGATACCGATGGAAATACAAAAACATCAACAGAAGCATATAAAATAGCCAACTCATCGTGACTTATTTTGCCCAACATGAAAGCATCTGGCATTTTTTGTTCTAGCACTTCTTTGGCTACACCATCCCCAGCAATTATCAAATTAAAAGCACCTCCTCGTGCTTTGTTCTCTCTATAGATTTTGATCAACGTTCCCAAATTCTTTTCCCAAACCAATCGGGATGCAAATAGGATATTGGGTTTATCATTTGAAGTGATTGCTTGTATCTTGTTGATGTCTTTTTTTGATGGATTAAATAATTCATGATTGATTCCTCGCTGCCAAATTTTCATTTTTCCTGTATCAAACCCAAACTTTTTCAACTCGTCTACCATCTGCATAGTAGGAATATACATTAAAGTAGATTGGTCATAAAACATTCGTTGTCCAAATGCTACTGTATTTTTAGCAGGTTTAACTAAAAATGGAATTGTCCGCAAATAATAGTCGATGTAGGATAAGAAATGCGTGTGGTAAATAGTAATTACTGGAATATTCCTCCTTCTTTTATACTGAAAAGCAAAATCTCCCAACGGTGAAGGAGAAGCGATATGAATCACATCTGGTTGAAATGCTTTCAATTTTTTGCGCATGGAAAACCAACTAAACATTGGTATGGCAAACCTATAGGTAGAATTAAACGGGAAGGGCATGGTAGGAATCTTCATGTACTCATGCCCAATATCCTCGGAGGGAGGAAGGCCACAAAAAAATAAAAACTCAAACTCATCTTTGGGTATCCGTTCAATGATTTGAAACATGGTTCTAGACGCTCCGTCAAAGTTTTTCACAAGTATATCAGCAAAAAATGCAACCTTTATTTTCCGCTTCGGCACCTTAGGATTTGATCTATCATTCATATGCAACCTTGCTTATTGCAATGAGGCTCATTGCGTTAATAACGTATGCAAAAATAACGAATGGATCGCTAGATGCGTGTTTTGGAAGGGTTAATGTAAAGGTTAAATCTCGGTTAAGGAAACTTGTCTAAATGAATGCAACTCGACTTAACTTAAGTACTTTCCTACAATTGGCATTCGTCTGCCCATTCCAAATGCTTTAGATGATACTCGTAAAACTGGAGCTGTTTGATATCTTTTGAATTCATTGATATTAACCAACCTCAAAATTCTTTTTACCAGTTTTGCATCGTATCCCATGGCGATAATATCTTGAGGATCTTGTGTACGCTCAATGTACTGATATAAGATCTCATCTAAAATATCATAGTCGGGTAAACTATCGCTATCCTTTTGATTGGGTCGCAACTCAGCCGATGGAGGTTTAGTAATCGTATTCATGGGTATGACTTCTCCATCTTTATTGATATACTCTGCCAATCGAAACACATCCGATTTGTAAACATCTCCAATGACGGATAACCCCCCACACATATCACCATACAAGGTGCCATAACCCACTGCCATTTCACTTTTGTTGGATGTATTCAAAAGAATGTTTCCGAATTTGTTGGACATAGCCATATTTAAAACGCCCCTCGCTCGCGCTTGTATATTCTCCTCTGTCACATTAAAGGGTAAATCTCCAAACTTTGGCGCCAATTGGTCCATAAAAGCATCATAAATACCCTTTATTGGAATAATGTCATAGGGGCAGCCTAGGTTTTCTGCCAACGCGACAGCATCATCTATACTATGATCGGATGAATATTGTGATGGCATCAACAAAGCATGAACATTTTCTGCACCCAGAGCACGAGCTGCAAGTGCTATAGTCACTGCAGAATCAATTCCCCCCGATAAACCCAAAATTGCCTTGGTAAAACCCAGTTTACCAAAATAATCTTTTATGCCCATTATAATTCCATCATGGATAAGCGCTATTTTATCCTTCTTTTGAAAATTTTCGGTAGTCGCACTTTCTATATCCGCTAATTCATAGGTTTTTATACATTCTTCAAAATAGGGAAGTTCGTCATGAATGGTGCCGTCACCCGAGGCAATTAAGGAACCACCGTCGAAAAGTACTTCGGTTTGCGCACCGACGTGATTTACATAGATCATTGGAATTTTATATCGATCACAATTTGCCTTTACTATATTAATTCTACTCTCAGCATGATCTGTATCAAAAGGAGAAGCGGACACGTTTAAAATAAAATCAGGCTCGTACTTCATCATATTGTCTAAAGGACAGATTTTATACAACGGATTTTCATTGCCTATATTCCAAATGTCTTCACATACCGTCAACGCAATCTTCTTGCCTTTATATTCTACAATCCCCCATTCATGTGCGGGCTCAAAATATCGATATTCATCAAATATATCGTAGGTAGGAAGTAAGGATTTATGTTGGATGAATTTAATCTTGCCATCTTCCAAAAAATAAACTGAATTGTACAAATCTTTTCCCTCAGGAACGGGATTATGGGATACCGAACCTACAACAATGGCAATTCCTTGTGCAGCTTCTGCTAATGCAGCGATGCTCTCTTCTCCCAAGCAAATAAAATCATCAAATTCTAGAAAATCTCTTGGTGGATATCCACAAGTCGCCAATTCACTAAAGCATACAATATCTGCTCCATCTTCTTTTGCCCTCTGTACAGCATCCAACATCTTTGCCGTATTCCCTTTAAAATTACCGATATGATAATTGAGTTGTGCAACTGTTATTTTCATGTAATTCTTATCTTTTAGTGCGAACGCTAGAACTCCTCTTCAAACTCTTCCTCAAACTCTTCTTCAAATTCATCTTGATTTACCTTATTCTGTTGAATTTGACTTTGCTCATCTTCTGGGGTGATCGATTTATATTTTTCACAATCTATTAAGTCAAAAAATCCTGGTGGTGGTTTAGGAAAATCAGCATCCGTATTAAAAACAACCAATGAGTCGCTTTCAATTTTTCTCATGTATTTTTCAAAGATCGGCCTTGCCATAACAAAGCCTTGACCTTCATCCAATGATAAGAATCGTATCCACTTATCATCTCCTCCTGTCCAAATTCCAGTAACTAATTCAGGAGAAATGCCCATAAACCATCCATCTGAATAGTCGTTTGTGGTTCCTGTTTTTCCTCCTACTTTAGATTTTAGTCCCATCCCATATCTTCCGCCAACATTATTTCTCAACATGTCTACCATAATTGAGTTGTACAACGGATTTATTGCTGTATTTCGTTTTGGAATGCCCGTATAAATAATCCTGCCATTTTTATCTTCGATCCGTGTCACAAATATGGGTTGTGTGTAGGTCCCGTCATTGGCAAATGTCGTATATGCACCTGCCATATCATACAAGGTCAAATCCACTGCACCAAGACTTATACTAGGTAGTTCAGGTACTGCAAATTGTCCATTTTCGAGCTTTAGATCTGTATCAATACCCACATTCTTTAGCAATTCCTTTATTACCCGAACATTCCCCATTTCTTTGACAAGTCGAACAGTAATTGAGTTTTTAGAATACAAAAGACCATGATATAAATTATACTTATTCCCTGTAAATTCTCCATTTGCATTGGCAGGAGACCATTCGTCGATCAAATTAAAATTCGCATCGCCAGGGGCAATGGTATATTGAATATCATCAAACGTCTGACATGGCAAGATTCCTTGCAATCCAATTGCCGTAGCATACACAAAAGGCTTTATCGTAGACCCCACTGCTCTCCTACTATTTACATGATCATACTTAAAATATTTATGATCAATCCCACCAACCCAGGCCTTGATATATCCCGTAGCAGGATCCACACTTAACAAACTACCTTGTAGGTGCATATTGTGAAAACGAACACTATCAATGGGGGATAGCAAGGTATCAATTTCACCATGATCATAATCAAACACCTTCATATTCACTGCTTGATTAAATACATTTTTGTATTCATCTACCAACTTGACCCATTGTGATTTCAAACGGGACCAATTATCTGTAGATATAAAGTTTTTATAGTTTCTTTCATATTCTTCCTTGATCTTTCCATCAGAAATCTCAGAAGACCATCTTGACTTATTATTTTCTATCCTCAGTAATGCTTGAATTGCATTATCATTCAGTGGAATATCAGCTTCTGTTTTTCGAATTTGACTTATTTCTGCTCCTAGATATCTATCCCTCAGGTTCATATATCGATCAGATCCTTTCACCCTCTTTTCAAATACTTCTGCTCGAATATCTCTCTGCAATTTATCTGCATCATAGGTCCATGGATCTCGATTTTTCCAGACTCGCCAAAATCTATCTTGATTCCATTTCATATGTTCTCTTAATGCCTCTTCTGCATTTCTTTGAAAATTAAGATCTATTGTACTATATATCTTTAATCCATCGGTATAAATATTATATTCCGTTCCATCTGCCTTCTTTATACCCTCTGTTTTGAATAATTCCCTCAACCATTTTGTCAATTCACTTCTAAAATAAGGTGCGGGGCCTTCACTTTGAGTTTTCCTTGAAAAATTATCCATTGAAATTACAATGCTGGAGAGACTATCTCTCATTGAGGTAGAAATGTGATCTGACTTGTGCATCTGGTTTAAAACCGTATTTCTACGCTCCATGGATTTCTCCGGAAATCTTTTAGGGTTGTATAAACTTGGATTTTTTAACATCCCAACCAATACTGCAGCCTCTTCTATATTCAATTCCTTTTGATGTTTATTGAAATAGGTTTGTGCAGCAGCTTCAATTCCGTGTGCCCCATTTATGAACTCAAATTTATTCAAGTACATCGTCACAATCTCTTCTTTGGTATATCGCTGTTCAATTTTAACTGCAGTAATCCATTCTTTCAGTTTGGTCTGAATGAGTTTGGTCGTTCTCTTGAACTTACTCATTCCTTTCATATTCGGACGATCAAAAAGTAATTTGGCCAATTGTTGAGAGATGGTGGACCCACCCCCTTGACTTTCTTGCTGCAAAAGAACAGTTTTGAACCCCACCCTTAACAATGCCATGATATCAATGCCAGAATGCTCAAAAAATCGTTCATCTTCTGTAGACACCAATGCATTCAAGACGTTAGGAGATAACTCTTCAAACTTAATGGTTTCTCTGTTTTCTACATAGTATTTACCAATAGGCTCATTGTTTGCATCATATATAACAGATGCCAAATCATACTTTGGATTTTCAAGCTGTTCGAATGTGGGTAAGTCACCACTATTTATTGACCAAAAAATAAAAAATATACTCAACACAAGTACAATAGCAGAAGACCAAAGGGCAACCTTTGCTATCTTCAGCCAATTCTTTTTTCGGTTAGGATTATCTGGTGTATTCTCCTGATCCATGATTTTTATTCTCCTCTCAGTTTATTTAGCCCCTTTCAAGGTAGGCAATGACAAATGTATTGCTTTTATTCTTTTTACTTAAAATTCTATCTAATTATTCCCTGCTGATCAATGCGAATCGCTTCTAGTAAAAGGATTTCTAAAATTTCTTCTTCGACATCCTCCAAACTCCTATAACCAACTCCTCCAATTACAGTCCTACCTCTAAACTCCAAGATACCTTTCAACTCTTCTTGAAATAAAGAGGCTTTCGAAAAGTTGAGTTCTACCTTGTTGCCCTTTACTACATTTACATAGCACAACAGATTATTCAATTTATAATAAGGAACACTCCACTTTAGAGACACGTTGAAACCCTCATTAAAAGCCAATATATAGACGTTCAGAAAATCCAACAAGTCACGAAGGTCAGGAGGCTTAGAATAAATATATTGATCTACGGGAGTCATAGGCTACTGTTAAAGACACATACTACTAAATTCATATAATTTTCTGTAAAAGGTCTATGTTAAAAATAACTTAAGAATCTTGTTTTTCCCTTGAATCCCTCTCTAATGACGTTTAAGTACAGTTCAGAAACAAGGTTTTTATGATTAGAAAGAGAAAACTTGATACATCGATGTGTCAAAAGGCTTCATTTTTAATCTTTTATACGCCTAGTAACTAAAAAAATACTAATTTTGCAGCCCTATGAAAAAAAGCGTCTTATTTATATTGATTTCATTCATGTTCATCGCATGCAAATCTGAGTTTGAAAGAGTTCGGACAAGTAACGATCCTGAATTGCTTTATAAAAAAGCACTAGAGTTTTACGACAAGGAAGATTGGGTAAAGGCTCAAACATTATTGGAACTATCAATACCCAACTATAGAGGAAAATCCGAAGCGGAAGAGCTGTTTCTAAAATTTGCTTATACGCATTACTATAATAATGAATTCATACTTTCAGCGCACTATTTTAAAAGTTTCGCCACCACTTTTTATAATAGTGATCAAAAAGAAGAAGCAGAATTCATGTCGGCGTACTCAAATTATAGACTATCTCCTAACCACAAATTGGATCAAACCTACACTGAAAAAGCAATTGAAGGTTTTCAATTATTTGTCAATACATTTCCAAGGAGTGAACGTGTAGCAGAATGCAATGAATTGATTGACAAATTAAGAATTAAATTAGAAGAAAAAGCATTGGCACAAGGCGAATTGTATTACAACATTGGTCAATATGAAGCCGCGGTAAAATCTTTCTCTAATATGCTAAATGACTTTCCAGATGCAAGCCAAGCAGAAAGGGCGAGGTATTTGATGTTAAAAGCAACATATGAATTTGCCAAGAAAAGTATCTTTGGTAAAAAGAGGGAACGATTTGAAGAAGCAGAAGTGTTATATAGTAAGTTTATAAAAAAACATCCAACTTCTAAGTACAGTGACGAAGTAACGGATATTCATACAAATACAGTTGAAGAACTAAAAAAACTCAAAGCATGAGCGATATTAAAAGTAAAGTACAATCATTAGACCCGAATGTAGCAGCAAGAGACATCAGAAGTATTGCCGCAACTACAGGTAATATCTATGAAGTACTTAATGTCATCTCAAAAAGAGCGGCAAACCTTTCTCAAGATTTGAAAATTGAATTGCACTCTAAATTAGAAGAATTTGCAACTACAACGGATGCCATTGAAGAGGTACACGAAAACAAAGAGCAAATTGAAATATCTAAATTCTACGAAAGACTTCCCAATCCAGCCATCATTGCTTTCAATGAATATATGGATGGTGAATTAGAATACAGAATAAGAGAAATCGACTAAGAAAGATTCTTCGTTTAATCCATTGACAAAGAATGGATATTAAAACATCATAATGAGCACAACTTTAGACGGCAAGAAGATAATTCTGTGTATTACAGGTTCTATCGCCGCTTATAAAGCTGCATTTTTAGTTCGATTATTAATAAAAACAAATGCCGATGTGAGGGTGATCATGACTCCATCGGCATGTTCTTTTATTACCCCTTTGACATTATCTACCCTTTCCAAACATGAGGTACATACAGAAGTTTCGGATGGAAACAGTTGGAACAATCATGTAGAATTAGGTTTATGGGCAGATGCCATGATTGTGGCTCCATGTACGGCAACCACCTTAGGCAAAATGGCCAATGGAATAGCGGACAACATGGTAGTTGCTACTTATCTCTCCGCCAAGTGTCCAGTATTTATAGCTCCAGCCATGGATCTCGATATGTGGAAACATCCTTCCACTAAAAACAATATTGATAAGTTGACTTCGTATGGCAACCAAATCATTCCTGTTGGAGATGGTGAACTCGCCAGTGGTCTAAGTGGGGAAGGAAGAATGGCTGAACCTGAAGACATAATTGAATATTTGTCTAAGGCGTTTGCAAAAAATCAAGATCTACAAGGAAAGAAGATATTAATCACGGCTGGTCCAACCTATGAAGCGATTGATCCTGTGCGATTTATTGGAAATCGTAGCTCCGGAAAAATGGGTATTGCAATTGCTGAAGTGTGTGCAAAACGTGGGGCACATGTTGAACTTGTTTTAGGTCCTTCAAAACTCGAAGTCAAGCATCCCAATATTAATTGCATACGAGTACAATCCGCTGAAGAAATGTTCCAAGCGGCAATACAAGCTTTTGATTCTTGTCAGGCAGCAATAATGGCTGCTGCTGTCGCTGATTATACGCCCCAAACCGTTTCGGATATTAAGATTAAAAAGAAAGAAGGAGATTTAAATATCCCTTTAAAAAGAACAAAAGATATCGCAGGTCATCTTGGTTCTATAAAGAAAAACAAAATTCTTATTGGGTTTGCACTTGAAACAAATAATGAAATTGACAATGCAAATCGAAAACTGCAAAAGAAAAACCTTGATTTCATCGTTCTAAATTCATTGAATGACAAAGGAGCAGGATTTCAACATGATACAAACAAGATTAAAATCTTCAAAAAATCAGGGGAGTCACTCGAATTTGAGTTAAAACTAAAGTCAGAAGCGGCTGAAGATATCATCAACGAATTGGTGAAATTGTTTTAATCAAAAGCAAATTTTAAAGAAAAGCATTTATGAAATATTACTTTCAGACAATTACACTTTTAATTCTCTTGCTTAATTGCAATGCATTAACAGCACAAGAGTTTAATCTTTCTGTCAAAGTTTCGGCACCTGCATTGAAAACTGCAGATCCTAAGATCATGGAAGCGTTGCAAAATGAGCTGGAAGGATTTTTCAACAACAATCAGTGGACAGAAGATACGTTTGAAGAACATGAAAAAATTCAAGGAAACATACAGCTTACCATAACAGAGGATATTTCTGCTACCTCTTTCAAGGCAGAATTGGTAGTTCAGACTTCTCGGCCAGTATACAACTCGTCCTATTCTACACAGACCATGAGGTATTTGGACCGAAGTATTAATTTTTCCTATGATGGACTTCGACCATTACAACAAACGAAAGAAGGATATATTGATAATTTCTCTTCTATTCTGAGTTTTTATGCCTACTACATGCTGGCAGTAGATTACGACTCATTTTCAAATCTGGGTGGAGATCCTTTTTATGACTTGGCACTTAACATCTATAACAACCTCCCCAACTCGATTCAAAGAGGAGATAGCGGATGGGCTCAAGATGATAAAAGACAACAAAACAGGTATTTTTTACTTGAAAGTGCCCGAAGTCCAAGATTTAGAAGATATAGAGAAGCATTTTATACCTATCATAGACAGGGACTAGATAAAATGTATGATGATGTAGTAAGCTCAAGACAAGTGATTTTGCAAGCGGTCACCGATGTAGGTAGAGTAAACAAAGAAACAAATAATACAATTCTTCCAAAAATGTTTTCAGATACCAAAAGAATCGAATTACTAGATATTTTTCTAGTGGCTGATCCAGACCAGAAAACGAAAATCAGAAATATTATGATCAGCATAGATCCTACCCAAACAGAGGCATTAAGGGACCTAAGGTAATATCAACAAAACTGCATCCATTTTGGCTACAAAACATATAGCAATTTTTGCATCTGGCTCAGGATCAAATGCCCTTAAATTTTTAGAGTACTTTGACGACAGGGAAGATATTAAAGTCTCTTTAATCGTAACCAACAAGCGACGTGCTGGTGTTTTGGAGCACGCTAAAAAATATGATGTTCCTACGTTGCGCATTGATCGTCCATTTTTCTACGACTCGCAAGCTATCTTGGATGTGTTAAAAAGTGAACACATCGATTTGATTGTCCTAGCAGGATTCCTTTGGTTGATTCCACCCTACTTGGTGGATGCCTATCCCAATAAGATCATAAATATACATCCAGCTCTATTGCCCAAATATGGAGGAAAAGGGATGTATGGCCAACATGTGCATAAAGCTGTGAAAGAAAATAATGAAACTGAATCAGGAATGACCATTCACTTCGTAAATCAAAAATTTGATGAAGGGCTCCATATCTTTCAAGCGAAATGTGCCCTAGATCCTGAAGATTCAGCGGATGATATTGCTCGGAAGGTATTGGTTTTGGAACATAAAAATTATGCTCGTGTAGTCGATGAATTACTTTCAAAGTAAACTTGCTTTGATCAAAGAAACAAGCACATCAATGTTCCTATAATTACATACACATTATAAGGTTTGTCAGAGGTTCATCTCTTTACAGATTTTAACTCTTGAAAAAATACTTCTTATACATTTGGATTCAATACCTTTGAAACATAATCCATATATCCATGTTCAACCCTCCAATTGTTTACATTATAGTCCTACTGTTTTTATGCGCTAGTGATTCTGTCAAAGCCCAATATTTTCAACAAAATGTAGCCTACGACATCTCTGCAAGTCAGGATACATCAAACCACACTATTACAGCTACCTGTGACATCACCTATACGAATAATGCCCCAAATGATCTCGACACCATTTTTCTACACCTTTGGGCCAATGCATTCTCAGATAAGTTGTCCGCATATAGCAACCAAGTTCTAAATATGGGAGATACCAAATTCTATTTTGCTAATGAAAAAAAAATGGGTGGATATCGAAATCTTGACGTGGTGGTCAACAACAGTAAAATTACACTCTATCAATGGAAGAAAAATCCGGATGTAGTCTACTTTTTACTTCCAAAAAAATTAAAATCTCAAGAAACTTTAAACATCAAAACTACCTATGAATTACAACTTCCTAAAAAATTTAGTAGGATGGGATTTACCAATTTTGACAATTATTTGATGTATTGGTATCCTACTCCAGCTGTATATGACCAAAATGGCTGGCACCCTATGCCCTATCTTGCCATGGGCGAACTTTTTACTGAAATAGGAGACTATACCATTCAGCTTGCAACCCCACTCTCCTCTCTTATTTCAAGCAGTCCATATACGTACAATTCAGCCCAAAATATCTATACTTTTCAAGGAGAAGACTTGATCGACTTTGCCATAGTCACCAGTAAAAACAAAAAGAGGTATACGCATTCAATTGAAACTGCATCGGGTAATTTGATTGATATTTCAATCCTTACTAAATATCCAAGAAGAGATTCTAGTGCTATCCAATACCTAACGTCAGCACTTGACTATTTTGAACCTATCATTGGAGATTTTCCATATCCCACTTTATCTGTTCTGGATAAAGGATTAAAATCAACCAGTGGAATGGAATATCCTGGGTTGATTACGATTAGCGGAAAAGATAATGAAGAAGGCAACTTTGAATATTATATCGTTCATGAATTACTCCATCAATGGTTTTACAGTGCTCTCGCTTTTAACCAAAGAGATCATGCATGGCTGGATGAAGGATTGACTACTTACTTTCAACAACGATACTACAAGGAAGTAAAAAAGGTGGATCACTATACTAAAAAAGGTGGATTGGTCATGCATCATGAACAACAGCCCTTCTTGCAAACAATAGCAAGAGGTCAAGCATGTAGACATTATCATCTCCCAATTCATACCGCGGTTGAGCATACCGATCCTGTTAATTATGGATTGAATGCCTATGAGATACCGGCAAGAATGTTTGCCTATCTTGCTGAATATCTTGGTCAAGAAATCTTTGACAAAGGAATCCAAAAGCTATATATTAATTGGAAAGGAAAACATCCTGCACCAAATCAATTTCAAAAGATTTTAGAAGAGTTTTCTAAAAAAGATTTGTCTTGGTTTTTTGATGAATTGATTCATGAGGACTGGTCCTATGATTATGCGATTTCCTCAATAAACGAAAGTACATTGGTTGTGAATCACAAGGATGGATCCACTCCACCGTATAAAGTTACTTTCAAAACCAAAGAAGGCAAGGAACAATCTATTTGGGTAGATGGACATACGGACACCAAATCAATTCCATTACCTGGTCCGGAATATACTCAAGCAATAATTGATCAGGAAGCTTTGAGTATGGATTTAAATAGGAACAATAACTCCATTCAAATAAAAAGACCTATAAAGTTGATCCCTGGTGTTAAACTAGAAGATGGACGCTACAAAGAAATCTACTTTATGCCCACTGTATCCTACAATACTTCAGATGGGGGACAATTGGGTATGGCATTTTTCAATTCTTCCTTTCCTAGTAAAAAATTGAAATGGGCAATATCTCCCGCATACGGATTTAACTCAGGCAAGCTCATTGGAGAAGGTTGGATAAGTTATGATCATTACCTTAAAGGGAGTACATTCCGAAAACTTCAATTTAAACTGAATGCCAAATCATATCATTTCAGATATAGTGAAACATTAGATAAGAACTTACGATTCACTAGGATAAGTCCGAACATTTCACTGCATCTTGGCCATGAGCCAAAGGACCACAAATACAGCAAAATCTATTTGAAGCCTATTTTCCTTAATGAAGAAAAATTTGTATTCAACGAGAACGATGAAGTATCCATTGCCAATACAAATAGTACCATCCTTCGCTTAGGGTTTGAACATTATGATTTCTGGTCATTAGGCCCGTCAGAATTCACAACACAAATCGAATTTCAACCCTACAAAGATGCAGCCAATGAACAACAACATTACCTCAAACTAACTACTGCCTACTCCAAATCTTTTTTATATGCTCCTAAACGTTCTTTTGATGTCCGATTTTGGGGTACCTATTTTCTATCTAACACAAAAAGGGAATCACCAAATTATGATCCTAGTTTTGTACGGGGCTCTGCAGCATTGATCTACCAAGGTTTTAATGATTATGCTTATGACGATTATTTCTTTAATCGGGCAAATCAAGATGTAAGTCTCGAAAATCAAATCGGCTTTTTAGGAGGTGGATTCAAAACTCCTTTTGGAAGTCAGTACAACATTGGGCAAACGAACAATTTTGCATTCGCCCTCAATATTAAATCTAATTTACCCATCAAAACCCCAAAGCTATTCCCCTTGAAATTATTCTTGGATGTAGGATATTATTCATCAAAAGATGCTGTAGAGGCTCCACTAGAAGGACGGAGTTTTTATAGTGGAGGAGTATTGTTAGAATATGGACAAGGACTTTTCTCAATTTATCTTCCTTTGGTCAATAGTCAAGCCATCAGCGAAATATACGATACAGAAGGGATTGGAATATTGGGAAGAATAAGTTTTAATATTGACCTTATTCGATTCAACCCTTGGGACATTGCTGAAGATCATACATTTTAAACAAATCGTCCATTCATATTCTTGAAGAAATTAATAAACGTATGTTAAAATGTTTTGTAAGTAATTGAATATCAAATTGAAGTGTTTTGTAATGAGCATAGCCAAAGCTACGTGACAAACAAATACGCTAAGTTGGTGTTTCAAAGACTTGTATCCCGTCAAGTCGGGACAGGATAGGAATTAACAATATGTTTTT
>JARGNR010000119.1 GCA_029212405.1 Saprospiraceae bacterium
AAGTAGAGTATCTATTTGAACCAACAAGGACAGATTTACCTAAAATCCCACGAATAGGACTTCAAATGAGGATTCCAGGTGATTTCCAATTTATGTCTTGGTACGGAAGAGGACCTCATGAGACGTATTGGGATCGAAAAACCTCTGGTGAAATTAGCGTATGGAAAGGCCATGTTTGGGATCAATTGCATACGTACTCTCGCCCACAAGAAACAGGTAATAAAACTGATGTTCGATGGGTGTCTCTGACCAATCAAGATGGAATCGGTGTACGAATAGAAAGTATATCTGGTCTACTATCAACAAGCGCTTGGCCCTTAGCAATGGATGATTTAGACTTTGCCCCTGGTAAACAAGGAGCTGAATCTGCTTCTGGCTTGGTTCCAGTTACCTCTAAACACGGAGCTGAATTGCAGCCAAAGAGTTTCATCACTTGGAATATAGATTTTAAACAAATGGGGTTGGGTGGAGACACATCATGGGGACGTCTGGTACACGATGAATATACATTACCTGTAAAGCAGTATAAGTATTCCTTCCGTTGGGTTCCGTTTGAGAAAAAACTGTAAATATCAACTTAGAAATCCTTGCCTGAATGTTTGTCTATTTCCTACTTAGGGTCAACTATTACTTTATGTGACTCTACAAACTTTAGTATGATAAACATTGACACTATTAACTATTATTATAATCTCTACTCAAAGGGTCTCTAAATTTGGCTAGTTCAATCGGTTCTTGAATTATAAATTTGTCATATTGCTCATTTTGAATAAATTTCCTCCATTCAACTGATGGAGAATGTTACATTTTCCCCTCCTTTTGTTACATCTGTCTCCTCTCACAAAATCAATTTAGTAGACATTTGATGTATTGTTTCAAAAAATTATTCTTCTTCACTAGCTTTAAAAACTTTACCAAAAAGTTCGAGATTTATGAAAGCAGAATGAATATCAATGGTAATATCGGTCTTAGTTTTAATATAAACGATACCTAATTTAGGAAACGCCTTAAATACAATTATCCCAAGATTACTCAGTTCCCTACTTATTTCCGGAATGCTTGTTTTTTCTAAATCTATTAGAGCAATATACTTTGGCAAAATATCTTAATTTTAAATTGCTTGAATAATTCCGTTGCCTACATCTCTTATCAGTTGATTGTTTAGCTGTTTCGCCTTTTTCTCTAATTTCATCCAAATATCAGAAGCAGAATTGTTCGGGAATGCTTGACAATACAATGCCGCTAAGCCTGCAACATGGGGTGCAGCCATACTAGTTCCATTGAGCGTCGCATAATATTTATTTCCCAACGCATTGGGAGAATAAGAGCTGTATACTTCCACACCGGGTGCTGAAATATCGACTCTACCCCCAGAATTGGCATTGATACCAGCATTGGAAAAACTGGAGACTTTCAAGTTTCTGTTAAGTGCTGCAACTGCCATAAAGGACTCACAATTTGCAGGCGAGCTTACAGGCCGTGGTAGATTAGGTCTATCACTATCATTTCCAGCGGCAGCGATTAAAAGACAATTGTTCTCTAAAGCAATATTCCCAATATGTTCAAAAATTGGACTAGGTTGTTCTGCTAGATTTACAGGCGCACCAAAAGACATTGAAACCACTTTGTACTTTTTTTGAATACAATTATCAAGCGCATCGTAAATCCAGTCATTTGTCCCATTGCCTTCATTATCTAAGACCTTTCCAATAGCGATATCCGTCCCTGGAGCGACCCCATATCGAATGCCATTTTCGCTAGAGGTAAAGCCGCAGGCAGATCCTACACAATGGGTTCCGTGACCATTAATATCGTCCTCCCAACCTTGATTGGGAACAAATGATTTGCCACTAATATTTCTACCTTCGAAGTCTGGATGTTCTACATAAAAGCCGGTATCCAAAATACACACACTTACGCCCGACCCATCGTATTGAGATGTACTTAAGTTAATAGAATTAAGACCCCAGGTAAATCGATGGTTTGGTCGATCATTTGATTTGGACTTGATTAATGCTTCGATTGCAGAAATTTGTTCTGTAAACTGAATGGCTTTCCGTTTTAGATCTTCCAGTAAATCCAATTCTGAGACTGGCCGAAAAATATTTCTTGATTGTTCATAATGGGAGATTGGACTATTCCTTTTGTTTTTCAAACTCTCCATCTGTTTTCCATCTATATTGTCCAAAATGACAATACCTAAGTTTTTCAAATACAAAGAATTTCCTGATTCATAAATATTTTGCGCCCTGACCTTTGAACTTAATTCGGCTGAAGAAGTAATTCTAGTCTGCAGTTCCTTTTCAATTTTATTTAAATCAGAGGACTTAACCTCCTTTAACTTTAATATATACCTACTGGCATGCTCCATGATTTCTAATTTTATTTGATTTGGGTTATTACCTGATCAAGCACCAACACAATGTCTTGAGGAAGTACATCGGCCTTCAATTTTGTATTAATAAGTGCAATCTGATCATTCGAAGAAGTTAACCTAGCCCACAATGCCTCGACCTGAGTAATATCTTTTATTAGAGCCAGTTCATTTCGTGTTATTGCTTTTGATTGCAATACGGACAAAATCAATTGACTAAGATGTGAGTAACAGTTTTTCAGCAACTGATCTACTTCCAAAAGCTCATTCTCAAGAAGTATACTGCTTTCTGACAAACAATGAAAAGAGGATGCTTTTATAACTTTCCTTCGGTTTAATTTGACCAAGTCTAAGGTTTCTGGATTGATTCCTTTGATCGCACTATCCAAATATATTTTTAAGCTACTTATTTTAGATTCATTTGAGGTATTTCCTATTTGCTTAAAAAAGGCCTCTATTTCATGGAATAGGTCAAGAATTTCTTTTTCAATACCATATGAATTCTGAAGATATTGATCTTTGAGTTCTATGAGTTTAGATAAAGATTTTTCAATTTCAGATTTTCTATAGTGTACAAGAACTTTCATTAGTCTACAATTATTTCTTCTACTTCGTTTCCATTTTTATCCGTAACACTCCGAATTCGTATTCCTTCTTCTATCATATCTACCTCAAGATTTAATAGTATTTTACCTTTATCGTCGCTAGAGGACGTATCTGGATCAATATAAATATTTCTTAGATTTGATCGTACTACCATATATCTATTCTGCAGAGACGTTTCGATAATGGATCGAAGTTTATTATCTACGCTGTCTTTAATAGTTCTGTCCTCCTGAAAAGAAAATTTCATTCTTGGATAGAGTTCTTTACTAACATCAGAGATATTGATTTTTTTCATATTCTCTTTCAAGCTCCTTACTTTTCTGTAATCCTGTGCTTCTAGATCTTCAAAAACTGCAACTAATTTTTCGTTGTTTAATAAGTCCTGCTTGGCAATTGGCATAATTGACAACCCTTCTCTATCGTTTAAAGTGGCGATTTGACTATTCACGTCAGATACGAACGAATCAAAATCTTTATCAAAATTATACGTTGTGGTAGAATCTAATTCATTAATCTTGATCGGAATATTCAACTTCACATTAGGCATGGAAAACCGAGGAGCTTTGAAATACTTTAAATACGGATGCTCCGAATATTCTTTCGCTAATTTTATGGCATGCTCGTCAGCCTGTTTACGAGCCTGAACCACCTCATTATTAAGGTAGTTCAGGTAGTCCGATAATCTTATCATACCATTAACCCGCTAGTATTCCTAATACATTCTCCAATCCTCCGGGAAGTTGGTCGTTGGTTGCTACAACTTTTACTCCAAGATTATACTCCTTTTCTACTCTAACCCCTGTACTCATTGATCTTTTATACGATGCAGAAACATCAAATTTTATCCATTTGTAATCAATACCCAAGCTTGCATCTAACTGAAATTCAGAACTAACATCTTTCGTATAAACTGAATTGAGTTTAACATTAAAATCGATCTCACACGTTTCTATTCTCAAGCTTGGAATGTTAAGAATGGATAAAAAAGGCACCTCAAGGGCTATGTCTTCTTCAGAATATTTGACATTTGTGGCGCTTTCTGCTTGGGCCGGATCATAATCAGGATTTATAGTTTTACGTTTATGTGTAAAATCTACCATTCTGACTTCTCTTATTCCTCCTGTGGTGGCTGGATCCGTAAACCCGACTTCATTTATGAAACTGACTGTTGCCATTGAAGCATTATTTTGGGCAGTAACACAAGCATTCAGGGGGCCACCAATCATATTCGCAAAATCAATGCTTCCGAGTTCTGCTGCAAAATTTGCATTGGACGCTGAAGTTCCACTTTGCGCTGAAAAGTCAGATTTACTCAATTCATTCATCTCAGCCACAATATCATTGAAGCCGAGCATCAACTTAACTTCTACACTTGCTTCTGACAATGATTTTTCCCAATCCTCTTGGTACGAATTGATGAATTGATTTAATGTGCCCACGAGGTCACTTTTTGATAAATCATCTAATTCAGATAATTGAACACCCGTAATCTCAGCGTATTTCTCTTCCCCTATAATTCTAGAGATTCCAGTGATTGCGGATATTAGTTTATCCTTATTCTTTCGTTGATGATTTTCACTTAGAAATTCTTTTAACGTCTTTTCCATTGTATACATTTTTGAAATTTATAAATTATGTTTTACCGATGATCTGTATTGTACTTGAAGTGGTTCCATCCATGACATTGTGCAGCCTTTCCAATGTATTACGACTATTTCTAACATCTGGATACGGGTCAGAATTCAACTTGGTATGCATATCACCTACCGCAATACAGCCTTGAATTTCAGTGTAATAGTTAGCAACATGGATTTTCGCTTCGCTTCTGCCTGGAACACCTTTTAATTCCCACAAATTCATATTGAATTTTGGGGACCATTCAAATTTGATAGTGTAGAAGCCCATGGGAACACAAGAGACATTAGCCGCATTATTCTTCCATTCCAACTCAATCGTCTTACATTCGAACACCAATCTGCTACCTCCAATACTATTGTCTTCAAATACCATTAAATGACCCAGTATTTCTGGTCCAATGTAGTTATTCCTATAAAGCACTATTTTTTTCATACACTAATCTTGATTTGAGTTTTTTTTTGTAAAATGCACCCGGAATTAATATGCTTTTATCAAGTCATTAATAAGGTAGATTTTGTTTTAACTTCTATTAGAAAAATTGGCAACACCTATTGTAATTGAATTAAAAATACATCGATATTTTAATACACTCCATTATGATTGATGAACGGTATTAATTGAGAAATAAACGGTACGTTTTACTTCTTAACGTTATGATTGTGAGGGTGCAAACCCATAAAATAGAGGAAGAAGAATGATATGAACTAGAAGAAGAATAAAACACTCAATGTGATTCGTGAAGTACCGTACGTATTAGGGAAAATTAGTAGCGGAATGGAATACATGATTATTCTATATCAAAGTTTGACAACTCTTTTGGTGTAGATTCCCCCTTGTTTATCTTCTGCTTGAATCATATAAATACCAGGCAAGTAATTCGTAAAATTTATTGTACTTGTATTGGTAGTTGTATCCATTATTCTTCCTTGTGCATCCAATAAAGTAAGTCTGCTTAAAGTTACTGGGCTCTCTATAGTAAGTAGATCAGAAACTGGATTGGGATAAACAACCATTTGGTCCAACACGTTCTCTTCTTTTGTTGCGGTAGCTAGGTTGCAGAATGAGAAATCCCCAATACAATAATCAAATAAAGAATATGCGTAATAGCCTCCTGCAATTACACAGTTTTCTCCTTTAAAAATGCCCATACACGTACCAATTCCTTCTGTTAAAGTATGCGGTATATCCCCATTCAATTTTAATCGTCTTCTTTGAAACCCAAACGTTGATACTGTGTCAATGGATGTAATAAATGAAGAATCTAAAAACATACAACTGTTCAGCATATCTCCTTCCTGCAAACTAAAGTCATACAGCAACTGCTCTTTAAAGGTATCACTGTCTCCCCAGTCGCAAGCAACATCTTCGTTGAGAAACTCATAAGGCGCACTTTCCAATATCCCACCGAATACCTTTTTCTCATCCATTTCATCTCTGAGCAAACCAAGAAGTCTTCTAGAATCCTGAATAAGAATATTATCCTCCATATCATAATGGTAAATCTTTCCATATACCATTTCATTAACCATAGTATCCCCTTCTATTCGTAAGACAATTAGATTATCTGATTCAGGATATTCGCCTGTAGTCCCTAATCGCCAGGTTGCACTATCTACGGCCATGGGTACATATTCTTGTGCATGTATTTGATGACTAATTAATGTCAAAAACAATAAAAGTAACAATGGTTTCATGATCGAATATTTTTTTGTAATAATGGTTTTATGTAAATCTTTTTATGTGGTGTGAAGTTATAGCACTCCCCTCAATACACCCACTTAAATTGAACAATCCACTTTTTCCAAAAAAAGACTATTTTGTCTAACATGGTATAGGTAAGTAATATATCGAAATCTTCGTTTTGACCAGTTCCAGTGTTATTAGACACAACAGAAGAAATAAGCTTTGATTAAGTATTAAAATCTATGTCGTTGGATAATTCTATGAAATCGATCTTAGCCACTGTAATTAATTCTGGTTAGCTAAGATACAAAAAGCATTTGAACTAATTTCTGGGCAGGATTAACTCCGTTGATCCTTTTGGGCTCCGAGGTCAAAACAAAAATGGAAGGGTAAAAGATTTTAATCACTTTGGTGATGAAGAATAGCACTGCTAGAACACCACACAAACGCACAAAAGAAATTTGGCCGTGGAGCCCAATAGGCCACCATAGTTAATCCTGTAACCAAGTCCAACTTCTCTCCCCTATTTAAAATAATTTCTATTTCAAATTAGTTGAATCCTTTCAATCCTATCCTATTCAAAATATAGATTATTGGCTAAGCCTAATATATTTCTTACATTTAGATTTTAACTTATGAACTTTAGAAACTTTAACCGCGCTTTGCATAAAGTTTAGGCTTAGGAATCATTGAAATATATCAGGAGTGGGTTTATTTTCAAGATATTGGAGAAGTAAAAAACATGAGCACTAAAAGAATAATGATTTTGTATATTTTCACACAACATATAAAAGACTGAAAATAATAAAATGAACTATGGCATTTAAATATCAAAAACCTCCTTTGACCTTAGACATTGTATTTACCTTCCTTTTGTTTTTCTGCCAAATAACTCTTGTGAATTGCCAAAAAGTTGAAACCTGGTCGATAGAGAAAATTGATACAGAACCATTAGATTCAAGTTTGGTGTGGCTTAATGAAAACTATTTGAATGAAGATACATTTTATCACGAATTGGCCTTACACACCCTTGCAAGGGCGCATGCAACTCAAGATAATAGATTAATAGGAGAAGCACATGATGTATTGAACAACTGGCACGAATATCATACGCTGTTTACTGTTGATTCTACTCTTTATCATGCTGAAAAAACACTTTACTATTTTAAATCAATTGGAAATCAAAGAAAAATAGCCAAGACATATACTGGTTTAGCAACAACCTACTTAAGGAATTCGTACTTCGAAAAATCACAAAATGCCAGTTTTGAAGCTATTAAATTATACGAAAAGCTTGAAGATGAGCAGGGAGTAGCCGAAGCATACAAGAGTTTGGCAAGAAACTTTGAATTACAAGATCAACCCGAACAATCGATCAAATTTGCAAACCAAGCCATACAAATATTTGAACAAAATGAAGACCACTATAACCATAGCATCACCTTATGGAGTTTGATAAAATCTCACAGGCATCTTGGTCAATTTGACCTATCCATAAAGGCTGCCAACAAGTGCATCAATCTGGTAGACACATATATCCCAGACGAACTAGCCATTAAAACACGCGGTTATAGTTTTCGTGGAGATACAGAAGCAGAAATGGGTGATTACGACAAAGCATTGATCAGTCATTACAAAGCTTTAGAGATTGTAGAAGGTGCAATTGGAGTCGATCGCCCTGCATCTAAAACATATCGATCACCTATTGGAACCGACCTTTATCATTTGGGCAGACCTGAAGAGGCTTTACCGCATCAACTTGCAGGAATTGAAGGTAATCTTGGGTTAGGGGTAAAATCGATATGGACAGAATACTATGAAGTATCGGAAACCTATAAAGAACTCGGGAACTTTGAAAAAGCCTTGGAGTATGCCGACAAAGCGAACAAAGAAAAATTTGCAATGTTGGATGAAAAAGTTCAAAATCTTGAATCTGAAGCAGTCGTAAAATATGAAACGGGTAAAAAAGATCAAGCTCTAGCCCTCCAAGAACAACAGTTAAGTCAGCAAAATAAAATACAGATTTTGACGGGTAGTGTGGCTGCCATGTTAGCATTATTGCTTGGTATTCTTTTCTTTAATTACAGAAAGAATAAAAAAATTACATTAGCATTAGAAAAGAAAAATATTGAAAATGAAGTTTTGCTAAAGGAAATTCATCATCGAGTGAAGAATAATTTACAAACGATCTCAAGCTTGCTCAGTCTGCAGTCTGAAAGTATATCTGATAAAAATGCTTTTGATGCCGTACAAGAAAGTAAAAATCGAGTGGCATCCATGGCACAAATACATCAAAAACTGTATCAAGGAGAAAATCTAGCAGCTGTGGAGATGCGAGACTATTTTGAAACTATTGGCAAAGCAATTATCGATAGTTTTGGACAAAAAGCAGAAAATGTTTCCCTTAAAATAGACATGTTAGAGATTGAATTGGATGTGGATACTGCAGTACCCATCGGCCTAATCACTAATGAATTAATTACCAACTCGATCAAACATGCCTTTCATAACGATGAAAAAGGACAGATATCCATTGCATTAACTCAGGAAGATAATGGAATGTTAAAGTTGTTCATAGCAGATGATGGACAAGCTACACTTAGCGATTCAAGCTCAAATAAGAACAGTGGATTTGGCACATTACTCATACAATTATTAACAACTCAATTGGGAGGCAAATTAGAAAAATCGAGCGATGATGGAACTTCAACTATGATCCAATTTCCATCTCTAGAAAAATCTGCTGCTTAATTTAAACCGTATGACAAATAAAAATGCCCCTAAGATTTTAATGGTAGAGGATGATATGATCATTGCTGCTGATATTTCTATGCAACTGACCAAATTAGGTTATGAAATAATTGGAATTTGTACTCGTGCTGAAGATGCGCTCAAAACCATTGAAAGCAATCGACCTGACCTCATCCTGATGGATATTATATTGACAGGTAAGATGAATGGGATCCAAGCTGCTCATATTATTTTAGAAAAATACCAGATTCCCCTAATTTTCTTAACATCCAATTCAGATGATGCTACGTTTAAACAAGCTATTACTGCAAATCCATACGCTTTCATCTCAAAACCATTTCAAAAGTCAGATCTTGAAAGAACTCTTAAGCTGACTATTCAACGTGTTAAAACTGAACAAGAATCGATGGAGCCAAAAGTGAATAATGATCATGTTTCAGCAATGGATGATCGACTTTTTATTCGGCATCAAAACCAAATGGTCAAGGTTCTTCTTTCAGAAATTTTGTTTGTAGAAGCTGATCGAAATTATTCTAAAATACATACGGAAAAACAGGTCTACTTACTTTCTGTAACGCTTCGCATAATTGAATCTCAACTGCCAACTGATAATTTCATTCGGGTACACAGATCTTATGTGGTCAACCTGCAAAAAATCGATGCTATAAGTGAATATCGTGAATATCTAACGATCAACTCCGAACAAATTCCTATTGCCAGAAGAACAAAAGAAGAGGTGATCAAACGCTTGAAATTGATCTAACTTTCATTTTCAAAAGCGTTATTTAAAATTTAGTACCACTGGGACAGAATATCCTACTGCTCGGGTAAGCCTCTTCCTATCATTGCTATTTGTATCTATCTTGGCATTGATTAATTATCAATCAACAGATAAACTGGTATTTTATTTAAAGCAGAACTATGATCAGTCAGGATACACCAAAAATATTAATACTTGAAAGTCAGCTGATTATTGCGGCTGATATTGCCCTACAGTTTACCAAACTGGGATATGAAGTTATGGGTTTCCATTCTAGATCCGAAGAATTGTTTTCAGCAATCACTGGAAACCGTCCAGACATTGTACTAATGAATATAGATTTAAAAAGAAAAGGAGACAGATTCTTGACTGCCAGCAAGATATGGGAATCATTTAAAGTTCCTGTAGTACTAATTAGTTCTCATTCTGACAGACACACTTTTAATCAAATAATACAAGCACAACCTTATGCTTTCATCTCCAAGCCATTTAAAATCATTGATTTGCAAAGGGGAATTGAAACCTCACTTAAACGAATAAACACTGAGCGTCTTTTGAAGAAAAGTATTTGTGCATAAATATATGTAAAAGACTACTTTCTTAATTTATATTTTTCTTGCTCAATCATATCATTATACCGCTCGGTCAAAATTCTTTACCGCTCGTACAATTGCTCTAAACAAAATAGATCTCAAACCTACATTTGGACTACTATTTTATTGCATTCTATGCAAACAAAACACACTTAACTTAAAAAGTATAATTATGAACACGATTTGGAGCAACCCACCAAAAAAGCTTTTGATAAAGAACTTCAAGCTTACATGTAGTATTATGGTTTTAGTATTCTTCATGTTCGCTTTTGTTAATAATATGAAAGGTCAAAATAGCGGAAACACAGCAAATAAAGAAGTGAAATTCTTCCAACAAAATGGCATTTCTTTATCTCAAGCTCATGAGATAGCATATAAAAACTTATGGATAGTGGCTACAGAAGATGATGTAAGATATGCATGGAAAAACCTTAATTTGAATGTATATGCTTTTGGTATGATGGCAAGTGGTCGATTTGCTGTGCCTGTGCAAAGCGATCATTCTAATTTTAAAACTGGTCCAAATATAGATGCGAAGGGAGGGAATCAAGGCTTTTTTTATGTAGAAAAAGTAGTGCCTACTCAATGGGGTATGCTAAACGACGGAAATTTTGATTTTGATGTTTTTGTAGATGGTAAGAAAGTAGGAAGTTTAGAACCTTCAAAAAAAGTAAAATACTTACCCATCAATTATGGAGATGAAGTATCTATAAAAGTTAAAAACCATGACGGCAACGGGTATCAGGCAAAGTATGGTTACTCTCCGATTATAATCAATAAAAGAACCGAAAATCCCTTAGTTATAAAACCGCAAGAAGCTTTTGACAATTCAGGTCTTGAATTAAGGAACGAATCAGGAATGTATGGAATTGATTTGACTGAGTTCAACCCAATGGAAGTAAGTAAAGCTTTTAAACCAGGAAGAATTTTTGAAGGACTTCTAGGAGGTACATATAATTACTATAAAGTTAATGTCGAAACCTTTCCCAATGGTTTTGCAAGTTCAGGTCATCTATACACAGGGAAAGGCAATTTTAGTAAGAAAACTGTTATTGGTGTAGATAAATTGAAAGAAGCTTGGTCGGTTGGGGCAAAAGCATCTGTTCCAATTCCAATCCCACAAAAACCTGATATTACAGTCACACCAGAAATTGATTTTAATTATGGAGAATCAATTGCAGAAAATTCAAGTGAAACAGATGTTTTCATCTGTGGCACTCAAAGGAAAATGGTGCACTATTTGGCTATTTTCGATATAAATGAAGTGGTGCTATCAAAAGATTTTATTAGAGCTGTAGAGAGTATAAATTCAGTATATGATGCTACAAATGAAGTAATAAATATTTTTGGAACTCATTTCACAGATAATGTATTTTATGGTGGTCATTATCATTCATATATTCGGATACATGAAGATTCTTATTACAAGAAAAAAGATAAATCTTTATCATTAACTGCTGCAGTTGAAGTGGCACAATCAACTGCAGGAGAAACTACAGGTTCAGGCTCTGGGGAGCTTTCATTTGACTGGTCAAAAACAACTGAAACAAAAGATGTTTATGGAGATATTACTAGCAAATATTCCTTTGTTGGAGGAAAAGGGAATAGAGATAATTGGGATGTTGATCCCAAGAATTCCGTCGCGATAAGCGTAGGTCAACTTTTTTATATTTCAGATTTAGTAAAACCAGAAATATTTAAAACTGCAATGGATGAAGACCTACTCGCTAAGAAGAGAGAGTTCATAAAATTAGCGATCGATCAAAAACTTACAAATGTAAAGTATCTGAAGAAACCAAAACCATACAGGTCTTTTCAATATAGAATAAAAAGTATCGAATATGTACATTATAATGATGATGCAAATACTAGATTAAAAGGAAACCTAATTGCTCAAGTCCTTTCAAATGGCAACGTTATTCAAACTGATGAATTATGGAATAAACCCAACTGGTCCGAAGAAAACAAAGGTGGACTTACAAGTCGAGATAGGCTCAAATTACCAACAAACAGATGGATTAATGGTAAACAAATTGGTGTTTATAATGGTAATGGGACAGATGCTTCTATGAGTTTTGCCCCACTTTCCATAAGGGTAGCCGGCACCATTACAGACAAAGATGATTGTTGTTTTGATACCGGTCATGATGTGCTTAAAATAGTTGGGAATGGGCTTATGGATATAAAGAATTCGAGTAATAAACAAGAGTTCTCATTTGAGCTAGATCATTTTTTTACAGAAGTAGAAAAAATGCGACTAAGAGTTAACATCGAAGTAATTCCATTAGTTGGATTTTAAATCAAAAATAAAGTCAGTATCTGATCACTCAACTAATTGCTCTTGAGTGATTAGATATCTCTTGACCTCTTTTCAAGCCAACAGATACTATAGTCTAAATCCAAACAACATTATTGCTAATACTAAGAATTATGAGATTTGTAAATACTAAATTCCTGATCATTTTTTTCGTTTCTATTTTGACGTTTGCCGCTGATGTAAATGCACAAGGAAATGTTGGTATCGGAACAGAAACACCCGATAATAGTGCTCTCTTAGAACTAGATTCAAATAGTAAAGGTATCCTGATACCAAGGCTGACGGCTACTGAGAGAATGTCCATTGTCTCTCCGGCAAATGCATTGATGGTGTATGATACGGACAGCCTTTGTTTTTATTATTATGAACAAACCAATACCACATGGATAAACTTATGCAATGCGTTTTCTGAAGTAGACCCTAAAGTAGGAAGCTTGTCCAATGATAAAGTACCGAATTGGAACGGGACCGAATTGGAAGATGGATTAATCAGTGATGACGGAAATATCGTAAGTACTGATTCAGATATATTAATCAACGAACTCACTTTTGGAAGAGGAGGCGGTAATAGTTCATCGAATGTAGCCAGTGGAAAAAATGCACTTTTAAATAACACAAGTGGAACAGCTAATGTAGGTACAGGTCACACTGCAATGAGGGCTAATACCACGGGTAAAAATAATGTTGCCGTTGGTTTTAGTTCAATGTACAATAATTCATCAGGTAAAGATAATGTAGCCCTTGGTTTTCAGTCCCTCTACAATAATACTGGAGGTAGTCATAATACATCTATTGGATTAAATGCTGGTTTTTTTAATACAACAGGTATAAAGAATGTTTTTCTGGGCTATAATGCAGGATTTAATGCCACAGGTTCCAATAAACTATTCATTGAAAATAGCGGGTCCAATTCACCTCTTATTTATGGAGATTTTGCTACCGATGAGCTAAAAGTGAATGGTGATCTTGAGGTGACAGGTAAATTAAAAGTCCCAGATCTTGCCCTTAATACCACAACTGATTCTGTGCTGGTGGTGAATGGAGACGGAAGGATTGCATACAAAGGTATAGATTCAGTCATCGAGGAAAATGATCCTAAAGTAGGCACTTTGAGTAACACGAAAGTACCCAACTGGAATGGAACTGAATTGCAAGATGGACTGATTAGTGATGATGGGATTGCGGTTACGATTGATGGACTAGTACAAAACAACTCTACAGACTCCATACTAGTAGTCAATGGTGAAGGGAGCCTTGGATTTCAAGATGCTTCTACATTATTAGATGAAATTGACCCGAAAGTAGGTACTTTAAGTAGTAATATAGTACCCAACTGGAATGGAACTGAATTGCAAGATGGACTGATAAGTGATGACGGGAATGCGATTACGATTGAAGGACTAATACAAAATAACTCTACAGACTCCATACTCGTAGTCAATGGTGAAGGGAGTCTTGCATTCCAAGATGCCTCTACATTATTAAATGAAACTGACCCGAAAGTAGGAACTTTAAGTGATAATAAAGTGCCCAATTGGAATGGAACTGAATTAGAAGATGGATTGATAAGTGATGATGGTGTAATGGTTACGATTGGTGGGTCATTGCATGTACCAGAACTTATTGTTGACAACACTAGAGATTCTGTTTTAGTGGCCGATGGAAATGGTTCTTTAGCGTATAGGAATATAGATTCACTTATTATAGAGTCAGATCCTAAAGTTGGTAGTTTAAATGGCAATGTCGTGCCCCGCTGGGATGGTACTACATTATCAAATGGACTCATTTCTGACAATGGGAATGTAGTGACGGTGGACTCAGATATGATTGTAAATGGAATGACTGTAGGTAGGGGTGCCAATCCTGGTATATACCCTAACAGTACAGTAATTGGAGAATCTGCACTTCTTCAAAATACCTCGGGAAGTAATAATTCAGCAATTGGACAATATGCACTTTTTTATAATTCTTCGGGAAGTAATAATACAGCAATTGGAGGCCGTACACTTCTTTATAATACCTCGGGAAGTAATAATTCAGCAATTGGAGAATCTGCACTTCAATTTAATACCTTTGGAAGTAATAATACTGCAACTGGGTGGTATGCATTAAGCAATAATATATCAGGTTTAAATAATACGGCTATTGGAAATGAGGCTCTTCTATGGAACCAAACAGGCAGCTATAATACATCAGTTGGAAATGAGGCTCTTCTATTTAACCAAACAGGCAGCTATAATACATCAGTTGGCAAAGGAGCAGCGAAAAATAACAATACAGGCAACTATAATACATCCATCGGATATGAAGCGGGACATAATAATGAATCAGGAGATAAAAACATATATCTTGGATTTCATGCTGGCTATTATGCCAGTGGCAATAACAAACTGTACATTGAAAATAGCACCAATTCCACACCTCTTATTTATGGAGATTTTGGTACTAGGTTTGTTGGAATCAATGCTAAGGATTATATTGGACCCGCTAATTTTGTAGTTGGTAATTCAAATCTTGGTTATGGAGGAATGTATATAAATTCGGGTATTGGCGTAGTAAGTGAAGAATGTAAACCTTTTTATGGCTATGCGGTTGGAGGAGTAGGATACGCATCGACAGAGTATTATCAGGGTTCAAAAAAATGGGCATTAGCTTCTTTAGGTCAAAATAGAATAACGGTTGATTCCTTAGGGAATGTTGGGTTAGGTACATATTATCCTACTCAAAGGTTAGATGTAAATGGAAAAGCCCGAATTCAAGATATACCAACAAACAATGATCTTGATGAGGTATTAGTAACAAATTCTATAGGTGAAATTTCAAAAAGAAAGATATCTAGCCTTTGCGGTTTAGCTATTGGTGATATCCATGAGGGAGGTATGATTTTTTATCTGGATGAAACAGGATGTCATGGGTTGGTTTGCAAAACAACGGATGAAAGCGAATCGACCCAATGGTCTATTGAATCCGAAGCTAATATGTGGGTTGGCGCGACGTATGATGGTATGAAAGCAGGTCAGAGTAATACAAAAAAAATCGTCGACGACCAAACAGGTACTTTTGCTGCTCAACTTTGTGATGACCTCATAGATTATACCAACGATGGAATTTATGATGATTGGTATTTACCGTCAAAAGAAGAATTGGATCTCATGTATTATAACGTGGGGCCAAATAGCGGTCTGCCAACCAATGCAGATTTTGATAATGCTTACTATTGGACATCTACAGAATATAGTTTAACAGCGGTTTGGGTTAAGATCATGCACTTGGAGGGACAATTCACACTTCCAAAATATAATGGTTGGTCCGTACGTACTAGAGCAATTCGAGCTTTTTAGAGGGGTATATGATTTAGGTAAAGTGCGGAGATAAGAGGGCCTAAAAACACCCTCTCTTTCTCTTTAATGTCGGTTATTTACCTGTATATCTGAATGTGTAGGTGAAATTCTAGGTATTCAAACAGCTGACAGTATTATTGGAGGAGATGCATACTTACTACTAAAATCAACCCCAAAGCCCAGTAGATAGGTTAATAATAGCCATACTGAAACGAAATTGATTTATTGACAATCAAAATGTTTGGGTTACTAGGGTCTTAAAACAACAAAAACCCCAGAACAATGAAGTTCTGAGGCTTTTTCTAGTGATCCCGGCAGGATTCGAACCTGCGACCTGCTGATTAGAAGTCAGCTGCTCTATCCAGCTGAGCTACGGAACCGGATAAGGTTACGTGCGAAATCCTCGTCTTACGGGACTGAGCTACGAAACCGTTCTTAAATTTGTCCTCATGTATCTTTTACATAATCAACAACAAATTCAAATTTGCTATTCTTAGCGGGTGCAAATGTACTACCTTATTTCTATTTTCCAAGCATGTTGAATGAAAATAATTCATTTTTTTAATGCGTGTATCGGCTCCTCCAATTCCATTGAAGTAATAGGTACATCAACTCCACTCCGAACAGCTTTCTGATCACTAAAGTTTCTTTATACACCTAATTCTCTTCCTTTTTTTTAACCGGCTCAAAATATTTTCGTATACTAGACTCTATGAAACCTTTCTTTACCTTCCTGTTTCTCTTATTCTGCTCTACGCTGTCACATTCAGCTACCTATACCTACAGTACTGCTGGAAACTGGACTACTACAGCCAATTGGAGCGTATACCCTGGCACCTCCATTGCATCTGGTGATACCGTCATCATCAATTCTGATTTGAATTTGAATGCAAGTGTAACGATTCATGGAACACTCATGATCAATCCCACCATAAAATTTACAAACGATTGGATCCTGAATGTACAAGGACAACTGATCAACAATGGAGAAATGATCAACGATTCCCAACTCACTCTATTTGGAGATGGGACCAATAATGGAGAATGGACCAACCTGGAAGATGGAACTTTAATCGTTACCAATACGTCAGAATTTAAAACTATAGGTGACTTCATAAACAATGGATCTGTCATCGGCTATTTTAATGGCCATATCCGTATTGAAGGAAATTTTACCAACAATAGCAGTATGACCATCAATTCCACAGTTGAGATAAAACAAAACGAAACGAGTAAATTTACTAATACCGATTTTTGTCAATACAATGCCAGTTTACGACTGGAAGGAAATTTAATCAATACCGAGACTGCCTCTTTCAATATCAATAGCGGCACTCAATTCATTGTTGCCAACAACAGCTCAATCTCCAATCTAGGCACCATAAATATGGATGGAAATTGCGATCTCAGCAGTCAATTACAATCCAATTCTACTCTTGGCCATTTTATCGTTGAAGGAGTATTGCAAGTAAAAAATTCAATTCCTGAAATCCTTTAAAAGGTATAAATCGTCATATATTAAAGACCTCCACCAACATAATCTTTCCAATCTTCCTACACGCTGCTAACGCATTCCTTCCTTTGTCGACTATC
>JARGNR010000120.1 GCA_029212405.1 Saprospiraceae bacterium
TACCCATTAAATTTCAGTCCATTAAAAAATTCAAGTAATAACTTTCGAATTTCTACTCTAGATTCGATTAAGACCACAGGTCTATGTTTAGAAATTACAGATTTCATTTCTGGCAGCACAATAGATTCATAGCCCTCTATATCACACTTTATAAAGTCAATTCTTTCGAGGTCAGCAAATAACTCGCTGCCTTTTTTCATTTCAGCTTCGCAAGAGAAATCAATATCAGTGTCCTTTTCAATCACAGAAATGCTTCCTGTTGCCATGTATCCTTTTTTCTGGATGGTATTATTCCCAAGGTGGATGGTTTTGTTTTCTTCCCCTAATGCATAAGGCAAGATTTCAATATTGGACATTCCTTTGGTATTCTTTCTTAATACTTTCAATATAGGCTCGACGGGTTCGACGGAGTACACTTTTCCTTTTGGTCCCACCAATTTTGAAAATAGGGTAGACATATAACCCAAGTTCGCTCCGATATCTAGACAGATATCACCTTTACGAATTACATGATGTAGAAAATATGGATATTGATAGACCTTATTATTTTTCAAAAGACCTAAATTGAAAGAAATGAAATACAGTTTACTCAACACACTCAAGTAAGCATTCAAAGGGAGTGTGTTGTACAAAACTCTTCTTACCCAATTTCCAAGTTTTTTCATAAAGTAGCTTTATTGTGTCCAGATTTGATCGATTTACTTTGCAAATAGAGAAAATCGATGGATGAAGGGGTTTGTTATTTAATTCTTGGGTGTAAATGTAATGAAAAAAATTGCGCTGGGGGTAGAGGAGTATTGGGTGGTCTATACTATTCGATATAAATGCCTCACTTTATAAAAATGATAAGACTATTGCCTCTAAAGATATCAAAAAGACAGCTAGCAGAAAAACCTATTGTAACCTTTTACATTTTTTATAGTATTAAAATAAAGAGCAGGATTGAAAGACTTATCGGACGAACAATTAATGATACTCGTCAATACGGGTGATGTGCAGATGATGCGCTATTTGTTCGAGCGGTATAATGTGAGAATCTATAATTACTGTCTTAAAATAACTAAAAATAAAACAGCAAGTGAAGACATTGCACAAGAAGCATTTTACAAAGTCATTAAGCATCGTAAATCCTTCAACAATAAAACTTTTGCGGCATGGATATTTACCATAACCAGAAACTTGTGTATTGACTATTTAAAACAGAACAAGACCAGTACGCTCAACACAAAATCTCTGGAAAGTAATATAGATGATATTAGCTATGATGACAATGAGAAAAAAGAAAGCATCGAACATCTTCATAACTCATTGAACAAACTGAGTCCTACTGACAGAGAATTGATTGTCTTGAGTCGCTATGAAAAATTGAAGTACAAAGAAATTTCAGATATATTGAATATGAGCGAATCGGCAATCAAAACTAGAATTCACAGGGCACTACAAAAATTAAAAAACCACTACTTTAAATCTTATTAGAATGAGTAATTGTAAAGAGATAGAACTTCAAATCGTAGATTATATTGATGGTACATTGAATGGTGCAGGGATTGAAGTAGTAGAGCAGCATCTCATCTCGTGCGAAAGTTGTAAGAAAATGGAAATTGAATATCGATTACTTTTTACCGCCATGAATGACGACCAAGCAGAACTTCCCAGTGAAAATTTGGATGATGCTTTTGAAGTCGCTCTTATGCAAGAAACTCGCAATCTACGAGCCACTAGAACTACTAAACCAACTAAAACCGTTCAGATTCCATTGCACTATATATATAAAGTTGCTGCCGTATTTGTGCTGATGGTTGGGAGTTATTGGTTTGGAAATTATACCACCCAAAGAGAGTTTATGCCAGAATTAGTCGATCTGACTGTTCAAAAGCAAGAATTGAAGACGATTGCTGCGCTTTCTCTCTTCGAAAATGAATCGGCAAGCAAACGTATACAGGCGGTAGAGTTTGCTCAAGAATTAGAAAATCCAGCGGATGAGATTTTAATTGCGCTAATTAATGAAATGCTCCAAGATAAACTGGTGAATGTTCGTCTGGCTTCTGCTAGAGCACTCGAAAGATTTTCTGAATATGGTATGGTGAAAGATGCATACATCCAAGCCTTAAAAACCGAAGAAAACCCAAGCATGCAAATTGAACTGATAGAAATATTGGCCTTTATAAATGAAAAGCGCGCCATTCCAAAAATGAAGGAATTGCTTAAAGATGATGCCACGCCGATCTTCATTAAAGATAAACTTGAATCCGAATTACAGAATTTAATTTGAACCGTATGATGCCTAATAAAATATTGACCCTTCTGTTTTTCGTTGTATCGATTTCTTATGGATTTTCGCAAGATTATCGGCATACTACCGAGGGTATAGATAAAGTTGAGGTGATCGCTAGCGTTTCTGTAATAATAAAAACACATGAAGCACCTAGTTTACTGATATCGAGTAAAGAAAATAAACAAATCGAACGAAATACTTCTGGCTTAACTCCTATTTTCGGTAAAGACAATACAGGCTTTAAAGTATTTGTAGAGCAGAACAACAGTACGCTTAAGATAGAGAGTTTTCAACCAAGAACGGATGCCCCACTTATAATCTATCTACCAGAAACAATAAAACTCGCGGTTGAAAGCCGTGAACAGAATAACATTAAAATTTCTGGTTTTACAAATGAGATTGAGGCCAAGACAAATCAAGGTGACATTACTATTCAAAATGCAAATGGACCCGTGATTATAGAAAATGAACAAGGGAATACATATGTAAAATTTAAAGAGTTAAATCAAAATAGCCCTAACTCTATTGTGAACTCTCATGGAGATATATACATTACCATTCCTTCAAACACAAAAGCAACTATTGAGGTATCTGTTCCGAGAGGCGAATTATACACAGATTTAGAATTAATTGCCCCCGAAAATCAAGACAATAAATATAGATATAGAAGAGATTCTAGGTACATCAAAAGCCTGTTGAATGGGGGTGGGGTGAGTGTCGTTTTTATCGCTTCAAGAGGAAATGTTTATTTAAGAATCTAATAGTTTCAACTCATTTTTAATCAGAAAAAATACATCAGGATAGACACTATCCCTAGGATACTATATTCAAATTTAAAATCAATAAATACATCTTATGAGACCAGTTTTTAATACCATTCATCTATTTACCAATCGTTTTTGCATCTGTTTTTCTAAAATCTTCGGTTGTACAACTACAACATTTCTCTTCTTCTTACTTGTATCATTTAATTCCAGTTCTGCTCAAAGAACCAATGAAGTAGATGCTCTATTTGAACACTACAAAACAAGGGATACACCTGGTATTGCAGTTTCAGTGATTAAAGACGGAAAGGTTATTTACGAAAAAGGATTTGGGATGGCCAATCTGGAATATGAGATTCCAATCAAAAAGAATACAAAATTCCATGTAGCGTCCTTAGCAAAACAATTTACAGCATTCATGATTTTGAAACTCGAAGATGAGGGGTTGTTGTCTATAGACGATGATGTAAGAACGTATATCCCTGAGTTGCCTGATTATGGGCATACCATAACACTCCGTCATTTACTGACCCATTCTAGTGGATTACGGGGCCAATGGCGGTTATTAGAAATGGCAGGTTGGAGACTGGACGATGTGATAAAAACCGAACAAATTTTTAAACTGCTCAAAAATCAAAAAGAACTCAATTTTACACCTGGAGATCGTTTTATGTATTGTAATTCTGGGTTTACATTATTGGCCATTGTAGTAGAAAGACTGACAGGAACCTCCTTTGCCAATTACGCAAAACAAACCATATTTGATCCTTTGCAAATGGGGGATAGCTTTTTTTATGATGATCATGAAGAAATAATGAGGAATAGAGCCTATTCCTATAAAAAAGTGGATCAGCAGCTTAAAAAGAGCAATTTAAATTTTGCTACGGTGGGCCCAACAAGTTTGTTTACTACTGTGGAAGATATGAGCAAATGGGCCATCAATTTCAAAAAAATGACCGTTGGAAATAAAGCCATTTTTCAGTCCATGAATCAGAAAGCGAAAAAGAATGATGGATCAGTTGTTAGTTATGCTAAGGGCCAATTTGTGAGAGAATACAAAGGCCATAAAATGATTTATCACTCTGGCTCAGATGCTGGATATCGCAGTTATTTTGCACGGTTTCCCGACCTTGGATATCAATTTATATTGTTTGCCAATGCATCTTACATTAACGCGTATGATGAAATATTCAAGGTGATAGATTATTATTTGGAGGATACGTCTCCTGAAAATAAAAGCGCCACTCCACCAAACGAAGAATTTGTATATGATGAAGACATCTTTATACACCTCACCACTGCTGAATTGAAAAAGTTTGAAGGGGTGTATTATGATCGAGAAGCAAAACACTATCGAGAAATTGAAATAGAAAATGACTCGCTATTTTACAAAAGAGAAGATGGCACAGGAACAAAGTTACATCCAGTTGGAAAAAGTAATTTCAAGATGGTGGGAACAGCCTATGATATATCAATAAATTTCAAGAAAAATGATTTCGAAGAGCCCATACTTGAGTTTAGAATTCCAGATATCATGTGGTTGTGGTTGATAAAGGTGAAAAAGGTCAATATTTCTGATTACTTGGGAATCTATTACAATGACGAATTAGGAGCGCAATACGAATTGGTTGAAAAGGATGAGGAGTTGTTCTTAACGCATCTGAAATTGGATGATATAAAAGTTACTCAGATCAATGATGCTTATTTCTGTTCTGACAATCGAAACTTTTCGAATATTAGATTTAAACGCAATACATCTGGGGAGATAGTTGAATTTTCAGTGTCCAATGATGGGGTGAAGAATATTACGTTTTTAAGGAGGTAGGAAGGTGCCTAAATGGTATGTGTGATTTAGATTGTTGCCTTTGCTAAGTAAAAGAAACATAGTCCACAAATGGGGAGTATGACTTCGAATGTAGCATTAGCAAAAGGTTTAGTTTTTTTAGAAACGATTTCAACTATGAGGATTTTTTAATAGAATTTCAATTTTTTCAAAAAAAAAAAAAGCTTATTTTAAATTTTATCAATATTTAATTTACCGAAAACGTTTGTTATTTGCATATAATTGTTCTTTCTAAATATTAAAATTTGTTCTGTAAGCAATTTAAATGCTTTGATAGATATTAACTGCCAGTAAAAACTTTGTACGGAATTGATATGTTTCTTACTATAGCAATTCAAAATTACAGAACATTGCGATTTGCAATAATATACCACACCTCTATAAGAGATAAAAACATTTTTAAGGTTTGTTCTGTGTAGAATTATTTTTGGATACTACTTATTAAATACTCTTTTAACCTCGGGTCAGTCTCTAACAAAGTTCTATATTTTTCAATATCACTTTCAATTTCTCTCGCCATCTTTTGACGTAAATCTTGTTCTTTTTCATTTCTTATTTGCAATCTTGCTCTTATAAGAAGATAAAATGAAATTGAAATTCCAATGATTCCTCCTAAAATTTCAATTGGAAATAATTCAACTAATTTAAACTTTTCAAAAATAAACTCTTTTCCAATAAATAAAACAGAAACACTTCCAAGTAATGATGAAATTAACATCATTTGCCTTAGATAGTTTTGTCTTCGCTTATCCGCACTTTTCTCATTCATTAATTCTTTTTGCGTTTCCAATTTCTGGATATTCTCTTGGATATCGTAATACCAATTGCCAACAATTTTATCTTCATATGCTTTTAACTCATCTTCATGCTGAGGAAATAAAATCTTAGCCATTCTAATTACTCCAATTCCAAATGCAGAATCTCGAGTCTCAATATTCGGTATTTTACCTAATGCAAAAGAAGCTCTAACTGTCCAATCAAAAGGGATAGCAGGTAAATTAGTAAAGATGGTTCCTCCAATAATTTTATTATATATTTTTCTTTCTTCGTCAGAAAGTTTATTGAATATTTGAAACGTAGTTTTATTATTTAACTTATTACCAATTTGTAAATAGAGCACTCGTAGTGCTGAAGTACTAATAGCATCGGCTTCTAAAACTATTAAGTTCCTTTCAGCTATAGAAGTAGCTATCTTTGAAAATTCGGAGTATCCTGCCTGACAATCAAGGATAATAATGTCATATTCAGATTTATATAGATGAATATAAGCTGATAACAAATTAGGTTCAGGGAAGTCATTTTGCGAGGTATCAAGTGAGGAAGGAATAAAAAATAAGTTTTTACCATATTTGATTGGATTGTGATCTACATATCCATTTGTGGAAATTTGATTTAAAGTCGTTACACTATTTTTAAAATCAATATTATTTTCAAAAAAATAAGTTGCTCCATGTGTAGAAGTATCACAGTCAATTAATAAAACTTTTTTTCCAATTCCAGAGAACAACTTTGCAATGGCAAGACAAATAACTGTTTTACCAGAGCCCCCTTTCCCACTTAAAACGCTTAAAACTTTACTGTTACTCATTATCGATGTCTTTTGATGGTTCAATAAATTTTTGCCCAGTTAATGATTTTTTTACAATCGAATCAATCATTTTATCTCCATAAATATCATAATATTCATCTGCCCCAGTTGTTATAATGTCATCGAAAATTCCTCTTCTTCTTATATAAGCTATCGTAGCTTTTTGAAGAATCTGTAATTCCAGAAGCAATTCCTTTAATCGAGAATTCTTTTCATGATTAGTGGATGAGTATTTTTTTATCAGATCTCTATACGAAGCATTTTGCATTATAGCTAAAGACCTATTGAAGAGTGCGTTTACCCTATCCTCATCGTATCTCATCCAAATAAAATCAATTCCGTCTGATTCACAAATATTTTTTATAGATCTAGGAATTCTGTCCCATAATAATTCATAGTTTAGTTGTCTTTCAAGAAGGTTCTTTGTACAATGTATTAGTTCTCTCCTTATGTATCTACTTTTGGCAAAAAAGTATACGATTTTCACCATAGTCGTAACGTTTGGTTTCAATCCTGTATGACCAAAATTTACTAAGTCTTTAATAAAGTCGTTAATTCCTTCTTCTAAAGCGATCGAGTATTTTTTGTCTTCATTAAGTAAAATGATTTCTGAATCTTTTAACATCTTTATTTATAGATTTTGATTTTTTTATTTTTATTAGTCATGTATAGGCGAAGTTATAAACAGTTGTTCGCTACGACCTATAAACACAAATTTGGACAATCAGACTCAATACAAAGTTGTATTTCATTGTATTCCAAACCACAAAATTCATAATTGAGAGAAATTTTGTTGGTTTTTTATTTCCATATTTGAATAATTTCATTTTTTTTTGACTAAAAACATCTTACAAACCTCCACTTTTTATGGTGTGTTTGTCCAATTTAATCCCAATAGAAAAAGACAAAATAGAATATCATTTCATCCTTTTAAAAGTGGTGTTAAACCAAGGTGATTTACGAGCACCATACCTATCTATATCTGATAATTTTAGCAGAACAAATCATGTGCCTAATAGAATAATTATAAAGGACATAACATATAACATAAACAATATTGTGTTGCGTTCTAGATTTCATTTACCGTTATGGATACTTGATCTTACCGACCTAAATCTAACGAAATTTTTGAAAAATCTTTTGATTATCGTTATTACAAATTTATTGATTATAGCTTGTAGTTTTATATTGGGCTGTGACCTGCCGAATCCTACGTCATTAGCCTCTACCTAAACAGTAAATCGTTTATTAAATAAATTTTCTTGCTAGTGATATAAAAGGTTAGCCTATCCTTATAAAAATTTAATTTAGGATTTAAAACATTAGTATGGTATCTGTCTAAATCATGAACAGGGTTTAGACTTTTTATATATGATTCATTAAGTAATTTACGCGTGGTTTGTTTAGAGCCCGTAGGAATAAGATATGCTCCTAAGAGGTTACCTAAAACTAAAAGACAAATCCCTATAAATGTATTTTCATTTAAGCCAAGTATCATACTGCAAATTTTATTCTATTAGATATAGGTAAAAGTCATGATTATCAAAATATTAAAATTCCCATTTGTTCCACTCTATCAATTAATTTAATTTTCTAGGAAAACTTTTAAGGTATAAAATAATTGATATTTTTAGTTCAATCTCAAAATCTTCATCCAAATATTTTATTTCTATTGGTGTATATCATGCAGTTTATGCTTCACTCGATCATCGCAAGTATTTCCTTTACAGAAGCAAAAAAAACATTGTATTTTATTCCATAAAATCAAAAAAGTTAAATAAATACAAGTGATTTGTGCAAAACATCTTCGAAAAAGTTGTAGTTTCTAGTCATATTTCATGTTTTGATAATATGAACATATCCAATATTCTATTAACAATATCGTATTGCATTCTGGATTTCACTCAACGAAATATCAATTGATCTTACCGGACCAAATATAATGATTTATTCATAGAATTGTCTAATTATAGCATTCACGAAAATAATTTTGAATGCTTATTAATAATTGATCCTTTCTCAATCGTTCTTTTGGTTACTTTGTATGTTTAAAATTTGATTCGTCCAATTTGAGATTAAGAGTAAGTTTAACTCGATTGATTGATTCATTCTTTGATCAATAAACATGAATGTGGCGATGTTTAGTTTTGATAATCATATCTGAAATAGATCAATTAGATCACATACATACCGAGCAAGAAAATCGGGAAAGTAATTATTCATCCCCTGTTGATAAAAAGAAGCATTATTGTCCAAATTTAAAAAATGAAAGAAACTGATCTTTCAAAATATCAACCTCAAAATTTCACAAAGCCCTCCAAAAAACTATTCAACTCCTCAATCATGGACTCTTTAAATTTATCATCTTCAATCAAGGTTTCAATTTGCGAAATAGGCAATCGGTTCGGATACACGATCATTCCCAAGTAGTTAAACGCAGTAGTCAAGTGATCCAATCCTCTCAAATTGCCACTTCGTCCAGAAGCAACACCAATTAAACCCAGTTTTTTACCTCTAAATGTCTCTCCATATTTACGTACTGATAAGGCATCCACAAATACTTTACCTATGCCGCTATAAGAACCATTGTATTCAGGAGAGAGCATGATCCACTTATGTGCTGGAATAATATACTTGTCTTGGATTTCACTAAGTGCAGGGTGCTGAGCATCTGCGGAATACATATTTGAATGTACAAATCCAGAGTCCAGTTCACTCAATTTGATTAAATTGACTTCTTCGTCTGTGAATTTTCCAATTAAATCAAATACATATTGAGCGGCAAATTCTGTTCGGCTGTTGGGTCGGTTCGTTCCTGAGATGATGGTAATCATATAGTATGTTTGTTATTTTATTTCGATGTATAACAGTTTAAAACCAAGAAAGATTAAAGTTTTTTATCATTTGGCTGTAATCCTATGAAACTAAAGGGATTAAATATATGTAAGGATATATAGGTCGTGATGGATTGTTTTTAGATGAAATAAGTTATTTTTGCGCCTTGAAATACTTTATTGTTAAAATGTCAGACGCTCACAATGAGGTGATATGAAAATAATAAACGTTTCCAAAATAGAAGTTCAGTAGAAAAGATAAAAGTTGAAAAGAATGGGGAAGATTATTGCAATTGCTAATCAAAAAGGAGGTGTTGGTAAGACAACAACCGCAATTAACTTATCGGCGGCCGTAGCCATTTTGGATAAAAAAGTATTGTTGGTAGATTCTGATCCACAGGGAAATGCTTCCTCTGGAGTTGGAGTGGCTTCTGCTGAATTGGAAAATACCATCTATGATTGTTTGATCAATGATGTTGACCCACATGAAGTAATCGTTGCTACAGATACACCTAATCTTGATTTACTACCTGCCAATATTGATTTGGTTGGGGCAGAAGTAGAGTTGGTCAATAAACTATCTAGAGAATTCTTTTTGAAGCGGATGTTAGCCAAAGTAAAAGACGACTACGATTATATATTTGTGGATTGCCTTCCTTCATTGGGGCTAGTTACGGTCAATGCCCTCGTTGCGGCGGATTCTGTAATTATTCCTGTACAATGTGAATTTTTCTCGCTAGAAGGTTTTGGGAAGCTAAAATCCACCATTAATATGGTGCGCGAAAATCTGAATGAAGATCTTTCCATTGAAGGAGTTGTGCTTTCTATGTACGACAGTCGATTGAGAATGGCCAATATGGTGGTCAATGAAGTGAATAATATGGTGACCGACAAGGTGTTTTCTACCATTATCCATAGAAACTCCAAAGTAGGAGAAGCACCGAGTTTGGGACAGCCTGTGATTATTTATGATGTTACAAGTAAGGGAGCAACCAATTTTTTGAATTTGGCAAATGAGTTTCTGCAACAGAACACAGATTCCATCATTAAAGACAAAACGATGGATGAATTAAAAGAAGCATTGAATAAAGCATAAGTCTAAGATCGTGAAGGGCCAAAGAAAAGTAGCCTAATAAACAATTCAATTTAAGACAATCGATGAGTAAGAAAAAAGAATTAGGGAAAGGGATAAGAGCCTTGTTGTCCAACATAGAAAATACAAACAATCCAAAAGAAAAAACGGAGTTGGTCAAAGAACTCAATAGCTCTATTCTAGAAATTCCTTTGGATAAAATAGAGGTCAATCCGTTTCAACCAAGATCTGAATTTGATCCAGAAGAATTAAAAGAACTGGCGCAATCTATAAAAATCCACGGTCTTATTCAAGCCATTACGGTACGGAATTTAGGAGGTGACAATTATCAATTGATCTCTGGAGAACGTCGGTTGAGAGCTAGTAAAATTGCTGGACTCCAGACGGTACCAGCTTTTGTGCGAATTGCCGACGATCAAGCATTGTTGGAAATGGCATTGATTGAGAATATTCAACGTTCCAATCTTAATGCGATTGAAGTAGCGATTTCATACCAACGATTAATGGTGGAGTGCGATTTGACGCATGAATCTCTTTCTGAACGAGTTGGTAAAAAGAGAAGTACGATCAGTAATTATGTACGTCTGCTAAAACTACCGCCACAGATACAATCATCGATAAAGAACAGTGAATTAAGCATGGGTCATGCTAGAGCCTTGGCTGGAATTGATGACGTGGGACTTCAACTAGATATATACAAAGAAGTATTAAGTAAAAAACTGAGTGTAAGAGCGCTTGAGAATCTTATTCAATCGTACTCTACAGAGCATAAGGCTGCCCCATCTAAAAAATCGAAGGAGTTGCCTGCAGAAGTGAAAAAAGTGCAAGACAATTTAAGCGCCAACTTAGGGACTTCTGTAAAAATAAAAAGATCAGAATCAGGAAGTGGTGAGATCAGTATCAAATTTAAATCCGATCGAGAGTTTAATGATATTCTTGCCGTATTGGAAAAATTAGAGGATTAATATACCATACATTCTTGCTTTTGGACGTTATCATGGAAGTATGACTAAATATTTCATAATAGGTTTGTTTTTTATTGGTTTAGGCAATTCTGCTTTTGCCCAGAATATACCTACCATTCCTGAGGACCGAAACTCTAATGTTGAGGCGATCAACGATGTCCCAGATTCTTCCAAAATTGTTGACAATACCTTTTTTGATATATTCTCTGGCAAACCTGGGCGTGCCGCATTTTACGGGCTAATTATTCCAGGAGGAGGGCAGATTTATAATAAAAGATGGTGGAAATTGCCTTTTGTTTACGGTTTGGAAGGTTGGCTGATCTATAACATTATCAATACGAATTCTAGATACAACGAGTACGACAATGCATACAGAATGAATTTGGCAGGAGGTGAGGTATTTGTTGACGGTACTTCTGACATCGGTATAATAAGAACTAGAAGAGCTTCTCTACGACAATCAAGAGAGTATTCTTGGGTCTTTTTTTTAGGAGGTCATATCATTACCATTTTTGAAGCATTTATCGACCGACACCTCATTGAGTTTGATGTAAGTGATGACCTTACATTTACGCCAATATCTACAGATTTGGGATTGGTGAATGGGATTACGTATACGATTCCTTTGAATAAGAAAAAGACGTATACGTTTAAGAATCTTTTACAGTAAATTATTCATTTACTAATATTTTTTGGAATGTCCTTTTATTGGGCATTTTGCTGAGAAATGATGTTGTTTTTTAATTGAATTTTCGCTCGCCGCTCGGGCTTTCATTTTTGGCTTGATCCAAAAACGAAACAAAAATTCTTGACTCTTTAAAGGCTATGCTGCGAATGTGACTGAATGATCTATCGCAGATAGTATGAAGCGACAGCTTCATAAATGAAGAAACCTGCATTGCAGGGTGGGTTGGCCTCCCATCGCTATCACATCTATGATGAGCGTTCGGTCCCCCAAAATAAAGAGTCAGGCCACCCTTCTTTTTACCTCAAATTTAATTCCCAAACTTCTTGTTTTTTATGTTAGTCTACTCCTGAATATGCCTAATTATTATGAAATGTGGTTGTGAGATCTAAGAGGTAAAGAATTAAGATTGATGGAGCAATTATCCCTTTCCTTTACTCTTTTGGGACAATTACTATCGGCTATGTTTAAGTAACTTAAATTGTAAAGACCGAATAGACCTCCTATTAATTCTTAGTCGGTGGTATTTTTTGTAACATTCGATCTTTTAAAATTGCAACATAGGGTCCCTCATATTTTTTATCTGGAAGCAGATAAGACTTCAAAAACGCTGTGGCAATTTCCGTGGACTTGAAACCTCCAAGCATATATTGAATCATACCATCTTTAGATTGAAATGTTTCTGCATTGTGATGTCTTAAGCGAATAAAATGATCATTTGATAAAGGGTGGGTAGTTTCATGAATTATGATTTTGATTCCATCTGTGTAAGATTCCGAAAAAGGCATTATGTTTTCACTTTCGGTGGTTGATGTAGGAGCGATAGTATGCTCTTCATTCAATTCTTGTTCCTCAATACGATCAGTTACCTCTGAATTAATCTCGTCTTCAATATATTCCTTTTTCATCTTTACCTCTTGCGTAAGGATTACTTCCTCTCCTTCTTGGGTCTCGCTAATCGAGGTATCAATAGATGAATTTACCTGTTTTTCTAAATTCGAAATCACATCAATTTTTTCCACTACTTGCTTAGTCTCTTCAATCGGCGAAGTTTGCATTGTGGATGAAGTGTTTTCTGTTTCGATTACGACTTCTTCTTCTTCTTCTTCTTCTTCTTCTTCTTCTTCTATTTCTAAAGGAGAATCCATTTCTTTTCTTTTGTTCAAGATTTTTTGAAGTTCATCTTCATCTTTTGCTTGGATTTGTTCTTGATCCATTAAGTCCAAGATTTCAGCCTCTAATTGTTCTTCCTTTTTCATCTGAGCTAAAGATTTTACATCGGCCACATCGGTAATTCCAACAATTTTAAGTTCTGTGCGTCTATTTACTGCATGTTCATCTTCAGAGCAGGTGGCACCATTGCCACAGTCATTTACTAAATCAGTTTCTCCATATCCTTTAGAAACAATTCGACTTTTTGAGATGCCTCCTTTTCGAATAAGGTAATCAACAGCAGATTTGGCTCTTTTCTTGGAAAGTTCAAGGTTGAATTTAGATTGTCCTCTGCTATCTGTGTGCGACCCTAATTCTAAGGTTAGATTAGGGTTGTCTTTCATCAATGTAATCACCTTATTTAATTCTCTTCTTGCTGAATAGATCAATCCCCATTTGCCCAGTTTGTAATACAAATTCTCCACTTCCATCTTCTTTCCTTCGAAGATTCTCTCCATTTCTACATTGGCTAATAATACACCGAATGCATTACCCTCAGTAAGATTGTCTGCTACACCAGGTCCTACCTTACCGACACCTTCAAAACAAAGTATGCACCCTTCTACATCTACTTTGGCTTCCATTCTTTTGGATAAAAAACCATTCTTCCTCAATAAAATCGTGTAGTGATTCCCTTTTTTTAGATTGAGTTGGAAAGTGGGGACATCGTGATCCTTTAAATCCATGATGGACTCATTGGTGGTGTTATTATATACTTCTATACGTGTGCCTGTTAATGCATCTACTACTGCGTTAGGGTAAGGTCGTTTTTCGGCAAGAGTTACTTCAAAGGTATAACCGGGTGCTCTTCCCATGGCCATTTTTATGAAAGATTTACCAGTACCAATTTCAGCCTCCACCTTTTTTATGTCATACATGTCTTTGGCTGCATATATTCTTAGGTTGGAGTTGGGTGGTACGTCGATGGAGAAAAAGCCATCTATGTCTGTCAATGCTTTTCCAATGATTTTTTCGGTTTCCATATCTTCAATGGTAATAGAAACTCCTGAAATATATCCCCTGTTTCCAGCTTCATAAATGTATCCTTCAATTGAAGCCGTCTGAGCATAAAGAGTAATAGTAAATAGAACCAACCAATATGTAAATAGTATTCTCATAGATTATTGTCGTACATTCCTTTAATAAAGAAGTGATTTAGTCTTATCATTCCGAATATTCGACAGACAAAAGAGTAAGCGAAATTCATCCGACATAGAAACAACTTCTGAAAATAGGTTGACCTAGCTATAGAAGCCATATGAACAACCGTTTTTTAATGACTTCCTTGATACAACGTGATTTTTAATAAAATAATTTATATAAATATACTTCTTATCTGTCTAATCATAATATACTTGCAAAATCAAATTGCTTGATGGGACTTATTTTAACAGTTTGATGAAGTTTTGAAAAATAGAAAAAGAGAAATATGCGTATCATTTATATGGGGACTCCCGAATTTGCTGTTCCTGCTTTAGCAAATCTATTGGAGGCAGGATATAATATTGTAGGAGTCATTACTGCCACCGATAAATATGGAGGAAGAGGGAATAAAAAATTAATACAATCTGATGTCAAGAAGTTTGCTCTAGAAAAAGGGCTGAATATTCTACAACCAAAAAATCTCAAGGACCCAGATTTTGTAGAAGAAGTGAGAGCGTTGAAAGCAGACCTTCAAATTGTAGTCGCATTTCGCATGTTACCAGAAGTTATATGGAATATGCCTCCACATGGAACCTATAATTTGCACGGCTCCCTGTTGCCCAAGTATCGAGGGGCGGCTCCGATTCATTGGGCCGTAATTAATGGAGATGCTGAAACAGGTGTCACGAGTTTTAAATTAAAGCATAAGATCGACACGGGAGATTTACTATTTCAAGAAAAAATCAAAATCGGCCATGAAGATACAACGGGTGATGTGTACCAGAGACTCATGCATTTAGGGGCAGAAGTGGTTTTGAAAACGGTTCAAGCTGTAGAAAGTGGAGATTTTGAATTAATGGAACAAGATGATTCAAAAGTGTCTAAAGCGCCTAAAATTTATCATGAAACCTGCGAAATTAATTTTGATCAACCGGCCATGAACGTCTATAATCATATCAGAGGATTAGCACCTTTCCCAGGTGCATGGACGACGATTGATGGGCTAGAGTGTAAAATTCATAAAAGCGGAATTTCTGATGAGGAAAATGAAAATCATCCACCAGGAACCATCATCACAGACAATAAAAAATATCTTAAAATCGCGTGTCAAGATGGATATCTTGCTATTTTAGAAATTAAGATGCAAGGAAAGAAAAAAATGGACATCCGATCTTTCCTGAATGGATACGAAATTGGTAGCTCAAAAATTGGTTAAATTATTGAAACTATTTTATGGTTTAGACCTTGTATTATCATATGAGCTATAAAAGTTTACAAGACGTTGTCGTTGATTTAGAGAAACACAATCAACTCATTCGAATAAAATCAGAAGTGGACCCTGATTTGGAAATGGCAGAGATTCATAATCGAATTTTTGAAAAAGGAGGGCCTGCGATTTTATTTGAGAATGTGAAAGGGAGTCCGTTTAGAGCACTTTCTAATATATATGGTACGTTTGATCGAACAGACTTCTTGTTCCGCCATACCATAGAAAAGGTAAAAAAGGTGATTGAGCTCAAAGCAGACCCAACTCGTCTTCTAAAAAATCCATTGAAGTATTTAGGCGCACCATTTACGGCGCTTACTGCATTGCCAATGAAAAGCTTCGGGAAAGGAGCAGTGCAATATGGTCAAACTACCATTGATCAATTGCCATTGGTGAAATCTTGGCCCATGGATGGTGGAGCATTTGTCACCATGCCTCAAGTATTGACGTTGCCTCCCGGTGAGAAAAAAGCGATGAAAACCAATTTGGGGATGTATCGCATCCAACTCAGTGGAAATGAATATGCATTGAACAAAGAAATTGGCTTACATTACCAATTGCATCGAGGAATCGGCAATCATCATACAGAGTACTTGAAAAGTGATAAAGATTTTAGGTGCTCGATTTTTGTAGGAGGACTTCCATCTCATGCATTTTCGGCCATAATGCCAATGCCCGAGGAGATCAGTGAGTTAACCTTCGCTGGAATGTTGGGAGGTAGACGATTCCGATATAAGTATGATGATCAAGGTCACTTTTTATCCAGTGATGCAGATTTTGTGATTACGGGGAGAATCAGAAAAGGAGAAACAAAACCAGAAGGACCTTTTGGGGATCATTTGGGCTATTATAGTTTGGAACATCCGTTTCCTGTAATGGATGTAGACCGTGTTTACCACAGAAAGGATGCCATATGGCACTTCAGTGTTGTGGGTAGACCACCCATGGAAGACAGCAGTTTTGGATATCTGATTCATGAATTGGTGAAAGAATTAGCAAGTGGAGAATTTCCTGGTATCAAAGAAATCAATGCAGTAGATGCAGCGGGTGTTCATCCCCTTTTACTGGCAATAGGCAAGGAAAGGTATATGCCGTTCAGAGAAAAAGTACCCGAGGAGATATTGACTATAGCAAATAGGGTGCTTGGATCTGGACAAACCTCTCTTGCAAAGTTTTTAATCATTTGCGCAGAGGAAGATAATCCCAATTTGGATACCCATGATATAGGGGCTTATTTTGATCACTTTTTAAGTCGGGTAGATTGGACCAGAGATTTACATTTTCAAACAAAGACAACCATAGATACCCTGGATTATTCCGGTTCTGGATGGAATTCAGGTTCCAAGGTAATTATGGCATGCCGAGGAGCAAAAAGGGTAGACCTAAAAACTGAAAAGCCTACCAATCTAAAGTTCAACGAATTTGTGAAAGGAGTTTCGGTAGTTAGACCAGGAGTTTTGGGTATTGCCACAGATGTATTTACGGATTATAATCAAGCAGCAAAAGAAATCCATGAATTATCAACGTATTTACAAGAATGTGATTTGAATGGATTTCCATTGATTGTATTGACAGAAGACGATGCATTCCTTGGCCAAACGCTCAATAATTTTTTGTGGGTGACCTTTACGAGAGCGAATCCTTCTCATGATATCTACGGGGTGGAAAGCTCTATAGAGCACAAACATTGGGGGTGCAAAGGGCCATTGATCATCGATGCTAGAATAAAGGCGCACCATGCTCCAGTGTTAGAAAAAGATCCTAAGATAGTTAAGAAAGTAGATCAATTGTTTTCGAAAGG
>JARGNR010000121.1 GCA_029212405.1 Saprospiraceae bacterium
TCATGTATATATTGACTGTTACCGTTTCCATCGTTCCGGAATTATTTATTCCAAAGTTTACTTGACTTATATCTACAGGTACTGGAAGTACATTTTCAAAGTATCTTAAGTGGTTCGATGTATTGTTCTGACAATCTACTCCATTATTTATTAAGGTTTCATTGATCGCTTGACTTGCTTCGGCATCGATCGTTCCACAGTTGTCACTGAACGTAATATCAAATAATGCAATTTCTTCACACTCTCCTGGTTCTAGTTGTATTGTGATGTCATTTGGACAATCAACTATTGGCCCCTCATTATCACCTATAACAACAGTGACTGAGGTAACGCTATTTGGGCAAATTCCAGTCTGGTCAGTAACAAAAGTACCGATTGGGAAAGGGGTAGTAGCTGTACTATTTGAAGTTTCTCCATCCAATACATTAGTTCCACTATAATAAAAGTCATTATCGTCCCAAGCCCCTGTATTAGGCCCTTGATTATCATTTCTATAAGCCCATCCATCTAAATGTTCCCATACTTGACCTGTACCATCTACATCAACTTCACCAAAGACATCAATCACAATCCCGTTGTAGAATAGTTCTACTGCATCATCCCCATTTATATTTACTTCATTCGATACATAATCCGATTGAAATCCAAAAAAGGAATTGAAATCAGTGTTACTACCAGTAATATAGAAGAAAGTTCCTGCTGCAATTTGATCTGCAGGGAAGGTATATTCAATAGCACCACCCCCATTTCCATTGTTAGCAGTTCCAATACCATACAAACTAAGGTCAGGAATATCATCCAAAGTATATAGTTCAATTACCTTAGGCTGACCACCTGTTAATGGACCATCTACAACTCCTGTAATCATAATATTTCCTCCACCAACAATTGTATTGGTAATTTCATAGGTTCCATCTGCAGTATTTCCAAGATCAATATCTCCGTTTGCAGGATCAAGATCAATCATCGTCTCATCACCCATTGTGACAGTGTAGACTCCATCTTCACCTGTGGTATGCATTACTGGAAGTATACCATCACCAGGACAAATTTCTGTTGCACCATATGAAAACTCAGTATCTCCTGGCTCTTTCAAGAAAGATAGACTCACATCATCGCTAAATCCTGTACAAGAAGCTAAATTTAATGTGTAAGTTAGCACGACTGTAGTCTCTTCCTCTGCTGGACTAGGAGTATAAATCGCATTAGGAGAAGTTGCATCATCAAAAGCACCTGCTCCACCGGACCACATTCCATCACCAGTTCCAGATAACATAACATCAGAAAGTCCACAAAGAACCATATCTGGTCCCGCATCTACCATTGGAGTAACAAAAGTGCCCACAGTAGGACAAACGTCTGCAAACAATTCAAAATTTGTCACTTCCCAACTACTATATCCATCTGCTCCATCGTCAGTATATTCTATTCCGATATATACTTCAGTTCCAGTTGCTGCACTAAAATCAAAAGCATAATCTCCTGAAGCGGTAACCATGCCAACTGAAGTCCACGTCACTTCATTAGGACATGCGTTTGCACCTTCCTCTGCAGTATATTGAATATTCAGATCTGTAATTCCAAAACCTTCAGATCCTGTAAATCTTAGTTCAAGAAAGCTAACAGCAGTCATATCCAACGGTCCATAAATCAACCAAGTTTCTACATCCTGCATACATCCACCTCCACAAAACCCATTCGCTCTATAGCCATCGGTAATTGGAGACCATTCTTCATTGTCATTTGGACTTACCACATTCCAGGCAGGTTCTGTACATGTCAATTTATCATTATCAATGATTGTTAATAGTGTTGTATCTGGCACACCAATCGCTCCATTTGTTACCGCAGAAATCCTAAACTCTAAGGTTTCATCTTCATCTATAATAGCATCGTCGATAACTGTAATGGTTACACATTGAGGAGTATTATCTCCAGCTGGGAAAGTTACCATTTGGTCAGAATACATTGCTATGTCAACACCATTTGTAGCGGTGCCATTTGGAGTAAGGTTCACAGTTGCTGTAGTCGCAGTCATCATATCTGGATTAATAATATCCAAACATATGTTATATGTTCCAACTTCTTCTGGCACATCTGCACTGTTAGCATTAAATACTACCTGAGTCCCTCCACCAATAGGAGTTCCCGTGACTTCAAAATTATCATACGCTGAAAATCCGGATGCTCCGTTGTTTCGTATAGAAAGAACAAGACCTACGTTAGTAGTTCCATTAGGTATATTTTCTGTCACTGTTCCTTCTGCATCATCACCAGGATCCATACCATCTTGCAAGGTTACTTGACCTTGCCCTACGCCATCAATAAAAATCTCATACAATACTTCATCATTATTTGCATTGTATCCTTCGATATCATAATCAAATGTGACGACAACATTTGTAAATCCTGAAACATTGACATCTGAAAAGGTTACATTGGCGAATCCAGAAGTTCCATTATCTCCTTCATCATCTAAGTCATTTTCATAAAGGACGGAATCCATCAAGTTTACATATTCCAATGGGTTAAATGGGGACTTCACTCCAAAATACCCATCTGATCCATTATCGAAAAAAGGAACATCGCTGGAATAGCTCCAATCGGGTGTCGACAAATCAAAATCCTGGACCGCAATTGTGGTCTGGGCCTGAATTGAAAAGGAAATAAAGAGTCCAAATAGGATAAGGTAAAAAGCTTTTGTGAACGAAGCACACACTTCGTGCAAGAACAGAGTTGCTCTATTGCTCATGTCGGTTGGTTATAATTTAAAAATTGAGTTTACACATTTAATTAAAAATGCAATTGCAAAAATAGTAAACTATGCGATAAAGAAAGCATTGTAAGTCATAATTTAACAATGACTTCATACTAAGGACCTAAACTATTGAGAACCTGTACTCTGTAACACTATCAAATATTTGATTTGCACGTAATAAGGTAGAAGGGAAATGCTTTTGATTTGGGCTATCTGGAAAGTGTTGAGTTTCAAGACAAAATGCTGATCTTCTATCATAATTTATTCCTGATTTCCCTATATCCGTTCCATCAAAATGATTTGCTGTATAAAATTGCACACCAGGTTCAGTAGTCCAAGCTTCCATTTTAATGCCTGATTGATCCCCTATTGCCTCTGCAGCCTTATTTATTTCACCTTCAACAAATTGATTCAACACAAAATTGTGGTCATACCCATCACCATAAACCAATTGGACATTATCCTCCTCTATTTGACTGCCCATTTGTTTGCTATTTGTAAAATCAAAAGGAGAATCTATAACCATTTTTATATTACCTGTTGGTATACCATTATGATTTATTGGAGTAAAATAATCCGAATTTATTTTGAGAAGGTGGTTCAAAATGGACCCAGTCCCTTCACCATTCAAATTAAAGTAAGAATGGTGAGTAAAATTTACTACAGTATCTTTGGTTGTTGTCGCTTTGTATTTAATTTGAAGCGTTGATCCTTGTATTGAATATAAAACTTGCACTCTAAGTTCTCCAGGAAAGCCCTCTTCCATATGAGGCGAAACCAATTCTAATTTTACACTTTTTTCATCATTTGCTATACAACTCCAAACTTGGTTATGAAAAGCTTTGACCCCACCGTGTAAAGAATTCGGTCCATTATTTTTTTGAAGATAGTATGAAGTGTTGTTTATTATGAAATTGCCATCAGCAATACGATTTGCAAACCTACCGACTGTAGCACCATGGTACTGTTCACTAGCACCTATATATTCATCCAAAGTATTAAAACCACAAACTACATCTGTCATTTTCATGGCTTTGTCCACTACTTGTAGGGATACAATGCGAGCACCGTAATTTGTTATAAAGCAAGAAAAAGAATTGGATTTAATCTGAAAAAGTCGAACTGGTTTAAGATCTATCTTGGATTCAAAATTTGCATAATTCATAATCAACCTTTACCATCAAAGGTAGCTTATAATATTACAAACGCATAAAATAAATAACTACTAATTTAGATGAGTTTTAGTGAAAATAACTCCTTTCTTAGCGTCATAACCAGGCTTAATCCCTTTATGGATTAAATATTGTTTGTATGAATATGACCGTGTATCAATAATATATGCCTTACAAGCAATAGCTTTAGACAGCTCAGGATGTGTATTTTTCCAACAATGAGCAAGTTCTGCTGCTGTAGCATTATAATTTTTCTTCCACTTTTTACTGATCACAATTTCTACATGGATGGTTCCATTTTCGAAGTTGATCAATTTGGATGAAAGACCAAGCCCAACCCGATAATACATATCGGTTTCTACGAAGTGTTTTCTATTAATTTTTTCAATATCCATAACGGATACGGAAAGTGCAAAAGGTATGCCAAATAAAATCTAACCCCCTATCCCATTATCACATTAAAGAATACCGTAATGTGTAAATTCTCAAATACTCTTAAAATAAGCAATCATATCTTTGCGCTCTTGATCAGATAATTTTGCGTCTGGATGCAACCAAGTATAAGTTCCTAATGGCATCCATCCATTTTCCATTACCTCAACACATTCTTCTAACTTGTGATTCTTTTTATCATCTGAGTACTCGTTCCATATACTGAAATTCAAGTGTTTCCTACCTCCATTGATATGTCCTTTTATCCACCAGGAAACCGGCGCCACATTGGTATACCATGGATATTCAGAGGTATATGAATGACAATCATAACAAGCTGCAACAATTTTTTTTCCTATTTCTTCAGACGGATTCATTGTTGCTACAAAATCTAGTTTCTCATCAACAGGAGGATTTGTTTTATCTATTCTAAACAATTGGATAAGAATAAGTAACACCCCAATAACAGGTAATATATATTTACGCTTTAACTTCATGATTTGGACTTATGATGAGTCAAATATAAACTTATAAAACCATTTGAAAAATTTAATATGTCCATGAAATATCCCCATTCCCAATATGAGACCAACGAAATTTACCAATCACATCTTTTCAGCGAGTTTTGATGAAGAAAATTACTGATAAACAGATGAGTGTAAGCAACAACAAAGCACCCCATCCAAATAGTTTATTTTCTGAATTGATCATTGGTTTTAAAATATGATCATCTTCTCAATAATACACTAGTCCTGCCCAGTAATAGGGTACTTTTCAAACATAGGAACATTCCATGACATCAGGTATTCTAACTTTTCATTATGCAATGCAAGGTGTTTAGATTGTCCTTTACTTAGATTTTCATAAAACCTTTTAACAATTTTTGAATTTGGATTTGCTATAACATTCCAAAGACTTGAAATGACACTATTAGCACCTGCAAAAGTAAACCCTCTTGCCATGCTCTGCACTCCTTCTCCGTAGGTGATTTTACCTACGTTTGTTTTGCATGCGCCTAAAAAACTAAATCTGCAGGAAGAGAAGAAAACAAAACAGACACAAAAGCAACATTTGCATTGGACATTACTTAGCAGGAAACCAATTAAAATAATGATGCATTAAAATTATTTGAAGAAATAAGCACAGGTACATCAACACTAAAAGAATATGCGATCTGGTATAATGCACTCTATTATGTCAAAATTCAGGATTATTCCGAGGCAAAAATACAATTAAGAAGCATTTCTGAATACGACATGCAATTGTATAAGAATGCAGAGTGTTTACTAGCAGACATTAATAATCAAGAAGAAAAATAGAGTATACCTTCACCTACCCTACTTTATGTACAAGCATAGGTTGTGAATATTAACTTCAAAGCATCAAACAACTTAAGTTAATGAATATCTAATATATACATATTGTGCAAAATATTAATATTAAAAAAATTTCTTATCCACACTATTGTAAAAAAAAGACAATAATTGACCTTCCATTTGAAAATATGACTTCAAAATCGTAATATTATTTCTTACCATGAGATGGTCGAAAAATTTAAAGTTGGATTTTGAACCCTAAGAAATCAATTCTCCCACTTCATTTCGGCTGTATTTGCAATATCAATTTGAATTCATATTATGAATCAATATAGAAACCTCATAGAAAGGTTGGCTGAACTATTTCCAAACGCTGATGCGGCACTTATGATCGTACAGTTTTCTGGTTTATCACCTACTCTTTTTACTTTTTCTGGTCCTCCCAAAAACATGTGGTTCCATATTATTGCTGAAGCACTAAAGCACAAAAATGGAGTTCAGCAGTTGATTGAATCTGCATTGGAGGACTACCAAGGCGATGATATTCTTACTGCGGCACTTAGAATTGCAAGTCCATCTCCTCAACAACCAACAACAGAGTCAACCCCCATTCCTTCAAACCCCATTGATATCCTAATAAGTTTTGCTGCATTTGACAACGAACCTCTGATCAAAGGAGAACCTGGCTGGATTTCTGGATTTCAAGAATCATTAGAGACGAGACTCAAACAATTGGTAGGAAGAAAAGTATCCATTTGGCTGAATAACTCAAACGATCCTAACTCAGGAATATCTCCAAGCAATATAAATCAATTTCCTGAAATATCATTGATGCTCAGTATCGTATCTCCCAAATATTTGGATTCAAAAAAATACGAAAAGGAGATTGAGGCGTTTGAAATATCTTGCAAGAAAAATGGGTTAGGAACTATTGTTAATAATCAATCTAGGATATTCAAAATTGTAAAAACTTTCGTTGATGAAGATCGCCAAACAAAACTTTTCAGATCGCTCACAGGATATGATTTTTTCAAAAAAATAGGAGAAGATCGATACAAAGAATACAGACGTGTGTACAGTGATCTTGATTTGGATTATTTGGACAAACTGGATGATCTTTGTTATGATATACGACATGCCCTTGAAAATCTTGAAAAAGCAAAAACCGAAGAAAAAGAAAACGTTGTTATCGATAACGAGAACGAAGTAGAAGAGAATGGGGACGGCATCAATATTTATCTAGCCTCTACAAGTTCTGACTTAAATCAATTTCGTGAAATCATCCGAAAGGAATTGCAAGATCACAAACACAATGTATATCCACAAAACCATTTGCCTCTCATAATGCCTGAAGTTGAAAATTCAATTCAAGACTTTTTGGGTCAATGTGATATGAGTATTCATTTATTTGGGAATAAATATGGGATAATTCCAGAAGATTGTGATAAATCATTACCTGTTCTTCAGAATGAACTTGCTTCAGCCCACAGTTCCAGTAAGGACTTTTCAAGATTAATATGGACATTGCCTGGAGTAGATCCTAGAGATTTAAAACAAAAACAATTCCTAGAATACCTTGAAAATAATTTAGATGGACAGCGAGGTGCTGATATATTAAAAAATAATATTGAAGAATTTAAATACTTCATTCATGATAAAATAGAGGAAATCATTGCCGCAAAAGCTAAGCCTGATCCAATAGAAACTGGTATGGGCGAGGATAAAGATGTCCCACCACTGGTTTATCTCATTTGCGATCAAAAGGATTTTGACCGTACCACTGAAATCTTTGATTGTTTATTCGACAATTACCAATTGGATGTCGTCACACCAGTATATGAAGGTGATGAAAATGAGATACGATCCATTCATCTGGATTATTTAAAATCGTGTGATGCCACTTTGATCTATTATGGCAGTGCCAGTGATTTATGGCTTCGCCCAAAGGTACAAGACTTGCGTAAAATTGCTGGATATGGTCGTTCAACGCCTTTAAAACATAAAGCGATCTATGTCGCAGGTCCTACCAATAAACAGAAAGAACGACTGAGATTCCACGATACGTTATTGATCGATGGTTTGAATGGATTTGATCCAGAACAGCTCACTCAATTTGTCAACAAAATAAAAAAATCGGCATGATTGAGACAGAAATAACCACCATGAATCCATTCCCAGGGTTGAGATCGTTTGAAGAAGACGAGAGTCATTTGTTTTTTGGAAGAGAAGTTCAGATTGACGATTTACTTAAAAAGTTGCGTACTAAAAAATTCATTGCTGTTCTGGGTACATCAGGAAGTGGTAAGTCATCCGTTGTCAAAAGTGGACTGATCCCATCGTTGTATAGTGGATTTATGTCGGGTGCTGGTTCTGGTTGGAGAACAACTACATTCAAGCCAGGGAATGACCCTATTGGCAATTTGGCTCGATCATTATCTAAAGATGTTATCTATGAAGAAGAGAATAATGGTTTTATTGGGACAGAGCGAATTGTAGAAAAAACGTTACGTAGAAGTAATAGGGGCATCATAGAAGTAGCTCGACAGTTTAGAATTTGCGATGACGATAATTTATTGATCATTGTAGATCAATTTGAAGAATTATTTCGTTTTAGTCGCTTTGAGAAGCAAGAAGATCCTGAACAGCGGGATGCATTATCCTTTGTCAATTTATTGAGAGAAGCTTCTCAACATGCGGATATTCCTGTGTACATCGTGATTACCATGCGATCTGACTTTTTGGGTGATTTTACCAATTTCAGGGGATTGACAGAAGTGATCAATGAGGGACAGTATCTCGTACCAAGAATGACCAGAGAAGAGTTAAAATTGGCGATTACCGGACCTATTGCAGTAGGAGGTGCCAGCATTGACAAACCTCTTCTTACTCATCTTTTGAATGACATTGGCGACAATACAGACCAGTTGCCCATTTTGCAGCATGCTTTAATGAGAACCTGGGACTTTTGGGAGCAAAAAACAAATGGAAAAGGTTCTATTGGCTTTGAACATTATCGAGCCATCGGGACCATGAAAAAGGCACTTTCTGATCATGCCAATGAAGCATATGAAGAGCTGAATGAAGAGCAAAAGAGAATCTGCAAAGCCATGTTTAGTTCTTTGACAGACAAACAAGAAGATGTAAGAGGAATTCGACGACCCACTCAATTGAGAGAATTAGCCGCTATTGCCAAGGTAGATGAAGCGGAAGTAAAAAAAGTCATTGAAGTATTTCGAAAGCCAGGACGATCATTTTTAATGTGTCCACCAGAATTAAAATCGGATACCATCATTGATATTTCTCATGAAAGTCTTATGCGGATTTGGGATCGACTATTAGATTGGTTGGATGATGAAAAACGTAATGCCGATGAATATTTAAAAATTGCCATTGCTGCCCAATTGTACGAAAAAAACGAACGCTCTCTATATAACGGTCCTGAATTAGCACTTGCTGAGCGATGGTGGCAAACGTTTAATCCTACTGCAAAATGGGCAGAACGCTACGATCCATCGTTTGAGAGAGCTCGACATTTCCTAGAACTGAGTAAAAATGAAGAAGAACGGGAAGCCAAACGTAAAGAGCGGGATAGAAAGTTGAGAAGATGGCTGATCAATTCAATTGTGTTGCTTGCACTTGCAGCTGGAATCATCATTGCCGTCCAACAGTTTTGGGCAAGACGATCTTTACATGATACCAATGAAAAATTGAAAGACCAGCAAGAGGAACTAAAACAAAGCAATGTGCTCCTTGCAGAAAGAGAAAGGATTTTGGATATCACCAATAGCGAATTAGAGAGTCAGCAAGATAGTCTTAAGAATAAAAATGAGAAATTAATCCGCCAACAGGCAATGATTCAAAAGGCCAATGAAGATTTGATTGCAAATGAGATAGAAATCAAGGCAAAAAATACAGAACTCGAAAAAAAACAGGAAGAAATTTCACAGCAAAATACGGCATTAGAACAGAAAGCGATTGAGATCACACAAAAAAATGATTCGTTGGAAGCGAGTAAATTATTGTTGACCAATAAAAATACTGCCTTGACCAAAAGTCAGCAAGAGCTTCAGGATCGAAACAATCGATTAATTGCAAATAGTGAAGCTGCAAAGGCGTTGGTATACTTAAACATTGACATGTTAGACAGTGCAAAAATACTAGCATTGAAGGCCTACGATCTCAATAAAGAAGCAAATGGACCTCTTCCCAACCAAGGCATATATGATGCATTGTTAAAAACTTGGGCAACTACGATAGAGAATCCTGAAGATGCAATTGATTTCAAAGTTCCCGGTAGTTATGGAATCAAAAATGCGAAATGGAACAACCAGATCGTTTCTACTACAGGTAGAGATAATATGGTCAGAATATGGGATTTAAAGAACGGTTTAAGCCAAAGAATTTCCAGGAAAATAAAATCACCCCTTAGTGAGGTGATTACATCATTTGACTTCATTTCTGATAAAGATGTAATGATTGGAACCATTGAGGGCAAATTGTATGCATGGCAATTTGAAGACAATATCTTTACAGAATTGACACAAACGGATAGCAGTGCTATACATTCTGTACTTAATTTATCACAAGGTGCGGGCACCAATTTGATTGTCACTTCATCCAAAGAAAAGATATCTCTACTTACAGGAGAGAACTTTGAGGCCAAGGATCTATCATTTGGAAATTACCTTAAAGTAGATGCTCATGTTGATGATGGATACATTTGGATTGCCAAAGCAAGCCCTACACAATTGGAGATTGAGTATTATACCAATGAAGGAACATTGATAAGCACCATTGCGGCTATTCCATTAGATGAACAAGTAACTGCTCTTGAGATCTTTCATTTAGACGGTCAAAACGGTAAAGATTCACTGTTGGTTGCTGCTGGATTTGAAAATGGCAAATTAATGTACTGGAACGAATCCAAGGAAGTAAATAGCAATTCATGGTCTACGGTACCACATGAACTTTTGGGTCAGCGATCCAGTATTACTGACATAGAGTATAATGTCAAAATCAATAAGTTGGGTTCTTGTAGCTTAGATAATACAGCAAGAATTTGGGACTTGGGTCCTGAGGGGAATCATCTTATACTGAAATTTGACAATAATTGGATTCATTCCATTGCATTCAGTCCTGATAGTGAAAAGGTAGTATTAACAGGAGAATCTGGGGTAGTTCGAATCTTGCCCATTACGATGGATTATATCAGAAATAAATTGGCAAAAAATTAGAATATGGAGGAGAATAAAAGGTACCAATTGCCAGCGAAATTACATAACAGAAAACTATTTTTCTGTTGTGCTCTAGTTGTACTATTACTCTTTTCTCAAAACGGTTATGGGCAGGACTGTACTGACCTCCTTAAGAAAGCAAGAAAAAGTTTTGATTTGGGTCAATTCCAAAAAATGAATGCGACCATTCAAGCTATGTCAACTTGTGAAAATACAGTATTGATACAAGCCAAACGTTTGGAGGCACTATACCTTATTGCTACGGATGACCTCCCTAATGCTGGCGAAAAAATTAAAGCAATATTTCAATTGAGGAGTATTTATCAAACTAGTCCCTTGGACCCTCCTCTTTATGTAGAATTGGTCAATCAAATTAGATATTCCCTTAAGGCAGATTTAATCAGTTCTGTCTCCAAATCCGCACAGGATATCAAAGAGGTTCCTGCCACCATTTCTATTGTTACTGCTCAGGAAATTTTAGAACGTGGATATACCAATATTGAAGATATATTTCATGACCTCCCAGGATTTTCAATTTCGAATACCAAGGGGATCACCTATTCCAATATATATCAAAGAGGATATAGATCTGGCACATCAACAGATAGAACTTTAATCTTAGTGGATGGCATCGAAGATAATTCACTTTTTGTAGGCACGGCTCAAATTTCGAGGCAATATGCCCTGTCAAATATTGAACGGGTAGAAGTCATTTATGGCCCTGCATCCACCATGTATGGATCCAATGCTTATGCTGGCGTAATCAATATTGTAACAAAAGATGAATTGGATTATTTTACAGAAACGACAGAAAAAGGCAACAATTATTATCTCAATGCTAATGCTGCAATAGGCAGTTACAATAGTCGACTGGTAGATGTTACAGCTGGAATGAGATCAAAAAAAGTCTGGTTTTCGCTAACTGCGAGGGTATTCAAATCGGATGAAATGGATTTATCTTCATATAGCAACTGGGATTACACCTGGGATCCGGACTATTTCAACGATGCATTATACCGAGAGAATTTATCGTATGCCATCGATTCAGAAATAGCAGGCAATATTATTCTCAATGACCCTACGAATTTATACCACACTATCCAAGGAGATAGTATTTTTCCAACTCAAAATGCAATCCAACAAGCAAGAAATAAGGACCAGGACATCTATGAAAGTGATGTGAATGGTTCACCACTTGGATTTTCAAATCCAACAGATGACTATTCTATAAGTGGTAAAGTAGGGTTTGATAATTTTAAAATTGGATTCCAGCATTGGAAACGAACTGAAGGATCAGCCCCGATTTTTACAGATAAAGAATTTGCAGGATCTTTAAACGGAAACATCTGGTCTGTACGACAAAGTTTCTTATATATGAGATACGATAAGACGATCAATAATTCTCTTACCATCTCCAATTTTAGTCGATACAAAACGCATAGTAATCCTCCGAATTCTCGCCAGACCTCATTTGATGCATTTGCGGACGGCGGACTAGATTTATTCGACCTTATAAAAGGAGATAAATCTCCAGATTGGAGGACTACCTATTTTTACCAGGAAGGCAATCAGTTCAGAAATGAGTTTGTAGTCAACTACCATGGTCTCGATGGTTTGAATTTAGTTTCTGGGCTTGAATTTCGAAACAGTACGGTACAAGGGGATTACATAAAGTCGAATGTTCCGGATCCGCATTTAGTTGGCCAATCATTTTCCATTCCAGGGGGAAATAAATTTTCAGTACTTGATATTGCTGCCTACGTTCAAGGAACCTTTGAATACAAAGATTTCAACTTTACTACAGGATTGAGAATGGATTATAATAAGGTAAGAGATGCGGGCTATGGCACTACTTTTAACCCAAGACTTGCCGCTGGCTATCATAAGGGTGATTTTGTATTCAAAGCTATTTATGCAGAAGCATTTAAAGATGCTACATTCTTCCAAAAATATTCATTAGCGGATCGTAGGACTTTAAATAATCCAGATCTTGAACCTGAAAAACTACGTAATTTTGAATTGAGTTCGAACTGGGATGCCAATTCAAAATTATCCTTAGGCGCCTCGTATTATCATTCTCAATATAAGAATATACCAGAGTTGCAAGAAGTTCTTGATTCGACAACCATGATGAATACGGATCAGTACAATAATGTTGCCTCATTCGTTATCGATGGTGTCCAAATAACGGCACGTTACAAATTCAATAAATATACAGTTTTTGGCAACTATTCGTATACCCGCCCCTATCGTACGGAAGCTTCCGGAGATATTCGAATCGGAGATATTCCCACTCATCAATTTAATTTAGGTGCAAATGCAGGATTTTTTCAAAAGCGCTTGAACCTAAATGTTCGAATGAATTATGTCGGGAATAAACCTACTGGTTCAAAGACCACCGTTTCAGCAAACCCACTCAACAATATAGATGACTATCTTATAATGCACACCGCAATTACTATGAGACCACTGAAGCGGTACAATGGTTTTATGATTCAGTTTGTCGTGAATAATATTTTAGATGCAGAATACTTTCATCCAGGTGTACGAACAGCAAATGATCGCGTATTCTCTGCCATAACTCCTCAAGAAAACAGAAACTTTTTTGCACGAATAATATATGAAATGTAAGCTATAATTCACCCAAATAATGACCCCAAAACACCACACATTCAAACAAAAACCTATAGGTCTTTGCACCTATGATTCCGCTTTGGAAAAAATTCCATATGGAAAAGAATGGCAGCATTTTATTGAAGAAAAATTACGAATCAACAAAGAAAAAATTGAATCCTTAGGGTATACAAGAAGACCAGCCACCGCTAAAGATTTACCCTCAATTATGAGTCTTATTCGAGCAAGGTGTGTGCCATTTGTAATAGATCAGATTAAAGAATCCGATGTATATAGATGTATCATGTATGGCCATGTAGTTTTATTGGAGGATTCGAAGGGGAAATTGGATTGTTTTCAAGCTTCTGTGGGGTATGGCAATACTGAACGAACGTCATTTGCCGTATTCAGTTTGGTTTCTGCACAAGGAAAAGGAAAAAGACTACAAGTCTTAGCCAAAGAATATACTTCCTTGAAGGCCATGCAAGATGGGCAAAACATCATGGAGTCCTGGACTATTCCTTCCAATTTTGCGAGTATTAAAAACTCATTGAATTACAATGGTTTTTATTGCACAGGATTTCACCCTGATCTATACCTCCCGGGCAGACCGAGGATAACCATACTTCAGTATTTGAGTCCTGCAGGCATCTATAATAATTGCATTAGTGATCACACGCTGTCTGCCTTTATCAGTGACTCCAAACAAAAGGACTCATTTAAATTAATAGCGTGTACAGATCATGAAAAATTGACACAATGTTTTGAAAATGACTCATATAAAATAATAGCATTTGCTTCTCATAAAGTAACAGGAGGCGAAAATGCATTTTTGGCTGTACCTTCCACAGAATTAATCGAAAAAAGCTATGAATAAATGGCTCCAACATAAAGTTTTGAATTTAAAGCCAGAGGAGTCTGGACGAGTGGTATATCTATTCACTTTTGCCTTTTTTGTGGGTTTATTTGTCTCTTTTTATTTTGCACTGGCCAATTCCTTATTCATTGAAGCTTTTGGAGTGGCAAAACTACCTCAAGCTTATATCGCTTCAGGTTTTTTAGGGTTGATTATGATGCGAGGATTCACAACATTACAATCCAAACTCAATATTCAAAGAGTATTCCCAATTGTCTTTATTGTCGTAATTATTGTGATGATCTCAGGTCGATTTACGGGTACGATCTGCGAGGAATGTTTCATTCAAAAAGCAAATGCCGCTGCTCTATTTGTATTGGCCGCGCCATTACTAACTCTTACTGCAATATGTACGAGTGGTCTGGCTTTTAATCTGTTTGACATCAGACAAAGCAAACGGCTCTTTGGCTTGAGTGTATCAGGAGAAACGTTTGCATCGATTATTGGATACTTTATGATTCCAATTTTGGCCAAAATATTACCGTATGATTACGATTTGCTTTTCTTCGCCACCTTCGGTGCTGTCGGGGCCCTAATCATGTTGTTGCTTATCTTTAAAAAGTTTTCTGAGCAATTCCACACTCCAAAAAAACCAAAAGCCTTTAAAGAAACTCCAAAGACAAAACTATTTGGAAATAGGTATTATGTCCTCATATTTTCCTCCGTAATACTTTCTTATATAGCGATCTATTTTGTCGATTTTGGATTTTTAGGAGGAGTGTCTTTGATCTCTCCAGACGACAGTACTCAAATTGTGGGTTTAATTGCTAGTTTCTTTATGATTACTAAAAGTGCTGAATTCCTATTGTCTTTGCTGTCAGGAAGAATTATCGTGGCGCAGGGTTTGAAGTTTTCATTGGTATTGCTACCCATATCCATATTTGCCGCTACGGCCATTATTATCGGAGTTATCAATTTTGGAATGGAAAGTCAAGGGGCTTATGACGAAAGCTTGTTTTACATTCTTTTCTTCTTTCTTGCCATGAGCAAATTTTTGGACCGCGTTATTCGGAAGGCAATCGATCGACCCGCTTCCAGAGCTTTATATCAAACCATACCCAAATCTGACCGGGTCCAGTTGCAATCAAAAATAGAAGGAAGTGCGCAGCTTATCGGAACATTTGCAGCCGGTGGGATACTTTTACTTCATGGGTTGCTCTTTCCTGTAGAAGTGGGAAATAACCATCAAGAAGTCATTCATATCAATAGTTTTTCTACCTTATTTATACCGGTTCTTATCGCATGGTCCGTCATCATGTTTTTAATTTACAATCTATATAGGAATAGACTCACCGATTTCATGCAATTGGATACTGGAGATTCAAGTGGTACATCCTCAAACGACCAGACCAATGGAAATAAACGACTCGTCAATGGATTTAGAAAAACAGATTTATTACATGCATTACATTATCCGGAGATGAATGTATTAACTTCTCCGAATAAAACTTCCGAAGAATTTGATCCAGCTGCAAATATTTTAACGGTATTGGACAATGAAAAATCATTGATTAAACGCAATAGAATACTAATTCAGGCTGCACGACAACAACATCCATCCCTAAAACCATATTTGGTAGAATTATTGACCCATCCTGGTCATGCAACAATAGCCCGTAAGGTCATTCCTGATTTTGGCAATGCTATATATGAAGACCTAAATGCTCAATTTTTTAAAACCAATGATCAACGAGTCCGACTCAAAATTATCGAATTATTTGCTGACATCAATACAGATAAAACACATCACGGCCTTTTTCAATTGATCAGTTATCCGACCCCTGAGATTCAAACAAAAGCAATTGAGGCATTGCATGAAATAGATCATAAAGCAAGTCCAGTACAAAAAGCCACAGTAGAGAATAAAATACAGGAATATACCGCACATATTACCTGGATCTATAACTGCTTATATGAATTGAAGGACTTCCCGGAAATGGAAAAATTGATTGGCTATTTAAGCTTACATCAAGAAGGGTTAAAAAAATCCATTTTATATCTATTAGGTATGCTTTATGGAGCGGATAAAGCAAATTTGATCGAAAAAAATCTGAAGAATGAAAACAACCTAGAAGGTAGTATTCTAGCACTAGAACTTCTGGATAATTATGTAGATAATCATCTGAAAGACTTGGTCATGCCATTATTTGAAGATATTTCCTTGCGAAAAAAATTATCCTTATTGGAAAAGCAAATTCCTCAACAACATTTTCGATCCACTGACCGATTGAGGAATCGATTGGAAGACATAATAATCCGAAATTACATTAAGACAGGCATTGTATCAAAAGCTGAAGCTCTTCGATTGATCAATCACCTCTTTCCAGGTGATAATGATGCACTCAATATGGCGTCTATTTACCATCATCATCCATATATCGTCGAAGAAGCTGCAAAGGCATTGAACAAATCAGATGTCGAACAATTTCAAAGTCGGATCCAATTACTAAGCAGTAGTAAAAAGACCGAGCTGACTGCACTTTTCTCCAAGAAAGACTTTCACTTGCATACCCTCGAAACAAAGATCAATAAGTTGAAAAGCATGCCTTTATTCAAATATAGAAATATGGAGAGTTTGATGCCGCTTGCCCTATCTATGGAATATGTTACGTATTCTCTTGGTAGTCAGATCCACTTGACCAATGAAATCATTGATGATTATTATTGGTATGTAGATAGTGGACAATTGGATGGCTATGTTGGTGACCAGCAGCACCTTAATATTTCTGCTGGTGAATTTGTATTGGAAAAAGTATATCCCAAAACAGATGTGTTGTTTTTGGAAGCTTTGGAAGTGACTGGATGTTATAAGATTAAAAAGGATTTGGTATTGGATTTTTTGATGGATGGAGTGGGATTGAATTGAATTAGGGATATTCAGTAATACCGAATATCCCC
>JARGNR010000122.1 GCA_029212405.1 Saprospiraceae bacterium
AATGCGGAAATCTGTACACCTATGAAAATTGGTAAACAATAGAAAAGCCAAACAAGTAAGACTAATAGAGGGAGACTTCTAAACAGTCCAATAATTATTATTGATAGAGAGACTACTAATCTATATTTGGAAGTACGTAGAGATAATAGTAAAAATGCTAATACCGTACCTATAAATGTAGATAGGATAGTTAGTTTCAGAGACACAAATAATCCAATAATCAATGTGTCAAGGTTATTAAATACCCATGTAAAGTCCCAATCGTAAGTCATCCTATTACCCTTTAATTAATTCTATATTGTCGTATAATAGTTTAATATCATATTTACTTTGAAATTCCTGAATTTTTCCTGTTATTGAGAGATATGAAATTGAGGAGTTTAAAAAATTCATTAAACTAATATCGCTATGTAAGGTTGTCCAAGAAAGAGGTAGGACTTCTAACTTATTTTCGTTTATCTCTACAACCTCAATCTCTGGATGTTCTAATGCGAAACCTGAAGTAGTAACCACGTTCATAAATCCAATATCAGCCCTATTTGATATAACAGCCTGCAAAGGTGATGTTAAATCTTTTCCTTGAATAGATACAATTTTTGCTTTTGGAATATAGGTATTACAAAAAGCTTCCATTGCCTGACCTTGAAGCACAGCAATTCTAACATTTTCTGAATTTAACTTTTCAAGACTATTATACTTTGAAGAATTTCCTTTTAATACAACCCCTGAATTACCTACATAACAAATGGGTTTACTAAAATCAACGGCGGAAGATCTTGGGATATTTATAAAAGTTGGTCCAACACAAAAGTCGAATTTGTCAGTTTTAAGATCTGTACGGAAATTTGCAAGGCTGGTTTCTACCCACTCTATCTTCATACTATCATTCAAGCTCATTGAAATCTGGTTCACCATATCAATGAATATCCCACTCATTTCATTCGTTCTTTTATCTTTTACAACACAAGGTGCCCACTCCAAATATCCTACTCTTAATGTATTAGAACCTGTTATTCGGTCTAATTTGTTATTAAACTGATGAGTATTGTCTGTTCTTCCCTCTCTGCACGAACTAAAAAGCATTAATGAAATGCTAAACACAAATATTATTTTATTCATTTTATTAAATTTTTTATGTTGTCAAAAAACACAAATGATATTGTTCAAAGTCTAGTTTTTGTCCCTTGATATAGGTATACCTCAAAAGATTTTTTTGCTTGTTAAAGCTATATACATTGGGTTTGAATTTGCCCAGGTCAATTATGACTTTTAGGTAGGTCTTGATAAACTCTTGCAAAATTATTGATGTCTCTCCATGATATTTGTCCATTTTGTTCATATAACGACATTTAGTGTCATGTACCTTCTTATTATCTGTTATTTGTTTATCCCAAATAGCTATGATTTTTGATTTATATAGCTCGTTTAGTATCATATTACCACCTCTGCTTTTTACTTTGGTTTTGATTTGGCGGATTTACCTCTATTAATTCTTCTATTAGACATTTTCAACCAGATATTTCTTAGTTCTAATGTTTCTTCCAAAGTAAATCCATAATTGTCAATTAAGACTGCCTTGTCAACAATATCTAAGACCTCTTCTATTCGGTCTTCACGTATTAACTCATCAATAAGATTCACGTCAATTCCGTGGTTTTCTACAACAGGAATAAGTAACTCTTCAATTTCCGTAGGCTCAAAGGTCATAACACCACCACCATAACTTCTGCCAGTTACTTCTGAAAAAGCAAATGTTAATGAGTTTAAAAAACAAACAACAATGCTTTCAGGACTAAATTCATCTGATAAGAACCGAACTCTATGAATGGTGTCTGTTGAAGAAGCCTCAACGTGATTTAAAACTAACTTAGGGTATCTATTTACCTGTCTTAATGCAAAACCTTGAGGAATCCATAAAGAAGGTGTGATATACCACCTCTTTCTAATTCTACATTTGTAACCAGTATGGAACTCCTTTTCCTCACCGTATTTAATGTATTTTTTACTTTGCTGATCTAAGTCTTTAAATTCAACGTTTTCTGGCAAGAAGAGTTGATTTGGCAGGTCTTTTTGAGCATTAAATTCAAAGTCATCATCATTAAAAATGATACCTGATAATTGATTTGACTTACTCACTACTTTTGTTGTAACGTCTTGTAATTTATGTTCTGCAACTTGTGATTGTTTTAGCATAAAGAACTCATTACGACCTGTTACTATTCCTACATCAGCATCCAAAATATCATTAGCCAAAGGAATGCGATTACTATCTTTAATCTCCCTGAGCAAATCTATTTCCCTTGGATTCAGGAAATACTTAGTCCACTTTTCAGTATCGTGTTGTAATTCTACAACCTCAGTTTCAGCAACAGCACCAAAATCAACATTATTTAGCTCTTCTAAATCATCTAATTGAAGCACTCTAATGCCTTGAGCATTTGGAACTGATTTTTCACAAAGTAATAAGACGACCTCTTGTTGAATGCCGTCAAAAACTAACTTCTTAAATGTGACTATGGTGATTCTTTCAAAGAAATTTGAAAGAAAGACTCTTGTTTGTTCTGCGTACTTGACTTGAAATAATTCCGCAGGAATAACCATTCCCAACCTACCATTATTATTTAGCAAAGAAGAACATATTACTAAAAATGGAACCCAAATGTTAGTTAGCTTATTTGGTTTTAAGCCTATATCTTCCATCATTTGGATAGCAATATCTCTATGCTCTTTAGGAAAATTCTGATACCTAATAAAAGGTGGGTTGCCAATTATGGAATTAAAGGTTGTATTATCTTGGTTAGAGATAAAACTAAAGAAATCATCATTAACTATAGTGTCATTATTTAAACCAAAGTTAGCTGCCCGGTTTGCAGCTTTTACTGCTTCTTCTGGTATCAGTTCAACACCTCTTATTTTTCCATATAAATCATCACCATTTACACCAAGTTCACCGAATCTTTCAATGGCTGCTTGTATAAAATTCCCATCACCACAACTTGGCTCTAACACTAAATCGTCTTCATTCTGGATTGCCCAAGAACAAATAAACTCAGCAATAGGGGAAGGTGTATAATAACCGCCTCTCAGCTTATCAAAATCAATATTTTGTTCTTTCCCTGCCATTTAAGATTCTATTGGTGCAACTAATAAATTGTCGCCTGTTATGCAATCTATATCATCTTGAGTGAAGCCGTATAAGGCATCAATCTGATTGAATAGGTTGTTGTATAATCTGTTTATTTTACGCTGAATTATTCTCTGTTTAGCATATACTTTAATGCCATTTAAGCTCTCTTTAGCTTTTATGATAGACTTTACGTTTCTAACTATTGCATTATGTGCTTTCTTCTGATCTTTATCTGTAAAGTCAATTTCTCTTATTGGTAGATTCTCAATAAACTGTTTACCGTGTGAATAGTACTCTCCTCTAAATTCACTTGCTCTGGATTTTACCATAGCTTCTAAAACTGGGTGAGAGAGCAAACCAGCTATGTAATAAATTGAATAGTTAGAATCCGAGGTGATTGAATAATATGGGCCATTACCACCACCAGTAAATTGAAAGTTTGATTCATCAATAATATAGCTTGGTGCTTGACTAAGAACAGGAAACACTATCTTATCAGTGTTGTGGAATTTAGATAGACTTTGATTTCTGCCGTATTGATACCATTTTGGATCTTTTCCGTTTATACTTCTTTTCTCTAATTTATCTTTAAATAAATTTAAGTATGCCCAACAATCTGGATAATCATTTTTAAAATCGGCTTCTGAAATCACCGTTGCTGTATCTCCTGCAATAGTGTAAGGGAAAATCATTTGACCATTAGCTGAAACGGTATCGAAACTGTCAAAACTTACATCATATAATGAGGGTTTGCATATTCCTTTTTCAACTTTGTATTCTGTATCGTCTTTCGAAAAGTAGAAGTGAGTAGCATCATCTTTAGTTGGCGTGAAAATGTAAATTGGGTCTGCACTTGTTTGCAAGCCAACTGGAATCTCAGCTACAGACTTTAAAGCAACAGTACCAGTTGATATAATTCTTTGGAATAACTTTGCTGCCGTTTCAGAAACAAATACCCAAGGTGCTGAACCAAAACCACTATTATCATAAACAATAATCGGTGTGGTTTCAAAAACATCTATTGGAGAAAGATTATCTATTCTACTAAATTCAAGCTTTTCTTTGGCTCCTCTGACTAATACGACAATAGCGGTATATGTACTTCTATTAGGAAAAAGCTGTGTGACACCAAAATGTATAATTCTATCTAAAGAGGAAGTATCGGTAATAAAACCTCTTAATTTCTTGCCTCCCTTAACTATGAAAAATTTATGAGGAACTATGTAGCCAACTCTACCACCTTCAGAAAGAAGGTTAATTGCTCTTTCAATAAATAGGTAATATTTGTCAAATAAATCTTTTTTAGAGTATGTATATGGCGAAAGCTTACTTCTATAATATTCAATTTCTTCGGGTGAATACTTCACAAAGTTTTGAATCCTAACATACGGTGGATTTCCTACTATCGCATTGAAACCTTGATCCTCTCCGAGAAAAGGAAATTCATCTGCCCAGTTGAATGGGTTGATTTTAAAAAGCAGTTCGTCATTGTCTTCAGCTTCTTCATCAAATTCAAAGTAACTATCATCAAGAAGTGAGTTTCCACACTTAATATTATCGTGCAGGTTTGGCAATACTTTCTCTCCTGTACTATCTAAAAAGCTTTGAATAGAAACAGCATTTTCGTTTTCAATCAAACGGAGAAGCAAACTAAAATGAGCTACTTCAACTGCATAAGGGTTAATGTCAACTCCGAAAATATTATCTATAAGAATAGAATGTTTCTCAGATAGAGATAAACTGAATTGAACTTCTGATAATTCTGTTAAACAATCATCTTCTAATTCTTCTTGCTCTAAATAATATACTTCACGATAATGTAGAATGTAATCAAATACAGATAGCAAAAATGTACCTGAGCCACAGCATATATCCGCTATTCGAAAATCTAAAGTATCATCAAAGTCAGTACCTAAATATAGATTGTCTAATGTTTCGCTGACTATCTGCTTTACAATTCTTTTAGGCGTAGGTACTACACCATTGGAGGCTACAACCTCTGGTTCCTGAACTATTGAAACTGAATAATCATCTGCTAACTCAATTTTATTTCCTAAATACTGCTCATATATTTGACTTAAAACGTCTGAGTCGATAACAGAAAAATCATAAGGGCTTATAGGGTAGTAAAGCTCGGAAAAAATATCAAGTAGTATTTGGTCGTCAATCGTTATTTGTTGTGCCAATTCATCTTCAATGAAAGAAAATAAACCAGAATTATACTTGTTATCCGAAGCTATGAAAAGATCCTTTAGGTCGTCATAAGTAGTAATGTTTTTAAGTGTTTCATACTTCTCAATTTCTCTATCCTCACAAATCCTCAAGAATATGATTTTATTAATCATTCTTTGGATAAGGAAGTTAATATCATCTTGAGTTAAACCCGCATTGTTTTCTACAACGTTTTCAGCAAGTACTTGTCTCCAATTTTCAATTTGATTTAAGAAATGTTCATCAAAAGTTTCCTCACCTTTAAGATCCCCTGTATCAATTGCGGTTAAACTACCTGATTTGACTGCTTCAAAGGATAGCAGCGAGTATATCTCCTCTAAGTTTTTAAGAAATTCAGTGTAGTGAAATGTTTTGTATCTATTATGAGAAGCTAGGTCTTCTAACTCTGGTTTGACAGTACAATCATAAAAAACTAAGTCTTCAAAATTAGTAAGCACAGAAAAAGGCAAATTAGCACTCCAACCATATCTTCGAGTTTGAAAAGCAGGTGCTTTTTCAGTTGTAATATCTATAAATACTTTTTTGGCCTCAACAAAAAGTGAACGCTGCCCAAACTGTTTTAAGGTGTAATCAGGATTCTTTTTGGTTATTTTATCCTCTTCCTCAACATCAATAGATTCTTCCTGTATAACTTCTCTAAATAGTTGTGTTTTTCGAGCTTCATTATCTACATCCCAACCAAAACATTTGAGTAAGGGATTTAAAAAATCAATTCTAACTTGTGCCTCACTATAAGCACCTTTCTTATAATCAATATATCCCTGGCCAAAAGCATCAATTAACACCTTTAGCTGGTCGCTACATTCATCAATATTTTGGCAAATTTTATAAGCCATTAGTTAGTCAATTTCTTTTGATATTTTACTTCTTTCTCTGCCACAATAAGTGCCTGTAAAGCTTCATTTTCATCTGCCACCACAGCATAAACCTGATCTGCCAACCAAAGGGCGATTGCTTCTGTTTTGTTAAGTTTGAAAATTTTAATAAGATGGTGAACGTGTTCACGTTTCGCAGTTCGCTCACCTCGTTCTATTTTACTCATTTGAGCAGTGTCAATATCTAACTCAGCTGAAAGGTGCCGTAAAAGCATTTCTCTTGCCTCCCTTTTGGCCCTAATAAGATTTCCAAACTTATTCATTAGTCTTTACTTAACTTGACAAATAATGACAAATCTAATAAAAACAAGAGAAATTACCACTATTAATTTATTGGAAAGTACAAAAGCTTAATTTTTGATATTATTTTAAAGCATTAAAATCAAATCTTCTTTTAGAGTTTACTGCTTCAGATTCAATAAGAAAAACTGCATTTCAGATTTTTTTAATAATATCTCTAAATCAAGTTCTTCTAATCTTTTCACTAAAATATTAGCTTGGATTTATAATTCTAATTGAAATTATTTACTTAAAAGACTCAAATCCCCCTACCAATCCAACTGTAAACTTAATGCTTATTTTACTTGCCCTCAAAACACTATCATTCTAAAACTTATTGATTATCAATTACTTAAATTGAATAAACAGGGTCATTTTGTCCAATTTTTGCACTTGGTATATCTATTGCATTTTAATGGGCGAATTCAGTTTCATTTTTTTATTACTACTATAAAGATGAACAGTATTTTTACATTAAAGCCTGAACTTCATTAGAAACCCAACTGTAAGGATAATCAGTATTTTTACACTTCACGATTGAGTTCTACTGTAAAGATGAACAGTATTTTTATACTAAGATTCCTGTTCTAATATAAATTCTACTGTAAACTTAATAACCAGAAGCAGCTTGTAAGCTCATCTTTATTATCTATGACCACCTATCTTTATAATGATCATTGATACTCTTCTTCCTATCTTTAACAAAGAATGAACTACTATTCGATATACGTGTTCCTTTTTTCTTACTTACATTAGTATCATCTCGCTGTTGGCTTCGTAAATAGTGAGCTATATTATATATTTCTTCATCTTTAAAAATAGGCTCGAAGTGTTCAATATATCCATTTAGTTCACTAAGGGTTTTTATCTTTACATATTTGAAATTCTCCTTAGGTTTTTGACCAATCATTACAATTAAACTTCTAATCGGAATTTGTTTTTTCCCCCAGTGGTGGTCCATCAAACCCAATAATCGATCATTAGTACTGTTGACTAACACAAACAAGGCATAGCTGGATCGTTTTACCTGTGCTACAGGAGACCTTAAATCCAATCTCTCAATGGACTTTTTACTCCAGTTCTTGGTTTCTAATACAAAGATCCCTGCTCCTGTAATAAGAAGATGATCAATTTGTACACTATAGATTCTGTCCTTTTCCTTTCTATTGTAAATTGGCGGATCAAAATTCACTGAAAAGTCATTAATTAAAACTCCGTTGATAGATAGACCTTCTAGTTCCTTCTCAACCTTATGCTCTCCAATTGCTCCAGCTATTAATGGATTAATCTCTTCTAGCACTCCTTTGGTATATTCAATTATCGAAAGTTTAGGAGCAATTCGTCGTTCTATTATAGCCGCCTTATTTGAAGCATACGGTTTTAAAAGTATTTCTATCTGTTCGATTTTGTGCACTAGATCGGCAGTTGCCTTTTTGACCCTATTCTGACTAGATTTTTCTATCCTCTGTTTACGAAATCTCAATACAGTTAAAATAGACTTATTCACTATTCTTTGGAATATATTCTTGCTTTCCTTATGCTCTCTAGCAATAATGCGTTGTTGCAGTTCTTCTATTTCTTTGTCTATACCAGCTATAACCTGTTCTCTTAGCTGGTCTAGTTCCTTTTCTAACTTAATATTTTCTATATCCAATAGCTCTTCATCACGAGCCACTTCCAGCTCTGCTTCTTCTCTTATTCTTCTTACCTCGGCATCATAGTTCTGTTGAAATGTATTGATCTCTCCGATAGAATTGAACTCAGTTAATCCGTGATCTATTAATGCTGTTCGGATTTTCTTTAATGACTCTATTTTGCCGTAGATCTTTATCATTACTTCTTGTTACTGCTAGCGTACGCACTTTTAGGCTACCTCCGTACTCGCTTGTGTTGCCCCTGCGGTAAACGAGTACGGACATGATCATCCATTGTTTTACTTTCTGCCATTTCTGCTTCTCTAATCAATGCACCAATTGCAGTTCCTGATCGCAATAATTGTTTCGATAAAACATACTCTTTTTTCTCCTGTAAATGCCTAAAACAATTTACTATCCGAATAGCAAATAAAAAACTTTTGTCCTTTACCACATTCTCCTTCATATTATTAATTATTAATTCTTAATTCTCAATTCTCAATTCCCAATTCTTAATTCTCAATTCTTATTTCTTAATCCTTAATTATTAATTATTAATTATTCATTATTCATTATTAATTATTACTTTTTCATTCTTAATTATTACTTTTTCATTCTTAATTAAATCTCACTTTCCAATACAAAACCGAGTAAATATACTCTCCAACAAATCATCCGTATGAATCTCCCCTGTAATCTCCCCCAAATGATGCAAACTCTGACGAATATCCATAGCCACAAAATCACCCGTAATCCCACTCCGCAAGCCATTCAAAACCGCATCCAAGGCTTCCCATGCCTTATGCAAAGCATCGTAATGCCGTGAATTACTCACAATGGTCTGATCCATCAACTGTGGATTGTCAATCACCGTTTTGTACAAGAGCTCTTTGAGACTTTCAATATTCATTTTATTGATGGCCGAAGCCGTAATCAGGTTTTCTGCTGAAATCAATCCATCCTTATAGTACAACTCGGGTTTGGTATACGGATTCAAATCCATTTTATTGGCCACAAACAATTTTTTACTGCCTTGCGTCAATACCTTGCTGCCTTCAAGAAATCGATCTACATCTTCCCATAAGTCTTCGGGCTTACTTTCAATTACATCAAAAACATAGACCACCACCGTCGATTCCGAAATCTTTTCCATGGTTTTGTCCACACCAATCTTTTCAATCTGATCCTGTGCCTTGCGTATACCCGCCGTATCGATCAGTCGAAACTGAATACCATTTATGTTTAGACTTTCTTCTATCGTGTCCCGCGTTGTTCCCGCGATATCACTGACGATGGCTCTCTCCTCATTCAATAAGGCATTGAGTAAGGTCGATTTTCCTGCATTCGGACGTCCCGCAATGACCGTCGCTACCCCATTCTTGATCACATTCCCCAAATGAAAAGAATCAATCAATTTTCGGATGACTCCCTGTATACGCTCCACCAAATTTTCCAACTTCCCTCGATCCGCAAACTCCACATCCTCTTCCCCAAAATCCAATTCCAATTCAATCAACGCTGCAAAATCGATCAACTCTTGGCGCAAACCCGCAATCTCATCAGAAAATCCACCCCGCATTTGTTTCATGGCCAATTCGTGGCTCCCTTCATTGTTGGACGCAATCAAATCCGCCACGGCTTCCGCTTGAGACAAATCCAATTGTCCATTCATAAATGCACGCAATGTAAATTCACCCCGCTCCGCATGTCGGGCTCCTTTGCGCAACATCAATTGGATGATTTGCTCAATGATGTAACTCGAACCATGACACGAAATCTCGATCACATCTTCCTTGGTGTACGACCGGGGTGCCTTGAATACTGTAGCCAGACATTCGTCAATCATTTTGTCGTCCTCATCCTTGATTTTACCAAAATGGACGGTATTGCCTTCTACCTTGGAAAGGTTCCGACCGTGGAATACTTCATCTACGATTTCAATGGCGCGAGGCCCAGACAACCGAATCACTCCGATGGCCCCTTGTCCTGGAGGAGTGGATAGTGCTATGATGGTATCAGATATATTGTAGCTCATAGGTGCAAAATTAATAAAGTCTTTGGCACTGATATCAATGTATATCCACCATAAAAAGTTTTTATTTTCTTTTCCTTCCTCAAACCAAACTGACCGATGGTCCAATGCACCTCCCTTAACCGAGTTAAATCTAGCAATTTTACATCATCCTATTCTTAACATCACAAAACATAACTTAGTATGCATCGATTTTTACCTTTATTTATGTTCCTATTTATCCTTTATTGGGGAGGGGCACAAAACGTCATATTTCATGATGAATTTTCTGAGTGTATTGAAAAAATAGCAATAGATGAAGACAACGATGTCCTCTGGATGGGGACCGGCCTATCGTCAGGCGGTCAATTGTTTATGCGAGATGAAAATGGCATCCGAACCGACATTTCAGAATTGACCAATGATATCAACTTCCAGAGCATCACCGCACTCTGGATGGATGAAGCCACACTGTATGCAGGAGGATACAGTGGTGTCGCCATTATCGATCCAGAATCCGAAGAATATACACAGTATACCCCTTCAAATTCTGAATACAACAATTCAAATGTACCCAGCACACTCGTCTTTGATTATAATAGCGAAAAACTCTATGCGGGTAATTTCAGTACATCTATAGATGTGCTTGATGAAAACGGGTGGACGAATGACAACAGCCTACAACGTGTTTTGGCAAGTACCTTTGATTACGAAGAGGATATTCTCTGGTTGGCCACTTCCAATGGGGAATTGATCCGAATAATTGGAGATGAAAAAACCGTATTTAATAACAGCAACTCTACCATTCCGAATTTACCATATATTGATATGACCGTTGATCTTGAAGGAAATATCTATTTATTGGTTTCCGACAATGGTTTTGTCCACTTTAATGGTACACAAGCCACCCATTACACCCCTCAAAATTCAGACCTTTTTGGTGGGAACTTAAATTCTATTGACATTGACAATAATGGAAAAGTTTGGTTCGGGCATAATGGAGGAATTACTAGTTTTAAAAATGGAAATTTCCATACGTATCCATTGGAAAATTACCTGGGCTTCTTTACCCATGTGCAAGATATTGTAGTGGATAATGAAAATCACCTCTGGCTGGGATCATGTGCGGGTTTGATCGAATTTAACTTAGAACCCAATTCCACAAAAGAAACGGATATAAATCAAACGAATGTATTTCCTAATCCCACCACTGGAACCTTTGTTTTTTCTACACAAGAAAAAGGATGCTTATCTATTTATAATTTAGTGGGAGAAATGGTAACTTCAAGTACATTAAACAAGGGAAACAATGCAATTGGTCTCGACCTTCCCTCAGGCCATTATGCCTATATATTTAGGAGTACATCATTCGTTGAAAGTGGGAAATTGAACATTTCAAAATAAACACTTTATTGCTCTATTCTACAAACTTCAAGCTCGTGTATGAACTTGAGGTTTGTGTCGTTTAGGGCCTACCATTTTCGAAATCATTGACACACAGTAGATTTACCATCTAAATCGCACCCTAAAAGCAACGTTTACCCTCTTTTTACACTCTTAGTGTTGAAGGTATGACGTCTGGCTCCCTAAAATCACTCTGTACAAGCCAAGAAATATCACCTAAAACTATTACTACTTAAAACGAACCTACTATGCATGCTCAACTTTCACCCTCAAAATGGATGCGTTCCATTTTTTTCATTTTCCTTACCCTCCCCCTCGCTTTAACTGCACAACCAGAAAATGACGATCCTTGTCCAACGGATCCAAATCCACCTATTGATCTCACCTCTATATTTACTCATGTCGGTACGACCTGTGACGCTACTTTCGATTATCCTAATCTAAGTTGTGACGCTTCCACAGAGGGAGCATCAGTTTGGTACACGTTTACTCCTAGTTCAACTGCAATAGGCTATGACATAATATTAGAAGGTGCTCTAGGAGGAGCTGAAGATGCCAATGGAGATATATCCATGGAAGTGTATAAAGGAAGTGTAAATCAAGGATGCACTGGTTTTACAACAGCAATAGGATCTCGATGTACTACATTAAATGTCGCACTCAAATTGGGAAATGATTTTGATGCAAGTGAAATTATGTACATTAAAATAACCACCGATATTTCCCAATGTGGGGAATTCAACCTCACTATCATGGAAGGCGGCTGTATAGACATTGCAAATACCTGCAACGACATCACTGCCGCTCAAACCCTTAACCCTGAGACATTGGATGATTTTCAAATCAACTATAATTGTGTTTCAGGATGTATTGATTATGGAACCCCAGATTTAAGTGCAACTGGAGGATGTATGGAATTTTTGGATAATCCTACTGTTTGGTACCAAGTCAATGTTGATGATATGGCACAACAATTACTTACCTATGTATCCACAAATGGAATTTGGAGTCCTGTTTGGTCCATTTATGGAGGTAGTGATTGTGGTGACCTTACCATAATATCTAATCAAGGAATGACCTGCAGTAACGAAGATACTACTCCAGATCTTTTTCAAGTAGCGGTAGATCCTGTGTATGAGACGTATTGGATTGCTGTGAGCTATGATCCCAGTTCTATTCCTCCCAATGGTATAATTGACGGAACTTTTGAAGTTTGTGCTTCAACCACGATAAATGCTATAATCTGTTTAGGAGACATTGATGGAGGTTGTGCTGAACCTTCATTGGTCATTGAAGTAACAGAAAGAGAAAACCCCAATGGATCTCTGGATGGTCCATTTTGTCCAGGAGAAGAAGTTTCAGTCAGCGTCTCTTTTACCTTTGATGCTTCAGAAACATCAAGTGATTGGTTGAGCGGAATTATCCCAAAATTTGGCCCAGGTTGGGATTTAACAAGCTTCGATTATGAAGCAAATGCGCCATTTGGAAATTCGATTTTAGCTTCTTGGTATGAGGAAGAAGGAGATTGCGCTCCTATTATTCAAGAAGATGTATCCCATCTTTGCACGTATACGGACGAAAATGGAAATTTGGTGCTTTGCAACACATTGTGCGAACCATGCTCTGAGTGCCCATCAGTGGGAATGAATACAGGTGACGCACTGCCAAGTGGCTATTTTTGGGTTACAACAGGGGCTGGCGCAGGTTGTGATAATGATTGTTCACCCGGAGAAGGATGGGGAATTGGATCTACCTTTGTTACTGTTGACTGGGATTTTGAATTGACTGTCAAAGAATTCGATACGTTTGAAGAATGTTTCGAAAATCGTGATTTGCAAATTTCATTTCAATCTTTTTCTCAAGGATTGGTAGGTTGTTGGGAAGATCCTATCGGAGAATGTTTGATTGACAAGAGTCAATTTGGTCCGTTATGGGAAATTGGGTGTGAAGCCCCTTCTAATGTGATAGCAGAAGACCAAGAAATTTGCTACGAAGGCACCACTGATATTGATGTTCAAACAGAAGATGGATCAATAAATACAATAATTGTAGAATTTATAGATAATCCAAATGTTTCAGGTGAAAACAATTATACGTTTCCTGATGGTTTTGGTACTATTACAGATAACCTTTTGAATTTAACCAATACAACTCAATATGTGGGTTATAAACTTTACGCAGAAGACCCTGCTCTAATATGTGATGGTAATGAGACTATAATTGAAGTTTCCGTCCATCCAGAATTGACCAGTAACCTTCCTCAAACGATAAGTGTATGTGAAGGAGAATGCAAAATTTTACAAGTCGAAGAGATATTTGGAGGGAATGGTGGACCTTATTTATTCGAATGGAGTAATGGAGAGACTTCACCCGAAATAGAGATTTGCCCTACCGTACTTACTACATATTCGGTTACTGTGACTGATGAATTGGGTTGCAGCAGTGTTTCACAAACTGATGCATATGTAGTTCCATCTGTTGACATTCTTCTCCCTGAAACGTTAGTTGTTTGTAAGGATGATGAATACAATGAAAACAACCCGGAGTATATTGTTTGCTTGGACTTCTTAAACGGAACTCCTCCTTATCAAGTAACTTGGAACATTCCTCCTGGTCTAATTACCACAACTAGTGGATCTGTAGGAGAATGTTTAATTATTAATGAAGCTGCCTCTTCTGAATTTGGAGGTAATAATAGTTCAGGCGAGTATTTTGTTGGTGCCACGGTCACCGATAATTTTTTCTGTTCAAAAACAGCCACTATAATTGTAAAAGTTACAGGTGAGCTTACCATGGTTTTAGAGGTAAATGATTTAATCTGCGGAGAAACTGAAGCGGAAATAAGTGCCAGTGGATTTGATACTGCAGGACAACCTCTCTCCACCTTTTATCTTTATGGCGGTTGCCCAAATGATCAAGAAGGAACGTTGGGAGATTTTTTGGAAGAAATTAGTCCTACATCAGGTATTGCTACTTTTCCAACTCAAGATTTACTCTCCTATACCTGTTACCAAGTAGTTGGGTTAACTAACGATGGATGCCAAATAATTGAGACTATTGAGATTCCTCTAGTAGAAGGCACACCCATCCAAATTACAGGCACAGATTTTATTTGTGCAGGAGAAGAGGCTACCATCACTATAGAGAATGCTGCTGATTTTACTTCTTTTGTTTGGACACCCGATATTGGAAACACCGCTACCATTAATTTTAGTCCAGATACCACCCAAACCTACTTTATAGAAACAACGGATGCCAATGGATGTTTAAGTCAAGAGGTATTCACAGTTAACGTGGAACCTGAAAATAGTCCATTGTGTACCCATCCATGTGAAAATCAGACTGCAGAATTTCAAATTACTGGAATCGCTTACGCAGATACGAATGGAAATGGGATTCAGGACGCTGGAGAATCTCCGCTTAGCAATGTGTTGATCACAGATGTTGATAACAATTTCTCTGTCTTTACCAATGTATTTGGCGTATACGTCCTTCCCGTCGAAGAAGGAGAAGTGGGGATTACAGCATTTGTCAGTGAGGGGGCATGGGAAGACCCTGAAATTGGCTTATTGGTCATTGTTCAGATGCCCTGTGTGGAGAATGTAAATTTTGGATTTGTTCCCGCTCAGCCAGAAGGTGAACTTAATATTTCAGTGACCAATAGTATTACTCGATGTGATTTCGAAACCAAGTTTTACATTACCGTTGAAAATTATGAACCCATACAGTTTAACGGTTTTGTATTATTCTATTTTGATGACAAAACTTCATTTTTCTCTTCCGATATCCCCGACATCCAAGTATCCAATAATGTGGCTACTTTCAATACAGGCCCAATTCCATCTTTTTCATCCAGGACCTATACGATTACCTTAAAAATGCCTGGGGGAACTGCTGTATTGCCTACCTTGTCATTTGACGCCATATTAGGAAGCGAAGATATGTTTCTCGATGAATACGCCTATACCCAAGAACTGCGATGTTCGTATGATCCAAATGATAAGCGTACCCACCCTGATCGACCGGGAGAAGAAAACTTTACACTAAAAGAGGAAATGTTGCAATATGTAGTCCGTTTCCAAAACAATGGAAATGATACCGCATTCCATGTACGAATTGTAGATGTCATTGATCCGCATATCATTAAAGAATCTATCCGATTCCTCGATGCCAGTCATGCGTATACTGCATGTATAACCGAAGATACCTTAATTATAGACTTTGATAATATCAACCTATTGGATAGTATGACCAATTATGAAGCAAGCCAAGGGTATGTCAGCTTTAGTTGCCAAATCGATCCAACGGTTGAAGTCGGGGATCAACTATTTAATACAGCAGATATACTCTTTGATTCTAATCCTGCGATTGTTACCAATACAACACTAAATACCATCGTCGACATGTTGTGTACCCCTACATCCGCAGATATTTCAGAAACCATTTGTCTTGGTGATGAATTTATGGGATATACGGAAGATGGATTGTATAGCGACACGCTCACTTCAGTATTGGGTTGTGATTCCATTCTGAATATTGCCTTAGATGTCATAGAACCTAATTTGATAAATCAAGGCGAGTTCACAGTTTGTCAAGGGGAGGATATAAGTATACTGGGCAGTGAAATTACGATTGACACATCTGGTATCTACACCATTGAATTGGATGGACCGTCAGGATGCATAGAGAATATTGTAACGATAACGGTAGTTGTTAATGTACCAGAAGAAATCATGGAGTCTTATACGCTATGTGATGGAGAGTCCATCGTGATTCAGGGCACTGAAATTGATTCTTCTGGAAGCTATACGTTTGAAGTAGAAGGAGCCTCTGGATGTATAGAGCAAATTATAAATGCCACGGTAGATGTTGTCGTACCGGAAGAGGTAAATGAATCATTTACAGTATGCGCGGGCGATGTGGTCACCTACGAAGGAGAAGACTACGAATTCAGTGAATCGGGCAACTATGTATTTGAAATTTTTGATGAAGGAGGTTGCTTAATTCAAGTGCTTACTTTTGAGATTGATTATATCAGCATCACTCAAAACATCATTGAGGTCGATGTGTGTGAAGGCGTTTCCATTAGCTATCAAGATCAGATTTTTGAATTTGATTCTTCTGGAACCTATACCTATTTACTAGAAGGTGCGTCTGGGTGCAATGAACTTGAAATAACATTTGATGTCCACTTCTTCCCTACCACTTTTATACAAACCGATACTACGATTTGTGAAGGTCAATCGTATGCAGGATTTGAAGAGTCTGGTACATATACCGTAGAAACTTTCGACCCTGAGACAGGTTGCCTTATTGAAGAAATTATTGAATTAATTGTATTGCCCGCTTCAGATCCTGATTGCTTGACAGATGTGGAAGATATTGATAGTAAATTGGTGAAGGTCTACCCTATTCCAACGAGCGATGAGTTGTTTATAGAGTCAAACACCTCAATAGAGTCCATATCAATATTTTCAAGTACCGGAAAATTATTACAGGAAATAAAACAGGTATCTTCCAATACTACCCAAATAGATGCATCAAGACTACCTGTTGGTTTTCACTTCATCATGTTGGAAACTCCCTATGGAAGAATAATGAAAAAAGTAGTGATTAACAGATGATTCTATCACGATAAATTAAAATAAGGGCGATGTGGTCAATGTAGAGTTGATCCATCGTTCTTATTTT
>JARGNR010000123.1 GCA_029212405.1 Saprospiraceae bacterium
GTCGTGGCGAACGACCATACTTGATTGAAAATCAATACCCCATATTTAGGTGAAAATAGAATTAAATGGGGTAATCATTCAGAAGTAATAGGTTTAAAACTATTGAAATAAAAGGATATTTGCTTTTGGTGAATACCCCGAAACGCAACCATTGAAATATTCTATTGATTTTATTGCGAAAAACAGATTATAAAATTGCAAATATCTAGGTATTTAGAATAAAAAGTGTAAGCTACTTTACATTTATTAGGTTTGAGGAACCTATTAAGTGACGGGCTTAATTTTTATTGTCTAATGAGTTGTAACAAGGTTCAAAGCCTTTAAAACAACTAACCATGAAGTTTAATTAAAAGTAACTACAATTCTATTTATCGCTGTCTATATGTCGCAATCTGTTTTTTCTCAAGATATGGCAACGGTAACAATTTCTGAAAAAAATCAATCATTTCAACAGGAGTAGCTTCAATAAATATAAATCCTAAATCATCTTCTACAAAGCAATTGAAGGACAAACCGGTGACTATTTATTATGACATAAGTGACGTAGATTTTATTTCTGAAATGGATTTAAAAACAAACACATTAATAGTTGCTTCTAAACATTGTCTTACTTATGAAACAGCTCAATTGACTAATGCAGTAACCAATAAAGTAGCTTTAAAAATTGAGTTGAGCAAGGCAAATAATACTATGAGTTTAGAAAATATTCAACCTGGAAAGTATTTGTTGATTCTCACTAACTCTGCAGGTAATATACAAACTGATGAACTATTTATTTTTTAAGATTTGTGTATCACACTCTGGTAAAGTCTGGTATGCTTGTTTCCAAAATGGCTATGGTAGCCACGTACGAAAAGGGCCTCAACATCCATGTTGAGGCCTTTATTGTTACTACAGTATTTCGAGATTGTTATTTATGTGCAATGACCGTTTATTATATATCCAGACTAGATTTTCTATTTTCATTGGTTACAGAATTTGTGTTATCCACGAATTTCATTGACTCTTTTAAAACTGGGATTATATTCATTGTCAAAGGCTAAATGATCTCTAATTGCATAATCCAGAAAGGTAAACTAGAGTATGATTATCACTTCTGTTTTACTATTAATGGATTAACAGGCTCTGGAATCGTTCTATTGGGAGTCACAAGATTGAACCAATTATTTACAGGACTAAAAACTTTTAAAAGGTCTTTCAATGAATCCATTCCACCATCTGTAGGTAAAACCTCAATTCTTCTTTTTTTCAAGCCCAGCATGGATTTCCACTTTTTAATGGGGTTGTCATCAAAAATCATTGAATCAAAGTCCGATTTATTTATAATCATGGTGAAATCCATTTCTGTTATATCACTATCCACCAAGTAGTTCAAACATGAATATTTCAATTGAAATGCAGTTGACGTGGATTCACGACCATCTTTTACAATTATCCTAAAATTGATTTCCTTACCATCAGCTTTGTGGGCATCCACCATAATAGCCAACATATCAAATTTCATATCTAAGGTTGTATTCTTAATAAAGGTTTTAGGAGTCTTAGTTTGTGGCTTTTTTATTTTTCCTTTTCTCAATTCCAAAGCACCAGATAAATAGAAATTTCTCCATGGTGCTGAAACTGCTTGATACCCCATTTGCTCATACGCATCGGCAACTAAGTATCTTGCATCTTGATTTAAAGAATCAATATTTATGACATGTTGAACTACTTCAGCCACCCATCTATATTCTCCCTTGTCGTATGCTTTTTTTGCTCGCTTAATAATTGCTTCTTGACCTCCCATATATTCAACATACTTCAAAGATGAGCCGCCTTCATTATTATAAGGCCATACAGCCGGAAGCTTATGTAAATTTGATGGATTGCCATCAAACCAACCCAAGTACAGATTCCAGGTCGCTTTCACATTATGATTATATGTGCCATAATATCCTTGACTTGACCAAACTTTAAGTAGTGAATCTGGAGGACTGCTCAATATTTCAGCTGTGGTGGTCATGTCATACCCCATATTTGCATAATGCAAGGTTTGATCGTGAATGTACTTATACATTGCACGCTGTGTTTCCAGATGATGTTTTACCTGCTTTTTACCCCACACTGGCCAGTGGTGACTGTTAAATTCAATTTTTGCTTCATTTCCCCATTTAGATAAAACGGTGGTCAAAGCACCTACCCATTCTTTTGCATTCCGTGTTTTTGCACCCCTTAACGTGTAGAGATTGTGCATGGTGAATGATGCATCTTCTGCCATACAAATGGCTTTATAGTCTGTAAAATAGAAGAGCATTTCTGAGGGTGCTTCTGTACCAGGAGCTAAGAGAAACTCAACTTCCAATCCAGTATCTGCAAAATTAGGATATACCAGCTTAGAATCATCAATTGTAACAGTAGGTGAAATAATTGCTGGAACCCCTTTTGATACAGCTTTTCCGAGTCCAGCATCCACTCCGGCTGATACATTTTTTTGTATCAAATCTCCATACATATAACTTGCCCTTCTGGTCATGGCATTTCCAGCGTAGACATTTTCACTGATGGATTCTTCCATAAATGCTTCAGGAGCAACGATTTGGATTTTGCCAAAATCTATCCCATTCGCATCGGCAAATCTTTTTACACCCAGAATGCCCCCAAAATGATCTATGTGAGAATGGGTGAAAATGACAGCTTTCATTTTTGTGACATCAATTTTTTGTTTCCTAGCACCAATCTTTCGTTTCGTATGGAGTGCTTTTTTGAATAAATTAAGCCCAGCTAAGGCAGTCTCCCCACTTACCAAGGGGTCAATGACAATATATCCTCCATTCGGACCTATGACAATGGACATCACTGATAAATCATATCCTCTGATTTGATAGATCTTACCTTCTTCCACTTCGAATAGCCCAGCTCTCTTATTCAATTTGGCCATCCTCCAAAGATTTGCATTTACTGTTTCTGGAGAAGGCGCTAGTGCTGTACTATTTGGAATAAAGTCCCAAGTAGTAAAGTCCCAAACAATCGAAGTATCTCCGATCTTGTACGACCTGATGATAGAGTCGTTGGGTCCAGGTCCAGCTAAGAAACCTTTTTGAGATAATTCGAAATCAGTGGTGTCTTTCCAATTAAGCCTGAGTGAATCCGCATGATTATATGCTTTTGTATATGTTGATGGCCCTTTTGGGTCTTGTGAAAATTCCTGAGAACCATCATGATTTTGAGAAAGAAGATTGGATGATAGTGAAATCATTAAAAATAATGACAGTATAAATTTCATTTTCATTTTTTTTGATTTTAGAGGTGGATTATTTGTTTGAATGATCTCATCATTACATGTGCAAGTGTATTGATTTTTACAAATCGGTTACAGTAATTGAAGAGAGCTGTTTCGATAGAAATTGTAGGGTTGATTGCCTTGGTCAGGGTGAAATTCTCAAAAGTGCACTATGATTTTTACACTTTTGGTTGAAGAGCGGTTTACAATCCTTATTTATACTTTTTTTGCAAGGCAAAATAAAGCATAGGCTTATATTTTGTTAAGGTTGTAGAATACATCCTACCCAGGAAAAGGCTGTCATTGATTTTTTTGACATCATCTCGAATAAATCGGATGTTGGATGCATTAGAAATGTTATTGTAATCGAGTACAATGACGGCATTTTCACCATCAATGGCATCACCTAAAGTGAACTTAAAATTGTAGTCATTATGAACTTCTTCGTTGGGCTTTTTAAGTTGATTATCACCGATGCCCTCTACATCATTCAATGGAATGAATGTTTTTCCCTGCCATGGAAAAATATTATTTGGAAAAAAGTGATTCAAGATTTTTCTTTTGGAAGAATGACCGGGTGTCAATACTGTTCCTTTCACGGGACCATTCATGTCTTTTATTTTAGGGGTCTCTGCCTGGATATATGTTTTGTATAATTCTGCATTATCCATGTTTTGAAGTTTCCTCAAGGTAATTTTACGTTTCATTATATGATTTTTTTGATGTTTAATATTTGATTTATAGGTTCTCTCACTAGAGTAAGATCTAGCTTAGTTCTTTATTATGAATCATCCAATGTGCCACTCGCTCAGCAAGCGCTGTGATTGTGTAAGATGGGTTGACAACAAGGGCGGATGGTACAATTGCTCCATCAGCAACAAATAATCCCGGCACCCCAAAAACCTCGCCTTGAGGATTAACTACTCCTTTCTTTGGATTATCTGCCATTACACATCCTCCGAGTGGGTGTGCCGTCATCAATCCAGTGCCCGTTTCAGGATCATATCCTTGTGGATATTGGAAGTTGCCTCCAAGTTGTTGACTAATCTCTTTCATGGAGTCGATAATCTCATTGTACAATGGAAGACTTTCTTTTGGATCCCAATCAAGATGTATTCGTTTGAAATGATTTATTTTACCTTTCAATTTTAGAATACCATTACCGGCATCCGTTCCCATTCCCAAATAGCCAATACGATGTCTGTTCGATGATGAAGTCTTTGGGGTGTTTTCATCAAGTCCAAGAACTCCAGCAGCGAATGGAATACTTCCTAAATCTTCAATGTAGATCTCATTGTCACTACCTTTCTTTTTGAATCGTCCTCCCACAGTGATCGTTGGACCGCTTGTAGGTTCTAGATCAAACGGCATATCGTATCCACTTGCTAATAAATCGCCATTTCCAGAGAAATTTTTACCCAACATTCGAACATTTAAACCAGGCAAAGCCTCTGCTGATTTCAACAAAATTTCTGTTGAACCCAAGGTTCCTGCTCCCAATACAACTTGTTTTGCTCGAATAAATGAATTCTTTTTAGCAGATGTGTCACTTTTAGATTGTTGAAAGTAGACTTTGAATCCTTTTCCATTGACTTGCTTTTCAATATGAGTGACATTATGCTCGGCGAATATCTTTGCTCCTTTTTCTTGTGCTACAGCCAGGTAATTTAGAGTTAACTTGGCCCGAGCATTTACATTTCCGTTATATGTTTCAGATTGTGGACAACCTAGAAGACAAGCTCCACAAAAAACACAAGGATGTTGTTTTATGCCACTAGGGGAAGTGATTGATTTTGAACTGGTGTTGATAGCGATCGGAACGAATTCAAGTGTTTTTTTGAGACACCTACTACAATTACCTGCTCCATCAAGGAATGCCTTACTTCTTTTAGGGATACCAAGTACTGGACTGGGTTTTAGCGGAGAAGCTTCGAGCATTGTTCCCGCAATATCATAATATGGATCCATTACCTTCCTGGTGATTTCCTTTGGCCAAAGAGGTCCTTTGAAGATTGTTTCAGGAGCTCTTAGTCGAACACCAAAATAATGTAAAGACCCTCCACCCACTCCAATTCCTCGGATCACATTCATCCCTGTACCATGATCTATTTGAAAATGACCATATCTTGAAGTTTTTGTGTCACTGTCATAAACAGGGCCTTCGGCTTCTATTGCTTTTTCCTTATTTTGATAATCTTTGCCTCGTTCTAGTATTATTACTGATCGACCAGCTTGAGCCAACCGGCACGCAGTGACAGCGCCACCAAAACCAGAACCAATAACTAGGACATCAACGGATTTTTTTGATTGAAGAATTTTCTTTTTCATAGTTGGGGAATTTTAGATTTTAATTCAAAGATACCGGCACGCTCTATCCTTTCCATACACCATTATTGCAATCCCATACACTATTATTGCATCGCTAAAAAGAAAGCCTATACTAATATTGCATTTAGGATTAATACCATCGCTCAACGTTTCTAAACCTGGTTGTCTCGCATCAAACTTGGCGCAATACCGTACTCTTTGGAGAAGGAACTGGAAAAATAAAATGGACTGGTAAACCCTGTTTCATATGCGACTTCAGAAACGGTCTTTTGTGAACTTTCGAGCATTTTTTTTCCCAATTGCAGACGGATACTGCGAATATGAATGGCTACAGATTTACCAGTAAGGGCCTTTATTTTGCGATACAATTGGGATTGACTGAGGAACATTTTATGCGCTAATTGTCCATTTCCAAAATTTGCATCGAATAGATTATCTATAACTAGATCATGAATTCTTTGGAGGAATCGTTCGTCGATGGTCGGCTCTACAGGTAAATGTTGCTTTTTGTCAGATGGCTGAACGGAAGTATTATGATTGTTTTGATTGTGTAATTTCCGATTCAAACTTAACAACTTTACCAAACGGATATTTAGTTCTTCTTTTATAATGCCAAAGAGCTCATCTTGTAGGGTTTGGAAGTCTTCCTCCAACGTGTATTCTGACAATAAGGAGCTTCCTTCAGCATCACTATGTTGATATGCATTAATGGGTTCACTTTTCAGCGCCTTTAAATTTTTTCGAATTTTTCGGGATAGACTTTTTTTCCTGCTAAGGAGGAGTCGTTTGGTTTTTTTTGAGGTTTTCATAATGTATACATTTGGGGTTAATAAATGTCTAGTTGAAAAACTATTACTTCATTCGTTGGTCATAAATGAATATCATGATCTTAGCCAACTTTAATTGAATAATTGTATTGAATATCTTGTTTTCTGTACGTTGTACCTATTGAAAGTAAATATGACCTGTGTATGAAATTATCGTGTGGTCTAATGTAACTTTTGACGGGTTATATGTAACAAAAGAAGGGTATTCATGGATTATGGGTTCTTTTAGAATTTAGTATTTGCTGCTTGTATACTTTTGTGTTGCACATAGTACTATTTTGTGGGGTTGTTATACGTTGAATTGATTGTAAGATAGAGTATAGAGTGCTCCTGAATTAGGAATTGTGTAATGTATAATCCTGAAATAGGATTATAAGTGTAAGGTTTATACCACGTTTTTTTATAGACAATAAGAATCGTAGTTCCATAAAAAGCGTCATGAGGTATAGCTTGTATCGGAATGAAATTGACTTTTCAAGATCTCGAATTTTGGATCTAATAGAAATAAGAAAATTGAATTAACTATGTGTATAGGATTGTCCATTTGGGATAGCTATTGATTTAATTTTGTAGCACTAATTGAGAGGAAATAATAATGTGAATTATAAACAATTATACTTCTTGAAAGTGAATATCTTTTTTTTATTTGCGGCGAAGGAGTTTTATCAACGATATATAAATGACTATTTTCGGTGATGTTAGCGATAAGAACCACTTAAACCAATCCATCACATAAAACAAACACAATGAAAGAATTTGCAAAATCGATAGAGAAGAAATTTGAATTGGATCTATCAGAAGAGCAGATGACTCAATTTGACTCACTATTTCTGGAATTTATGAGAGAGTATCACTTTCCAATATCCCAACCTGTCAATGACGTTCGCCTTAAGTATAAATATTTTCGTAGGGCAGTACAAGTGTTAACACCAAAACAATTAGAGCTTTATAGGAATAAAAAAATAGAAGACAAGGCAAAAAACAAAGTTAGATTGATTGAACAGCAAGAACGCCAGATAAGCGATCTGAAGATGGCATATAAAGATGTCAACCTCAGGTCAGAACAAATAGAACTGATATATAAATCTCAAAATACATTCAAAAAACAATATTTAGAATTGGAGGAGCAGCAAGCAAGAATTCTTAAAGCTCTAGAATATACAATTAACAATGATCAACGGCATCAATTGAATCGTCTGTTTTTATACCAATTGAAAATGCGGAGAAAGCGCAAGGTAGAATCGACTAAGAGTACGTATTATTATTTAGAGTTAAATGACGACCAAGCCAGAGATATATCAATTCTTGATGAAAAAGAAAGAATACAACGGAAAGATAATGGTTATAAAGGGTATGATCCATATCATATAAAACAAGAATTCAAGGAAATTCTAACAGCCAATCAATTTGAATCTTATTCGGATCATCAAGACCACCAAAGACAGCAATCAATACAATCTCAAATTGAAGATGAACCTAAGAAGACTAATGATATTTCAGATTTAAAAACATGGATAAAATTTCATGCAGAAAATATTTTACCTGCAAAATGTAAGATTGTAAGAGAGGTGTTGCAGACTGCAAGTAAAAAGGACATACTGTTCATTGAAGAATTGAAAAATGACTATCATAAGATGGTTGAAAAAAAAATAATTTTCAAGAAAGAGAATCACTCAAAAAATTATGGGATTCAACTACCCAATCATTTGAAACTAAGGTTAGTAGAAATGTCATTGCTGGATATTTCCCCGGCAGCAAATTTGTTGCAGGATTTGAATTTGGAATTCAATATATTCGAATCAATACAACTTACTAAAACTCAGAAGTCAGAACTGGAAGAGTTAAAACTGAAACAGCGAGAATTTAATATCCAGAGAATTGAAGAAAAACTTAAAGGATCGTATGCCTCTTTACTAACTTCTTTGGGACGAAAGAGGGAAATACCTGAATTTCAAGGGTTGTATTCACTGCTGCTGCTTGAAGTTGATCCACAAAAAAATGTAGAAAAAATGGAAAGGCGCCAGATAAAACATGGAGTTAATTTATAGCATTTTGACTTCCAACCTCACAATAACTATGTTATAGTCAGATTAAAAATATGGATAATACAAATTTATTTAACCACGCCCCTAAAGAATTAGTGACAGATGCTTTTTTAACTTGGCTATTCTATTTTTTGGATAGCCAAGATGAGTTCCAAAGTTATAAACAGAATTTTTTCAAGGCGCTTTTTTTGAAAGACGAAGATCATAATAAAACGATTTCTGAGATTAAAGTAGAGCGACAGTTAAAAGTGAAAAATGGACGTATTGACTTATTAGTAGAGTTTAACTTAGAGAAAAAAGAACATAAAATATTATTTGAAAACAAAACATGGACATCAACTAATAACGATCAATTACAATTATATAAGAATGGCTGTCCAAATCTATACAAATACATCTATTTGAAATTAGCTTATATAAATAACCATGAATGTCGATTATTAAAAAATCATGGCTTTACTAGTATTACATCAGAAGAGTTATCTAATTCATTAGTCCCTCTTGCTGGTTTGCACCCTTTCATTAAACAGTACTTGGATTATATAAATCATAAATTTATTCAAACTATACATAATTTTGAAGTTGATATTTTTGAAAAGAATAAGTTTGAAATACTACGTCAAGGGCAAGCTCAAGAATACTTGATGGATAAATTATTTGTAATGCGGAACGAAAATTCAAGTTGCTTATGGTTTATAACAGGGAGTAGCGCTGGGAGTCCATTTACAGAATTGTACATTGCAAAAAAAGAAAATATTTATGGCAAAACTTGTGAGTTTCTTATTTGGAGAATTGACTATAGAAGCGAAAAGTTTTGCCTACGTTTAAATCTTTATGCATATATTAAAAAGCAAAGTAATAGAGAATTTATATCTAAGAAAAAAGAAAGATTGAGATTGATAAGAGAAATTGCATCTGATATTAGTTCAAAATACAATATTAAGCCTGGAAAACTATCAAACAGAGGTATAAATGCAAATGAAATAACCATCTTTTACTTTAAAGACAATGATATGGATGATTTAATGAAAGCACTTCCATCGTTTTCCTCTGAAATTGTCAAAGAATATACTATGACGCTCTAAAACGAATTTTTAATGAAGTGGATGTAGGCAATTAGAGTGAATATCATACGTTTATTATTGACTTCGATATGTAAATTTGCCACTGCCATGCGAAACCCTTCCTATTTTATATTTCAATATAGAGGCTCTTTTAGTAAATGGATGGGATGTCTACTATTATTGCTCTCTAGTTGCTTTGGATTTGGCCAAGAACTAAAATCGGATTGTTTGGAATTATTCAAGCAAAAATCTAAAATTTTATTGGCTGAAGATTATACATTTCTGAAAGAAAATCATATCGTTGATACATTGATTCAATGTCAAGATTTTTCAATCGGGAAGAACGAACTTATTGAACTGTGGGGAGAACCTGACTTTATTCAAGATTACTATAGTGGAATTGAAAAGTGCAATTATACGGAGTTTGTTTATTTCTTAAAGCCAACTTATAAATCAAAATGGCATGTAGGTCTAACGTTGAAATTTCCATTTAAGAAGGGCAGTGATTTGTGTTTGAAAATTAGGAAGGGGAGAATGTGTGAGTGAGGTATTCGATATGCCAATGTGAAATTATTTTCTTTTTAGGATGTAATGCGTATCAAGCATAACATTTATCGATTAATCCATATGTATTAAACGTAAGCTTTTTGATATATATCATTTTGTCACTTGACGTCCATCATCTATTTAATATGGCTTATTCACTAATTTGGTATGTTATTAAAGGTTGATATTGACAACTTTGTTGTTTTCTGACGAGATTCGATGTTTTGTTGGATTCAGGATTAAACTTAGAGTTGAATTTGAGCTATTTTCAATGTACAACCTCCTACTTATGAAGAAAGATCAACTATGAAAAGCAAATTAGGTCTTCGATTTATCTTGCCTTTTGTTGCCCTCGTGTTTTCACTCAATTTGAAGGCACAGGAGCAAGAGAACGAAGCAATACACCAACATGCCATAACTTTTAAAACTCAGTTTCTTCAAATAAAGGACGATTTTAATTATGGTCTTACATTCAGCGGGATCAATTTGATGGCAGGATATGCGTACTTACATGAATCAGAGCAGTCAGTTTTTTCTTTTGAATCCGAGATTGGATTTGGCGGTATATTTAATAAAGGAGCAGGGCTTGCTTGGCGATTTAAGCCAGTGGATTTGTTTTATGGACATTCGTTTTCATCCATGGCATTGACATTTGGTGGATATGTCTCAGCGGACTACCAATGGCAGCAATATTCAGAATTGCAAGGAGGAAGATTGTTTTGGTTTTCTTCGAATGAAGTAGGAATTCGGTTAAGGTATATTATGCCATTTAAATCAAAAAAAATAGCGATTACCTTGTCCAATTCTTTGGCTGGGTTTGCGGCGCGACCTGAACCAGGCACCGAGACGCACTATTACACGTTTAGTTTTTCAGAGTTTTTCTCTACGGCACACCAAAACGCCACCTTTGGTTTTGTAGATGCTTTCTTTCGGTCAAAGTTAGAGATTGAATTGTTGCAGCAAGAAAATAGACGGTTTTCAATAGCGTATCAATTTGAATATTTTGGCTATTACGACGCACCTACACTATCTTTTTTAAATCATTCGATCAACTTAAAATATAGAATAGGGAAATGATGAACTTGAAAAAAATTACTTCTATTTTATTATTGCTCTTCCTCGTTGTTTTGGGAAATAGTTGCTTGAAAGACGATGAACTCAGCTTAGCGTTTGATACTCTGGAACCTATTGATCTGAACGATGGCTTGGTTCTCTCAAACCCTGATGCTGAAGATATGGATGAAGGGCAGCTTATAGATATTTTTGAAAACCTGTATGCGGACGAAAATCTATGGTCCATGCGGAGTTTATTGGTGTTTAGAAATGGGAAATTGGTGGCGGAGAGCTACTTAAAAGATAAGGAGGATATTTTGAACAGACATATTATTTGGTCCTATACCAAACAAGTAATGGGAGTATTGACGGGCATTGCTATTGATCAAGGGGTGCTGGGCAGTATTGATGATCCCATTTCTGACTACTTCGACATTGAATTGACGGATCATATGGATAAGCAAGATATTACCCTGCGAAATTTACTTACTATGCAATCTGGCATTGACTATTCCAATGAGAAAGAGACCGACGCCATATTACAGAATACACCAGAGAATAGCATTGAGCTGATCTTGAATCGACCGATTCGGTTTCCACAGGGTACAGAATTTCATTACAACGATGGGAATCCTCATTTGCTATCAGGAATTATACAAAAGGTAGTGGGACGACCTGCGGATGTATGGGCTGACGAGGTATTTTTCTCTAAGATAGAAATGATTAATTACAATTGGCTACGCTACAAAGACGGGGTTTCATTGGGAGGATTTGGTATAGAGACGACTCCACGTGAGCTTGCCAAAATAGCCTTATGTGTGGCGAATAAAGGGCAGTGGAAAGGAGAGCAGGTGATCGATTCGATGTGGGTAGAAGAAATGACAACAAGTCAAGTCGAAATCAATAATTCCAACTATGGCTTTGGTTTTTTTTGGTGGGTGGATGAAACGAGGGGCATTTATTTTATGTGGGGAGTAGGGGGACAATTTGCTTTTGTCGTTCCAGATAAAGATATGGTTGTGGTGATGACTTCGTTTCCTAATACTAAGGGGGAATATGAGATTCAATCGGATGAGGCGCTGGCGGTGGTGGATGAAATTTTGGGGACGTTGAGGTAGTTTGGGTGATGGTATGAGGAATGGAAGATGGATTTATTATGACTGAATAGTTGGTTTTTTATAGATTTAGAGGTTTTAGGTTGAGGTTAATATTAGTTGAGACTAATTTATGCACAAAGAATGTTTGTTGTTATAGAAAGAAAATTGTGGTGTTCAACAATTGATTGGTATTAATTTTCATAATTAATAGAGCAAAGTGTATTTTGGTGAATAATAGTAGAAAGGTATTAAGGAAAGAATCGGTTTAAAGTGTAATTTTTTACGGTTTTGAGTTTGGGAAAGGTGTAGTTTTACAGATGGTTCTTTTTTGAGGTGAGTTTTTTAGAGCTTGTTGCTTATCCATGTATACCATGTTAATACTTGATTAATTACTGATGATTGCAATGCATTAAGGTTTAAATTATCTGAATGTTATCGTGTTTGTAAATTTAGAGATAGGGTGTCTTACGTAATTTTGATAGTTGATGTACAGACGATAATTGTAATTGTAAACTTATGAATTTGAAAAATTATATAGTAAGTAATTTAAGCTATTATATAGCTGCATTAGTTTTTGGTACTGTTCTTTGTATGGTCATTCCAAATTCAACTTTAATTGGAATAATTTTAACATGGTTATTGGCAGAGATTAAAAGATATTTGGATTTTGTCAAATCTAAAAAAAGTAGAGGAAAAAACTATGGTGATTCAAATGTAATAGAAAATGAAGAATTTAAAACTCAAATGAAGGAATTGTCAACTGGGACAAATTCATTTTTTGAGGCAGATGATAGTTCTGATGCGAAATCATTTAGTCCATCAAAACAAAGAATCAAACCAATCAAAAACGTACTTACCCTAATGTTAGTATGTCTATTATTACTATTTTTAGCTTGGGCTGTCGTTAACCTAATTTATTATTGTACAAACAGATGAGAACATTCCTAAAAATTTTGATTTGCCAATTATTGGTAACTAATTTGATTTCACAGAAATGTGAAAAGGTGGCTTTTGATAAATTTAAAATTAATAGAACACTGAATTTGGAAAGCCAAAAAATAATTAGTGGATTTACGTTATCAATTGCTGAAAGATTCAATTTTTGTAAAGCTTTTTATAACGGTCAAGAAATCACAAATCAAGTTTATGATTCTCGTGTATATCATGATAATATTGAATTTAACGTAAGAAACCTAAACAAACTTAATGTTAGAGCTAATGATAGTTTAGATCTATATTTTGTGGATGAACGCAAATTGATATTGGATATATCAGGAATAAAAAGGGTAAGAATTAATGTCGATAAAATTGAAGAACCATGTGATACTATCTCATACATCATATATGATAATATAAAAGATAATATTGAAGACATAATCACTAAGGAAAGTGTTTCGATCAAACAGCTTTATTCTTTAACCTTAGAGAATGAAATTGAAGAGTATATACAAACTCTTTCTCAGGAAGAAAGAAGTTTAATAGCGGAATGTACAGATGAGTATTTCATACTTGACTTTGTTGATGATGATAATGAATTTGGTTTCTCAGAAAATGAATATGATTTGACTGATAAAATTAGATCATTCTTAGATATAATTGCTTCAAGTATTAATTTCCACATTGCCCAGCAAGAATGGAGTCTGACAGATTTTAGAATTTTAATTACAGGTTTTGCAGATGAAAGAACCTATACCGGAGATGGAAAATTAAATTTTAATAATATTAAGTATATAGGCACAAATGATTTAATACTTCCTCAAAATTGTAATAGAAAAACTTTTATAAGTATTTCAACTCCTAAAATTATTAATCCATTAAGAAGAATAAAGGATAATTGTGATTTGACTGTAGTAAGGGCATTCAATGCAGCGAAATACTTCGAATATAAGTTTGGTCAATTTAGGGGAGAAAAAATAGATATTTTATACAATGGTGAAGGAGAACTAACTGGTAGTAATTATCAAGGCAATAGAAAAATTGACATTCATCTTGAGCTTAAAAGTATATCAAAAAGAGCTAGTTCAAATAATAATGGTAATTGATAAAGAAATGATAGGTTTTTATTTGAAGTCAGGATATTTCAATTCAATATGAGGAGTACAAATATTTTTCTAATATATTCTTCGGATTTAACTATTTAGATCATATTCCGTTAAAGGTTTTGTTTTGTATCAAAAGTATATTCCAACTCTTTTAATAAAATTGATTTGCAATTTTTCAATTATGAAAAGAGTAAGTTGAACATGACGCTTTTGTTACCTCATCTTGTCATTTAGTATTTAGCATTTACAATAAATAGTCCTTTTTAGTATACCTACATAGTTTTTAGAGAATGTTATAATTATAGAAATTCTCAAATAAACTAAAGGAATATCAGCCAATTAATTATTAACAGACGTATCACAATACCTACTCATTTCATGAATGTTACATATCTCCTTCGAATAGTTACATCACCACTCGCCGCACGTCTATCATTTTTCTTAATTTGATGAATAATTTGAAATAGAGTTGCTTATTAGCCCTCATACATAAAACCACACCATGAATGCCCATCGAAAAATTAAAATCAGTCTTGCGAGCAATCAAGATCGTCAAAGAATATATGAAATCAGACATCGGGTGTATGCGGTCGAATTAGGCCAACATCCCACAAATGAAAATGGGACCTTGTCGAATCAGTTGGATGAGGGCAATATCTATTTTATTGCTCAATTGGGTACAGAAATCATCGGTTTCATTAGTATTACCCCACCAGGTTTGGGCATCTACTCCATGGACAAATATTTGAGTAGGGAGGCACTTCCTTTTGAAGTAGATGACACCATGTATGAGATGAGAATTTTGACGGTGCTGGAAGAATACCGAAAGTCTCCTGCAGCTCTATTATTAATGTGGGCTGCCTATCGATGGATTGATACACATAAAGGAACAAATGTGATGGCTATTGGTAAGCTGGATGTATTACCTCTTTACTTAAAATTGGGATTTAAAGCGTTGGGTATCCAGGTTGAATGGGGCGCCGTCAGATTTGAACTAATTCATGGAAATATACAGACATTGCATCATTATGTGGACAAACATTTGGTACCCTTATTTAGAAGACTAGAAGCGAACTGCGATTGGGATTTAAATATCTCCTTTTTCAAACCTGGGGAATGCTATCATGGAGGTGCATTTTTTAATGCTATTGGCAACACCTTTGATAATCTCACCAAACGACATGATATTATCAATGCGGATGTGTTGGATGCATGGTTTCCACCTTCTCCCAGAATAATGGATAAACTCAACGAACACCTTCCGTGGATTGCACGTACTTCTCCTCCAACAGATTGTGGCGGAATGACCCAAGTTATAGCCAATAAAAGAGGGGTCAAAACGGAGAATATACTGCCGGGTGCGGGATCATCCGATCTAATTTTTTTAGCATTTCGCGAATGGCTGACTACTTCTTCCAGAGTGTTGATTTTGGATCCGATGTATGGAGAATACAGCCATGTGTTAGAAAAACTAATACGGTGTGAGGTAGATCTTTTGGCGTTGAATCCAGATATCAACTACCAGGTAAATTTAGAAGAACTGAAGTTAGCGGCAAAAAAGAAGTACGACTTAATTGTACTTGTAAATCCCAACAGTCCAACCGGGCAACATGTTGACAAAGAAGCTATGATTGCCACTATAAAGTCATTTCCGAGTACGACTAGAGTTTGGGTAGATGAAACGTATGTGGAATATGCTGGTTCAGATCAATCCATCGAGCAATTTGCTGCAAAAACGAACAATGTCATTGTATGCAAATCGATGTCAAAGGTGTATGCCCTGAGCGGACTTCGATCGGCTTACCTGTGCGCTTCTGCGTATCAATTGGAAAATTTACAATGTATTACGCCTCCTTGGGCAGTGAGTTTACCTGCTCAAATAGCGGCGGTGATTGCTTTGCAGGATGAAGCATATTACAGAGAAAAGTACAAGGAGACCCACTTTCTAAGAGAGCAAATGATCATGGAACTTTCCAAGTTGGATCTCCTATCGATTGTCAATACTACTACTAATTTTGTGCTGTGTCATTTGAAAGAGGATGGTCCCACTGCTGCTGAATTGGTGTCCGAATGCAGAAAGGTGGGCGTCTACCTTCGTGATGTAGGCACTATGGGCAAGCAGTTTGGCAAGTATACCATTCGAATTGCAATAAAGGATTCGCAGACAAATCAAAAAATTCTGCAAACATTGAGTTCTGTATTAATTTCATCATCTGTAAATCACTCTTCATGACAAAACCTGCAAACAATTCTTCTGACCGTTCCAGTGGTTTGAGCGGAAGTATTTTAAAACGCATAGGTCGCAAGTTGATCTTGTGGCTGGGTTCTTTTTTCGAGAGTCAATCACTGGTGGGCAATGCACCCATCTTGGACAATAAGTTATTTCCCTTTCTGGATCAATTTACGGAGCAATGGGAAGATATCTTGAAAGAAGCCAATGGGATTTTGGAATTTAGAGAAGAGATTCCAGCTTTTCAGGAGATATCACCGGATCAAAAAAGGATATCAAAAGAACACAATTGGCGAACCTTTTTCCTTTTCGGCTTTGGCTCCAAGTTTCCGAAATCTTGTGCTTATGCGCCCGTCACAGCAAGTTTGCTTGAAAATGTACCTGACCTTCAATCCGCTTGGTTTTCGATCTTGGCACCGGGATACCATATTCCTGCACATAAGGGAGTATCCCGAGGAATATTACGTGTTCACCTAGGTTTGATTGTCCCAAAAGATCGAGAAAAATGTCGATTACGTGTGAAGGATGTGATTAAAACTTGGGGCCCGGGAGAGATCTTTGTATTTGATGACACCTATGATCATGAAGTATGGAATGACACGAATGAAGAGCGAGTCGTATTACTTTTTGATTTTGATCGCCCAATGAAATGGTGGGGTAGGATTGTCAATCGAAGTTTTGTAAGTATTATGAAACGTACGTCATTTTTTAAGGTGCCTAAGAATAATTTGGAGGCGTTTGAGAAGAGGTTGGGGGA
>JARGNR010000124.1 GCA_029212405.1 Saprospiraceae bacterium
AAAAAAAGAGTTCAGCATTAAGTTGTTGAGCTCTTTTTTAGTTTATACCCTAGGAAGGGCGAGAAGTTTATCAGGCTCTCAAGACCTGTAAAGAAGTTTTCAAAATAAATAGATCTCCAAATAAATGATATTTACTTCACTACCCCAATCTATTGGTAGTGAGTAGAGCTTGAAAATTTTCTTTTTACGGTAGGTGTCTCTCGAAGGTATTAATGAAAATAAAAGTGCTGTAAAACGTATTCAGCGTCTGTTCACAATAATCAATCTAGGAATTGAACTCGAATGGTTGAACATAGATCCTTACGTTTTTGATGGATGTACTACCTATCGCCAAAAGTAAACAAATAAGTATTTCAGCGGTCTAAAAAATTATTTTCAACTCCATTTAACCTTCACATAATGTTTACGAAGCTATTGCCTATTGAAAACTTTGATATATAGATTGCTTTTGTAGTTGATTGAAAATCATTCTAAAAACTCCGTAAAAGAATAATCGTTCTCGCGATAGGAGAATTGGTTAATGCAGAATCGAACAGCTCGGTTTTTTTAATTTTTTTTTTACAACCACTTCTTATGCTTAAACATCCAAAACATGCCAATGGTAATAACCAACATTACACCCCATAAAATAAAATACCCATATTGATATTTAAGCTCTGGTATAACCTCAAAATTCATCCCATACAATCCAGTTAAAAATGACAATGGCACAAACACAGCTGTCACAATAGTCAATACTTGCATGATCTTATTCATCTTAAGACTGATCTCTGAGATGTAAAGATCCTGAAGTCCTCCAAGTATGTCTCTCAACGTGTCAGTACTTTCTACAATTTGAATGGTGTGATCATAGACATCTCTGAGAAAGATCTCAGTTTTAGGGTCTATCAAGTCCGACTCAGATCGGATGAATTGATTTAGTGCTTCTCGAAGGGGCACAACAGATTTTCGTACTTTAATGAGATTTATTTTGGTCTGATGAAGTTCCCCTTTGTTCATTGCATCCACTTCATTACTGATCGTAGATTCGATTTCCTCTAGCGTTTCTTCTATACTGTCTATAACTTGGTAATAGCGATCGACAATGCCATCTATAATAGCATAGGCAAGGTAATCAGACCCCTTTTGTCTTATTCTTCCTCTGCTAGTTGAGATTCGTTCTCGGACCCCTTTGAATACATCATCTTCATGCTCTTGAAACGACAGGACAAATCCTTTTCCAAAGAAGAGTGAAATGGTCTGTGAAATAACTTCTTTCAACTTTGGGTCATATTCAAAAGATTTGAATGAAATGAAGTGCCCCGCTCTATATTCTTCATAAGAGGGCCTTTTGTGGACATCAACAATGTCCTCCATTGCCAACGTATGAACTCCAAATGCTATGGCGATTTGTTGTATAAGTTCAGTATCGTGCAATCCTCTAATATCATACCACTGAACTAGGGCTTCATTTGATTGATGGACTGGCAACTTGCTGGCTTCATTATAAGTTTCAGACTTGTGATGTTTTTCATCATACTCCGTGTAGGTTATTTTTACTGGGAGATCAGTCTTTTGACCTGTATAGACCATTGTCCCTGGAGGAAGACCTGTTTTTCTTTTTCTAGCCATATTGTTTTATCACCTAATATATATAATTACTCTCATAGTTAATAATCGACATAGAATCAGGCGATTTTATTTCATCGGATTTGTCATCATATTCGAATAGCGAAAGAATATATCTCATGGCTTGAATTCTCATATTTTCTCGTTCGGCATCTTTCACGATGATCCAAGGTGACGTTTTAGAATGAGATCTTTTAAACATAGCTTCTTTATACCTTGTAAAATCTGCCCACTTTTCTTGAGCGGCTAGATCTACCGGACTCACTTTCCATATTTCTAGCGGGGACTCTAATCTGTTCTGTATTCTACTCTTTTGTTCAATGCTATCAATCGAAAACCAAAATTTGACAAGGACAATTCCATCTTCAACAATCATATTCTCAAAGCTACCTACTTGATTCATAAATTGCTCGTATTGACTTTCTGTACAAAACCCCATGGCAGGTTCCACCACCGCTCTATTATACCAGCTCCGGTCAAAAAATACGATCTCTCCAGCATTTGGCAACCGCTTAATATATCGTTGGAAATACCATTGTCCCCTTTCGCGTTTAGTGGGTTTGCCTAGTGCTACTGCTTGATAATATTGTGGATTTAGAAATTGAGTAAACCTTGCGATAGCAGCGCCTTTTCCAGCCGTATCCCGTCCTTCAAAAATGATAGCAAGCCTCAGTTTATTATCGCTAATAAACTTTTGCAGTTTTACGAGTTCTGATTGAAGAAGGAATAGTTCATCAATAAATTTATGATCAACAGAATAGTATTTTGATTTATTCATCTTTTAGTATTAATTACCAACCCAAGATCCAGGCAAATATTAAAGGGGCTACGATCGTTGCATCACTTTCAACAATAAATTTGGGGGTTTCTATTTCAAGTTTTCCCCATGTAATTTTTTCATTGGGAACCGCTCCTGAGTAGGAACCATAACTTGTCGTACTATCACTTATCTGGCAGAAATAGGACCAGCAAGGAATGTGGTTCATTTCTAAATCTTGGTGCAACATAGGTACTACACAGATTGGAAAATCTCCTGCAATTCCTCCACCAATTTGGAAAAATCCTACCCCGTTTAGACCCGCATTACTTTGATACCATTCGGATAATGTGATCATGTATTCAATCCCACTTTTCATCGTTCGAGAATTAAGTTTCCCTTCAATGCAGTAGGAAGCGAAGAAATTTCCACACGTGCTATCTTCCCAGCCGGGAACAACAATTGGAATATTTTTTTCTGCAGCTGCAAGCAACCAACTATTTTTAGCGTCAATTTGGTACTTGTCTTCTAATTCTCCACTTAGCAATATTTTGTAAAAAAATTCATGAGGTAAAAACCTTTCACCATTAATTTCTGCGGTTTTCCAAGCTTTATAGAGGTGTTGTTCGATCCTTCGCATAGCTTCCTCTTCAGGAATACAGGTATCCGTTACTCTGTTAAAGTGATTATCAAGCAATTCTTGTTCTTCTTCTGGAGATAGATCTCTATAGTTTGGAATTCTTTTATAATGATCATGAGCTACGAGGTTGAATACATCTTCTTCTAGGTTGGCTCCAGTACATGTTATGATATGGACCTTGTCCTGGCGTATCATTTCCGCCAGTGAAATTCCCAGTTCTGCGGTACTCATTGCCCCTGCAAGTGTGATCATCATCTTGTTGCCCGCAGCCAATTGTTGTTCATATGCTTTAGCGGCATCAACCAATGAAGCCGCATTAAAATGGCGATAGTGCTGCGCTATAAAATTTGAAACAGGTCCTTTATTCATTTTTTGATTTTTTAATTCAATGAGGATTAGATGAAAAAATTCTATACTTTGGACAACGTAAATAAGTCCTTTCGGCGATCATGAAGATTTCTTACTGACCCGAAACGATTCAATTCTCTAAGAAGCCCAATATCCACATCGGCGATTAGAATCATCTCAGTATTTGGTGTAGCTTCTGCTTTTATTCCATTGGTCGGAAAAGAAAAATCACAAGGAGTGAATACCATAGATTGTGCAAACTGAATGTCCATATTATGAACATTAGGAAGATTTCCAACACTTCCTGCTATAGCTACATAACACTCATTTTCTATCGCTCTCGCCTGAGAGCAATTTCTTACCCTTGAATATCCATTTTGCGTGTCTGTCAAAAAAGGAACAAACAAAATATCCATTCCTTCGTCAGCAAGTATTCTACTCAATTCTGGAAATTCGGAGTCATAACAGATTAGAATTCCTATTTTGCCACAATCGGTATCAAAAGCTTTTAATTGTGTTCCTCCCCGCATCCCCCATACCTTTGCTTCATCAGGCGTTACATGCAATTTTTCATACCGTTCGATAGTACCATCTCTTTTACACAAGTAACCCACATTATAAAGTACTTCGTCTTTGATCTCAGGCATGCTTCCTGAAATAATATTGATATTGTATGAAATAGAAAGCTCTGAAAACTTTTGCACGATGGATTCCGTATATGTAGCTAACTCACGAATCGCATCCGGTTCTGAAAGATGATTATTCTCCGCCATCAGGGGAGCATTAAAAAACTCAGGAAACAGCGCAAAATCTGATCGGTATCCTGACACAGCATCAATAAAATATTCTGCTTGCTGCATGAGTTCTTCAAAATTTTTGTACGGTCGCATCTGCCATTGGATCAAGCCAATCCTGACCACTTTTTTCTTCGTTGCTGCTTTTTTACTAGGTTTTTGATAATAGATGTTGTCCCATTCGAGCAGCACTGCAAATTCATTGGAGAGTGTATCTCCATCGAGGTAGCCTTTTAAAATTTTAGCAGGATGAAAATCATTTGACATCTGAAAATTCAATACAGGATCATTTATCTCTTTTCTTTTCACCTTTTCTATATACTCTTTAGGAGAAAGATCAGATTGATATTTGTGATAATTTGGAATTCTTCCACCGAATGCGATGCCTCTCAAATTCAATTTTTCACACAGTTCTTTTCGATAGTCGTACAACCTCCTGCCCAAACGCAACCCTCGAAATTCAGGCTTAATGAAAATATCAATGCCATATAAAACATCCCCTTCGTCATTATGCGTATCGAACGTGTAATTTTGGGTTATTTCCATGTAGGTGTGGCTATCCGAAAATTCATCATAGTCTACAATAATTGACAATGCACATCCCGCCAGTTGATCATTGATTTTAATAACAACCTGACCATCCGGAAACTTTTCAATTAGGCTGCGAATCTGTGACTTCTTCCAATACGCTTCCGGCATCGATTGATAGGACTGGATCATGGCATCTTTCAATTCCAGATAGTCTTCAATTTTAAGGTATTCCAGTTTTATTTTATCGATTTCTTCAATTTTCATTTTGGATTTTTTGTGTATTCATGACTAAGAAAACTTATAGGATAGCATTTTGTAATAGAGTTTCGCAGCCAAGTATTGAGGGGAATGAAGCCCTTCAATTGGGGCTAGCTCTACGATATCAAATCCCACCACATTTCGTTCCTCAAAAACTTTTTGTAAAAAATTTGTGGTGAGGTACCAATGCAGTCCGCCTGGCTCGGGAGTGCCTGTTGCTGGCATTATAGAAGGGTCAAATACATCAAGATCAAGTGTGATATAAACATTCTCCGTAATCTGAGACATCGCCTGATCTTCCCAAATTCCACCATATCTAATTTCGTCAGCAAAGAATATTTTGTCATAATCAATATTTGATTTTTCAGAAATATCCATACTTCGAATTCCGACCTGCACCAAATTGGCATTCCTGCTGGCATCGTAAACCGCACAAGCATGGTTGTAGGGTGTTCCGTTATAGCTGGATCTGAGATCGGCATGTGCGTCCAATTGTAAGATAGTGAGATCTTCAAAGTGCTCGTAATGAGCCTTGATCAATCCAATACTTATACTATGTTCACCGCCAAAAAAAGTCAAGAATTTATTTTCCTTCAACAGCTTTTTAGTGTTTCCATAGGTGTACGCAAACATCTCTTCAGGAGATTGAAAATTTGGACATGACTCCAGGATATGAATGCCTTTTTTATATACCTCAGTATCGGTCTCGATATCATACAATTCCATATTTTCAGCGGCATCCAAAAATGCTTCGAAGCCTTTATCGGCTCCCTTCCCCCATGTGCTTGTCCCATCATATGGAATGGATTGAAGAAATATACTAGATGTATTTCTCTCTGCAAATTGTTTGTCTATTCCTGCAAATGTATTCATATCTTTTTCATATCATTTGGATCAAAATAATTGTACTTGATGGATTTCAATTCCTCGTTACCTGCAATAATTTTCTTTATTACATCCTTAGTCGTGTCTGGTAAATAATTCCATAGAGGTTGATCGTTCTCTATAATCCTTGAAAATACATTTTGAATTGATTTGTCCCATACAGGATGATATTTCAAAAGATCATCAGGGTATACATATTTTCGTTTTGTCCCCTCATCACTGCCTTTGAAAGGTGCCGTAATATTCAGATACCCATAATCATCTGTAAGTTGCTCCCCGGGATTTATGTCTCTGACAGCGATTTCAAAGTCATAGGCTGTTGTAAGACAATTGGACTTAAAGCTATGGTTGACAAATTTGCCATTATCCCAGCAAAGTACCCGTTGACCACAATTATTTCTAAACGTATAGGTCTCTAATATTTCCTGAAAAGAAGGTGGAATTCTATTGAACTCTTCGGGAGAAAATATTCTATCCAAAGGATCCATTACCCATGTGATCGTACCTTTCGGAATAAACTTGGTCGCAACAAGGCCATTGCCTATCTCTTCGTTAATAAATTCAACTTTCGTGTAGGGATGTATCATCACAAATTCAGTTGTACCCTAAAATTTCTAACATTTCTTCCACTTTTTGTTCATTTCTATAGACGGTATCGACGTAGTTGCCTGTTTCGTCACGATCTATTATTATCATTTTTGGGGACGGGATAAGACAATGTTTTATGCCTCCGTATCCACTAATAGAATCCTGATACGCCCCTGTATGGAAAAATCCAACATACAAAGGCTCTTTGTCTTTCGGAGAATATTTTGGTAAGAACAATTGCTGGTTCATATCCTCAGAATTGTAATAATCAGAATGGTCGCAACTGATTCCACCCAGATTCACTTTCGTATATTCATTATCCCATTTATTGATTGGAAGCATGATGAACTTTTCATTAATCGACCATGCATCCGGTATCGTATTCATAAGACTGTTGTCCACCATGTACCACATCTCTGTATCATTCTGAGGCTTCTGTTCCAGTACAGAAAAAATAGTGGCTCCACTCTCTCCTACTGTATACTTACCAAATTCCGTAAAAATGTCTGGTTCTTCCACCTCGGCTTCCCTACAAGCGGCAGCTATGTTTTCTACAATCTCATTGATGATATACTCATAGTCGTATTCAAATCCAAGATTATTTCTTATAGGAAATCCCCCACCCAGATCAATCGCTTTCATCTCAGGGCATATTTTCTTCAATTCAATAAAAATATTGAGTGCTTTCTGAAATTCACCCCAGTAGTACAAATTGTCCTTTATTCCGGAATCAACAAAAAAATGAAACATCTTTAAGTCGATGTTTTGATTTCCTTTAATCTCTTTCTTATAAAAATCTAAAATTTCTTTGGCTCTAATCCCCAATCGTGAAGTGTAATACGAGGATTGCGGTTCTTCATCTATTGCCATTCTAATGCCTATCTTTAGTGGTTTTTCCAATCCGCGAGCGTATTTTTTGACTCTAGTCAATTCAGATTTCGAATCCAGAATAAGAATCGAATTGTAAAAGCCATCTTTATTTAGTTTCGCAATTTTCTTGAGATAATCTTCAGTTTTATATCCATTATGAATAATAATTATCTTCTTAGTAATTTCCTGCTCCTCATACAGCTTATATATCAGATCTATGTCAAATGATGATGATGTCTCTAATTGAATTTTTTCTTTTACTGCAGACTTGACAACATGAGAAAAATGACAGCATTTAGTGCAATATGCATAATAATACTTGCCACTATATTTATGTTTTTTAATTGCCCTTCGAAAAAGATTTCTAGCTTTTTTAATCTGCTCCCCTATTCTTGGTAAATACATCAATTTAAATGGAGTACCATATTTTTCTATCAGATATTTAAGTGAAACTCCATGAAAAGTTAGATATCCGTCCTTAAGATCAAATCCCTCTTGAGGGAAATAATAACTTTGATCGATCAAATCAAAATACGTATTCTTCATGTAGCTAAGCCGTTTTCTTTTTCTTCTTACTTTTGTATGGAATTATTTCCTCCATTTCCTCATCTAGCCAGTGATTCTTATAATTATATTTCACTCTGTCATTAATAGGTTTACCATGATGGAATGTATCTCCAATCTGATCTTTCATTTTTGGTTTAAGTTCTCTTTTGTGTGCTTTATGCTTTTTCATAGCATCGTCTTTTGATATTAAAAATTTATAACAAGAGTCCAATAATGTATTTTGGTCACAGAATAGTTGGATTCTTTTTCAATACTATTTTACCACCATTTTGAAAGTTCCAATTTTATTCATAGTCATCATCAGTGCTGCCTTCGTCAACTATATCATCCTCTAGCTCATCGATACTTATATCTCGATTATCATCATCTCCAAAATCATTGTCCTCATTGCTGTTATATTCATCAAGATGATTTTCATCATCGTGTTTGTCAGCAAGTCTTGCATAAATTTTAGGTTTTAAGTGACCTTTTTCATCATAATCATCATCTTCTGCAATGACATAAATTGCCTCTTCCATTGTCATGCGAATGAGGTAATATTTGTCTTCCGTCTCAAATGGGAGCCCTTTCCTCTTTTTTCCATCCAGTCCGGTGAATTGGACAAGGTGTTTACGAAATCCTTTGGGGTACACAAGTTTAATTTGCTCCAGAAGTTCATCTGAGAGTTTATCATAGTCTTTTATAACTTTAGGCTTATTTACAGTTTCCATATTGAAAATATTATTGTTAGTTATTTAAGAATTCCTAAGTGAAGTATTCTACCCCCAGACTGATTGACAGGGCTTACACTTTTACCAATGACAATTCCATCGTGAGGTGAAAAATATTCATTCATTTTATTTCCAAATATATCTCTTAATACAGCAATCAGCTCTCCTTTTTTTACCATTTGCCGAATTTCTACGGGTATAGTAAGTAGTCCTCCAGAGTCCGTATATATCCATTGGCTTTTTTTACATTCTACAGTTTGACGTTCAGTACTTATAATTTCATCCTGAATCATTCCCAAATCACACATTACATTTTGTATCCCATCGATGCCACTTCGAATTAGTTTCTTTTGAAAAGTACTTGGATTCCCTACTTCCAGCGTGATTGCTGGTATACCCAAATCATCTGCAGCACCTCTAAGCGTACCATCCAAAGGAGGATTGTGGACAATAATGTCAGCATTTTGAAGTTTTGCCATTCTCTTCACCTTTGGATCATCCATGTCAGCTCTGATATAATAACTATTTATTCGACCAGTACTGGCTGTATGTAAATCTAATAAGTAATCAATATGCTTTATAAATCGGTTGACAAATCTATATGCATATACTTGACTGACATTTCCATTTTCTATCCCAGGCATTATGTGATTGATATCTACACCGTCATTAAATCTTCTTTTCTTTCTTTCGAATGCTGGAACATTTACTACGGGTACACCTACTATGGTCCCTGACAACTCTTCAACAGACACTTCATTGAATAGTCGTTGGATCACTGATATTCCATTGAGCTCATTTCCATGTACAGCTGCTGTCACTCCCAGTATTGGTCCATCTTTAAACCCTCGCATCACCATTAATGGGATACATATTGGATTAGAAAAACCATCGGAGATAATTTTGAGCCAATAATGCTTTCTTTTTCCTCTTGGGGTATCCTCCAAATTGAAATCCATGATCATCTTTACTTCACTATTATTATCTATCTGCATATTCAAATATTTTATCAATTGTCATTTTAATAATGGGTTTGCCCGATTGTTTTTGAGCTTGTGGAAATCCTCCAATACTCAGTGTATTCACCTCTGATAATATTCTCTTTCCATTATCATCCTCTAGTGTGTCTACACCGAAAATTAAAATTCCTTCAGCAAGTAATTTAGGGGCAATAGCATTTATGATATCTACTTCTTCTGGAGTTACATCTGACTTTACTGATTGCCCGCCCTGAGAAACGTTGCATAGCCATGAACCATGCGCAGGAATTCGAAGTGAACAAGCCATGATCTCCCCTCCAACAACTAATATTCTCTTATCTCCGTTGCGTACATTTTTGAGAAACTTCATTCCTAGATAGCCATCATTTATGAGATCATTCTCAATACTTGTTAAATAGGAATTTATGTCAAGACTTTTGTTTCCCGTATCTACTTTTCCTCCTTCAATTCTTACTATACCTTTCCCTCCATACTCTCTTAATGGCTTTAACACAATAGGATAGTTTTTTGCCATTTCCAAAACATCAGATATAGAATTACAAAGCTTCATATCTGGGCATTGCTCTGGAAAGTTTAGCAGGTACTTTTTACTGCTAGTCTTGATAATGCCGAGCGGATTATTAATAATGACAGCATGCTTAGCGGTTTTCATAAGCCATTCTAACCATGAGTCAGCAACAGGTCTTGGAAGCCTCATCAATATAATATCGTAGTCTTTTATGTGTACCTTATGCAAATCTTTTTTAAAGTGATAGCTGTCTTCTGTGAATTTGAATTGGTGCCCAAATGTTGTTCCGAATAGATTTGCATCATCTTGCCCCATAAAAAAGTAACCATTCTTTTCAATACCTCTAGATATTACATCTATACGTTTGCATTGAGGATGTCTTACCATTTCATCTAAAATCGCATATATCGAATTTTGGTCACTATGTCGACTATGATCTGTAAGTACCAGTACATTGTATTTCATCATAGGGACTCCAATATTTCATCCAAAAGCGTAGGATCATTATTCAATGATTTGAAAAGTTTCATTCTGAATTTGCCTTTGCTATTATAAAGGGTTTTAGACATCTTGTCTATAGCAATAGTTGAGAGTACCGTCTGTATATACCCCTCAATAAGATCATCTAATCCCAACCCAAGTTTGTTGAAGTCTCTCCTATCCATGAGCATTAATCTGTTGGTGTCAGAGCTCCATTGATTGGTGCCTTCTTTAATAGAAAGATTCGTGCCTAGCATACTCCAACTATCCACAGCTGAGTCCAAATGATCAGCAAGTGGTTTTGCTGCTCTTCTTGCATATACACAAAGAGGTTTGATCCCGTCTGATGTAGTACTCAACATCATCCGTAGATCTGTCACATAAGTCTCGCCTTTTGTATTGGGTATGGTACCTACATGATAGTACTTGCCTGTAGAACTGACTGATGACCAGTTATAATTTCCAATAAGGCTTTGTACGATAAATCTCTCATACTCGATATCCATCTGCATAAAGGCTTCCAACTCCTCTTCATTGGTAATGGTGAATACTCCCTGTCCTGCATTACTATACGGAATTTTAACTACTGCCTGTCCTCCCATCTTCATGACCCAAAGAGGGATCTCAGTCTTACTTACATCCCATATGGTCTCAGGAATATTGATTTTCAATCCATAACTTTCCAACTCAGTATTATAAATGTCATATGCTTTAGCGGCTACCATTTTATTCCTTCCTCCCGCTAGACAAGCTATGATTGGGTTGAGTATTTTGGTTTTGGTATGTAACGGTAAACGATTCCAAGGTTTCTGAGTTACATATCTAAATACCGCTCTGATGGCATGCCATTCTTCTTCGTGATAAACATGGATAAGGTCATTTTCTATTTTTACATGATTGTTTTCATCACCATTAAAATAAGGGACTAAGAGTACTTCCTCTTCCATCACATCTGCAATCACAGCAGCATATCCAGAAGTTTCCATATAGTTTTTGTCATAGAGCAGTGCTAGCCTCCCTTTCAATGTTGGAACTCCTTTTCGTGGCTTCAGTAAGGGTTTGAATGTACGTTCTATCAACAATCTATAACTACCATCTTCTTTGTTATCATCTAGAAGTGGCATTGATTTTTGACCTGATGGGCAAGAGTTATTTTCGATGACCACCATGTTTCTCTTACCACCCGCTGAAGTTGAGTTGATCAGGTCAGCTCCTCCCCATAGAAAGTGCTTGCATTGATAATTTAGAATCTCGAACAGTTGTTCTCTATCTACCATTGGATGAAGGTGACAGTACCTGGTAATTATTCTTTCTTTTGATAAATTCAAGAAAAAACTCACCATTGGATGTATCGTGGCATTAAGTGCTTTAGGGTACCAGTGGTTCTCACTTATAAATGTACCAGGTTTTTTAACTTCGATTTGCTTTTGCATTTTATAATAAGGTTAAGATTCTACACGGGCAGAATTATCTATAATATAGTACAGAGTCAGAAATTCGGAATTGGTCACCGTGTTTTAGAATTTCATTCTTTCACCACAATCTTTTTTATCACCTCCCTGTTTTTCAATACCAAAAGTGGACTCTTGATATTTTTAATTACTTTATCAGAGAAAGAAGAAATTGAACTATACATGTCCCAATGATGCTCATGTGCACGAATCACCATCAAATCGATATTCTGCTTCGCCTTAATTGAATTAACAACAACTGGGATATCACCTATTTCAACTTCAAAAACAACTTTTCTTGATTTTATCACATCTGAAAATAAACGCTCAAATTTTTTAAGAAGATGATCAATTTTCTCAGCTTCTTTTTCATTTCTAGCTACATTGATACATTTCAAACCGTACTCTGTCTTTGCGGCAAGATTGATAAGTCTATAGATAAATTGTATATCATCCACTTTAAAATTTACAAATGCTCCTATCTGTTCAATTCGTTCCATTTTGAATCCAGACGGAATAAGCAGCACATTGGTCTTACCACTATCAATCATACTCAAAGCAAGGTTGGTGTGTTGACTTTTAAGAAATTTTGTTGCAGGTTCGGTACATATTACAACAAGGTCAGCTTTAATCATTTCGGCATAATCAGTAATTGATTGCTGCAATGAGCCACTAACTATTTTCAAATCCACATCCAATTCGCCTACTCCCAATTCCTGCCCAATGATATCAATTATATGTCCAAGCAAATTTTGACTTTCTTCTTTGACACTTTTAAGGGCTTCTCCATATTTTGAACTTCCAATTTGAAAGGTCTCTTTTACAATATCTATAGGAGAAGGTTTGACTACATGTATACAACAGACTTTAGCATCAAACATAAGACCAAGTGTAATTCCATATGTGAGTGCCTCATAGGATTCATTATTGAGCTCTGAAGCTACCAATATAGTGTTAATATCTTTCATGATTTTGGGTTGTTTTACCATAAAATAAAATGGGCTGAACATTCTCAGATGCACAGCCCATCATCGCCTTTTCAACTAAGTCAACTATTTTTTCTTTCCTGATCCAAGTGATTTTTTACCTTTTACGGTCTTTCCACCTGAAGATGCTTGTGGTCGTGTTTCTCTATCTGCTTTTCTTGCTTTCGATTTTGCCTCAGCGATCTTTCTTGCAGCGTTTCTTTTTTCTGCTTTTGACATTGCCATGGTACATAGATTTTAAATATGTGAATAATAGATTATCTCAAATTCCCTTTCATTTTTTACTGTTTTTAAGAAAGGACATCATAAAGAGTCAATTTACATACACTGGTCACAAGGATTATATTATTTATTTAAAAAAAATTCACTTGTTTACCATCAATGGCTGAACCGCATTTATTCTATCCGCAAACGGTACAAAAATTCGAGCTTGAAGAACCAAATCAGGAAAAATATCTATGCGTTCCATCATATAGCTGGGTTGATTCTGGACACCTGTTAATCGTATTTCTCTGGCAGGACCACAATACCTGCTGTTATCTCACCTAGAATATCTCCCTTTTTATGTGAGAAGCCGAATCCTAATTTAGATTTTATAGCTGTATTAAATGTTCATTTTGAACGAATTAAATTGAGAGGAAGAAAGGTCACATTGGTCAGAGCAAATATTTACGAAAGCCACGATGGCAATTACTAAAACAAATCGAAATCATGTGACCGATCTACCCGATCTATCTCTCTATTCTTTATTATGAACATTTTTTGATGCATTTATAATTGAAAATAAATTAAAAGCAGATGGAACACATTAAAAATATTTTGATCGCAGTTGAATTGGACAACAATTCAGAAGTGATTCTGGAATATGGAATTACACTGGGTGTTATGTTAGATGCAACGGTGAAATGTCTGCATGTAGTGAGACCAATTTCGAATCGTATACCCTATGATGCTGATGATTTACCTGTAGAAAACTATAGCGAATTCTTAACGGAGCATACTGATTCTGTAGATGATATGGTTGAAGAGGGCATCAGCAAATTGCGAGATATGGTGACCAAGGTAAAAAAGAAAATGGAAGTCATTGAGCACCCCATATCGGTTAATGTCATTCCCGATTTTGCAGTAACTGGGATTCTCAAAGAAGCAAAAAATTCCAATTCTGATGTTATCATTCTCGGCTCTCATGTAGACTATCGTAAAAAAGACAATGCCATATCTAATTTATCAAGAAAAATAATTGATGAATCTGAACAGTCCGTAATCGTAGTGCCAAATACATATGGCAATCGAAATTTGGACCACATTTGCGTATTTGTCAATTTTGAGTTTGGCGAATTGGATATGATCCAGGATATGATTGACGTTGTCCGTTGGAATGGTCTGCATCTTACATTCATTCATGTACTTGAAGAAAAAGAAAGTTCTATTGATGTTGAGAAAAAACTGGACACGTATCGTCGTTTATTCCTGGGATTCGATGAAGATCCTTTGATCAGTTTCAGATACGTGGAGGGAGAGTTGAATGATATCATTGATGACCTTTCCAATGATTTGGAAGTTGATTTGATTGGTCTTAGAGTCAAGAAAAAGGCATGGAGAATATTCAATCTAGAAAACACTTTTGAGAAAAAGATAATGAATCACATCAGGGTACCCTTGTACATCTGGAAATAAATCTATTAGCCCACGTTTTTACTATTTATGGAAATTCTAATCGTTGCTTTTTTAGTCATTCTATCCGCCTGTTTTAGTGGATTGACATTAGGTTTTTTTAGCCTGAATCTCACTTCACTGGAAAGGAAAATGAAATTAGGTGATGAGCGGGCGAAAAAGATTTATCCAGTTCGAAAAAATGGAAATCTTCTATTGTGCACCTTACTTCTGGGCAATGTCGCAGTAAACTCTGCCATGTCCATCTTTCTTGGAAACATTGCTACTGGATTGGTAGCAGGGTTAGTCTCTACGATGCTTATTGTAGTATTTGGAGAAATTTTACCTCAAGCTATATTTTCTAGGTTTGCGCTCACATTAGGAGCAAAGTCAGTATGGCTGGTCAAGTTATTTATTTTTCTACTGTATCCAATCGCATACCCATTGTCCTATACATTGGACAAAGCATTGGGTGAGGAATTGGCAACTATCTTCAGTAAAAAAGAAATAGAAGAAATCATTCGGTATCATGAAGACAGTGAAGAAAGTGTGATAGATGAAGACGAAGAAAGAATATTACTCGGCGCTCTACGATTCTCTGATCTCACCGCAGAGATGGTCGCAACACCAAGACCTGTTGTATTCATGGTGCCCAGTGACACTGTCATATCCGCTGAATTTTTAGCAACTATCAAAGACAAGGCCTTTACAAGAATTCCGGTGTTTAACAAGAAGAATCCAGAAGACATTCAAGGAATCATTATTATCAGAGATCTTTTGGGAATTGATACCGCTGCTAATATTCAAGCAAATGATATCCTAAGATCAGATTTTCTTTCTATTAAAAAAGAGATCAAATTGGATGACTTGCTCAATCATTTCCTTGCCAACAAGAAGCACATAGCCTGTCTTTACAATGAATTCCAGACATTTGTTGGAATCGTTACATTGGAAGATATCCTGGAAGAAATATTGAAAACTGAGATTCTGGACGAAGGTGATATAGTTAAAGATATGAGGCAGTTGGCCGCCAAATTAGTTAAAAAAGACTTACTTTCTTAAAAGTAAAAAAGTACTTTATAGCATCAAACAATAAAATAAAAAGATGGAAACGCTAAAGAAATTTTTAGAATTTGAGTTGATACATATTGGCGAATTTAAGATCAGAATATATACCCTGGTAGTCATACTCCTGATTGTATTATTTACTAAAATACTACTAAAAATAATCAAGAAAACCATTTCTAATGGAAAATATAATAAACTTGACAAAGGGGCTAACTATGCCTTATTTCAAATCATTAAATATGTACTCTGGGTAATTGCTTTTGGACTAATTTTAGAAACAATTGGCATCAAATTAACGGTACTCATAGCTGGATCTGCTGCCTTACTTGTTGGAATAGGCCTAGGACTACAACAAACATTCAATGATATCCTTTCAGGACTAATCCTACTTTCAGAAAAGTCTATAAGAGTAGGTGATGTCTTGGAAGTGGATGGAGATGTAGTAAAGATGGAAAGCATTGGGTTACGTACATCGACAGCAATGAATACTGATGATGTTTCTATAATTATTCCAAACTCTCTTATTACCGCAAATAAAGTAATTAATTGGAGTCATCAGGCATTGAAAACTCGATTTAGAATTGATGTTGGCGTTGCGTATGGTAGCAATGTTGACTTAGTTATCAAGGTTTTGGAAGAATGTGCTTTTGAGCACCCCGATACATCTGATAGAGCTTTAGTTGAAGCAAGATTGGTGAATTTTGGGAATTCTTCCTTAGATTTTCAAGTTTTGTTTTTTAGTCAAAATATATTTCGAATAAGTAAGGTAAAAAGTGATATCCGAAGAAATATTAGTCAAAAATTTGCTGAGAATCATATTTCCATCCCTTTTCCTCAAATGGATTTACATTTAATATCAAATCACACAAAATTGTAATTGGAAGATTAATACTAGCATATAATGAGGTACACTAGTTTTTCTACACAAGAAAGGGAATCAATTATCCAATTTTACCAAAATGAAATATCTAAACCAAGGTTCGATGGAAGTAATGGTGTATCTTTCATGATTCCAGGAAAATCTATTTCTTCAAGAAGTGAAGTGATTTAAAAACGTATGTTAAAATAATTTATACGTATTTGAATCTCAAATTGAAGTGTTTTTTAAGAAGCATAGCCAAAGCTACGCGACGAGAAAAACACAATAAGTTTGAGGTTCAAGGGCTTGTAAAGGAATTAACAATATGTTTTTATATCACTTCAATATAAAATGAAAAACTATGCTGCCCTTAATGGCTTCTTTAAACGACTCCATTGCCAATATCTTCCTAGTGGGAATACTCGTTGTAGTGATAGGATATATACTCAAGAGAATGCATCAACCGTATTTAATTGGTTACATTATTATTGGTGTTTGTCTTGGAAAATATGGATTTGATATCTTTGAAGATGAAGCTCAAATTGAGTTTCTTGGAGAAATTGGAATCATTCTGTTGTTCTTCTTTATAGGTATGGAAATATCTTTACCCAATTTTGTAAAGCAATGGCGAGTAGCTATTCTTGG
>JARGNR010000125.1 GCA_029212405.1 Saprospiraceae bacterium
CTAAAACACGAATAAAACATGAAAAAAATCATTCCATTAATCTTTTTAATTGGAGAGAAATTTAAAAGTAGTGACTAAAATATATAACTGAATGAATTCACTTTTTTTTAGAAAATCGGTCATTGCAGCGACTGGTCTTTTTCTATGCATTTTCTTAATTGTACACCTCTCTGCAAATTGCATTTTATTATTACCAGAGTTTATTGCCAGGGATATGTACAACTCTTACTCCACTACATTGCGTGAGAGTCCTTTGATTAAGATTGTCGCCTATGTTTTATACGCTGCAATTCTTCTTCATACATTTTACGCACTACTGATAACGCTGCGGAACCGGAAAGCCAAACCTGAAAAATATGTAGTGAATCATTCTAACGAGAACAGTACGTGGACGTCCCAAAATATGGGGTTGATTGGCATCGTAATATTACTTTTTATTGTTGTGCACTTAGCCAACTTTTGGGCGCGAATTAAGCTTGGTATAGGCGAAGAAGTGAAACTAGATGCCCTTGGAAACAAAGATGTGTATGAAGTAACCTATGCGCTATTCCACAACATTTATTTTGTCATCTTTTATACCCTAATTTCTATTCCCTTAGCCTTGCATTTGCATCACGGTTTAAAGAGTGCTTTTAAGAGCTTAGGTTTTTATCATAAAAATGGATTGCAACTTTTAGCAAAAGTCTCATTGGTCTATGCCATTATTATGGGAGTTGGATTCGGAATCATTCCATTTATCGTTTATTTCAAATAGCCAGTGTATGAAACTAGATTCAAAAATCCCAGAAGGACCACTTGAAGATAAATGGCGCAACTACCAAGTCAAGTCCCAATTAATCAACCCTTCAAATAAGAAAAAACTCAATGTCATTGTCGTTGGCTCGGGGTTATCAGGCGCAGGAGCTGCTTCAACCCTTGCAGAACTAGGCTATGATGTTAAATGCTTCTGTTACCAGGATTCTGCAAGACGTGCGCATTCTGTAGCTGCACAAGGTGGAGTCAATGCTGCTAAGAACTATCAACATGATGGCGACAGTGTTTTCCGCATGTTCTACGACACCTTGAAAGGTGGAGACTTCAGGTCAAGGGAGGCAAATACCTACCGCTTGGCAGAGTTGTCAGCACCACTTATTGATCATTTCGTACAACAAGGCGTTCCTTTTGCAAGAGAATACGGAGGTACATTAGACAATAGAAGCTTTGGTGGGGTGCAAGTGCAACGCACTTTTTATGCGCGTGGTCAAACCGGACAGCAGTTGTTGTTGGCTGCCTATTCCCAATTGTATAAAATGGTTCGGACCAAAAAGGTAGAGATGTTTCCTCGAAGTGAAATGTTAGACTTGGTGGTTATTGATGGCAAAGCCAAGGGCATTATCGTAAGAGACCTCGTGACGGGAGAGTTAAAACGATATGCTGCAGATGCAGTTGTTCTCGCCACAGGAGGGTATTCACGCGTGTTTCGGTTGTCAACCTTGGCCATTGGCTGTAACGGAAGTGCCCTATGGAAAGCGCACAAAAAAGGAGCATTTTTTGGAGCACCTAGCTTTACACAAATCCACCCCACGGCATTGCCACAATCAAGTGAAGCACAATCGAAGTTGACCCTGATGTCTGAATCCTTACGGAACGATGGTCGCATTTGGGTTCCAAAAGAAAAAGGTGACACACGTTCACCAAATAACATACCTGAAGAACAACGAGACTATTACTTGGAAAGACGCTATCCAAGTTTCGGCAACTTGGCCCCTCGAGACATTGCATCTCGCGCAGCTAAAGAACGCATTGATGCCGGATATGGTATAGGTAAACTAAAAAATGCAGTGTACCTAGATTTTAAGCATGCCATAGAAAAGTTTGGCTTGAACACCGTTAAAGACCGCTACGGCAACCTATTTAATATGTACAATAAAATTACAGGTATTGACGCTTACAAAGAGCCCATGCAAATATCGCCTGCCGCACATTTCTCAATGGGCGGATTATGGGTAGATTATGAGCTAATGACAACCATTCCAGGCTTATATGCTGTTGGAGAATGCAATTTCTCAGACCATGGCGCCAACAGGCTAGGCGCGAATTCTCTGTTGCAAGCGAGTGTTGATGGTTATTTCATATTACCCAATACGATTAACAACTATTTGGCTACCGAATTAAAAGAGGAGCACCCGAGTACAGATCATCCAGCATTTGAAAAAGCAGAAAAAGAGACGAAAGAAAACATTGACAGAATTCTTTCGATCAACGGAACAAAAACAGTAGATCATTTTCATCGAGAACTTGGAAAAGTAATGTGGCAAGAATGCGCTATGAGTCGAAATAAAGCGGGATTGGAAAAGGCAATAACACAAATAAAGGAAATACGGAATTCGTTTTGGAGCGATGTAAAAGTTACTGGGACGCATACTGAAATGAATACTGAATTAGAAAAAGCATTGCGCCTAGCAGATTTTATAGAGCTGGGAATACTAATGTGCACAGACGCTTTGGAAAGAGAAGAATCCTGTGGAGCGCATTTCAGGGAAGAGTACCAAACAGAAGAGGGCGAAGCCATGCGAAAAGATGAAAAATTCGCCTATGTTTCTGCATGGGAATATGATCAGGGCGATTTTAGACTACACAAAGAAGTCCTGGAGTTTGAATTTGTTAATCCTTCTGTTCGAAGCTATAAGTAAAGTTGTATGAAAGTAACATTTAAGATTTGGAGGCAAGATGGTCCACATGCTCAAGGAAACATAAGAGATTATGTAGTTGAAGGATTGAATGAAGACATGTCATTTTTAGAAGCACTCGATCATTTAAACGAATTGCTTGTACTTAAAAATGAGAAAGTCATTGCGTATGAATACGATTGCCGCGAAGGTATTTGCGGACAATGTGGAGTATTTATTAATGGTAGAGCCCATGGTCCACATGACAATATCACCACTTGCCAATTGCACATGCGCAGTTTTAATGATGGAGACACCATTGTTGTTGAGCCTTGGCGTGCAGCATCATTTCCAGTCGTTAAGGACTTAATTGTAGATCGTTCTGCCTTTGATCGCATCATTGAACAAGGCGCATTCATAACTGCTAAAACAGGCACAGCGCCAGAAGCCAATTCTATTCCAATATCAAAAGAAGTAGCAGATAGAGCTATGGATGCTGCCGCTTGTATCGGTTGTGGAGCCTGTGTTGCCGCATGCAAAAATTCATCAGCTGCTCTTTTTACATCAGCAAAAATTAATCACTTAAACAGCTTGCCTCAAGGTAAAGCAGAAGAACATAAACGCACAGCTGAAATGACATTTCAAATGGAAATGGAGGGTTTTGGAAGCTGTACCTTTACTGGCGCCTGTGAAGTAGAATGCCCGGAAAGTATTTCAATTACAAACATTGCAGAAATGAACGCGCGTATTCTAAAATCTAAATTATTGCGATAATAAAAAGCACACGACAAGGTATAAGCGACAATGCTCGCTATCGCCCACTCAGCGCTTATTCAGTCGTTAAAGCTCATTAGGTTTAGTTAAACAAGTGACTGTAAATTATAAAAAAAAAATTATTACTCAATGCCAAAAGTGTGGAACTACTTTAATGTAAACATGATTAAAACAACATAAACTATTACAAATGAAACTTATATTTCTAAATTTTATTCTTTTGACTTGATGTATTGGCTGTACAAAAATTGGGGAGAAAAAAATTGTTGGATTAGAATCTTTAGTACTTTATGAAGCGGATTCAAATTGCAAACTTTATGAAGTGTCATCAAGACTTCCGCTAAAGCTGAACCAATTATTGATTAAATCAAATTACAAGTGGAAATATATTGGTCGGCATACAGTTGAAGACGAATCAAGAAAGCAAATCAATGCCATATATTCTGACAAAAAATTCGTTGTGGCTGATAGAAATATCATTTTAGGAGGAAAAGAATTTGCTAAAGGTAATTTAGTCTTTTCCAGTTCGATTAAATAACTGTAAATTTGGTATTTAGCACTTCTACCTGTTTCTATTTTTAATAAATCACTCAAGTATGAACCTAGAAAATAGTGCTTGCACAACGATTACAGCTTCTCCACACATGCCTAGTTTGTGTGGATAAAAATTTCAAATCTTGGCATGTTTCCTAAACATTGCGATTAGTACCGAATATTTACTATTTTGCGTCCCCTCAAATGGATAATTAAAGACCATGGGTTACAGCACAAATGGATATCACACCAAAAAAAGGTTTTAAAGGATTAGTAGAAAATTGGCAAAGTGACTTGATTGCTGCATTAAGTGTAGCGTTAATTGCCTTGCCCTTATCTCTTGGTATTGCTTTGGCAGCTGGCGCTCCAGCTATGGCAGGAATTCTTTCCGCTATCGTAGGGGGTGTGGTCACAACATTCTACCGAGGTGGACACATATCGGTAAATGGTCCGGCCAAAGGAGTCATCGCAGTTATTCTGTTGGGAATTGCTATGATGGACGATGGTTCAGGACAAGCATTTAATTATGTTTTGGCGGCTATTGTTGTTTCAGGAGCCATACAAGTCTTGTTGGGTATATTAAAATTAGGTCGACTAGCGGATATTTTCCATTCTTCTGTCATTCATGGTATTTTGGCAGCCATTGGAATTATCATTTTCGCAAAACAAATTCACGTTGCTCTAGGTACCCATTCAGACAGTTCCAGTATCATCCAGAATCTGATCGACGCAGTATTGTTCTTACCTCAGGCCAATCCATTTGTAGTCATCATTTCTCTCGTGGGATTGCTGTTGTTATTCTTTCATTCAAAAATCAACTATCGCTTATTCCATATCCTTCCAACACCCATGTGGGTTGTCGCGCTTTCCATTCCTTTTGCCTATGGGTTCAATTTTTTTGAAGCGCACAATTATTCGATTTTTGGGAAGACATTTGAAGTCGGACCGAGCTTATTGTTAGATATTCCGGACAATATAATGGAGTCCATCATGCATCCTAATTTTGGAAAGATTCATACTGTCGAATTTTGGACAACGGTCGTTTCGATATTAGTGATTACGAGTATTGAATCCTTAGCTATAGCCAAGGCGATTGACAAGATCGATCCGTACAAACGAAAAACAAATTTGAATAAAGATTTGACAGGCATAGGACTGAGTACGATGACCGCCGGTATGATTGGAGGATTGCCAATTATTGCCGTTATTATTCGAAGTACCGTCAATGTGCACAATGGGGCGAAGACGAAATGGTCCAATATGTATCAAGGACTTTTATTGCTATTTTTCATTGTGATTCTAAGTCCTATCATGAAAAACGTACCGCTTTGTGCATTTGCCATTTTGCTGGTATATGCGGGATTCAAGTTGGCTTCCCCTTCTGTATTCAAGCAAGTCTATAGTCAGGGAATTGAACAAATCATCTTCTTTGTAAGCACTATGATTATTACACTCTACACGAATCTATTAGTAGGACTTTTTGGTGGCTTACTCTTGGCTATGGTAAGTCATATGTTGTTGGCTCGGGTATCCATTCCACGATTTTTCAAGATGATTTTTGATTCGGGTTCCAATTTGGTAATGAAACCGGACGGCAGTTACGATTTAAAAATTAGAGGAATTGCAAACTTTCTCGGGATTTTGAACATCAACAAATTGATGGCTCAAATTCCTTCAGGGGCGGTTGCGACCATTGACCTTTCAGAAACACGACTCGTGGGCACTACGGTTTTGGAAGATTTGTATGATTTTCAAAAGATTCATCAAAACTCAGGAGGAAAGGTTAAAATCAATGGGTTGGGAAGTCACATCTCATCGACCAATCACAAGTTGGCCACAAAGATTAAAATTGATGCGATTGAACCGTTGACTCGAAGACAAAACATGCTCAAGGAATGGGCAGAAAGTTATGGTTGGGATTTTCAGGCAGAGCCAGTCACAGATTTGGATTACTTTCAATCCTTTTATTTTTTCAAAAGTCGGGTGGTTGAGGCGGAGGCCAACTGTATTTCAGCCCAGGACAACGATATCGATGTAGAACTTATTGACGTTCAATTTGAAGAGGGGACAGATATTTTTCCCGACGAATACAAAACCACGGTAGGCCTAATGAAGTTACCCTTCTCGATTCCAAAATTTACGATTGAAAAAAGAGATTTTATAGATAAAGTGCTGCCTATTTCGGAACACAGCGACATTGATTACATTTTGTACACGAATGCACCGAAAGGGTATATTGCAAAGGTCGAAAACAGTGACAAAATGGATACCTTTATGACGGATAAATTAAAGATGCTGATCGAAATAAGTGGTTTGCATCATCTGGAGAGCAACGGAGAGGCCATCTTGATTTTTAGCAATAATTTTGCCCTTGCCCAAGTGAAGGATTATATTAAAATGATTCAGTTTGTGGAAAATTTCAAATCAATGCTCAAGGAGGAAAAGTAAGGATTACTGGTTGGAATGGGATGTATAGACAATGAATGATCTAGTGAATGGAGTGCATGAGGTGTTTTGAATTATAGATTATTTATTACCAATGTTGAAAATGCTATTTCAAATCCAAGTAATCATTCTTCCGTTAGAATATACTTCAGAGACGAGAGAGTCCCGACTTTTTATGAGTTAAATGAAATGTTTGAGTAATTAGCAATTATTGGTGATTTTACCAATGCGGGGCTATATTATAGGGATATTTATTAAAATGAAATAAAGCATTCTACTTAAAATCAATCACAAGAACAAGTGGATTGATCTACTAATGACTGATCTACGCACGCTTCTGTTGAAGAAAGTATAGTCCCACCTGAATTAAGGTCTAGTTCATTGGATGTAAAACAAGCTTTGGTAAATGCAAAAGATATATTTTCAGTTTTTAGATCTTCTCCTGATGAACCACCCCCTGATATGAAGGTAATAATGCAGTTTTCATACCTGTTAACTTGGCGCGGATTTGCGCTACCACTATTTGGATATTCAAAAAGTTCGATATATGGAATCGTTTCTCCACTTATTACTAAAGATCTAAATTGAGCTGAATTTCCATCACTATTTCTAGTAATACTGACTTGCTGTATTGTCGGAGGGGAAGCAGAAATAGGAGCTCCAGGACCCACTGAAGTTACATTATAAAACCCCTCAGAATAAGCCAATACTACGAATCCATTTGAAACCTCACCACAATTTTCTGGGCCACTCAAACCTGCACCAGAGTCAAATTCTATCAACATTCCTAAACAACCCATCATATTCGATGAGGTACTCATTTCTGATTTTGTTGCGGTGTCAGGAAGTCTTTCCGTACTTTGACTGATAAATAAGAGCTCATTTATGTCCAATACATCACCAGAGGGGCCATGCGCTATTGCAATATCTTGAGCAAATAGGAAAACTGGGAAAAACATAAGTACAGTAAAAATAGACTTCATCGAATACAGTTTTATATTAATTAATTCAATTAATTGCGCAATGTAATAATTCAAAGTAAGAATAAAGAGAAATAAAAAATTACATTTGTTTAAGAATAGAATGAGAATGCATTTGGACTGTAGTTTTATATTTTGAGATATACTATAGTTTAGAATTCTATACATTTTATAATTCATAATGATGAATTCCACTACTAATTTGTTTCCTTCTCTTTGACGATTATGGATAGAGATGGTGGGAAACATAGTTTTTAAAATTAAATTTCGCTGAATGAAAAAGTCCGTAGTTGTTTTCTTAGTTTTTTTGTGCCCAATAATTTTGCTGAGTCAAAATGTAGAAGTGTTGGGGGGACTCAAAGCGGATTCATTAAACGTAAATTCTGGACTTATCACCAATGCAGCGAATCCAATATCTCCGCAAGATGCTGCTACAAAAGCGTATGTGGACGCTAGTACTAATCCTATTTACACCGTTGGACTTTCAGCTGAACAAGGTGGATATATTTTCTGGGTTTCACCAGATGGAAAACATGGCATCGTAGCTGAAACGATAGATATCGAATACTCTACTACCAATTTTGAAAATGCTGTTTCAAATCCAAGTAATCATTCGGCTGATGGAGCAAATTTCAGAGATTGGAGAGTCCCGACTTTTTATGAGTTAAATGAAATGTATGTGCAAAAAGCAGCTATCGGTGGTTTTTCCAATGCGGGTTCGTATCATAGTTCTACAGGTAACGCATTACATTTTGGAACAGGAGCTATAATAGGGAATATGTATTTTCCTTACACTCAAGGAAATAAACTTCGAGCAGTTAGGACTTTTTAATAGGTAGAAAAAAATGAGGCTTAGTTCTGTTATGGGCTAGCCTAGCTTTCACTCATTTTTGTAATATGAATACGTAAATCATATTGGACAATTACATAGCATCATTCGTGAAGCAACAATTGAAAGCCATTACAGATTGTAACCATTCATCATTTGTCCTGTATTTACATAATACCATTTAAATACAAGACATAATGAAATACACCTTCATTTTTTTACTTAGCTCATTCCTTCTTATCCATTGTACCAATAAAACAGAACAGGATAAATTAGAATTAAATAAAAGAATATCGAGAATTGAAAACGGTCTAGAGTCTAATCTGCAAATAGAATACAGAGATAGTAGTATTAAAAGTACATATTCAATTGAAGAAAGGATGCAAGAATTAAAGATTCCCGGATTGAGTATAGCAGTTCTTCATAATGGAGCCATTGAATGGGCAAAAGGGTATGGAATAGCCGATAGAGTTGAAAATCGAAAAGTGACTCCAGAAACGTTGTTTCAAGCAGGCTCGATTAGTAAGCCAGTAGCTGCAACAAGGGCACACCAACTTGTGGAACAGGGCTTGATTGATTTAGATTCGAATGTCAATATGTATTTATCCAGTTGGAAATTACCCAACAACAAATTTACAGAAAAAGAAAAAGTAACTACACGAAGGATACTGAACCACACTGCAGGACTAACCGTTTGGGGTTTCCCTGGGTATTCAAAAAACGAAGAAGTGCCTAGTGTCTCCGAAGTTTTGGATGGAAAAGGAAATACAGATTCAGTTCGAGTGTATAAAGAACCAGGTGAAAGTTGGAGGTATTCTGGTGGAGGATATACCATCATGCAACTAATGATTACCGATATTGAACAAAAGAATTTTTCAGAAATTTTGCGGACAAATGTGTTGAATCCATTAGGCATGAAATCCAGTACCTATGAAAACCCACTGCCAGAGAAGTATCACAACAGAGCTGCTGCAGGGTATTATTCTGACGGCACACAAGTAAAAGGTAAATGGCATACATATCCAGAAATGGCCGCCGCTGGGCTATGGACAACACCATCGGAATTAATCCTGTGGGCAAAAGAAATTCAGGAAATATTGCAAACACAAAAAGATGGATTGCTAAAGGCAAAAACCGTGAATGAAATGCTTACGGCTAATGAAGATCAACAGGGACTGGGTCCTTATGTTCTTGACCTTAGTTTTGGACATGGTGGAGCGGACGAAGGTTTTCGAGCAGAGCTTCTTGTGTGGAAAGAGACCCAAAATGCGGTTGTGATAATGGTAAATTCTGACAATGGTGGTACCATAATGAGGGAAATTCTTCTAGGTCTTGTGAAAGAATATAACTTACCGGATTATGTGCCTACAAAAAGAATCTTCAAAGAACAATCACAAGAGCAACTGACAAGATTTATTGGAAAATATGATTTCTTGGAAAGGGGGCATGCTGATATTAATGTAAAGGAGGATGGATTGGAGTTTACCGGAGAAATCTTTTCTAGCCCGATCTTTTTATGGCCAGAGTCTGATAGTACATTTTTTAATAAAAGTTCTGGAACACGCTACAAATTTTCTTTAAATAATGGGGAAGTAACAGGTGTCAAATTTTCTAGAATAGAAGGTAAGAAAATAGAGTAGTTTAATAGATTTGTATTTTATACTTAGGGAGGAAGCAACATAGTTATCTGAAAAGAATCAAAAGAAACCATAGCACGGAGTGATATTTTATACGACCTTTGATCGAACAATATGTATACCCTTGTATTGGATCAAATCAAATTTTCAAAAAAGACAACACAATTGATCTAAAGAAAAAATAGTTATACATATTTGAATCTTTAATAAAATACGAATCAGGAGATATAGTTTTGTCCAATTTTAAAAGCATCATAAATAGAAATAGCGGTGGGAAATTTATTCAATCCTCCATGAAGTACTTAGATGAAACTTCTAATACGGAGAGCCCTTCTGTGAAAATGGTTTTATCGGGCGAAGAGAATTATAATGTGAATGGTCGTCGATATACCCTTGATCTTGATCATTACCTTATTGTAGATTGTGATCAAGAAGTGGAGATAACGATCGACTCCAAAAATGAGGTCAATGGCATTTGCATCTTCCCAAATAAAAATTTGCTCAATGAGGTGGCAAAAACACAGCTCGCTTCTACCGATTCACTATTAGATGATCCCTTTGATAATAATGAAATACGATTGGTCCATAATCAATTGAAGTTTTCTGAAAATAGAACAGGAAAGTATCTTAAAAATAATATCCCAACAGTTCAACAACTACTAAACGACGAGACAGTAGACTTTCAAGAGTTTTATATGGGGTTGGCAGAATCTATGGTGTATGACCAATTAGATTTGGAAGGAAAGCTCAAACAAGTTGCCAGTGCGAAAAGAACAACGAGAGAAGAATTGTATCGTCGGGTATTGGTAGCCAAATACTTCTTAGAAGACAACTTTACTCAAACAATCAGTTTAGATAAATTGGCACAGGAAGCAAGTCTGTCCAAGTATCATTTCACTCGAACATTCAAAGCCTTATTTGGTTTGTCTCCTTATCAACACATCTTGCACCTCAGATTACAAAAGGCAAAAGAACTGCGCTCCAAAGACTATTCCTACCGAGAGATAAGTATGATGATCGGTTTTTCAGACCATAAAAATTTGAGAAAAGCCTTAAAAAAAATATCCTAGATTAGAATTTAGCAATTTTTACCCCTTTTTAATTTTCACAATCCAGCTTCTTTGCATTTGATTTTAATGTTGAAATGATTTTAAAAAGGATATTTTATGCAATTACAACTTTCAAAGACTATTAGTCTCATTGGTTTTATGTTCCTGTTTGTCTTTATGGGGAGCTGTCAATCCAATAAAACATTAAAAAGAAGCAGTTATCTAGGGGCGAGATTGGTTGCCCTAGAAGCAGTAGAAGAAGAGTTACCTACAGATTCGGGTGTTTTTCTTTCGGATATTCTTCCGGGTGCAAGTTTTGGCAATATGGGCATTCCTGCAGGCGTAGTGCTTCAAGACATCAATGATGAAAAGATTTTGTCCATAAGAGATATTGGTCGTGTCCTCGATGGGATCAAAGAAGGAGACGCACTCAAGGCAGGTGTTGTAGAAAATGGCAAGTACAAAACCTACAGCGGTAAAGCCGTTGGAAGACCTCTGGAAGATCACCCCAATGCGACCATAGAATATGGTACGGTGGAGTATAAGGGAAATGCCTTAAGGTCATTTACTTACCTACCTAAAGGAGTAACAAACCCACCATGCGTATTTTTTATTCAAGGGTATACCTGTCAAAGTATCGAAATGCGCAACGATAATCCTGCCAAACAATTGATTGATGAATGGATAAAAAAAGGGTATGCTGTATTTCTTGTGGAGAAACCTGGAATGGGGGATAGTGAGAGTGAAATACCTTGTATGGAGATTGATTTTAATCAAGAACTGACTGCTTTTTCTGAAGCCTACAAAACCCTTACTCAAAACAGCAAGATTGATACAGATAACATATTCATTTTTGGACATTCAATGGGAGGAGTCATTGGACCGATCTTGGCGAAAAAGTATCCGGTAGCTGGTGTTATGGTCTATGGCATCGTAGGAAAGAACTGGTATGATTATATGAATGATATTTATACCGAACAACCGCTTTTGTACGGGGCTAGTGAGGAAGAATTAAAGGATAATAAAACCTACTATCTACCTTTTGTGAAGGATATGCTTGTTCACAAGAAATCAAATACTGAACTCATTAATAACCCTATTTATGGCGAACGATTAAAAGCAGATGGCGTGGCCGAAAACCTGGCTCAAGGCTACTATATTAATAGACATTATCGCTATTGGCAAACCCTTACCGATGTGGATGTTCCCAGTACTTGGGCCGAGGTAAAAGCTCCGGTTTTAGTGCTCCATGGCGAATACGATATTCAAGCCATTCATCATAAGTATGGAGAAATGATTGTCACCAATGTGAAAGCTCATGGTGGAGATGCCACCTTTGAATTGATTCCTAAAAGTGAACATGCATTTTTAAAATTTAATTCTCGGGAAGAATTGAATACTGTGATGGGGAATGGAACGTACGTCCAATATTTTCCTACCCATTTCAATATGGAAATAGCAAAGAAAAGCATGGATTGGATGAAGCAAAACATAAATTAAGGTAGATGAGATTCAACTCAATCGTATTGCTTTGGGTATTGGCTTCTTTGCTCATCGCACAACCACATAGCACAGATTTTCAAGAGATTGCTGATTCGTTTGAGAAGAAGTATGTGCAATTAAATATTCCATACATCTCACTTAGATATGCAGAGAATCTGGAGAATGTAGGTTCGAAAAAGGAATTGGACCAACAAGAAGCTTTTTTTCTTGACTATCAAAAGACATTGCAGCCTTATTTAAATCGTCCACTTACCAGAGATGAACGGTTAACCTTGGATGTACTACTCTATGAAATCGAATTGCACCTGGAGCGTATCAGTCTGGAGAGCAAATGGAACGCTGGAGGATACCGTATTCAAGGTGAACGGATTTATGATGAGCCATTGGGCAAAGAATGGTACGCCTACTTTCTCAAGAACTGGGTTGATAAAGATTTCACACCAGATGCTGCTTATGACTTTGGACTGGAAGAGATAGAAAAAGTGAAACGTCGGATGGCGGAGCTTAAACCTGCTCTCCAACTTGAGCAAGAAAAGCAATCTTCTGCAGCGTCCGATTATTTGGTTCGCGATGAGGAGATGATCATTGAAAAATACTATGCCCTCAATAGAAAAGTGATTGATAATGCTAAAAACTATTTCCCGTATATGGATGATATCCCAGCAATTCAAATTGTGAAGGGGAGTAATCCAGCATTGGCTATTGTTCCTGCTTATTACTGGGACAATACCTTCTACTTTAATTTTTTTGAAGATGCCTATGATCGTCGTGATATGGGGTGGGTTTTGGTGCACGAAGCCACTCCTGGACATCATTATCACAATTATGTCAATCAACAAACTGGGAATTCACTACGCAATGAATTTTTATACATGGGCTATTTAGAAGGGTGGGGGGCTTATGTAGAACAATTTGGTGAGGTATTAGGAGCCTACAATTCTCCTAGTGATACTTATGCTCAATTGGAATGGGATTTAATTCGATCCGTGAGAGTATCGCTTGATGTGGCGCTGAATTATTATGGTTGGTCAGATGAGAAGGCACATGCCTTTTGGGAAGAGCACATCAAAGACAAACCTGCCATTGCCCAACGAGAAATTACTCGGATGAAACGACAACCTGCGCAAGTGATTACGTACAAATATGGAAAGCAGTTGTTAGATGAATTGAAAGGGGACCGAATGACTCCAGAAGCATTGAAAGTATTTCATCAGCAGGTATTGGAAGATGGGAATTTGCCCTTATCCGTATTAAAGAAAAACGTTTTGCAAAAGCAAGCCCAACAAGCTGAAAAGTAGTTGGGAAATGAAAAATTAAGAGAAATGAAAAATAAAATATTATTGCTGTTTATCCTCTTCCCGTTAAGCATGACTTTGTCCTATGCTCAAGTAGATTCAGTATTTCTGTGTTCTGCTGCTTTCAAAGATTCCAAATATGACAATGCCCATGCGGGAAGTGGATTTGTGCTTCAATACAAGGGCAAACACTACGGCATCACAGCCAAGCACGTGTTGTTTTTTGCCAAGACAGACAGCATGAAGACCATTAGCTTTAACAATGAATTGAAATCTTGGGAGTTTATTTCAAAGATCAATGCCAAGCGCTCTTTAACAATGGGTAGACTGGTCAATGAAAATCCAAACGAGCCACTGGCTATGCCTCCGATCGGAGATTGGTTGATATTTGAATTGGAGGGGGCAATTCCCAAAGATGTGGCGGTATATAGCCTTAGAAATGAGCCTTTAAAAATAGGTGATCCGGTATACTTTATGGGGCATCCTTATAAAAGTGATACTGCAGTCCGAGTCGATGGGACATTTATAGGGGAGAAGGATGGAAATAGCATAAGACTTGATGTGCCGGAAGGAAATTATGGGGGCTGTAGTGGAGGACCTGTATTGGATCAAAACCACAAACTGGTAGGGATTGTGTCTATGGGATATTTCAATAAAAAAGAGAATACCATGGTTTTTGAACCCGCTTCTTTAGATTATTTTAAGGAGGTGATTGATGGGTCTTCATCCCTTCAGAAAACAGAATATTATCGCCACTTAGTATTCAGAGAGTCGCCTTATTCTGATTTTAAAGGGATTCATCCAATCGACAAAGATCAATCTATGGAAGAAGCGCATTATCAATTTGTGTATGACCGACAAAATAGATTGGTAGAGGTGTCGCATAAAATAGGAAATGACTTGATTGGGGACAATGGCAATTGGGATAGTTTTATGTGGTTTAATGCAAAGGTGACGATTGCTTATAGTGAGGGCAAGGAAGTACGTCACTTTTATAATCGGCTTGATGAAAATATTGAAACGCATGGTAAAATGTACAAGGCGGTTTTTACTCTAGATGAGAGAGGGCAGAGAACTTCTCTAAAATTCTATGATAAAGAGGATCAACCATCAGAAAATGCATGGGGAATCCATAGCTATGCATGGACCGAACATAATGAGACGTCTGTCATGGAAGAGCGTTTTAGCCTCAACGGAGAATCTCGAACGGTCCGACCAAACTTTACCTTTCACAAAATTAAACTGGTCTATGGGAATGACGATTACTTAGACTTTATGTACTACCAAGATGAAGATGGAAACCTCATAAACAATACCATGAAGGCGGCAATGGATCGGATCGTCTATGACAACGAAGGAAATTTTTCTCGGTGGATGGTTTTTGACAAAGACAAAAAGCTGGTAGAAGGAAATGCCCCTCAACTCGCTATTGGAGAACATTTGTATGATACCAGAGGGAATAAGGTGGAATTGAGAGGATTTGATGTAGAAGGGAGATCAAAAGCAATGCCGTCTGGTGTGGCCAGGGAACTAAAATCCTACGATTCGTATAATAATCAGATTGAAGTAAAGACCTTGGACATCGATGGGAAGATGATGGAGCATATCAAGCAAGAATTTAGTGTGGACGGCAAACGATTGGAATGGATAAAATTTTATGATGACCAAGGAAATCTGACTATGCACTCTAGTGGTCAATTTGCTGCATTAAAATTTGAATATGATGCCAATGGACGCTTTGCTGCACGGAAAAACTATGATGTGAATCTAAAGGAGATAAAAAATAACGCCAATGAATAAATATATTCAAGTATCCTTACTTTTTTGGACGCTGATGATCGCCTCTTGTGCTACACAAAAACAAATAGTTTTCAAGCCAAAGGTATTTGAATTTGGAAGTACGATGGTCGAAATGCAACATCGCATGCAACCACTTTCAGACTCACTGTCGGTCAGGTTGAATGAAGAGATTCAATTACCAACTGCTCATAAAAGTCAATCTCAGTTGGATGTGCATGGCTTTATGTATGCGGGAAAAAAGAGAAAGGCTGAACTCATATTTGCAGATGATGCCTTAGATATTGTCTGGATATTAACAGAAGCTGAGGAGGAGGAAAAATTTATTGAGAAATTCGAATCAATGTACGGAGCCCCAACGCATATCACAAATGAGGCAACATTTTTCATCAATGATGCAACGGCCGTGAGAAATACACCTCATGAAGTTTTATTTATTTCACAACGATTGATCGAACCCTATAAACAGTTTTTAGGGAGTATGAAATAGGTGAATGGATTTATTGTTTAGTTGCTGTGCTTAAAAGGCAGGAGACTAACATGTTATTAAAACTAAATCTTTAAATAGTACTATTTGCTGTCCATTGAAAATTGAACAGGAGATAAAAACGACTCTATCTGAAAAACTTTATTAGAGGATTGTAGTCTATATATTATATGATTTAATGCATTTTAAATTCATACAAATTCAAACTAATTGGAACAAATGAGATATACATTTCTTATTATTTTACTTGGGGTATTGCTGAGTTGTGAAAACAGAAATAGTGCCTTCAAGGAGTATGATACTGCTGTGAAACCTATCAAACTTGGAGTAGGAAGTTTATCCACAGATTCAGTACAGTGGAATAATGTCTTTGTATCAAAAACAAATGAACTGTACTTTACCAAAATGGGTAAATCCGCTTCAGTTATTCACAAACTAGATCTGGAAGATGGAACATTCAAAAATTTGAAGCAAATAGATTTTCCAGCTGGCACACCCCATTCCGATGTGTATGTCAATAGCGAAGGAGATGAAATGTTGTTTTCTTCCTTGATGCAAGAACATGCCAACGATACCATTTCCGATTGGAATATTTGGAAATCCAGCAGAGTGGAGGGAAAATGGCAGCAACCCACACCCTTTTTCGATGAAAATATAGAAGGGAATCAATTTTACCCCATGCTTACTGCAAGTGGTAATTTGTATTTTGCGACGACTCCGCATGGGTCGGGCAACAGTGATATATATGTTTCAAAGTACACCAATCAAGGATATCAACAACCGGAAGCACTTTCAGGTATTGATACAGAGTATTTAGAAGGAGATCCGTACGTGGCGCCAGATGAATCCTATTTAATATTTGCGGGATTTGACAGAGCAGAAAATTTAGGTAAATCAGACCTATTTATCAGTTTTAATGAGCATGGAAAATGGACAAAACCCGTTTGGATGGGAAGTGAAATCAATTCGGAGGGGTATGACGGGAGTCCTTTT
>JARGNR010000126.1 GCA_029212405.1 Saprospiraceae bacterium
ACATCCCAGTTTACTATAAATAAAGGGATATTGCTTCCTCGGAATATCCCTATTTAGATTCTTTACACTTGGATGCATATTTTATAGATGAAACTTAGATAAATAATCAGTGTAGATATATTATTCATGAAATAACGTTTTACCTTTGTGGTACTGTTAAACAAAGCGACACAAAGTTGAATACACAGCACTATTTTAAACTACTTATCCTATTTCTAATTATTGGACTAGCTGGGTGTACTCCTGAGCAAACCGTCGAAAAGGAAAGTATCCAAAATGACATGTTTTTTACCACCATAACTTCTGACCATTCAGGAATTACATTTAAAAACAAAGTAAACGAATCTGCGTATCGGAATTCCATGTTTTTCGATTATTTCTTAAATGGTTCTGGTGTAGCGGTTGGAGATATCAATAACGATGGTTTGGCAGATATTTTTTTTACAGGAAATGATACAGAAAACAAATTGTATCTCAATACTTCTGATTTTACATTTAAAGACATTTCGGAATCTGCAATACCAAATAATAACGGCTGGTGTACAGGTGTAAATATGATCGATATCAATAATGATGGATTTTTGGACATATTTGTATGTCGATCAGGCATGGTCGAGGAGGACGAAGCACTGGTGAATCAACTGCTGATCAATAATGGTGACCTTACATTCACGGATGCTACAGAATCATATGGATTGACACAAGCCAATCAAAGTATCCATTCCTCCTTTTTCGATTACGATAATGATGGAGACTTGGATTTGTGGGTGAATAATCATGTGAATTTTGACGGGGATGTCAAAGCAATTTTTGACAATGCTGAATTACCCCATGAAGAAAGAATAAAGTTTAGAAGTGCATTGTATGAAAATGTGGATAACAAATTTGTAGATGTGTCTGTCTCATCTGGAATTTCACGAGAGTCGGCCTCATTGGGCGTAGCTACGCTTGATTTTAATGGTGATGGATGGCTCGACATCTATATTTCTAATGATTATGATATTCCTGACTACTATTTCATGAATAATGGGGATAAAACGTTTACTGAAGTATCAAAAGAAAAAGTTGGTCATACCTCTTTTTATTCCATGGGATTAGATGCCGCCGACATAAATAATGACCTCCTTCTCGACATGGTAGCTGTAGATATGACTCCTCAGGATCATGTCAGAAATAAGGTGCTTATGGCTTCAATGGACAGCAAGAAGTTTCAATATTTATACGATTTCAAAGGGCTGACCAAGTCATACATGTATAATACCGTTCAGGTTGGAAGAGGGGATGGAACCTTCTCGGAAGTTGGAAATTATATGGGAGTGAGTCAGACAGAGTGGAGTTGGGCACCATTAATTGCTGATTTTGACAATGATGGGCACAAAGATTTATACATCACCAATGGTTATTTAAGAGACACAAAAGACAATGATTTTAAAAATAAAGTGGATGCCTACCGAAAAGAAAATGGTGGAAAGTGGAATGAAGATGTGTTTGCTTATTTCCAAGAGATCATCAATTCTACACCTGTAGATAATAGAATATTTAAAAACAAGGATGGGAAGTACAAGAATGTGACAGGCATGTGGTCAGATCTTTCTCCAACTTTTTCAAATGGGGCAGCATATGGAGATTTTGACAATGATGGAGACTTGGATCTTGTCATCAATAATATAGATCAAGAGGCATCGGTATTAAGAAATGATATTTCAAATAACAATTATGTTCAAATAGTATTGGACGGAGGAAAATCTGGTAAAAGTACAATGAATGCAGAGTTGTATTTGTATTCTAAAGGTCAAATTCAGCGATCAGATTATTCATTTTCAAAGGGATATCAATCCAGTGTTCAACATAGAATCCATTTTGGTTTGGGCCAAGATGAAGAAGTAGATAAGATAGAAGTTCAATGGCCTGATGGTCAAAAAGTATCTTTTACTGGTGTAGAAGTGAACTCGTTGAATACATTGGAATATGGTAGCGGTACACCATTGGCAAAAGGAAAAAGTACTAAGACAGCAGAGTTATTTGAAGAAGTAACCAGTACAGTTTTAAGTGAATCAGTACAGCATCAAGAATACAAATTTGATGATTTCAAAAAAGAAATCTTATTGCCACACAAATATTCAGATTTAGGCCCAGCATTGGCGGTTGGAGATATTGATGGTGATGGACTGGAGGATTTATTTTTAGGAGGATCCAATACGAGTGAATCCATATTACTCACAAATAAGAATAGTGTTTTTACTATTAAAAATGATAATGCTTTACTTTTTGATAAAAAGTATGAAGATTTAGGAGCATTATTTTTTGATTATGATGGTGACGGTCACCTAGATTTATATGTTGCTTCTGGTGGAGGAGGAGAGATTGAAGAATTTCCAGAACTCACTCAAGACAGACTTTATAAGAACGACGGAAGTGGAAATTTTATGAGTAAAACAGATGTTTTACCTCCCATTAGTTCATCGACAAAATCTATTGTAGCCTTAGATGCGGATCAAGATGGTGATTTGGACCTCATTGTAGGAGGTAGAAATTCACCAGGGAAATATCCGACGGATGCTCGGTCTTACTATTTAGAAAACTCAAATGGTATTTTTAGAGATCGGACCCAGCGAAAAATAAAGGGCCTCCCTGGAATGATCACGGACATAGAAGTAGAAGATATAGATAAGAATGGCTGGCCTGATTTGATTGTAACTGGAGAATGGACTGCACCCATGTTTTTCATGAATGAAAAGGGTGAATTTACTAAAAAAGAAATATCCGCATTGGCGAGTAACAATGGTTGGTGGCAAAGCATTCAAAAGGCAGATTTAGACAATGATGGAGATATTGACTTTGTGTTGGGTAATATGGGCGAGAATTCAAAATTTCATCCGTCCTCAGAGAAACCATTGGGTGTGTTGGCGTCAGATTTTGACAAATCCGGATCATTAGATATCGTGCTTACTAAAAAATATAATGATAAGACGGTTCCTGTGCGAGGTAAGGAATGCTCTTCCGAACAAATGCCTATGCTCAAGGAAAAATTTGATACATATCGTGGATTTGCTACCTCTTCGATTGAGGATATTTTAGGTGAGGAAAATATAAAGGAAGCATATTCTAGATCGGTCTCCGACTTTTCCTCTTATATTTTGCTCAATGAAGGCGATTTTAATTTTAGTATCCAAAAATTACCTCCGGAAGCTCAATGGTTTCCAATTAGTGATATTATCGTTTCTGATTTTAACACAGACGGCAATATGGATTTATTTTTAGTAGGGAATAAAATCAATTCAGAGCCAGAAACACCGAGTTATGATGCAGGTAGAGGTTTGATTTTGTTAGGAGATGGCAATTTGAATTTCGAACCATTGAATTCAATCAAACAGACAGGGGTGAATGCAAAGTACGACGCACGATCTGCACAACTTGTTCAAATTTCACCAAACAAAAAATTGGTTGTGGTGGCAAATAACGATGGACCGCTACAATTTTTTAGTAGAATAGAATAATAGAAAAGATAAAAATAAAATAGCATGAAAATCTTAAAAGGAGGGACAATAATAAATAGGGGGAAAAGCTTTATAGGTGATGTATTGATCGATAAAGGACGTATTCAATTGGTGGCACCTTCTATTTCAAGAGCAAATGCAGAAGAAATAAATGTGGAAGGGAAATGGGTAATCCCTGGAATAATTGATGATCAGGTTCATTTTAGAGAGCCTGGATTGACTCATAAAGCAAATATTGGAACAGAATCGAGAGCTGCAGTAGCAGGGGGAGTGACAACATTTATGGAAATGCCAAATACAAAACCCAATGCTTTGACCCAAGAGTTGTTGCAAGATAAGTATGATATAGCAGAGAAGACGGCTTATTGCAATTACTCTTTTTTTATGGGAGCAGGAAACGATAATATTGAAGAAGTTTTAAAAACAGATAAGCGAAATGTTTGTGGAGTAAAAATCTTTATGGGATCTTCAACAGGCAACATGCTAGTAGATAATCGAGTAACACTTGAAAACTTATTCAGTAAAGTGGACATGCTTATTGCAACCCATTGCGAAGATGAAGCAACGATTCGAAATAATATGAAATTGTTTGAAGAAAAGTATGGTGATGCATTGACTGCAAATCATCATCCTCTTATTCGTGATGTGGAAGGGTGTTATTTGTCTTCATCCATGGCAGTAGAAATGGCAAAAAGGTACAATACTAGATTGCATATTTTGCATATATCAACGGCGAAAGAGTTAGATTTATTCAGCAATTCAATTCCATTACAAAACAAGCGAATTACATCTGAAGTATGTGTGCATCATTTGCATTTTTCAGCGGACGATTATGATCGACTTGGGAATAACATCAAATGCAATCCTGCTATAAAGTCAAAAGAAAACCGAGATGCCTTGTTGCCTGCATTATTAGATGATAGATTGGATATTATAGCAACCGACCATGCACCTCATACTATGAAGGAAAAGGCCAATCCATATTCTTCTGCTCCATCCGGATTACCATTGGTCCAGCACAGTATAAATGTCATGATGGAGATGGTCCAGGAGGGTAAGATTTCGAAAGAAAAGGTAATTGAAAAAATGTGTCATGCTCCAGCAGAGTGTTTTCAAATTGTGGACAGAGGATATATTGAAGAAGGGTATTTTGCAGATATTGCTGTCATAGATCCGTATATGAAATGGACCATTTCAAAAGAAAATGTATTGTACAAATGCGGGTGGAGTCCTTTAGAAGGGAAAGAATGTACAGGTAGAGTTACGGCTACTTTTGTAAATGGAGAGCAAGTCTATGACGTTAATCACTTTTCATCTATTAAACAAGGATTTGGTAAACGAATCACATTTGACCGAAAGTAAACGGTACCCCATGATATATCTCACATGCAAAAACAACTTCTTGTAAAACTTTCCGTACTACAGTTTCTTCAATTTTATATTTGGGGAAGTTGGTTTGTAACTGCAGGTACTTATTTTTTACAGAATCTTGAATTTTCAGGAAGGGAAGTGGCGTTGATTTATGCATCTTTTTCTATTGCAGCCACGATTACTCCATTGTTCTTAGGGATTTTGGCAGATAAATTATTTGCAGTAGAAAGATTGCTGGCCTTTTTACATTTTTTTGGAGCTTTACTCTTGTATTTTTTATCCATAACCACGTCATTTTATACATTCTACGTATTGATGTTTTTATATGTTTTGTGTTATGTGCCTACATTTAGCTTATCCAGCTCCATGTGTTTTCATCATATAGAAAACGTAAAAAAAGACTTCCCGATAGTTCGTGTATGGGGTTCAGTAGCATGGATTATTGCCAGTAGTGCGGTAGGTTTTTTAAATATTGAGGATAAGAATATCCCCTTTCAAATTGCAGCTTCTGCCTCATTATTGTTATCCATTTATTGTCTCTTTTTGCCACATACTCCACCTCAGCCGACCAAAGCTACTAGTTTTTGGAAGTCATTAAAAGGAGAAGAAATTGGCAAGTTGATAAAAAACAGATCACTTGTTATTATGGTAATCTGTGTAGGGTTAATTAGTATTCCTGTATCGTACTACTATAGTTTTGTGAATCCATTTTTAAATGAAATAGGTGTTGAGAATGCTGCGAGCAAGATGGCGCTAGGGCAAGTAGTAGAAATTGTGTTAATGCTTTTATTACCCATGTTTTTTAGAATAATGAGATTTAAAACAATCATATTCATAGGATTATTGCTTTGGGGCCTCCGGTATGGAATGTTTATGGCTGGATATACCTATGACCTGGAATGGTTGCTGATATTGGGATTAATGGTGCATGGATTTGCGTACATATTTGCGCTACTTTCCGTTCAGATTTATTTGGATACCAAAGTGCCGGTTTCGTTAAGAAGTACGGCTCAAGGCTTTTTCTCTTTACTTACGATGGGTATCATGGCGATTATTGGTGCAGCTATTGCCGGTGAATTTGTACAGTATTACGAACTGGCGGATGGAAGTCATGATTGGAATTCTATTTGGAATTTCCCAGCAGTATTTGGGATTATTGTGGCAATTGTGTTTTTTGTTTTGTTTAAGGATAAAAGTAAAAATGTCATTGAATAATGACCATATGCAGCTTTTTAAGAACATGAATAGGAATTTCAATTGAGTTTTTTTAGTTTTGAGGTTTTTCGTTTTGTACTATAATCATGACAACTACTAATGCTTTGAACGAGAATATCAATACATGGATTTCTCAGATTAATAAAGAATATAAAGCTGCTGTATCAGTAGACTGTGTAATATTTGGATATGATGAGAATGATCTCCACGTTCTTTTATTGAAATCTGACATGCCACCGTTTGAAGGGAAATACTCTTTGGTAGGTGATTTGGTGACCCCTAATGAAACGTTAGACGAGTCTGCCGAACGAGTTTTATTTCAAAGGACAGGATTGAAAGATGTTTTTTTGGAACAAGTCAAAACATTTAGTGATGTCGATCGACATCCATTGGGTAGAGTGATTACAACTGCTTATTATTCGCTTGTGAAATTGAACCCTGAATTGTTTAAAATTCAAGAAGGGAATTCAAAACTGAAATGGAAAAAAGTGGCAAAGGTAGGGGAGTTGGCATTCGATCATAATTCCATATTGGAGAACTGTTTAACCCAATTAAGATATCGATTAAGAGATAAACCCATTGGATTTAAATTGTTGCCTAAAAAGTTTAGTTTAAAGCAGTTACAAAACCTTTACGAAAAGGTGCTGGATATTGAATTGGATAAACGTAATTTCCGAAGAAAACTAAAGGCCTTAGACCTGTTGGTAGATTTAAATGAAAATCAATCTGATGTGAATCATCGACCTGCTAAACTGTATTCTTTTGATCAAGAGAAATATGAAAGAAAACGTAAAAAAGGATTCAATTTTGAACTGTAATTTTTTCCATTAAAAAAGGGACTTTGCTACCACACAATGGGCGGGCTTCATAGTTCGTTCATTCTCTAGATTGCTTATAATAAGCAGGCCCAAGTATAATATTGAACTTATTGATTAATTGTACAAGTTCAGTACTAAAGATTCCTTATCATTGCGTATGAATTTGCCTCATTTCGTAGCCAGAAGAATAGCTTTTTCAAGATCCAAATCGTTTACGAAAGTAATCGTAAGAATTGCTATTGCAGCGATTGCATTGAGCCTGGCAACCATGATCATCACTACCTTAATTATTGGTGGGTTCAAAAAAGAAATTTCATCGAAAGTATTTGGATTTTGGGGCCATATTCATATCACCGACACGAATATCAATCGTACTTTTGAACAAATACCCATATCAAAGTCTGCGGATTATATTGATAAAATAGTCGAAATTGAGTGGCTAAATTATCAAGTTCCTGTTTCTGTTCTGGGATTTGAAATGATCGGTAAATATAAGATTAAGCGCACCGCTGGTGGAGTAAGGCATGTGCAACCTTTTGCTTGGAGCGCAGGTATTATCAAAACAAAAAAAGAATTTGGTGCAGTTCAACTGAAAGGAGTCGATGAGTCCTTTGATTGGCAGTACCTTCCAGATTTTATTGTGGAGGGAGAACCACTGGATTTCAACGATGAAAATGATAATGGCCTTATCGTGTCCAAGGTGATGGCAAGAGCTTTGGAATTAAAAATTGGACAAAGGGTGCAAGTTTCAACACTTAGAGAAAACAAGGAATTAAAGCGGGCTTTTGTCATCAAAGGAATCTACAATACAGGCTTAGAAGAATATGATAAAAAATTTGCCATTGCTGACTTAAGAAAGATCCAAGGTATGTTGGACTGGGGATCAGACGAGGTGTCTGGAATTGAAGTGTTTTTAGATGAAATTGAAGATTTGGAATTGGTCAATGAATACATTTATAATGAAATTTTGCCTGCTCGTTTGTACTCAGAAACCATACGCACAAAGTTTCCATCTATTTTTGAATGGTTAAAGTTGCAAGATATAAATGAGGATCTTCTATTGTGGCTCATGCTGGTCGTTGCTATTATAAATATGATTACCGCCTTGTTGATATTGATCCTGGAACGAACGCATATGATCGGTTTACTTAAAGCATTGGGAAGTACCAATTGGCAAATTCGTAAGATTTTTGTTTACAATGCCGCATATATTATTTTATTTGGGTTGCTTATCGGCAATATTTTAGGTTTGGGTATTTGTTTTTTACAAGACCAAACTCATTTTATTACCTTGGATGAAGCAAGTTATTATTTGTCCTATGCACCAGTACAATTCAATTGGTTCTCAATTCTCTTAGTCAATGTTTTCTGCTTTTTTACGACGGTTGTATTCTTAATTCTACCGACATACATAGTGACCAGTATTAATCCAATAAAAACATTGCGTTTTGAATAGAATTCGAGAATGTGTGTATTTGAATTGGATGACATTGCGTTTTTTGATTCATACATATCCATTTAGAGCATTCAGATTGGTTGTTCATTTTTTTCAATGGATCCCCTTTTTTAAGAAATTTCATTTGCCTTCTAAAGGCATTGTAGAATGGTTTGGCGATCTACTATTCTACCTACTAGATGTACTCATAGTTCCTGATTTACTTGAAATTATCTATGTCTGGATTCAACCCAAAGTAAGAAGGATACATGATTCTGAAATTCCATACGTGGAAAAGTATTTTAATAAACAAGTGAACTTTAGGTACATTAAAATGTGCAATTCAATGCCGCAAAGGATAGCTCGTTTGGCAGATGCATTTGTCTCTTTTAATATCATTCACTTTAATAGTGAAATTTCATCTCCCGTCTTAGTACATGAGTTGGTGCATGTTTGGCAATATCAGAAATTTGGGTCTGTGTATATATTTCGAGCCCTCAAAGCACAGAAATCTATGGTCGGCTACGATTATGGAGGATTAGAAGCACTCTATCATAGAATGCTGGATAACTTTGTATTTACCGAATTTAACTTTGAACAACAAGGTGAAATTTTTGAAGATTATTGTAGACTTCAAGAGTCAAATGAAACTGTTAACCCTTTATGGTTGGCTTCGTTTGAATATTTTATCGAACAAGTTCGTGGAAGTGAAGTTGCCTAATTGCTATTCAATTATAGACTGATGAACAATCTCCGCGTTACAATAGGTACAAAGAATATCTTGTGCCTCTTTCAACGCAGTTGTTAAGGATTCATTTCCAAAAAAATCATAAAAGACCAGTAAAAGAGTTTTAGTATTGGCAGTGACACTCGTTCTAACGGAGTCGCTTGTAGGTGTTCCGAAAAAACCTAGATCATCTCTTAGACCAGGCATGAATTCGATGTTCAAGTTTCCTCTTCCAATGGCTTCATAAATATCAGCGTTTCCAATGTCACAGAATATATCCCCTTGAATGTGTTGCATATCAAATCCTCCAATAGAAAAACGGGAAGTAACAGACATCAAATTGATAGAATCTACGACGTTGTTGATTTGATATAAATCTTTCTTAGTTCTCAATCTTCTCAACAACGCTTCGGCTGACGGACGATATCTGCTGGGCTCTTTGCCACAGAGTTTGTAAGCTTTTCGAGTTTCTAATATCACATCATATTCGTTCTCTCTTTTGACTTGTAAAGATTCAATTAAGTCTTGATGCGTATCATGAATGAGTGCAGTAAATTGATTGGATGACTTTTCAACATCAATATTTGAAACAATTAAGCCTAATCTACTGTTAGCTAGTTTGTTGAGTATTTGAGTGCTAATCTTTACTTTAATCATATAATATATATTGAAATTCAAATATAAATCTTTTTAAAAATAACATATTATAGTATATTATTGCTTTACAAATGATAGGAATGGGAACTTTTGAAGAGGAAATAAAACAGCAGGTATTTAAGAATGATGTTTTGAAAGCAATGCTGAATGTGATGTATACTGCGAATTGGATACGTGATCAACATGCTTCTGTTTTTAAGGCCTATGGCATTTTACAACAACATTATAATGTGCTTCGAATTGTTCGAGGTAGAAAGGGTAATCCAGTTACTCCCGGTGAAATAATTAAAGTGATGTTGGATAAAGGTCGAGATCTCACTAGGTTAGTGGATAAGTTGGTCAAATTGGGTTACTTGGAGCGTAAGCCAAGTAAATTTAATAAACGTAAAATGGACATTACCATAACTGAAGAAGGGTTAACGGTTACTTCTGAAATTGAGGTGAAACTTGAAAATTGGTTAAAGGAAAAGATTGATGTCTCAATTCCAGAAACGGAAATACTAAATAATCTGCTGGACAAAATGAGAGGTTCAGATTAATCTCTTTCAGGAGGCATCTTCGATATGTACATAATTATCAAGCCACCAAAAAGTAAAATTAGTTTTATGATCAGGGCGACTCCATCTCCAAAGAAAGAAAGCCATTTAAGTGGTGTGAGTTGTAATCCAACGATAGTCAATAATAGTGACAAGAAGCCTAAAGCAAAAAAGATATATCCGAGTGCTGTAACAAATCCCTTATTCATATATAGTATTGTTGACTTATTTAACCCCAAAAGTAATAAATAGTTGTCGGCTTAAATCTAGGAAAGCATACCTTCATGTCATTTCAATATCATTTTTAGAAGCAATTCTATTAAATCTTGCGGTTGTTGGGGATATCGAGTATTTTGCATCAAATCCTAACAAAAAATGTCATCCGATAGAAAATTAAAGATTATTGAGTGTCCGAGAGATGCTATGCAAGGTATTCACGATTTTATTGATACAGACTTAAAAGCAGAATATATAAATAGTCTGCTTGGTGTTGGTTTCGATACGATTGATTTTGGAAGCTTTGTCTCTCCTAAAGCTATCCCTCAAATGAGAGATACTGCTGCAGTACTTGAGAAATTAAATTTGGATAATACCGATACAAAATTGCTTGCTATTGTTGCGAATTTGAGAGGAGCTAATGATGCAGTCCAATTTGATGAAATTTCCTATCTGGGCTATCCTTTTTCTATTTCTGAGACATTCCAATTGAGGAACACCAATGCTACCATTGCTGAGTCCCTGGACAGAGTAGAGCAAATTTCTGACATATGCACTAAAGCGAATAAAGAATTGGTCATTTATATTTCAATGGGTTTTGGAAATCCATATGGAGATCAATGGAACGTTGAAATATGTCAAAAATGGGTCGACCATCTTGCAGAAAAAGGTGTGAAAATTATGGCATTGTCCGATACCATCGGTGTGGCCAACCCAGGATCTATTTCCTATCTATTTTCCAATCTTATTCCGCCATATCCCGATGTGGAGTTTGGGGCTCATTTGCATACCCGACCCGATATGTGGGAGGATAAAGTAATCGCTGCCTACGAAAGTGGGTGTAGGAGATTTGATTCTACCATAAGCGGGTATGGGGGATGTCCCATGGCGAAAGATGATTTGACTGGGAATATGCCAACTGAAAATTTGTTATACTTTTTTGATAAAAACAAAATTGAAACGAACTTAGATCGAAGTGCATTTATCAATTCATTGGCTATAAGTAATAAAGTATTTCTCTAATGCATTATTGTTGATTCAACCAGCGATTAAGCACTACTATGAATATTTTGGATAAGGAGGAATCATTTGAATTGTCAAAAGGAGATATGCCTTTGATGCCCATTATTGTCAAATATTCGATTATAGGTTCATTTCTTTTAATTGCAATGACTTCCTTTCAGGTCTTACTAAAAGAAAATTATGGTGGGGTAGGAGTTTGGAACTCACGGTTGAATTTTCTCTTTTGGGGACTTGCCAATTGCATTTATTTGCTACTCATGATTTTATCTGCCGTAGCGTATAAGAAATCAAATCGAGGATTTGTTTCATTCAAAAATGCATGTGTTGTCCCTTTTTTTGTTGGTTTTTTTATGACGATGGTGTCTAACGTGTGTTTCAATTTGATGGTGCATATTAAATGGTGGATTGAAAATACGATTTCTTTGGCATCAATTCCACAGCGGTTTTTAGAATCTATATTTACAATTCTGTGGACAATGCCCAATAGTATATTTGTGCTTGCCATCTTTGCATTAATTATAAGTTCTATTGTGGCAAAGGATAGAACATAGCTGCTGAGCAATAACCAGCACTTTAGTAATTTGAGCCAGGTAATTCACTTGATTAGTGGATTTAAAAACAAATATGTATATTTATATAAATTAGTAGAATAGGTAATACAGCTCCTACTATTTTGATAAACCAGAAATTTGCAACATGTCTTCTGAAAAGCTGTTTTTCATTCTTTTTGTTAGTTTATTTCTATTGTTTAAGGCCAACAATCTTTACGGTCAACCAAGCCCAAACATAGATGATAAATCGGACGTCATTTACTATAAAGACAAGTCGATACTAAAGGGGAATATTGAAATTGACGAAGAGGACGAATTTGTAATATTCTTTAGCGAGGATAAACCGAATAAACAATTGATTATCTCCCCTAAAGATATTTTGTTTTTTATTGAATGGGGTGATGATAAGAAGAGAGTTATAGAGAGTAAAGAGATTGGATCAAACCAATTCCTGTTTTTAGAAAATATATACGAAGAAAAGGGGAATAAGCTTTACCTTTCATTAGATAAAAATAGAAAATTTCTGGAGCTCAGTAATGGTGAAATTCAATTAATACACAAAGAGAATCCTCAACGATCCGATCAATTTAAAAGATTGTTACCTGTGACTTCCTCAATAGGTAGTAGACGTATTTGGGCAAAAGGAAAGGGGTCGGTAAAAAGGCTCATAAACAATATAGCTTATCCATCTTATAGATACCCTGGTTATTATAGTGGTATGAAATTTACATATAGTGCTATCGAAATTGATCAAGTAACTAGTTCGGAATCTTTGAAAAACCTGTTTCCTGAGAAAGGGTCTAATATATTCGATAGATTTGGTGTAGAACTTTACATAACAAATACTGAAAACAAGAAATCAAGCCTTGCAAGTAACTTAAGTTTAGGGATAGAAGTGATGCAGTCCAACGAGTATCACGAAGAAGTAAGCCCCACCTCTTTTTCTATTAGAGGTATATCTCTTACCAGTTCATTAAGGGTAAATTATTATTTTCCAATAAATAAATTTTTTCCTTACGTGACACTAGGTGGAAAAGCTAGTTATTTACTGGATGAGGACGGAATCATTGTAACTTCCTATCTTTTTGAGACGGACAAAACTCGTATAGATCATTTTTCAATGGATTTATTTAGCTCTTTTTATTGGACACCTAAAATTGGATTAGGTATAGAAATACCCATAAAAAATGCAAGATTCTTATTTTTAGAAGGTTGCGCAGAAAGCATGACGGATAAAGTGAATGAAAGGTCAATTTTTTATTCTTTCTCAATTGGAATAAATATCATATAATGAAGGTTTTAAGATACATTTTTTTGATTGTTATGGTTGGCTCTTGTTCAGATCCAAAACTCAGCGACGACTTTTTATATCCTGTAGTCATAATGGACGAGGTGACGAATATAGATTCTACTGGATTAACATTGAATGCCAGAATTTATCACGAAGGTAGTGAAGAAGTACTAAGGAGTTCATTTAACTGGTATCCAAAAGGAAAAAAAATATTTGCTGAAGAAGAACGGTTTTTATTAGATGTAGAATGGAAGCCAGGAACTCCCTTAAGTGTGCGAATTGAAAGAGATTTGATTAGGGGAATTGAATACGAAGCAAAGTTTATAATCGAATTGGAAAACCAAAAAATTTACTCTTCTAGTGTCTCATTTATTAGCCAAGGAGCCATTTATCAACCAATTAGGCTTAAAAGTAAATTCGCATTCGGGGGGACCACCAGTTCAGTTGTCAGACAAGGCATCGGAAATGTTTTTATAGATATAAATCATGATTATAATAGTGAAGGTATAATTAATGTCTATAATCCAGATGTTGATCAATGGGGCTTAAATAATACGATTGTTCCCGGAGGATATATACGCTCAATTTTTAGCTCTAGCAATCAATACCTCATGGTTGCTGATCAAGGAAAACTTAGTGTGATTGAAAGTTTTGATAAACCCAAAAGAGATATTACTGAAGTTGCATCTGGTTCATTTCGTACTAAACTAAGTTTTATTGTGGATAATATGTGTTATGGATATAACAGTGATTGGAAGTTGACTAGGTTTAATATTCTGAATTTTGATGGATTTGAGGTATTACAGGATATACCTATATCTAATAACGCTTTAGAATATTACACTTTTGTAATTGGTACAGATGTTTATGTTTTCTTTTCTGAATATAACCTTTCACCTAGTTCACAGATAAGCGCCAATCAGTTATGGAAATATGACTCAATCAATGATGGCTGGGAACAGATGAAATCTTTTCCTGGAACAGGTAAAGATTGGTTTTCAGTTTCTACTGACAACAAACAATACATATATGTGGGTATGGGTGCCTTTGGACGAGACATTTTTAATTGGGTTAATAGAAAGGTAATAGAAGGAGATATTTGGAGGTATAATATAATGAATGGAAATTGGGAGTTTATAGGTTGGATACCTTCTAGAAATCAAAGTGAAAAAACGTATAATGTTCCTTTTAAAAGTTCAAATATTATTGATGATCAATTACTCCTTATTAACTTTACTGTTGAACAACGACACAATATTGTATCACTTATCCCTGAGGAGTTACAACCATTTTAAATTTTTTATGGGTATACAATAGATAGTTATGTTTAGGATTCTCCTAATATTTAAGTTTGGTCTGGTTATATAAAAATAAAGAAGCTGACTATTCATAATAGTATTGAGGATTTAAAGGTTAGTAAAAAAGAAAATTCTGCGCCTGCTATTGCCTGAATCAATAATTCTATCCACATATTTACTTCATTTTGGTTTTCTTAGCACTATTTTATAGGGTAATGAAACAGAAAAAATGATGTCAATTTTTGTGTTTTGATTTCGTTGACTAGATTAAGGGCAGTCGTAGTGTCTTAAATTATTGATAATTGATGGCAATACAAGACAAAATTAATTTATTTTAAGAATTCTTATATTCCATACGATTCTTCTTGTTCTTCGGGGAAGAGCATTCTATAAGTAAAGATTATTATATTTTTATTTATGCTATATTAATGTAGAACTAAAGTATATTGTCTTCTATTTACGAATTACAACATTTAGATTATCATGAAGACCATAGATTCCAATTATTCAAATAAAAAGATCCAACAAAGCCCTCCGATTTTTCCAACCATTTGAAATATGGGAGTATCGGAACATTGGTTTTATTCCTACTCTTACTTTTGCAAAGATTTCTTTTTGGTTATGGAACAAGTAGTGGATTCTCAGCTGCAACATTTATGGGGATTGCTGTTTCCTTTTTTAATTTTGTAGCCTATGTGGTTATGATGGTCCTAGCTATTGAAGCGTATAAAAAGTTAAATGAGGGATATGCATCAATGGGAAAAGCATTTGGTGTTACTTTCTTAACAGGATTGTTTATGGCCATTGCATTTGCAGCGGCATCTCTTCTTTTCTTTCTTATTTTTGGATTTACTACATCTAGTTCCACGTTTATGGAAGGAGGGAGTGATATCTTTGATGGATCCAAAATAGCATTGGTTACTATAGTTGCCACTTTGGGAGGCCTTTTCACAGGAAGTATGGCAGGAGCAGTTATTGCATTAATAGTTAGTTTGGTCACTAAGAAAGAAAGACCAGTCGGATTTTTTGTAGATTAAATAATAAAATACGCTGCCGGTGACTTCTTATTCTCTTTACGAACTTAATGAATATATAAAACGTGTAATAGCACTGAATTTTACAGAGACGATTTGGGTCAATGCAGAAGTGGGCCAAGTAAAAGAAGTAAGAGGTCAAGTTTACATGGATTTGGTTCAACACTCTGAAGAAGAAAACCAGATCACAGCTCAGGCATCGGCTATAATTTGGTATAAATCTTATTTATTTATTCGGAAGAAATTGGGTGAACTTTTACCGGCTATTTTATCAGAAGGAAGTAAAATCTTAGTGAAAGTCAAGGTCGAATACCATGAACGGTATGGAATGAAGTTGGTTGTAGAAGACATAGATCCTTCGTACACTATCGGTCAGATGGAAATCGCAAGACAAAAGATCATTGAAAATCTTAGGAAGACTGGAAATATTGAGGACAACAAACAAAAGGAACTTCCAGAAGTAATTCAAAAAATCGCAGTAATCTCTTCCGCCACAGCAGCAGGTTTTGCCGACTTCAAGCAGCAATTGGCAAAAAACGAATATGGATATGATATCCAACTCGATCTCTATCAAGCAGCCATGCAGGGAATGAATACCGAAAAAGAAGTCTGCCAAGCATTGGATCAAATTGGAGTACTAAAAGGAGAGTACGATTGTATTGCTATCATTCGGGGAGGAGGATCCAGATTAGACTTAGCATCATTTGATAATTTTAATATTGGATTTAAAATTGCGACATCTAGTTTGCCTGTACTCACAGGGATAGGGCATGAAATAGATAGTACTGTTGCAGATATAGTAGCTCATTCTCCATTAAAAACACCTACTGCCGTTGCTGCATTTGTTTTGGACCGAAATGCTCAATTTGAGTCTGATATAACTCAAGCAGGTATTTGGATCTCTCAGTTGGCAAAACAAAATATTGAAAACCATAACCTTAGAGTTGAACAGTTGGCCCAGCTTGTACAACTCAAGCCGCAAGAGATTATTCGAAATGAGTATCTTAAGATTGAACAATTATCAGCTTTGTTGAAACAAGGGGCAAAATATAATTTACGAGAATTAAAAGAATCTGTTTTACATATGGAACAGATTGTTAAAATGGCCGATCCACAGTCCATACTTAAACGAGGGTATGTCATGCTCAAGAAAGAAAAAGGAGTGATTTCATCCATTGATGAAGTGCAAAAAGGAGAAACCGTATCGCTGGAATTTTTAGATGGTGTTGCAACTGCTACTATTAATAAAACTACAAAAATTAAATCTACA
>JARGNR010000127.1 GCA_029212405.1 Saprospiraceae bacterium
CTACAAAAGCTCACTGTCAAAAGAAAGAAAACTGCTGCAGTACCATATGTGAAGCAAATAAATTCTGTTACTCTGCTCAATGTCATGGAACTGCTCATTTAATAGCAGAAGAATTAGGCCTACCAAAAGAAAAATACACTATATGCTATCAGTCTCGTTTAGGAAGAGACCCATGGCTCCAGCCATATACTACAGACACCCTCAAAGAACGAAGAGCTGCGGGCGATAAAAACTTATTGGTGTTTAGTGCCGCATTTGTTGCGGATTGTTTAGAAACAACCATTGAAATTAGCGATGAATATCAAGAAGAATGGGAAGAAATGGGTGGTGAAAAATTGTATTTAGTGGAAAGTCTAAATGACAATCCGCAATGGATTAATACCGTTGCCAATTTAGTAAGAGAAGCCTAAAATACTTACACTTTGGCCAATTTGGTGATATTCCCTTGGACTTTGTCTCCGATATTAACTTGAATGTCCGTACCCAATGGAAAATACAAATCTACTCTGGATCCAAACTTTATGAATCCGAGTTCATCTCCTTGTTTGACGACTTGTCTTTTCTGGGCATAACATACGATTCTACGTGCCAATGCACCCGCAACTTGTCTGACCAACAATTTTTCATTTCCATAATTGTATACCGTTGTTGTACGTTCATTTTCCGTACTTGACTTAGGGTTCCAAGCTGCTAAATATTTTCCTGGATGATATTTGTAGTAGTCTATTGTACCTGAAATTGGATGCCAATTGATATGGACATTTAAAGGAGACATGAATATTGAAACCTGTAGTCTTTTGTCCTTAAAGTATTCAGGCTCCTCAGTTTCTTCAATAACCACAACTTTTCCATCGCACGGACAAAGAAAAATTGTATCATCAATTGATGAAATACTTCTATCTGGTTTTCTAAAAAAACTGATTAAAAAGATGTACAAGATTAAACTAATCAATAAGCACATAAGCCACATAGATGGCAAATATGCATATGAAAGTCCGTTTAATACGGCAAGTACAACGGCAGATATTATGAGGGTACTGGTCCCTTCTCGGTGGATTGACATTGATTCTGAGTTATAGATACAAATGTATAAAAACCAACTAAGAAATTATGATCTAAAGTAATATTCTAATAAAAGCAAAAATGGAATTACTAAAACTAAACTGTCAAACCGATCTAAAAATCCTCCATGACCGGGTAGAATACTCCCTGAGTCTTTGACATTTTGGACTCTTTTTAATTTTGACTCTACCAAATCACCCAACGTACCAAATACCCAAACAAAAATAGCTAAGCATATCCAAGTGACATAAGACTCCATCAATCCATAAGCAAACCCGCATCCTACAATAATGCTAAATACACCTGCTCCAAGACTCCCTTCAATCGTCTTTCCTGGAGACACACTAGGAAAAAGTTTATGCTTACCAAAAGCTTTTCCAGTAAAGAAGGCCATTGTATCACTGGTCCATATCAATGCAATTACGCTCAACATTAACATTTGTACATCTTTCCCTCCATAAATCAGAAAATAAGAAGCCAAACTAAATGGGATTCCCCAATAAAACAATGTAAAAGCAAATCGATACTTATAATAATCTATTGGTTTTAACCATAAGTTGAAGATTAAACCTAACATGATTATCGACGACAAAATATTTAATGCTACATATCCATTGCCAAATTGAAAGTCAATGGCATACATCACCAAGAATGGAAGTATACCAATAAACATATACAAGAAATTGAGTAAGGTGCTTCTTTTTTCTTCTAAGACATAACATAGTTCTCTTGCCCCCAATACATTGATGACCAATAATAAAATGGCAATATAATTATTCCCTAAAGCGATTGCTTCAAGAACAAAAGCAACAATAAGGACGGCAGTTACAATCCGTGCAAAAATAGGTTTTATTCTTTTTGGCCGTTTGAGCCTCATATCTTGAATTTTCAAACAGATTCAATCGTTTTGTCAGAAAGTTGACTTCGAATGTTCTTAATTATGAAAGAACAAAGAAAACAAGAAAAAACAACTACAATAAGAAATTGCCAAATTTCTGGTTGATTTGCCTCATTTTCCATCGATTCTATATTGTCTCCCAAAAAGAAAATTGCTACTGTACTCATTCCATTGTTCAAAAAATGAAGAATGATTGGATACCAAAGTGATTTGGTCCAATAATAAGAATATCCCAATACTAGTCCAATGATCATTTTTGGTAAGAATCCTTGAATTTGTAGGTGCACACCACTGAAAATGATAGAGGCTATTATAATCCCAACATGATAATTTGAGGTACGTTTGACAATTTCATTTTGAATAACCCCTCTAAACAGCAATTCTTCCCCAATAGCAGGCAAAACGGCTACAATTAATAAATTGACGAGTAAATCAAATATACCATCCATTTGCAACACACTCATCAATGCCTCAATGCTACTCTGATCAAATTGATTGGCCCATTCAACATTTTCAAACAATCGTGCAGAAATCGCAATTAACGGGTAGGCAAACACCAGCAGCAATACAAAATTAAACAAGAGGTTTCCATTCAGGGACTTAAAATCAAAATACTGGATCCAGTCTTTTCTCTTTATCCATAGCGCGTATAAGATAGCGGAACACGAAAATATGATAAAATGATTGAGGCCTATCCCAGCCTTAATAAATGGTTTCATTCCTGGCTCATTCACTGCACTAAAAATGTCCAATCCTCCTTCTAATGGCAATCCTCCTGCCAAAGCCATGACGACCAAAGCAACATTACCCATAAAAAAACACAGTCCAAAAATGAGTAAGAAACTCAGCAACTTTAGCCAAGTAGAGGGCTCGTCTCCATTCTTTTGTAGTTCATGATCTTCCATATATTGTACAACTCTTTACTATCTTAATAAATGAAAAGTAAACTCTCCTCTATTATTTATTTCTAAAGCAGGGGAAGGCATTTTAAAAATATTAAACATGGACAATACTCCTTTAAAAAAATTATTCTTCGTTTTTATTTTTGACAAATCCAGATCAAAACCTAGGTAAAATTGATGTGTCCTTGGAAATACAGATTCCCCAAGTATAAATTTTTCTCCTTCCGATTCCCATTCATTGGTGTACCCTCCAAACATATTGTCAGCCCCATACCCCAAAGCAATATTAAGCCATTTGGGCCATTTATTTCCTTCTGGTAAAAAGGAATGAATATTTACACTTGCCCAGTATGCCTGCGCATTGTAATCTTTTAAAAACTTTTCTGCAAACGAAGAACCAAACAAATCATCTGCACGATCCTGTAATGAGACGGTATTGCCCATTGATCCTACAACTTTAAAATCAGGATAGCTGGAAGGCAAGGAAGAAACTTTCAGGCTGATTCGCTGCTCTTTCCAATACTTTTGTTGAAGTATATACAACCCAATCCCAGCGGTATTGGCCCCCATATCATACACTGAAAAGCCCCATTCCGATGAAAATCCATCCATAACTTCTATGGTAGTCTGAAACAAACTTCCACATATTGCTCCTACCAAAATGGAGTTATTTTCGCTCAACCCTGTCCATTTTGCCCCTTTATAGCACAATACTCCTTGAAAGTAAGCGGTATACACATGGCCGATTTTATCCATATTATTCCATTCTCCCGAATCATTAAAAAAATGAAAGCCTTCTTGAGGATATTGTTTGTACCAAGCATGATACAACCCAACTGAAAAACCTGTATAGGTGGCTGCAGATATTCCTAAAGCATAATTGAATCGTTTTTGATTGAACGTGTCAGATGGTGTAAAGAAATTACTTTTTGAATCTAATTCGATCTGAGAAATACCTGTTGTACAGTACAAAACAACCGTTGTAAGAACCATGGCCCATCTCGAAACAAATGCAATCATATACAAAACTACTCATTTCATCCTTAGTTATTTACGAGGCCCTGCAATAAATTGGATTTATTGTTTAAACTAAATGTTGTAAAATTCATAAAAACCTCGCTCTAAGTTTACATATTAAAAAAATACTTTATCTTGCTTTTTTTAGTCAAAAACGCAACGAAACACTTCGTTTTTGAATCTTTATATTAATCACTTAAGAATCTGTATGCAGTTGAAAAAGTACTTTCTGATCATTTTCCTTGCGGCAATTATTCTCACCCCGACAAAAGGGCAAGATTTTCATTATACCCAATATTTTATGTCCCCGTTGGGTGTTAATCCTGCTTTGGCAGGGGCTTACAACGGTTCTTATAGAATTAATGGGATCTATCGGGATCAATATAGAGGAGCAGCAATCAATCCATTTAGTGGATTTAGTCTCAATGTAGATGCCCCAATAATTAGAGGTCTTCGAAAACAAGATTGGGTTGGCGTGGGTTTACGAATGGAGTCCAGTTCTGCCGGAGCATTGGGCCAAAAAATAAATATCTACGGTCTTGGTGTAGCATATCACTTGGGACTTAACAAGGCTCAAACCAGCAATTTATCAATTGGTGCCCAGTATGGTACAGGAGGATATACATACAATCAATTGGTCAATGGCGATACAGGTGGATCCATTATTGGAGGCTCTCTGACCGAACAAGACATTACATTCAATACCTCACAAGGCTCAGGCGGCGGCACCGGTGAACCTACGGTATCAGGTGGAAGTCTAAATGATCTTACCGTTGGCTTTTTGTACAATAAAAAGAATCCAAAAACAGGCTCTGATCTTAAAGTCGGGATTGCTGCCGAAGGAATTTTAAATCCCAATAGAGCAAGAAGAGGGACGGACAGAAAAGGCATTGGCCTTCACGGGTTCTCTACCTATGATATGGTGATGAGTAAAAGAGCCTCGTTGACTTCAGGAGCATATTACTATTCTAATAAGGAAGCAAGTGCAATTATTGTGAATTCTATTTATAATTATAAACTCAAACCCGAAGATCAATTCATGTTGCATGGTGGTTTGGGTGTCAGAAATGTAAGGGCTGCACTCATTTATTTAGGTGCAACGATTAAAGGAATAAGAATAGGTGTTGCCTACGATGTAGATATTGGAGCATCTACTCCTGCTACTAATAATCATAAAAGTATAGAACTTGGCGTTACTTATATAGGTAAAATCTATAAAAAGCCAAAACCGAAACCAATCATCTATTGCCCACGTTTGTAATACAGTCACTTGAACTAGTTTCTATTTAAAATTAAGAAATACCTATGTTAAATAAATCAATATTTGTTGCGCTCTTTTGTACGTTTGGAATGCTGACCATGTACGCACAGCCTGTTTCTTCAGTTTCCTATGAGACCATGATTCTAGTAGCTGAGGAATCTGCAGATAAAGGAGATTATGCCAATGCCATTGAATGGTTTGAAAAAGCATACAAAGAAAGTAAGGATAAAGACTTGAAGGTGGTCATCGGTGATCTGTACATGCTCCTTAGAGATTACAAAAAAGCGGAACGAGCCTACAACCGAGTCTTAAAAAGAGATAAGGATGGGATATATGAGTATTTACGTATTGACTATGCTAAAGCATTGAAATACCAAGGAAAATATAGAGAATCATTGGGTGAATTGCGAACAGTAGCATCTACAACGGATGACGACTCAACCAAACAAACGGCCTTATTTGAAATAGAGGGCATCGAAAAAATGGACAATTACGCACAGAATCTCGAAGCTGTAGTAGATTTTGCAGGAAAAAATGTAAACTCTGGAAGTGGGGAAAATAGTCCTATGAGATTCAGTGATGGAAGTCTATACTTTTCTTCATTTAACAGAAAAACAGCCATCGTAATTGATGGAGATGAAGAAGGATATGAGGCTAAAATATTCAGCGCTGCTAAAGATGATAAAGGAGAATGGGAAAAGCCAAAAGCTCTGAACAAGAGAATTAACAGAGAAGGATACAATAGTGCAGGGGTTTCATTTTCTAGTGACAACCGCATCATGTATTTTACTAGAGCAAAATTAGACATTAATTCAGTCCAGGAATCAGTGATTTTCATGTCTCAAAGAAGTGATTCAGGGTGGGGAGCAGCAAAAGAGGTAGAAGGTATAAATGGTGACTACCTAGCCATGCATCCATATGAAGGCGAATTGTTCGGAAACAAAGTTTTGTTTTTTAGTTCAGATATGGATGGTGGATTTGGAGGATTTGATTTGTACTATTCAACTATTTCAGGTGACAACTATTCTACTCCCGTCAATCTAGGAGAATCCATCAATACCTCTGGCGATGATCTTACCCCTTTCTATCAAAACGGGACACTGTATTTCAGTTCTGATGGAAGACCAGGATTTGGAGGATTTGATATTTGGTATGCAACCTGGAATGGTTCTGCTTTTGAAGAAATAACCAACATGGGGTACAACTACAATTCACCTCAAGATGATCAATATTTAAGATTCACTCCTGATGGATCTGCTGGATTTCTAACATCAAATAGACCACATAAAGACAAAAGAAAATTAAAAGGGAGTGATACTTGTTGTGATGACATTTACCAAATACAGTTAAGAGAAATCGTTATTGATCTAATGGTGAATGTAAACGATGAAAATGGACCGTTGAAAGAAGCTACTGTTGAATTAATAGACTTGTCAGTAGCTGATGAAACAGATGGAATGCAAAGTAAAACCAATGTCATAAGCAATGATTTCAACTTTTTACTAGATGCGGACCATAGATATAGAGTAGTTGTGTCAAAAGAAGGCTACTATCCTGACACAACAGTTTCATTTAATACAGTTGGATTATTGGATTCCTATACGGTAAAGAAAAAAGTTACACTTCAACCTCTACCACCATCAGAAGATGAAGGCATTGAAATAGTGGAAGCAAACAAGCCTATTCGACTTAATAATATATACTATGATTTTGACAAATGGGACATCCTTCCAGATGCAGAAGATGATTTGGGGTATCTAAAAACATTGATGGATGACTATCCTGACATGGTGATAGAATTATCTTCTCATACAGATGCACGTGGAGACGGACCATATAATCAGAGACTTTCACAAAAAAGGGCTCAATCCGCCAAAAACTGGTTGGTTGCTGAAGGTATAAATACCGCTCGAATCAAAGCAGTTGGGTATGGAGAAGCTGTAATAACCAATCAATGTGTAGATGGAGTGAGATGCAGTGATAGTGAGCATAGAATAAATCGTAGAACTGAATTCAAAATCATTGCTGGTCCGAAAACAATTAAGATTAAAACTGAAGTCATTCGTAAGAAAACCAGCTCTTCTAGTGGAGGAAAGCAATCATCTGTACAAGAGAAGTATCCAAAGCTGTCCTTTGTTAAAGATAATATTGATCTAGGTACGTTAACCAAGGGAGAAAATAAACCTGTGGAATATCATTTCACCAATACGGGAGACGCTGATCTAATTATTGAAGTGGTGACTGCATGTAAATGCACGGATCTCAAATGGCCAACAAAGCCAATCAAGCCGGGTGAAAAAGGAGTCATTAGTGCCATATATAATACAAGTACTCAGCAACTTGGTAAAAATGTAAAAACCATCGATATTATTGCAAATACAGAACATCTGGTAACAGAAATAAAATTTTCTTCTGTACTTGTAGAAAGCATAAAAAAAGCAAGATAAATTGGGCTTACTTTCTTGGGGAGCATCAATATTCTCGCTTATATACTTGTACTACGCCATAAAAAATAATCCTGTTTGTTTTTTGTACGGGATTATTGGAAGTGGAATTTGCACCTATGTGTCTTATTCAACAGGATTGAAGTTTGATGCAGCATTGCAAGTATTTTATATTTCTATTTCTTTTCTTGGTTACTATAGATGGAAATACGGAGGTGAACAAAAAGAAGAACTCCCCATTACTGATTTAAGTGCCACCCAACATCTACTAATTATAACTTTGGGTACCATATGTTCTGCAATATTAATTTATCTCTCACAATACATTGAATTTATTCGCCTTCCTATGTTGGATGCGACTTCCACAGTTTTTTTAATCATTGGTTCATTCCTTTTAATTGAACGAAAATTGAGCTCTTGGATCTATTTGGTAATCGCTGACTTTTCGTATGTCTATATTTACGGCGTTACAGGTCTCTGGCCCCTAGTTGGTCTGATGGTAGTGTACATCGTTTTTGGAGTAAATGGATTTTTAAACTGGAAAAAGCTAAAAAAACAAGAGGAATTAGCCCAAAACAGCGTTTAACTTGATATAAAAGCATGTTTTCATTTTTCTTCCTAAAGAGAAATCATCCATTGAAATTCAACAAATTATCAACTTTCAATCCATGTAATGACAGTTAGATTGATCAATTTCGGGGTTTTCACCAAAATTTTTCAGGGTTTCCAACCAGTTTAGAAAGTGTTCTCTTCCCTATTTTAGCACTATGATAAAAAGTTCTTTGGAATGTAAAGAAATAGCATAAAATCATCCACGACGTGTTTTCACGTCAAATTGCTTTTTTATTTAATTCTATATTGAATTTACTTATATTTTTAGTTGGGTTAATTGATCAGGTATATGCATCTTTATTTTAAATCACTTATTTCTATGGACAAGATTAAATGTTGTGTCAGTATTTTGACGTTCCTTTTATGGTGTACCATTGGAAGTACTCAAATAAAAGACATTCCACCAACTTCGGGAATGTATGAAAGCATCATTGCTACCCAATCATCATATAATTCCTATGAATTAGAGCTAATAAAAACACAATTCAAACCTTCTGAAAAATTTCAAGAAGCTTCAATTCGATATGCGGAATATGTTGATATCAAAGAATTAGGCAATAAAAGCAAAACGTTTATAGCTCCACATATCATCGAATTAGATATACCATTCAATGGTAAATCAATGCATTGCATTTTTGAAAGAAACCACATTAAATCGAGCACCTACCAGTTTTCTTCATCTAGACAAGAACAGCGAGAGGAACAAACTATTTTATTTTATAGAGGGATTGTTGAAGGGCAAACCAATAGCTGGGCTACGCTTGCTTATATCGACGATAAATTCAAAATCTTAATTGCACACAAAGATGGAAATTTGGAGGTGAATCATTTACTGGAAAATACCTATGCGATTTATGACAGTAAAGATCAAAAAGTCATTCCTGAATTTATATGTGAATATGTTGATCAAAAAGTAAACGAAGAGCAAAGCTCTTATGAAAGAGTAGGATCTGACTGCCTGGAATTGTACATTGAATGTGATTACCAAAGTTTTTTAGATAATGGAAGTTCAGTCGCCAGTACAGAAGCTTGGGCATTGTCCATCATTAATGATGTGAATACCATTTATGCTACAATCAATGTGCCTCTTGTAGTTGCAGAACTTTTTGTTTGGAATTCTAATGATCCATACATTAGTAAAACCAACCTTTCTGAAGTAAGAGACACCTTTATAGAACAACTTCAAAACAATTATTCAGGAAGAATTGCTCAATTATTCTCCACTCGTCCATTATCTGGAGGGTTAGCTTATGGAATTGGTGGACTATGTGGTGAGTATCCAGATTTTCCAGGTCCATATAGTATTGCTACGGAGCTAAGTACCACATTCGATCCATATCCCAACTTTTCCTACACGGTCAATGTTGTTGCCCATGAAATGGGACATGTTCTAGGTGCCCGACATACACATGCCTGCGTTTGGGGTCCGAACAATGATATGCAGATAGATGATTGTGGAAATGAATATGCCAATTCTAATGGCGACACTCCTGAAGGCACCGGATGTTATGATGAATTAAACCCAATTCTACCCATGAATGGTGGTACAGTCATGTCATTTTGCAACTTGGCAGGAGGAGGTATTGATCTTGCTAACGGATTTGGGACTGAAGTAGGTGATTTTATTTTTGATAAATACAATACTGCAATTTGTGCCACAGGAGGAGAATGCGCCAGTATTCCCCCATCAAACAATGATTGCGCCAATGCTATTGAATTGCCACTAAATGGACAATGCACCTATTTTGATTACGACAACATAATGGCGACCGCTTCTGGAATTGACAACCCATCTTGTGGGAATGTAGGGTCTGCTCAGGATGTATGGTTTTCGATTACGCCAAGTAGTACGGACGCTTTTTTAAATTTTAATCCAATCAGTGGAGGTGTTGAAAATGTAGTCATCACTGTCTATGAAGGAACATGTGGCAGCCTTACTGAACTATTATGTGAAGAAATATTTGACGAAGAAACTCAAGTAAAGCTATCTGCTTTAACTATAAACGAAACACTTTATATTCGTATAATTGAAGAAGACAGTAATGTAGAGGGTGCTTTTCAATTGTGTGTTATTGATGAATCATTGCCTTGTCACCCTGCATTCAATCCTTTAGTCGACCTTTACAATATGACCAACGGAGGCAATTGGACCAACAAATCGGGTTGGGAAGATGGTGCCTTGGGAGCCGATTGTAGTCCTTGTCAGTGGTACGGAATACAATGTGACAATCAAGAGAATATCATTGAAATTGATCTCTTCAATAACAACCTCGTTGGAACAGTTCCAGCCAACTTATCAGAATTAACCAAATTAAGAATATTAAAACTTTTTGCAAATGACTTGTCCGGCACATTTCCAGATATCTGGACCAATATGGCTGATTTAGAGTTCATTGATCTATCAAATAATCTATTCACAGGTACTATGCCTGCTAGTCTAGGCAACTTAATGAAGCTAAATACTTTATATATAGAAAATAATAACATGACTGGTGAATTGCTTCCAGAAATTGGGGATTTGCCTAATCTAAATGTGTACTGGGCGAAAGGGAATAACTTCTCAGGATGTTTCCCGGGGTCCTATTTACAGCTATGTGATATAGGAAGTATTACATTTATCAACAATCCACTATTGCCCAATACAGGTATTTTAGATTTGTTTTGTGCGGATGGAACAGGGGGTGATATTGATGAAGACGGATTTTGTTTTGGTCCTTTAGCCACGGATGATTGTGTCGATGATGACAATACCATCTACCCAAACGCTCCAGAGTTGTGTGATGGAAAAGATAATGATTGTGACGGAGAATATGACGAAGATGTAGTGGCTATCAATACATGGTTGCCAATAGGCGGCGGAGATTGGCAAGTAGCATCAAACTGGAGTTTAGGTACTTTGCCCAAGTCATGCGAGGATGTTGTCATTCCTGAAAGTGTCACCACAAGAATTATTTCTATTCCAGTAAGTACAAATGCACTGGGTCGTTCTTTAACTATTGGAGGCAATAGCACTCTAATTAATGATGGAGAACTAAATATTGCAGGATCCGATGATAATGGAGTAAATTTAAATATCAACAGTACATTGATAAATAATGGAATGATCAGTATTTTTAACATTCAGAGTATAGGAATTTCTACTGGAGGATTACTTGAGAATTTTGGGACCATAAATGTGTCAAATTTGACAACATCATATGACATTTTTATTCAATTATCTGGAGAAATTGAAAATAAGACAGGAAGTCATATTAACTTAATTAATCAATGATAAAATCTTGATAAAAAGATATTTAAAAAAAATAAAAAATCAGGCACATTATTTGTCGAATAAACAGGTAGTTTGCATTTATAGAAGTAAAATGACTTCAAATATTCATTTCTTTCTATTTATTATTAAAAAGTAAACAAATAATTGATGCATTTTATTAAATTTACAAGGAGTGCTCGATTACGCTAAATCAATTCCAAAATTCACCCATATGGGTGACTATTGATAGTGATATTTGCAATTATATTTACAATAGTTATTGAAATTTGATCAATTTTTGACCAATCAATAAATGAAAGTGACCGTTTACTCATTTATTCAAAACTATAGAAAGATATTACGTATTATTGTGACATAAATAAATCTTCACACATGAAAAACATATTTTTTACATTTCTGAGTTTCCTTTTGGCGCTAAATGTTAGTGCTCAACTGATAAACGACGGGGCCTCCATTATAGTAGAGGACGGAGCAACTCTATTTATAGAAGGTTCGCTTCAAAACAATTTAACAGGTTCAATAGACATCCAGGGAACCGGAATCGTAGAAGTAGAGGGTGATGTGACCATTGCGCCCACCTCTACCGTTACCATGGCAAATACAGCAAAACTTATCTTAAGTGGATCTAATGCGGCCAACGTAACTTCTGGTGGAGCTACTTTTTCAAATGTAGAAATGGACAAGACAGCAAACAATGTAACCTTATTGGATCAAATGAGAATTTCAACAGATTTGAATTTTCTAGGTGACAATAATAAATTAATCTTGGGAGATAACAATTTGGTATTTACTCCTTCCGCTACGATTACATCTGCAGATGCAAATGAATACATCATAGCAGACGGAAATGCAAATACAGGTGTTGTATCCAAAGAATTATCTGCAAATGAAGTCTTCAAGTTTGAAATCGGAGATGCAACAAATTATACACCATTGGATGCAGACATTACAGGTACTGGATTTTCTTCAGCTACCGTAAATGTAAATGTGGTTCCAATGGTACAACCCAACGCTCCTGCAGAAGCGACTGATTTCATTTCAAGGTATTGGAATGTAGATGAAACAGGAGTAACGGACTTTAGCGCTGATTTGACAGGTACTTATGTAGTTGGCGACCTTACTGGAACTGCTGGCGATGTAAAAGGAGCACATTATGGTTCAACCTTAATGGATTGGACATATGATGCAGCTGCGGCAGGTACAAATAGTGCAATAGGAACTGTGACAGAAAGTGGAGACTTCACAGGAACTAACACATTCGGAAGAGTAGATATGAAAGTTTTCTTACATGGAGCTTTTAGCTCAGGCACAAGTGAATTGACTAATTTATTAAGTCTTGAAACAGATGCTTTAACAAGTCCTTATGATCCAACTGTAACTGTAGATGCTTCTATATTTACAACAAATACAGATATCGTGGATTGGGTAGAGTTAGAATTAAGATCTTCATCAGCTGCTGTGGATATTATTAGCAGTCACAGTGCATTCGTAAAACAAGATGGTTCTATTGTAGGACTGGATGGAGTTTCTCTTCCTTACCTTAAAAATGCACCTGCTTCTGCCTTTACAGTAATCCGACATAGAAATCACTTAGCGATAATGACGGATGCAACAATCAATTTAACTGGATCCATTCCAACTTTAAATTTCACAGATAATTCAGCTGGAACATTTGGTGCGAACGCACAATATGATTTAGGTGGAGGCTTCTTTGGCATGATTGCAGGAGATGCAAATGAAGACGGTACGGTAAATGCTGTTGATAAAAATTCATTCTGGAGAGTACAAAACGGGGCTGCTTATAACTATCTCACCAGTACTGCAGACTTTAATATGGATGGCACTGTAAACGCTGTTGACAAAAATTCATACTGGAGATTAACCAATTCACTACTATCTAATGTTCCAAACTAATACTAACATGAAAAAGATTTTATACATATATATTTTTAGCTTATTAGCCGTACAAGGGTTTTCACAAACCTTCTGTCTAAGTTATGCCAATCCAAATGTTACGGGAGGACAATTTTCTGTTGATGTTGTAGTTTCAGGTAATATGGACTTTAACTTAGGTTCTAGCAACCTTGTGTTTATGTTTAATGATGGAGCATTAAGTAATCCATCTATTGTAAGTGCATTACCTGGGCCTCCATTTTATTTAGACCCTACGATTACTGTTCCTGTTGCTGGACAAGCATCTATTAATATTGAGTTAGGTTTCCCTGGTTTTGGCTCTCTTATGACTGTAGCTGGGACTACTATAGGTACCATTACTTTTGATATTGATGATTCTGCAGCAACAAGTGATTACTCATGGTTGTACAATGGTGGAACAACACAAACAGTTGTATTTCTAGATGATGAAGCCACTCAAATTTTTGCAACTGCTGGAGACGACTCATGTTTGATGCCGTTAAATTCAGTTCTTCCAATTCGACTTAAAAGGTTTTCTGCTATGAAAGGAAACGAAAATACGGTTGATCTGAATTGGACGAGTGAGACAGAAGTCAATTCTTCACATTTTGATGTTCAAAGAAGTCAAGATGGATCCAATTGGACTACCATTGGAGAAGTAGAAGCCGCTGGTGAAAGTTCAACAGAACAAGACTATTACTTATTGGATGATAAATTACCTTTAAATTTGAGAGGAGACTCTAAAACATTCTATTATAGATTAAATATGGTAGATAAAGATGGTTCGCAAGAATATTCAGACATTCGAGTGGTGCGATTTGACATAGATGGTGAAGCAAGTCTACTTGTTTACCCAAATCCTGCTACCAATAGTGTATTTGTCAACTTATCTAGCATAAATACTGAAACTGGTCCTGCTGAATTAAATCTATTTAGTTCAACTGGACAGTTAATGAAGAAACAAACATTAAGTACAAATGATGATATACAAGTAGATATACATAACATACCTGCTGGAATCTATTACTTCATGGTGAAGCACCAAAACGTAACGTTCACTGAAAAAGTAATATTGATAGATTAAAAAAAGCCATATTGGCTAAAGAATTTTATACCTGGTTTTTGTTAATTGTTGAGAGGGATGTTTTCATCCCTCTTCTTTTTTTATACTCTCTTATTATTATTGATTGACTATATCTGGATTACCCATTTTCCCAGAATTATAATTGTATATACATTGTCGAATTTCCTCCTCTGTATTCATCACAAAAGGCCCATAAGAATAAACTATTTCATTTAATGGTTGACCTCCTAAAACAAAGAACTCGGCACCTTCTTTTGTATACAAGTTGATGTCACTTTTCCCTCTATTGTACAAAGCTATTTGATGTGCTTTAAGATTTTTTTGTTGTTCGATTTCTAAGTCCCCTGATACAGCATAAACAAATGCATTATGTCTTGGGTCTGTAGGAATATCCAATCTTTTATCGGTATTTAGTTTTATATGATAATAAAATGCTGGGGACAATGTCTGCACCTTAGATGAATGTCCAAATAATCCTCCAAGCACAATTTTCGCCGTAAAATCTTCATGCACGATGGTAGGCATAGAGTCTGAGTTAAAGACGACGGTAGATGGATCATCCCATTTAAATTTTGAAGGCATGTTCAACCATATCTGAAAACCGTGTAAATTACCTCCGTTGGTTTTCAACTCATTCCCAGATTCCTCCATATGAATTGCCCCTCTTCCCGAACTGAACATCATAAATTCGCCCGTATTTATTTGAAAATCGTAATCCAAACTATCCTTGTGATGTCCACTACCTGAGGCAAAATAAGTAGTTGGAATAACTCCAGCATGAGGATGCGCCTCTACTTTTAATGGATCACTATTTGGTGAAATTTGAACAGGACCAAATTCATCAAACAATACAAATGGAGAAACATAATCCAAATGATCTCCTGCGAATGCACGTAAAATTGGCAGTGTCCCTACAAAAGTAGATCCTGCAGAAAGTATTCTATGAACACTTCTATAGCGATCATCGGAATACATTCCAGAATTGGCCAAGATAATACTTGGGCTCACAGTAACAGCACCTAAAATAGCCGAGTCCTTAATAAACTTCCTTCTATGCATACTTAATATTATGTTTTTATGGCTTGATATTTCATTAAGTAAATGCATCATTCGCAGTTTTGTTCTTTGTCAAGAGTGATTTCCATATTTAAAGTCTACTGCACCCAAACCGACTTTTCAAGCAGTATTTTCCACAAAACTCACCCCAAAAATCAATTCTTGTCTTTTTTTATGGTTAATTATACCTTAAAAAGCAATAATATAGTGTTCAATTAGGCGTAACCAATCATATAATAGTATCTTTGTCCCTATTACATTATTACAATAAATATTAAAATGGCTAAAGGCACAGTAAAATTCTTCAACGAATCTAAAGGATTTGGTTTTATAACTGAAGAAGGGACAGGCAAAGACTACTTTGTACACATTTCAGGATTAGTAGATGACGTTCGTGAAGGTGACGCAGTAGAATTCGAATTACAAGAAGGAAGAAAAGGATTAAATGCAGTTCAAGTAAAAGTTGTATAATCCTACACTATAGTAATAAGAGAAAGCAAGGGCCAATCATTCATTTGATTGGCTCTTTTTATTTTAGGCATATTCAGGAGTAGACTAACATAAAAAACAAGAAGTTTGGGAATTAAATTTGAGGTAAAAAGAAGGGTGGCCTGACTCTTTACTATGGGGGACCGAACGCTCATCATAGATGTGATAGCGATAGCTAT
>JARGNR010000005.1 GCA_029212405.1 Saprospiraceae bacterium
TTTTAAGATTAACTTACTCCTGAATCACCCCAATTTACCAGTATGAAAACACATTACTGGTTCTCCTAGTAGCTCTTGTATTATAATTCATTGAACAGATTAGAGTCTACAAAAGTAAGATCGGGTAAGAAAGTATTCTTTTCGAGGAATCAAATTTCTATTCCATAAAGTAAAAATCAGTCTTGACTGACTTAGGTATCTGGAGTGAAGTTCGGCAGATACTTCCCTTCTCTGGCGTATAAGGGACCTCAATTCTCAAGTACATGCAGCATGCCAGGCGCCCTAAATAAAAAAGACGAAGCCTATTACCGACTTCATCTTTTATAATCATGCAATTCTATCTTATTCGAAAGGTACTATCCTTACGATATTCTTAATTCACTCTCTTAGACTCACTTTCAATTCCCGTAGACCTTCTTCTAGACTTCACATTAGAGTTTCCAAAATTGTAACTGATACTCAAGTTTACATTTCTACTGTCCCAGTTTCCTCTTCCTGTTCCAATCAAACCATCAAAATTTGAAAACCCGCTCCATCCAGTTTGATAAGTGACATCGTTTGCGCTCACCTTCACATTCATTTGGTCATTAAAAAATTTCTTCTGCAAGCCAAAATTCAAAGAGTAATTGGAATCGTACTCAAATACTCCTCCCCACACACCTGGTCCAGAATAATATCCTGAAATCTCTGCCGTAAATCCTTTGGGCAATGTGAATGTACTTTGTTGGAAAATTGAATACGTGAATGCTTGTACATCTACCACTGCCCCATCACCATAATCTGCCTGATTGTCCAAGTACCCACTATTAAAATTAACAAACATGTTCCAGTTTTCTGAAACTCCAAAAGGAGCAGAAATATTAAACCCATATACCGTTTGTTCAGCTAAATTGGCCCATGTAATAAATCCTGCTCTCGGATCTTCATCATCTGGCGCAATAAGTCGAGTGATTTGATCGGTAGTTTTGGAATAACTTAATTTGAAATTATATCTAAAGTTTAAGGTATACCCCAATTCAAAATTATTTACGATTTCTGGATTCAACCGTTCGTTTCCTTTTTGAAAGGACAATTCACTCAATTGTACCGTGAATGGATTCAATACATTGTAATCTGGTCTATTGATCCTTCTACCATAATTAAACGACAAGGTTTTATTATAAGCAAGATTATAAGTCAATCCAGCTGAGGGGAAAAAATCAGTATATTCTAAATCAACTGGGTCTTCTTGTAATTCAGGTAAAAAAGCTTTCAAATCTCCAACCGCATCGGTAGCTTCTACTCTTAACCCCGCTGAAAAGTTCAATTTTTCATTCAACTTACGTTGGTAATTAACATATCCCGCATACACATTTTCATCGTAATTAAATTGATTTGATCTTCTGTCATCTTGCACTCTATTGCCATCAATTAAATTGTAAAACAAGAATGTATTGTCTGTATCTACCTTACTAAATTTGGACCCAAAACCCAATCTACCTCCTCCAATATCTGTTTCAAAATCAACTTTAGCTGTATAAATATCAATATCAACAGGCGTGTCATATTCTGTGAGTACTTCCGTTAATAATTCTGTACGTTCTGAATTGAAATACCTGTTCGGTTGGATGTATTCACTATCATTTCTATATTTTCCGTAATCCAAATCAAAGTTTACCGTCCATGCTTTATTATCGAAAGCATAATTGAAATTATAGGTACTTCGATCTCTATCTTGCAAAGAACTATTTGTGGCGACTAGTACACTATCAATCGTATTTACAGAGGACAAACGAGAAATTGCAATAATATTATCGGATTCTCCCGTATTCTCTGATTGGCCGCCAGTGAGTAAAAATCCGACTGTATGATTTTTTCCCAAAAAGAAATCTGTTCCCCATCTATAATTAAATCCTTGATCTCTATTTTCTGAGTAATTGCTTTCATCCGTACGTAATCCATTCTGATTATTGACAAAATACATTTCATTGAAACGACGACCATCATTAAATCCAAGTGTACCAAATGAATTCAGCAACTTATTTCTATAGTTTCCTACTGAAGATAAATTACCTCTCATTTTTTTTCCTTGTGTAATGGTACCACTCAAGGATCCATTCATTCCGTGACTTTTATCTCTTTTCATACGAATATCAATGATTCCAGCATTTCCTTCCGCTTCATACTTCGCCCCTGGATTTGTAATGATTTCCATTCGATCAATTTGTTCTGCAGGTAAATTCGTAAGATAGGCTGTCAATTCATCTCCAGCCAATGGAAGACGTTTTCCATCTACGTATACCAATACACCTGCTCTACTCAATACTGAAATATTATTATTGTTATCTACCAATACACCCGGTGCTTTTCTCAACAACCCCAAAGCATTGTCCCCAACACTGTTGATGGTTCCTTCTACATTAAATACGGTCCGGTCCGGTTTTACTTCTACTAGTGAGCGCCTTGCTTTCACTACAGCAGTTTCCAACTGTACACTGGAAGTAACCATTTTCAATATTCCCATATTAATGGGGTTCCCACTAAGATTGATTAACTCTGATCTGAAGTCATTGTATCCCACAAAAGTAGCCACAACATAGTAGCTCCCTTCGTTAATATTTTTAAAGGAAAAGTTGCCATCCAAGTCAGATGTTTCCACTTTTACCATCGCCTCATCTTCAGAAGAATGAAGTACAATGTTGGAAAAAGGAATCGGTTCAGCATTTTCATCTTGTAGTACACCATTGATTGACAATTGTGCGGAAACAGAAAAAGAAAAAATTGAAAATAGTAAGAGTATAAAATTTCTCATGCTTATAGATTGTAGTAATAGTATTAAAGCAGTTTTTTGTAAAGATTCCTTGAAGTCAAAATCATTATTCATCGAATTATTAAATATTGACTATATTGAATTCACTTCTATAAAAGACGAGGCAAATATCAAATAGTTGCTTCTTAAATCTTTATTTTGAAACACGCACACAAAAATATCTACTCATGAGGATTATTCAATTGCAAATTCTACTAATCGTAGTAATAATCGGATATACGCCACTTCATGCTCAGCATAAAATAAAAATGCTAAATGCCACCCCCTATCACGCGGATCAATACAACGACGCCAAGGGGGATCCCTATTTGTGGAAAGACAATAAAGAGGTCATTGTTTTTGATAACAAAGGACTCGAATACAACAGTGTAAAAGGCAACTACAACGGGTTGAACCATGAATTTGAAGTGTATAAAGGAACCGAATACATTAAGTTACCTCATGACACCTACATCAGTTTAAAAGTGGTTAATGATAAAAAAATTGACTACACCTTATTTAGCAACGTACATCCAAAACTTAAAAATAGGTATTGCATCCTCAGAGGGAAGGGAACCACGTTTAGAGTGTATGAAAGTTTTAGAGCTAAAATGTCTGTAGTAACGATTCAAACTCCTGGCAAACCAACAGAAGTAAAAAAAATTAATTCTACATCGGAGTATTACTTGATTCATGGTACGAATCTCATCCAATTCAAATTAAATAAAAAGAAAATCCTTAGGCTTTTTGGTCACGAAAAGGAAATAAAAAAGTTCTTGAAAGAAAACGACCTTAATCTTAGAAAGATCGAAGAAGTGATTCAATTATTTACTTTTTTAGAAGAACAAGATTGGCTTAAAAATAACAATTAAATGAAGTGTTGTCTTTAAGGATAAACGAAATTACCCTACATTTAGATTTTGTAAAAAATACTACTTTATGTATCGTCAAATTATAGCTCTTATTCTCGTACTTGTTTGTACACAACTTCAATCTCAAATTCAAAAACAAGCCTTAGATTACCTTGATGTGTTTGAATTGGAATACGCAAACAACCCTCAAATATCTCCAGATGGAAAATTAGTGGTATATCAACGTACGGGATTTGATATAATGACTGATAAAAAAACTAATCAGCTTTGGTTGATCAGTGTCGATGGAAAAATCAATAAAAAATTGACATCCAGAGACGCTTCTGAATCACAAGCCACCTGGTCCCCTTCTGGTGATAGAATTGCTTTTACCAGTTCTTCAAAACACGGATCAGAGATCTATGTGTACTGGATGGATGGTGGACAAATTGCCAAGATTACTCAATTGGAAAAATCGCCATCTAATTTAGCTTGGTCTCCTGATGAAAAACATATTGCATTTACCATGACTGTTCCTGCTAAGGCTCCAGTTATCGTAAAAGGAATAAAAAAACCGAAAGGGGCAAAATGGGCTGAAACACCAAGAATTACGGATCGACTAAAACATGAAGCCGATGGGCAAGGGTACATTGATCCAGGATTCTCCCAAATATTCGTAGTTCCATCTAATGGCGGTACTGCTCGACAACTCTCTTCTGGAGATTACCAACATCGTTCATCATTATCATGGACGCCCAACAGTGCATCTCTCCTTTTTTCGGCCAACCGATCAGAAAATTGGGAATACGATTTTAGAAATAGTGAAGTCTACAGTATAGATGTACAAAGTAAAAAAACTACGGCATTAACAGATCGAAATGGACCAGACTACAGTCCTGTAGTTTCTCCTGATGGTAAAAAAATAGCTTATCTAAGTTATGAAGATAAAGTTCAAGCCTATCAAATACGGCAATTGCACATTATGGATATTGACGGCAGCAATAAAAGACTGCTTTCAAAAGACTTGGATAGAAGTGTATCGGGAATAGCTTGGGATCAAAATAGTGCATCCATCTACTTTTCTTATGATGACAAAGGGAATACTAAAGTAGCTACCATTGATACCAAAGGAAACATACAAAAGATCATTGATAATTTAGGTGGAACATCTTTGGGAAGGCCCTATGCAGGTGGATCTTATAGTGTTTCGACGAATGGAACCATTGCGTTTACTTATTCTACACCAGCTCATCCAGCAGAAGTAAGCATTTTCAAGAAAGGATCCCGAGCTTCCTATCAAATTACTGACTTGAACAGTGATTTACTCGACTATAGAGAACTAGGTAAAGTAGAGGAAGTATGGTATACCTCTTCTTTTGATCAAAGAGATATTCAAGGGTGGATTGTATATCCTCCAGGTTATGACAAGACTAAAAAGTACCCTATGATGGTTGAAAATCATGGAGGTCCAATTCTTAATTATGGTGATCGATTTTCTACCGAGATACAACTCTATGCAGCTAAAGGGTATGTTGTATTTTACCCTAACCCAAGAGGAAGTACCAGCTATGGCGAAGAGTTTGGAAATTTACTTTACAACAACTATCCTGGTCAAGACTATAATGATGTAATGGATGGAGTCAATGAATTGATAAAAATGGGTGTCGCTCATGAAGATCAATTGTATGTGACAGGAGGAAGTGCAGGTGGAATTATGACAGCATGGATGATCGGTAAAAACAATCGTTTTGAGGCAGCTGTTGTGGCAAAACCAGTAATGAACTGGATCAGCAAAACATTGGTAGCAGATAATTATTATGGGTATGCCAACTCAAGATATCCAGGTCAACCATGGGAGAACTTTGAAGGATATTGGAAATTCTCTCCTATTTCACTGGTAGGAAATGTACAAACTCCAACTATGGTCATGGTAGGAATGAATGACCTGAGAACTCCACCTTCTGAAGCTAAACAATTGTACCATGCTTTAAAACTGCGAAAAATAGAAACTGTTCTAGTTGAAATACCAGGTGCTTCTCATGGGATTGCACGTCGTCCAAGTCAATTGATCACTAAAGTTGCACATACTATTGCTTGGTTCGATCAATATCGGAACCAGAAAAAATAAACTGTAAAAAGACACAAAAAGCGTGAAAGTCTGTATTGCTGAAAAACCGTCTGTAGCTAGAGAAATCGCCAATGTAATTGGTGCCAAATCTCGTAAAGATGGATATTTTGAGGGGAACGGATATGCAGTTACTTGGACATTTGGTCACTTTTGTTCGTTGTATGCACCCGATGAATACAAACCTAGCTGGAAACGGTGGGACTTGAATACATTGCCCATGCTCCCGGAACGATTCGAAACTAGACTGATCAATGATTCAGGAGTTAAAAAGCAATTTAAAGTAATTAAAAGTCTGTTTCAGAAGGCCAGTGTGGTTATCAATTGTGGGGATGCAGGACAGGAAGGTGAATTGATCCAACGTTGGGTAATCAATGAAGCCAACTATACGGGTCCAAGCCAACGGTTATGGATTTCATCTTTGACCAATGAAGCCATACGAGAAGGCTTTGGTAAACTGAGGCCGGCCAAAGAATTTGATCGACTGTATTATGCTGGAAGTGCCAGAGCTATTGGAGATTGGCTTCTTGGTATGAATGCAACCCGTCTATACACTTTAAAATATGGAGGATATAAGCAGGTTTTATCTATTGGTAGGGTCCAAACTCCAACGCTAGCTATGATTGTGGCTCGACACAAAGAGATCGAAAATTTTGTCTCTTCTCCTTTTTGGGAGCTTCAGACGATATACCGAGCAACTACCTTCAATAGAGTCAAAGGTAGATTTGAACAAAAGGAAAAAGGGGAAACTATTCTTGATAAAATCAAAGATTCAGATTTCACCATCGTATCCGCAACAAGAAAAGAAGGTAAAGAATATGCTCCAAAATTGTTTGACTTAACCAGCCTACAAGTGTTTTGTAACAAAAGATACAGCTACAGTGCCGATCAAACATTAAAGTTGGTTCAGAAACTATATGAAATGAAAGTGGTTACCTACCCTCGTGTGGACACCACCTATTTGCCCGAGGATCAATACCCCAAAATAAAAGGCATACTTACTGGAATGAAATCCTACAGTAAATTTACTGCGACAGTGCTGTCTAAACCCATTCCAAAATCGAAGCGAGTATTCGATAATAAAAAAGTGACTGATCACCATGCTATTATTCCAACAGGAAAAGAGTCACACTTAACTGGGGGCTTACTGAATGTGTATGATGCAATTTCAAGACGATTTATTGCAAACTTCTATCCTATTTGTAAGGTCGCAAATACCACTGTCATTGGTAAAGTGGAAGAGGAAGAATTCAAAGCGAATGGAAAAGAGATTTTAGAGCCTGGCTGGAGAGTTCTATTTCCAAAAGCGAAAAAGAAAAAAGACCAAGATAGCGATGAAAAAGAGGCAGATGAAGATAAAATTCTTCCTTCATTCCAGGCGGGAGAATCAGGGCCACATTCTCCAAAGCTGATTGAGAAAAAGACACAACCTCCAAAATATTATACAGAAGCAACCCTATTGAGGGCCATGGAAACAGCAGGTAAATCTGTAGACGATGAAGAATTGCGAGATTTGATGAAGGCCAATGGAATTGGTCGACCGTCTACCCGTGCAGCTATTATTGAGACCTTATTCAAACGAAAATATATCAAGCGAAGGAAAAAAATAATCCTGCCAACCGATTTGGGCATACAACTGATTGATACGATCAATAACAAACTATTGAAGTCCGTAGAATTAACGGGTCAATGGGAGAAGCTGTTGAAGGATATTGAAGCAGGTACGTATAATCCTAAAGCATTCATCAATCATATGAAAAAAATGGTGGATAGTTTGGTCACAGAAGTACGGATGGAAAAAGCAAAAGCATTTGTTGCTCCTTCTACTTCCACTTCAACTTCGATATCTAGTCGTTCCAAAGCTAAAGGAAGGAAAAAAACTAAACCTTCAAAAGCCAAAAAGAGCATTCATGAATTAAATTGTCCAAAATGTAAAAAGGGATCTTTGCTAAAAGGAAAATCTGCCTATGGTTGTAGTCAGTGGAAAACAGGCTGTTCCTTCACTTTACCTTTCACTATTTTTGAAAAGAAAATGTCCGATAATCAATTAAAACGATTGGTAGAAAAAGGATGTACTACGAACTTAAAAGGGTTCAGTCATTTAGGCACCAAAGTTTCAGGCCTGGTTCGATTTGACGAATCCTTCCAACTGGTCTTAGAATTGCCAAAAACAAAAAGCCAACCCCAACCCAAGGAAATATTACCATCTTGTCCAAAATGTAAAAAAGGACAAATCATGAGAGGAAAAACTGCTTATGGTTGCAGTGAATGGAAAAACGGGTGTGACTTCAAATTTAAGTTTGAAGACATAAAAGCGAAAGCCAAGGGTAAGAAATTGACCAAAGAGCTGGTCTTACAAATTATTTCTTCTTGACATTTACTTTCTCATTCTATCTAAGCATCTTAGCATATTTACATTCCCTCTGCTTTTTCTACCACCTTAATAAATTCCGACTTAAATCCGTGAACATCCTTTAGATTTGTTGATTTCAACCAATCAATTACATCGTTATAATTTGTTTCTTCCTTATATTCCGAGTCTGTAATCAACATAGCGAAGGCAGCTATTCCTGAAGTAAATTTCATGAAGTCTGAAGACTTTTCGAATGAATTTCCTTCATCATAAATATCCAATTCCATAGGTATACTCACATCAGCATCTGGTTTTTTATACCTGAAATCGATTGAAAAAGTAGGCACCGTCCTAAAATCAATATTGTCTTTTGGCACTATTTCATACAAGGCGGTAATGCTTTGATTGGCCCCGATTTCGCCAGCATCTTTTTTGTCATCCTCAAAGTCTTCTTCATTCAGCAGTCTGTTTTCATAGCCGATCAACCGATATTGCTCAACATTGGCTGGATTGAATTCTACTTGAACTTTTACATCTTTGGCCACCGTAAAAAACTTCTCAAACTCATGAATAAATACTTTCTCTAATTGAGCAAGATTATCAATGTATTCATACGTTCCATTCCCATTATTTGCAATTTGTTCTAAAGCGGCATCATTTAAATTGCCTCTACCTACACCCAAAACCGTTATGAATACACCTGTTTCTCTTTTCTCTTCTATAAGTGCCACAAGTTCATCCTGACTAACAGGCCCTACATTAAAATCACCATCTGTACCAATAATGATTCGATTGTTACCCCCTACAATAAAATTTTGCTCAGCTATTTCATACGCTGTTATAATTCCTTCTGCACCTGCTGTACTTCCTCCTGAATCCAACTCATCAATTGCATCTTTAATCTTTGATTTTTCAGTACCTGCTGTTGATTCTAAGTGAACTCTTGAAGCTCCTGCGTAGGTTACAATAGCTACTTTATCATCGCTCTTCATCTTCTTATCAACGAAAGATTTAAAGCCTTCTTTCAGTAAATCCAATTTATCTCCTTGGCTCATAGAACCTGAGATATCTATTAAGAATATAAAATTGGAAGCGGGTAAATTATTTTCAGGAATTGATTCCCCTTTAATGCCAATTCGAACCAATTTATTTGCTGGTTTCCATGGACAGGCACTAACTTCCCCACTAAGGAAAATTGGATGTTCAAAATTCTCAAATGGATAATCATAATTGAAGTAATTGATCAATTCTTCTGTCCGAATGGCTGCTTTTGGAGGTAGGATATTATCTTGTTTAATAAACCTCCTCACATTGGCATATGAAGCTCCATCAGCATCGATAGAAAATGTGGAAATAGGTTCATCTGCAACATTGATAAATGGATTTTCTTCTCCCTTTTTCTCGTAGTTGTCCCCCTGTTCATAGTTCCCATAATCTGACTCGGCATAATACCCATCATCTAAATAAGTACAATTATAGAGTGATCCCAACAATAGAAATACTAGAATGTAATTTAGCCTTTTCATAACATCGTTTTAGATAGTAATAATCTGTGACAAACTGCACTAAATTGCTTTGCCCACACTGTACTATTATAGAACGCACTAAATCACCTAAATGCGTTATTTCCCATTCCTATTCACACATTGTTATCATTTACTCTTCAATCTAAAGAGTTAGAGAGCAATCCTCATTATTGAGGAAGTAGCTTACAATCCAATCATTCCATACAAAATATGGAACCAATAATCTCTATATTTTAAAGCTTTGGTATGTGTATATGAGTATGCGTAATCCTCTCTTTTGACAGGTTACATATATTTCCGTTGCCATCCTTTCACAAAATACGTCGTTCTACCTGCAATCTTTTCGACTAGAATCTTCCCTTTTTCAGAAGTACCCTCCTTTGTCCTCCATTTCCAGAACCAATCATCAGGATAGTCTTTGTAATGCGCTGTGCGATCTATGGCAGTGTTTAAAATGGATTGCATTGCAGCAAAAATTTCTTTCTTTTTCCTTACTGAAAGTTTGTTTACTCTAGATCCTGGATACACTCTGGTTTGATAACAAATCTCGTCTGCATACAAATTTCCTACCCCAGCCAGTAGTTTTTGATTCAATAAAAACCCTTTAATGGAGGTAGTTCTCCCATTCATCATTTCAATAAAATCTCCTTCTTGGATAATGAGTGCATCCTCACCCAAGCCTAGTTCTTTAATATATGTTTTGAGATTTTCAATAAATTCAATCCTAGCGAATTTTCTGGGACAATCAAAACCCAATTTTCCTCCACCTTCGAACAAAATATGAAACCGTTCGTGCTTTGGTCGGTCTTCTTCTTCAAAATAGTACTTAAAATCACCAGTCATTCCAAAATGGAAAAGTACAAACGTACCATTATCCAAATGTCCAAACATATACTTTCCTCTTCTACTACTAGCACTAAAACTTTTGCCCGTCAACCTATTTACAAATTCCTGAGCGGAAATATTCCTAATAATTTTATCATCAGAAATGGAAACATCTACGATTTTTTGCCGTAATGATGTCCCTTCAAAATATTTTTTAAAAGTATTAACTTCTGGTAATTCTGGCATATTAAATTGAATTAGTCCTTTTAGGTGATAAATACATTGAAAAATAAGTATAATGTTGAATTCAAATTTAGGAATCTGTTTTAAAAATTCTTTGCTCCTCAAATATGTATATTAATAATTGTATTTTGAATCAAATAGTTGCAATATCTCTATCTAGAAATAAGAGTAGTATACAATTGCTAAGGATTATTTTTTTGAACACGTATTATGGGCATACCCCATCAAGAAGTGCATAGATTATGGATAACTTCATATTTATCCGAGTATATTGTTAAGTAAGAATAAATAGTAGTATGAAAAAATTCATAATTATCATTTGTACTGTGGTCAGTTGTAGTTGTATTACTGCTCAGATAGGACATCCAAATGGAAGTGAATTTCCACAAAAGAAAGAAATTACGGAACAAGACTATCAAGAAGCAATATCGATATTTGATGCAGATGTAGACCAACCTTCAAAAGATCTTGAAAAAGCCATGGCTACTGCGCAGATGTATTTGATGCGTCAAAATGATAATGAACGAATGATTCAATTGTTTGATAAAGCTGCTGATTATGCTAAACGAACCGATCAAATAACTGAATATATTGATTTGCGTAGCAATAAGGCACAACTACTCATTTCCACAGGAAAATACAAAGAAGGGGTGATGACTATAGATAGTTTAATTGCTCAGTATGAAATAAAACCAAACATGCTCGCTCGTTTTTTCAAGGCCAAAGGTGATGCATATTTGGATTTGGATGATTTTGAAAATTCTGAAAAAAGTTATTTTCGAGGATTATCCATTGCTCAAGGAGAAAAAGATACATTTAATATCGGAATTTGTTATATCTCACTGGCATCCATGCATTCTCAAATGGGAAACATTTACGATGCGATTGATTATAATATTAAAGGCCTAAACATCCTTGAACAAGGAGACCATGCTTACTTGGTCACCGGTGCTTGTAATGTCTTGACCACTATTTTTCAAGACCTAGGGAATTACGAGAAAGCCCAAGAGTATGCGGAAAAAATGGACTTTCTATCTACCACCAATGGATACAAACAAATTGGAGCTTTTGCGAAAGCTGCCTTGGGAAGGCTTGCCGCACTGCGAGGAGATTATGAAGAATCGCTGAAGCATTATGACCTAGCCATGAAAGAATTTAATCGAAAGGGAGTAAGAATCCATGGATCAAATGATAAAAGAGCTGCTTTTCGAGTAAAAAATGATATTGCAAAAATTCATATTAAAACCAATAATCTCAATAAGGCAGAAGATATTCTTAATATGCTTGAACAAGAAAATTACATTGACTATCCTGTACTTACAAAATTAAATTATTTCGAAACTCAGATTGAACATGCTATTGCTCGTGAAAAAAATGATAAGATCTTTACGTATTCGAATAAAGCAAATGAACTCCTATTGGATGACGCAACATTCGAAGAAAAACAGACTTACGCTTGGATAAGTAAGACTATAGCTGAATACTATGGTAAATTTCGTGAAGCGAATGAGCATCTCACCACTTATTTTGCTATGAAAGACTCTATCGAAAAAGAGCAAAAATCACAGCTCATTCACAATTTAGAAGCAAAGTATCAAAAAGCAGAACAAGAAAAAGAAATTTCAAAATTGAGCTTTGAAAATGAAAAGGCGGAGGCTCAACTAACACAAAAAAACATTCTCCTCTTACTAGGTTCCATTGGCGTAGTAATTTTATCCTTTTTAGTATTCCAGTTTTACAAATTGTATCAGTCCAATAAACGCAATAAAGAACAATTGGCTTCTCAGAATACAATTATTACAAAAGCACTTGATGATAAAAATACCTTATTGAAAGAAATCCACCATAGGGTGAAAAATAATCTTCAAGTTATCTCCTCTCTATTAAGTCTCCAGTCTAGGTTTATAAAAGATGAAGAAACTCTCGATGCTATAAAAGCGGGGAAATCTAGGGTGCAATCGATGTCCCTCCTTCACCAAAATTTATACCGGGATGATAATCTCAAAGGAGTAGAAATGAATCAATATTTCCAAAATCTGGTTCAAAATTTATTTGACACCTACAACATCGAAGACAACATTCAATTCACAACAGCGATTGATGATCTCACCTTAGATATTGATACGGTCGTGCCGATGGGGCTTATTACCAACGAATTGATCAGTAATGCATTAAAACATGCGTTCAAAGGAAGAGATTCTGGCAACATACATTTAAGCCTTATAGAAAAAGAAAATTCACTCTATTTGACTGTAAAAGATGACGGAATTGGACTTCCAGATAGTGAACTACCTGTTACTTATAAATCATTGGGAGCCACTCTCATTCAATCTTTCACTGAAAAATTAGAAGGTGAGATAGAAATTGATAATTCAAATGGAAGTTCTATTACTATTGAAATAAATGATTATACTAAGATAAAATAGGAGTTTAAATTAGTCCTTTTGGGTGAGGGACATTAGAATATGCTTTTTTACTATTGCCTGAACCCTCAACCAAAATAAATGGTACGGATAGGCAAGACAGAATTACATAACTTTATAAGTGAAAATTACGATTTTATGCCTCAAACAAAAGTATTAATTGTGGAAGATGAACCAGCAATTGCTCATGACATTGCAGCCATTCTTACCGGAAATGGCTATCATGTGTGTGGAATTGCTCATTCAAGTACCAAAGCCTTGGACTTCTTAATGACCAAATCACCCGATATTGCTTTATTGGACATTTCCATCAAAGGGGATAAAGATGGCATCGAAATCGCCCACATCATCAAAAAGAAATACAATATTCCTTTTGTATTTTTAACATCATTCGCGGATCGAGATACTATTGAACGAGTAATGGAAACTGCGCCATATGGATACATAGTAAAACCATTTAAAGAAAGAGACCTCTCTCCAGCCATTGAGGTTGCCCTATTGAGAAAAACATCCGAGAAAAAATCCTTTCCTACCTTAGATCAATTGAATGAATCATTACCCACAACCATAACAAGCATGGAATACCAGGTAGTTAAATTGATCTGGAAGGGCTTAAAAAATCAAGAAATTGCGGATGAGTTATTCCTCTCCATCAACACCATAAAAACTCATATATCAAATTTGTACACAAAAACAGATACCAATAGTAAAGGTGCTATCATCTCCTTTATTCGAAGTGTAATGTAAGTCAAATGTCATCTTCTATCAAAAAATGAATCTACTCTCCTATTTATATGGGTGCCATACCGTAATTTTACACTTATGACGAGTGGAGTTAATAAAACATGTAAACGGTGTCAAAATAAAATCTTGTGTAATGTCGAAGATATTGCAAATTGTGCATGTTCTGCTTTGGTATTATCGAAACAAACTCGGGACTTCTTAAAAGAGACCTTTTTTGACTGCCTCTGTAATCCTTGCTTAAAAGAAATTGAATCCCTAGTGGAAAAAGCTCATGCCACCACCACCAAACCAACAGAAAATATTCATTACTACATCGACAAAGGACTTTTAGTTTTCTCAGAGCTCAACCATATTCAAAGAGGATATTGTTGTAAAAGTAAGTGTCGACATTGTGCGTATGGATATAGTTAATTATAGCAATTCATAGGGATATTCAGTAATACCGAATATCCCCAATTTCATTAGGACTAGCGGCCTTACACCTGAAAATATCACCCCTTTCTTAAGGCTTTCTCCTTAAATTCGAGGTAAGTATTTTAACCGAGTTATTTCGCCGTGAATGGCGTTCATTTTCTGGCTTGGCGCAGAAGTCAAACCAAAAGAACCCAAGGCTTTACCCAGATCTTAACGCATTTTAAAATTCCCAAATTAAATTTTCAAAAAATCACTGAAATCATAAAAGAATTGAGCTAGAAAAAATAGTATTCAATCTACTAGCCATAAAATACCGTGATCATAAAATCCCTTAGAATCGCTCTACCCTCCATGTTTCTTGCACCTACCCCTTTTGACTTTAAATCTGCCTGTTTCAATGCTTCAAAAATTTTAATCAATCGTTGACCTTTGAAGTTTTTGGCTGCAATTCGATAATCTTTCACAAAATAAGGTGTAGGTAAGCCGAGTAAGCCTTTCAGTTCATTGTCATTCTTTTTACCATGATATGCAGCTATATACACTTTTGAAAAATAACCATAAAGGTTGGACAAGACCATGACCAAAGGATTGGATTTGGGGTTGGCAGCAAAATAATCGACTATTCTAAATACTTTCTCTGTATTCATGGTACCAATTGCTTTTTGGAGCTCGAATACATTGTAATCTTTACTGATTCCTACCATCTCTTTGATCAAATCAGCCGAAATGGTCCGTTCTTCTTTTAGATTAACAATTACCTTATCCATTTCATTAGCAATCTTATTCAAATCTGTACCTAAAAATTCTGCCGTCATCATGGCCGCATCGGGAGCAATAGAAAATCCTTTTTCCAACACATAGTTACTTACCCAGCTGGATACTTGGTTATCGTATAATTTTTTTGACTCAAACAAAACACCATTTGCTTTGATCGCTTTCGCCAATTTCGTTCTAGAGTCAAACTTTTTATGCTTGTGGTTTATAACTACAATCGACTGTGGAGATGGATTCTCAGCATAGGTGACAAGATTTTTAAGCGTCCTCATATCCTGTGCCTCTTTTATCACCACCACTCGATAACTCGACATCATTGGAAATTGCCTCGCTTCATCTACGACTGTTTTGAATTCAGTATCTTTCCCATATAATACCGCTTGATTGAAAGCTTTTTCCCCTTCATCCAGCACATTTTTCTCTATATAATTTGAAATTTTATCAATATAATATGACTCATCCCCGTGGAGGAGATAGATTGGACTGTATTTTTTACTTTTTAGATCTTTAAGTATAGCGTCGAATGTCAAATCTAATCAGGTTTGTGAGTGCGAATATATTCAAAATAAATATGATATAATGATTACTCCCCTGAATAGTATTTTAATAATTCACGTATCTAAGATGTATTCCAAATAAGGGTCTGAATTCTAACGCATCATTGAAAAAGTAGGTAGGTAGAAGATCCAATCCAATGTTTATTTTTTTATAAATTGCCAATATTCCTAACTGAGGCCCCATCCCTAAAGCAGACGCATCACCTATTACTCCTTTCACCCCAAAACCGTAGTAAAATTGAATCGACTCATCTTCTTTTAAAAGCACATGACGATGGTATGCCGCTCCTGCTCCAATTGTATATTCTGGTTGAGGGGTCACTACCCCTACAGTACCTTCTATATAATTGAACTTATCTAATGAAAATTTAGAAGAGAACTCTAGTGTTTCTATACTTGCTCTGGCACCGATAAGCGAAACTACTTTTTGGGCATTTAAGGGAAGCTGTAAAAACCCAAATAAGGCCATAATCAATATAATTCTCACATTCACTCTTTTAAGTTTTGGTGCATGAGCGTATGTATATCAAATACCGTGCGACAAATAAGCATGTTCCCTCTTCAACTCTTTTGTCAATCCAGGATCTCAATTGTGTTTGACATCCGTAATTCACCTAAATTCGTAAAGGCTTTTGATACCAATCCATTTTTATTGCCTTCAAACTTTACATTATCCATTTCCAGCATACCATTATTTAAAAGTGCTCCTCCATTTGAACTTGCAAATCCATTGATTAATGCCATATCAGATATCAAGACTGTCACCCCAGCACTTATGTTAAAAATCCTATTTGAATTTCCACCGGAAAGAGTGAAACTATTTATTCCAAACCCAGCAATGCTCATATTATCTGTGACATCAATTTCACTATTTAAAATGATTGTCGCATTTAATAAACTTGCGTCAAATTGAATAATATCTCCAGGACAAGCATTTTCAACTAGGTACCTCAATGTTCCTGGAGACCCATTGTCTAAAGCAGACGTAACCATCTTCACACCAGCTGTACATCCATTCACAGTTACCGTGACATCATTGTTAGAAAACTCACCACAAACAGTGCCCGCCACTACATCCGATTGCAACAAAGAAAAGGTACTATTGATATAACTGGACAAGTTCACTGCACTCAATACTAACAATCCCTTTACTGTGTACACATCATTGTAATAGGTATTTTCATCTGATAAATCAGCTTCATCCTCAATCGCTATGATGTTACCCGCTGCGTTATAGATTACATATTTGTATACAAATCCAGTTGGTATAACATCCGCTGATAGAAGCGTTCCCGAACCACTACTTGATATTGTTACTGTATAAGCTCCAGTCTCATTGGTAAACAATCCTGAAACTGTTTTTTCAATGATGTCGCCTTCATTCAGTGTCACAGAAACAGTGCTACCAACTGATATATTGGGAGAATTAAACGTAGCGTTGGAAGCCAACCAATTGAGGCAATTGGAAGTGGGTACATATTCATCTTCATATACATTTACAATCTCAATAAAATTACCAGACACATTAAACGTATAGGTATCAGCAGCACTAGCGATATATTTATAGGTGTCGTAAAATGGATTTTGACCAATGGCTACACAATTCCCACTACTTGATTCTTCAGCAATTAAATTGGCGGTAGGATCAGAACCTTCAATGTCCCCTGCGACAGATGTTATTTCAGCTCCCGCTATTGATAATTCCAAATTAAGAGATGGATCGCCAGCATCTGCTGTGACATCATCGTCATTGACAATCGTACTTGAATTGGTTACACAAGAAGAAATTATGGTGATATCCCCTTTGTTAATACTAAAGAATATATTGTTCACCGCTTCAATTTTAATTCGACCTTCTTCTGTTGAATTCCCAGGCATGGTCACTGAATGTGAACCATCGTTTTCTGTATTCGACGCAAGTGTGATAGGAAACGTATTTCCCCCATCATTCGAAAAAAGAATATTTACATGAGTACAGGAAATAGGAGACATATCCGTATTTCCAACCAACCAAGAAACGGAGACGGTTTCTCCAGCAAGATAGGCAGTTGGTGAATTTGCTGTACTTACTTCAAAAGGACCTGAATTGCCATCTACAGTTATAGTTACATCTTCATAAGAAACACCACTTATCCCATTGGCATCAATACCTCTTGCTGAAAAACGCATATCAATTGTACGTCCTACTTCTGGCAGGATTTCACCCATGGTCTGCGTATCGTCCAAGATATCGGATAATTGAGGAAAATACCTCATCCCTCCCCCTGCTGAGGGGTCAAAGCTTCTAAATAATGGTGCAGTTGTACTATTTGCTGCATCATTGGGTTCTCCATTTGGACAAGATAAACTAAGATTATCTGTATCTACTTCTTCCCATGAAAGGAGCAATGGATCTCCATCTGCATCCGTAACCGTCGCAGAAAGATAGAATGGGGTCTCTTTAGGTATTGTTTTACTTGCTGGCATTGTGATTGCTGGAGGAGAATTTCCTGTGCTAGTAGAAGAATAACAATTACCGGAACCAGAAACAAAATTTTGAATCTGCTCTATACTATAACTGTGAAAATAATAGAAATCTGCCTCGGGTTGAATGTTTTGACTCGCACAAGATCCACTTGAACCACAAGAACCCTCATAACTCATGAGGCTATTTCCAGACCCAGGTTCAACGCCATTGCCAATAGATCGTTGTGACCCTGCACAATTACCTGTAGTACCATAAAATGTATGTGTCGCTGAAAATTGGTGTCCGATTTCATGGGCAAAAGTTTCCATCCAAAAACTATTAGGATATGGTCCTCCCGCACCTGTCCAACCTCTAGCTTTTGAAGACGATGAACATACTACACCCAAACTTGCAACACCACTACTCCACCACCCTGATGAAGGTGGATTCATCTCATAGAATACATGTCCAATGTCATAGTTTGCGCTTCCTATCTCAGCATTTATTACGGATTGTGCTGTATTTAGTTTTGTAGTGTTATTAGAAGGATTAAGGCCATCCGTATTAGGATCAAAGAATATGATATCATCATTATCCGCCGTAAGCTCAAAGGTTATTGCAGCATCTCTTTCATAAAGCGTATTAAGTAAGGTTAGATAATCTGAAATAATTCCATTGATGGTCGCCAAATTATTGCCATGTTTGGCTGAAAATTCACCCGAAGAAGCAATTGCTATAGTGTATTTCCTTTCATTACTTCCTATAGATGTTCGCTCATCAGACTTCTTGGGACTTTTAAAATTGGAATGATCTGTTCCACAAGAGAAATTATTTAATTCACCTTTTTGATAGTTATAAGCCTTATGCAAGCTTCCTTCTACATTTTCTATAAATACATTCCCCTTTTTAGTATAAAGAAGAGCACTAATTCCTTTTGACGAAATAGACATTCTGCCTGAGATAAATTTGTCCTTCACCCCTCTAACTTTATACGATCGATTTTCAGGATATCGGTCATAAATGGCTTGAGCCACAACTGGTGCTTCGGCTACTTCAACTTCATGATAACTCCCATCTGCAAGAGGTAATTCCATAAGTATCCACTCATTTCCTTGATCAAAACGAGGAGCACTTTTCAATACATCTTTCACTTTTTTAGTGGAAAGTTCAAATACAAAAGCATCATCCACTTGTTCTTCTAGCACAACTTCTCCTGTCAATTCGGCCATAGGAGATTGCGCAAAAGTTACAAATGATGATAACAGAAACAGTAGAAATAGTGTGTATCTCATGTTTAAATAAAATTTAGTCTGACTTAAAAACATTGGGATTACAAATGCAAAAGGGGTAGACCACAAATATATAAAAAATATTTACTGCATTACAAAATGGTAATCAGATATTTAATTCAAAATTATGCAATAAAAGAAGAATATAAAGAGTAGGCTTTAAACGTATTATCAGACTTTTTTAAGTTCATTTTGATACATCTGAATTGTATTTTTAAGTCCATAGTACAACGCATCACATACCAGCGCATGCCCAATTGAAACCTCCAATAGATTAGGTAAATTCTGTTTAAAGAAATGAAGATTCTTCAAATTGAGATCATGTCCTGCATTAACCCCCAAGCCGATTTTGTTGCAATGTTGTGCAGCAGAAGCAAATGGAGCAATTGCTTTTTCCCGATCTTGGCTAAAATTATGCGCATAAGGTCCTGTATAAAATTCTATTCGATCTGTATTCAGTTCCTTAGCTCCGTCCAACAAATGCTCTTCTGGATTGATAAATAAGCTTACACGGATTCCATGGTCCTTTAATTCTTTGATTACATCTACAAGAAATTCTTTCTGTCCTATTGTGTCCCATCCATTGTCAGAAGTAAGTGCTCCAGGTAAATCAGGGACCAAGGTGCATTGATGAGGTTGTACAGCAATAACTTGATCTAAAAACTGACGAGATGGATAACCTTCAATATTAAATTCTGTTGTCACTCTTTCTTTCAAGGGAGCCAGATCATCGTATCTGATGTGTCTTTGATCTGGTCTGGGATGAACAGTAATACCCTCTGCACCAAATGCTTCACAATCTCTTGCTATCGTTAAAAGGTTTGGATAGTTTGCCCCTCTTGAATTTCTAATTAGAGCAATTTTATTAATATTTACACTAAGTTTAGCCTCCATAATCCTGATTATTTAAGCACAAAATTATGAAATATTACTGCCGTTTTTTGTCATTTTTATTTAATCTGTTTTTTAGTCGTACATTTCGTGCCCAATAACTCAAAATTATAAGTCCAATCCTATATCTTGTCATTCGAAATGAGAAAAGAAGTAAAATATTATTTAGAAGATACATCGAGATTAGAAGAAATCTCAAAGTCAGAATTAGATTCATGGATCGCTGAAATGCCTTTCCATCAACCATTACATTTATTGGCGTCAATCAAATCTGAAATGGAAGGACATCAATCTGACAATGACAATACATCCCATGCAGCTTATTTTGCAGAAGATTTTGAAAACATAGCAGAACTAAAATCTAAAAAGAAAGCAAAAAAAGTAAAGCAGGAGTCCTCTCCTTCTCTAGCATCGGATTCCTCAACCAGTCATCCAGTAATTGAAGAGATCTCAGATGGTGCAATAGCCCTGAACCAAGATACTGAAGAGAAAATAACATCCGAAGAAATTGTTGAGGAGGATGTTCAAGTCAGAGAAATTTCTAGTGAATTAGCGGATGATGTGTTGGAAGAAAATGTAATTACTGAAATATTGGAGGAAAACATCGAGCCTGTAGTGTCAGTCTCTTCAATTGTGGAAGATGAGCCTACAATCCTTGAAGAAACTGAAACTGAAGAAGATCCTTTATTGCATAATCAAGCAGGTCCAATTCAAAGCCAAGAAACTCCCTTAGATCCGGAGCAACAACTGGTTGCAAAGGAACAGTCAAAGAATAATGAAGATATCGAAGAGGAAGAAGATATAATAGACATAGAAGATAATAAAACTTCTAAAGTGGACTATTCTTCCTATAAAAACTTAGAGCCTAGCACTAAATCAAAAGAAACTGAAGACATTGAGCTAGAAGAGGAAGCTACTTCAATCAAATTAGAACCACTTAAATTAGATAGGAAGAAAGCAAAAAAGAAAAAGAAAAAGAAGAAGAAAAAGAAAAAAGCAGCTATCCTAGAAGAAGAAACTAAAACTAAAACAAAGAAGAAGAAGAAGAAGAAGAAGAAGAAGAAGAAGAAGAAGAAGAAGAAGAAACAAAAAGATAGAAAAGAGCAATCAAAGGAGCTCAAAAAAGAAAAAAAGAAAAAGAGAAAACAAAAAAGAAAAAAAGACAAAAGCAAAAAGCTTATTGCGGAAACAATTGTAAACAAAACAAAAAAAAGAAAGAAGAAAAAGAAGAAGGGCAAAAAGAAGAAACAAAATAAGAAAGTGGAGTATGTAATTGTAGATTCCTCCAAAGAAGAAAATTTCAGTTTAAAAGACTATGAAGGGGTGTCTAAATATACAAGCTGGTTACTTGCACAAGAATCTGTAAATGGAAACAATATAAGTTCAAAGAATATTTCAGCGAAGAAGAAAAAGAAAAAGAAAAAAAAGAAGTCCAAAGTACCTAAGGTTGCAGTCGATTCGATAAAAAAACAAGAATCGATTATTTCTGAGCCTCTTGCGAATATTCTTGCTATGCAGGGGCATAAAAAGAAAGCAAAAAAAATGTATCAGCAATTGGCATTTGTACTTCCAGAAAAAAAGGAATACTTTGAAGAGAAAATAGCAGCTTTGGAAAATTCAAAAAATTCTGAATCATAAAGGGGTTTCAAAGAAGTTGGGTTCAATTCATTCTATTATATAGTAAAACTCCTGCCGAATTGAATTATATAAAGCTTTAGCACAGGTTTAACTTGAAAATATCCCAAAAAAGTAGTTTCTTTGCGGTTCAATTTGAAAAAAGTAAAAATTAATATATTATGGTTACTGGATTAACAATTTTAATAACGTTGGTTTGTGTACTATTGATGGCTGTAGTTTTGATTCAAAACCCAAAAGGTGGAGGAATCGATTCAACTTTTGGAGGCTCAGGTGCAAATCAAATGTTAGGTGCCGCTAAATCTACCGATTTTATCGAAAAACTTACTTGGGGATTAGCAATTGCACTTTTTATTCTTTGTATTATTACTGCTATTGTTGTTACTGGTGGTGATGCAGCATCGGCTTCAGGTCCTATCCGATAACCGCATACTAGAAGAATTAATGAAGCCTGTAATTTTTACAGGCTTTTTTTTTGCCCCTATTTTTCATTTTCGTTAACTAATCACATTCCATTTAATAATTCTAAATTCTACTATCAGAATTATAAACTTCATGACTCACTTTTTCATAATATGAACTAAAGAAATAAATCTTGAGATTCATATAGTTGATTAACCAATTAGAACGGTGCAATAAGAAAGTCTATATCCCAATTAACTCCAATACCATTACTACTATTTCTTCCTTTCCATTTATTTAGTTTTTGAGAAATCGGATAAAAATTATCATCTCCAATTCTTCATTGTGGAAATAAATTGTTATTTTAGGGTCCCTTATTTTTACACCCCATAAGATCAAAACCATGAAAAGATTTATACCCTTTTTATTTGTCTTCTCTATTTTAATTATTCCTTTAAAAATTAATTCTGCTATAATTTCCAATAACACTCTTGAAATTGAGCAAAACGGAAACCTTCAAATGGCTTTTCCATCTGTTATCTTAACAGAAAATGCACTCATTCCAATTCTTACAAATTCAATTGGACCAGAGGTATCAGAAACTGAAGCGAATAATTTTATTGAAAACAACCTTGCTATTCTGTACACTATTTGTGTGATTTTAGTACTTATTAATTTGGCTGTTCAAATTAAAATCGTGTACCAAATGATTCATTTGTTTTTTCAGTTTAGACAGAAAAAAGAAATTCTGAGCTTTAAATTCTGAAACAAACTAACGCTAATCTTATTGATAGGAATAAAAAAATGTAATGCCTATAAGCCGGATTCTGTACCCTGCTTAAACAAGGTCTCTATCATTTATCTCTTCTGTCTACCCCTTCCGATGTACGTGTACGTTGAGCGAGTAACTCTTCTCCTTTCGGAATCGAAATATACGTGACATTGCAGCTCACAAGGTTTATCCCTCTCTAATGTTGCCATTAGAAACCGTAGGCTCTTACCCTACATTTTCACCTTTTCCACTTTGTACAAAATACAAAATGGTAGTTATTTTCTGCGACACTATCTATCTCCTGCATACTGCAAGAGTCCATTCGTTAAATGGTGTGATCCTCTACGCTGTCCGGACTTTCCTCTACTCCATTGAGTAGCGATAGAGCGGCATTACGCTGCAAAACTAAACAAAATATTTCATTCATACTGTTGTTGCTTTTATAACCACTTTTGCTATTTCTTTTCTTTTTAAATCCATTCACTGGCCAATATCAGGTAAAGTTTTAAACCAAAAAGAAAAATAGCTTTACATTAAGATTAAATTTAATATGTAAATACCTATTTTTAAGCCTGAAAGAAATTCTAGTAGGCTATTGAGTAATAAAAACACTAATCGAGCTAATTATTTAATATTAGTTTCAAGCATTCTATCCTTGATCATTGCATTTGGTATAGGGTATTGTACATATCAAAACAATCAAAATTTAAACGTTTCTACAGAGCTTGAGCGTTATCTGGAAACAGAGTTTACAAAAGTAAAATCTCTTATCGCTACTTCTCATCCTTCCGAATTGGATTTCACAAAGTTGGACCCTTCTATTTACGATGTCTTAATACAAAAGGAAGACAGTTCTATTTACTGGAACAACTACCTTACTTCACTCGAAAATATATTCATCAGCACCCATGATTATATCTTAAAATATAAGGATAAAAAAGGGGCATACACAAAAATGATTGGCTTGGATTTAAGTCCTTACGGCAAAGCTACTGAACTATTAAAAAATAGATTTCAATTGTCTCTAATTCAAGAATCAAATACCTCTCACAACTTCGCTATCAATGATTATAAAAATCAACCTTTTAATTTTAAAATAGAAAACTTAAATCAGTTCTCTATTCCATTGGGTATTTCATTTTACTTTTATTTACTGGGGATTGCATTTCTTCTTGTAGCCTTGTTTCAACTTACATTTATTGCAAAAAAACTACGCCCATTACTATTTTTGGGGATTGCCTTAGCACTATGGTTTATTCAGAATTATTTCTTTCTTCCCTTTTACCAAAACACCTATTTGGGTCGATTTGAAAATATGTATAGTAACATCAACCCAAGTCTTACCTATCTCTTGGCAAATTTGTGCTTTGTCACTTTATTCATCAATGCAATTAAAAAAACTCATTTTTTATCCAGGATAAATCCATGGTCAAGCAATATTTTAGCACCATTTATTGTCACTACGAGTTTTATATATACCTGTTTTATAGCCAAAGGTTTTCTTTTTAGCGAGCCACTTCATTCATTTTATGGCGAATTAGTGCAGTATAAGCTTCAAGGATTTATATTCATTCTTGCTTTTATCTATATTCTTGCTCTCCTATTCTATTTCTCTGTAGTCATATTTAACTCTGTCAACAAACTAGACAGTCAAATAAATAAATACTTTAGCTGGGGGCTAGGATTAATCCTGACCTACCCAATTAGCATTTATTTTGATATTCAAATTCCACTATGGACGATTTACACCTTCATCATTTCATATCTACTTATACTAGAATTGTATCTGGAAAATGAAGGGCGTCAAATTACCTATGCTTTTTGGTGGATTATTATTTTATCAGGATTTCTTGCGAGTATTACCTTCTTTTATAGATTGCATGATGGCATTACCGCCCAAACTGAAAATATCAATAAACTCTATTCAAAACCTATCAAACTTCATTCGAAAGTGGTCGCTAATATCGACTCCATTCTTCAAACTTCAGATGTATTCGAACAATTATCGGCTCTTTCCTTTCCATCCCGACTTGACAAGAATGACTTTGAAGATTATATTTCAAAGAAAATTTATCCTAGGAAACAAAATGGTCCAAATTTTAGAATTTCAATTGAGGCCACAGATAATCAAGGCGGCACCTTATTTAATAATCATTTTAGTACATCCTATTCATATAGTCAAGCAATTGCAACTGCCAATAGAATCACTGAATACATCTATTATAATCCTTTTGACAATGCTTATTTTTTAGATTATTTTATTGAAAATAAATCCTACAATGCATCTCCGTTAAAATTAAATGTAAAAATAGATTTCAATCGAAATGGTGACTTTGAGATTTTAGAACGATTAAATTATTTGATTTTTAAAAACGATAAAGTTATTAAGAATCACCTCAACTTCAACACAGACATTTCAATTAATACCCTGAGAGATATTAATGAATCTAATATTGATGGAGATATTTCTTACGCGGTGTACAAGCCAGACGACGAAGTTAAAATAGTGGCCTATAGTGAAATAGGAGGCCTCATTAAACCCATCTCTCTATTTTCATTCATTGTGGGCTTGTCTGGCATTCTATTGTTTTTAGTCTCTCTTTTTAATACCCGACTCAAGTTTTTACCATCCGAGCTTGATTTAAAATTCTATGATACATCGTCATTACGAACTCGAATTCAATTGACTATTATCATGCTCATTGTCTTTTCATTTTTCATTATAGGGATCGTAACTGCTTTTTACTTTAAAAATGTATTGGAAAACAACAATCTAAATACACAACGAGATGAAGTAAGCAAAATATTAAACGATATTCAAACCAATAATGATGGTGTAGAAAATAACTATTTGGCTGCTTCCACACTTCAATCCAGAGTCAATGAAATGGCACACATCCATGATAAAAACTTAGTGTTTTTTGATCATACTGGTCAAATGCAAAAAGCAAGTTTTATTGTCCCTAAAATAAATAGAGTCCCTTTTGAAATATTGAGAAGTTTTGCTAATCCAGGTGGCAAAAAAAATACAAGAGCGTCACTTAATGACAACAAATATACCATTGACTTTATTCCTGTTTACTATATAGGCAACAATCCATATGGGTATCTAGGGATCTCGTACAAGCCAATAAATAACTCCAATAGAAGCATCCGAGACTTCTTGAACACCATACTAAATGTATATATCTTTCTATTCTTAATCGCTGGAGCTTTGGCCATTGCGATAGGAAATTCGATTACCAAACCGCTTTCTATTTTATCCAACAAGCTGAAGGATTTCAAATTAGGCAAATCTAATCAAGCTTTGAAATGGAATACAAAAGACGAAATCGGGAAATTGATTAACGAATATAACCTTCTTACAAAAAAACTGGATGAGAGCGTAAATATGCTTGCGAAAACAGAGAGAGATGGTGCATGGAGAGAAATGGCAAAACAAGTAGCACACGAAATTAAGAATCCATTGACCCCCATGAAACTTAGCATTCAATATCTGGACAAAGCAATTCAAGCAAATCCAGACAATGCCCAAGATTTGATTAAAAGAGTATCTTCTACGTTGATCGAACAAATCAATAACCTCAATCAAATCGCAAATGAATTTTCGAATTTTGCAAAAATGCCCAAGGCTTCCAATGAAAAAATAATTATCAATGAAATTGTGGAGGCCATACATGATCTGTTTAGAAAAAGGGAAGATATGGACATCCAAATGTCCGAACCAATTGATGATTTATATGTGTTTGCCGATCGTAATCACCTAGTACGTATCTTAAATAACATTGTAAAAAATGCCATACAAGCTATTCCTACGGACAAAAAAGGAGTGATCAAAATGTCATTAACTAAAAGAGAAGACATCGTAATTATTTCTGTAAAAGATAATGGTACTGGAATCCCAGACGACATGAAAGAAAAAGTGTTTACGCCAAATTTCACCACGAAAAGCTCAGGTACGGGTTTAGGATTGGCAATTTCTGCTAATATGATAGAATCTTTTAATGGTCGAATCTATTTTGAAACGGAAGTTGGTATTGGTACAGAATTTTTCATTGAAATTCCACTCATGCGCTTACAAGATAATTTCCCTGGACAAAATCGAGTCATGCTGGATTAATTATGGACTTCTATACCTAAACAAAAAACAAAAACTGTATAGTGACTGTTCCAATAATACATTAACTTTACACAAACAGTAGTTTAGAAATATGTCATCAGTAGTCCTTTATACAATAACAATTTTTGCCACCGCATTTTTGATGGAATTTGTGGCATATTTTAGTCACAAATATCTTATGCACGGTTGGCTTTGGTCTTGGCATGAAGACCACCACAATCCAAAAATGAAAGAAGGTTTCTTTGAGAAAAACGATCTTTTCTTTCTTGTTTTTGCCATTCCGAGTATGGCCTGCTATTTTTTAGGTTCGTTTGTACCTTCGTTAAGAATACTATTTTTTGTAGGAATTGGAATTAGTATCTATGGACTCATCTACTTCCTTATCCATGATGTGTATATTCACCAAAGATTCAAATGGTTTAGACAGTTGGATTCTAAGTACAGTAGAGCCATCCTAAGGGCCCATGGTGACCATCATAGCGTAACTATCAAAGAAGGAGCTACTTCGTTTGGATTATTAATCGTTGCAAACAAATATTTCAAGAAAAGATCCGCTTGGAAAAAGGAAAAATCCTTAAATAAATAGTGGAATTCCCTTAATCTTACTCCGCCGAAGGCCCTGTATTGTGTAATCAATTTTTTTTTGATTACTTTAGGTGAAATTCTAACTTAAAACTAAATGGACCTTCTTAAAAAAACACTCATTGTAAGTGCAATAGCGCTTTCCCCCTTCATCCTATATTCTCAAGTGGTTTTTCAAGAAGTCTCCTCATTAAATGGACTAGATTTCGATTTTGTCGAATCTTTGAAAATGGGAGGAGGTGCAGCATCATTTGATTTTGACAATGATGGCGATGAAGACATATACGTAGTTGGAGGCATGAGTTCAGATGGCCTATTTCAAAACGATGGCGCAGGCAATTTCACAAACATTAGTGCTATAACAAAGATCCAAGAAGTCACGTCAAATATAATGACTACATCTGTAGTTACGGGGGATATTAACAACGATGGATATAGAGAAATTTTTGTTGGTACAATCGGGACCAGTAATTCACTATTTGACAATTTACAACCTAATCTGTTGTTGCAATATAACCCTGCAACAGGATTATACTCCAATATCGCACAAAGTGCTCTACTAGAGGATGCCTCTTTTTGCATGGGAGCTCATTTTTTTGACTCCAATCAAGATGGATATTTAGACCTTTATATTTCAAATTATGTCAAAGAACCCTCGCTCATTGTGGAAGGCTCCACCGTCGTGGGCTTCGATCACATTTGTCATCCAAATAAATTATTTATAAATACCGGTAATGGGACATTTATTGATCGATCAAGCTTTTTTAATCTAGAACAAATTGGCTGTACATTGGCAGCGACTTCTTCTGATTTAGATGGCGATAATGACCCAGACTTGATCGTTGCCAATGATTTTGGAAAGTGGATTACCCCTAATCAATTATTTCAAAACGAAGGCGCATCTGCCCCATTTAATAATATTAGTGAATCATCCAATACCAATGCAAAAATGTATGGAATGGGCATAGGTGTAGGAGATTTTGATGAAGATTTAGACATGGATTTTTATGTAACAAACATTGGAGAGAATTTTTTCTTCATGAATGAAGGAGACATGCTATTTTCGAATATAGCTCCAGATTTGGGAATCCAAAATTCTACGACTCCGAATGGGTATAATACAACTGGTTGGGGAGCAATTCTAGAGGATTTCAACAATGATTCATATATTGATATTTTTGTATCGAATGGGTATGTCTACTCAGCTGTAGATATCGATGATGAAGAACAAATGGATGAACTATACCTAGGATCATCTGATTTAACTTTTGATCCAATAGGAGCTGCATCTGGCATCACTAATTTAGCACCTTCAAGAGGAGCTCTTTATGGAGATTGGAATAAAGATGGTCTTTTGGATATCATTACAATTATAAATGAAGACTTATTTGGTACAGGTCAAAATTCTATCGCCTATTATGAAAATCAATCTCAACAGTTCAATTGGGTAGGATTCAAATTAAAAGGAATAACATCTAACTTTGATGCCTACGGGGCAAAAGCCTATTTACATGCCGCGGATCGAACTTTTTTACGAGAATTACGAGGAGGTGACAGTCATGCCAGTCAAAACAGTTCACTATTACATTTTGGACTGCATACCATAGATCAAATAGACTCTTTAGTAGTTATTTGGCCTAGTGGCATGCAAAACACCTATACTGAATTAGAAATTAATCAATATCATTCCTTGACGGAAAAGACACCCACTTCTACCTTTGAAAACCAAAGCTTAAATGAAGTTACAATATTCCCTAATCCTGCAGATCAATATTTAACCGTTCAAAGTAGCACATATAATACTTCAAGATTAGATCTACTTCTAATTAATTCAACGGGTAAACTGGTTTTGAAAACACACATTAAAAATCCGTATAAAAAAATTGATATTTCACATTTGACAAGCGGAATATACACTTTAGTGTGTACATCTGCTTCTCATACAAGTACCCATAAAATTTCTATAATTACACCTTAATTTACAATCATGAAACAAATTTATTTTCTTTTCTTATTCATCTCCTCTGGCTTATTTGCCAATAACATTGAGGTATCCAATATTAGCTTAACGGATCAAAATACCGATGATAATTACACATTAGTCCAATTTGACCTTTCTTGGGAGAACTCCTGGAGAATTAGCTCAGGACCCTCAAATTATGATGGAGCATGGGTCTTTATTAAATTTAAAGAGAATAGTGGAAACTGGGAACATGGTACAATAAATTATGTTGATGGCACAGCTGCAAGTGATGGCCATACAGAGGCAACGGGTTCCACCATTACAACCACATCTGATGGGATTGGCGTATTCGTATATAGAAACGCAGATGGAAATGGGGATGTAAACTTCACTGAAATTCAATTAAGATGGAACTATGGAATAGACAATGTAGGTGACAATTCAATTGTTGATGTTCAAGTTTATGCCATAGAAATGGTCTATATTCCAGAAGGCACATACCCTTTAGGCTCGACATCAAGTGGTTCCGAAATTGATAATTTCTATTCAAATACTGGTGTTTTTGGTTTTCAGAGTACCTACAGTGTTACATCTGAAGACGCCATTACGATTAGTAATGCAGTTGGAGAATTATATTATGACATGACTGCTTTTGAAAACGCAGGCGATCAATTAGGTCCAATTCCAGCTGATTTCCCAAAAGGCTTTGCTGCGTTTTGGAGTATGAAATATGAATTATCCGAAGATCAATGGATCTGTTTTTTTAATTCTTTGACAGAAACACAAAAAAGTAATCGGGATGTCACTGACCCTAATCACAAGAATTCAGATGCAGTCGTTTCAAGAAATACAATTGCCTATACTACCGGAAATGCCACTACAAGTGCACCTGCTAGAGCGATCAACTTTTTGTCTTACGAAGATAATGCTGCTTATTATGATTGGGTAGGTTTACGATTTATGACAGAAATGGAATATGAAAAATCGGCAAAAGGTCCAAATCATATCTTGAACATGCTTGCCTCTGGAAGTACCACAGCTTATGATCAACTCTACACTATTACAAATGATGGTGCAGAAAATGCTACGATTAGTAATCCAGGCGAAGACATCGCTAATATATGTTATAATACTACTGATCCAGGTGGCCCAGTGAGAGTGGGTATTTTTGCTGCTAGTGCTCTAAATCCTAGTAGAATCGAAACAGGTGGAAGCTATTATGGAGTTATGGAGCTCAGCGGAAATCTATACGAAAGAGTTATTAGTGTTGGCTCTCCAATAAATCGAGCATATACTGGAAATCATGGAGATGGAGAATTATTATCCAGTGGGAATCATAATGTACTTGATTGGCCAGCTGTAGGTTCAGAAGGAGCTACTGCCTATAGAGGCGGTTGTTGGATAAACACACTTGCACTGTGTCAAGTGGCAGATAGAACTTCGGCTACGATATTAAGTTCAATTACCAATTCACGTATTGGAGCACGTGGTGGAAGAACTGCAGAATAAAATGGCCAAGTTATCTAGAATTAATATAGGACACATTGCTATTCTAGTAATGCTTTACAGCACATCTGCTTTTTCACAATTCGAAGGAGGAGAAGGAGATGGTGCTCAAAAAAGTAGTATAATTCAAATTACTTTGAATGGTGAACAAATCAATCCAACTGCGCTCTATAGGGGTGGAAATGGTGATGGAGCAGATAAATCATTGACTGCAGTTTCTTTAAATGGAGATCTATTGGCTTACTTATACAGTGGTGGAAATGGTGATGGAAATTCTAAAGAAGAATTTGAAGGCACATTACAAGGCAATGAAATATTCCCTATGTATCTTGGTGGAATAGGGGATGGCAATAATAAGAATGGTAATGTAACCACACTGGATGGGAACGAAATCAGTACTCTATATTTGGGAGGCGATGGAGATGGGCAGGATAAAAGCTCATATATTGGGGTTTTGGATGGCCAAGAACTTGCTCAAATGTATAGAGGTGGAGCAGGAGACGGCGCAAGTAAATTAGTCACCACTGTTTTATTAGATGGACAACTTTTGAGTCAACTATTTCAAGGAGGCAATGGTGATGGAGCAACCAAGAATAAATATGAAGGCTTATTGGATGGTGTTATGCTGTCCAGTCTATACATGGGAGGAAATGGAGATGGATTTTCTAAACATATGATCCAATACATCTTTGACTTCCCTGGATGTACTTTCGTAGTAAACACAGATGATGATGGTTTCGGATCTCTTCGATATGCTATCGATTGTGCTGCACCTGGAGACACCATAGACTTCAGTCCACTACTTTTACAAGATTCCATTGTATTAACTTCAGGAAACCTTGATATCACAAAAGATATTTTCGTAAATGGGATTAAAACAGCTGAATTGACCGTTGATGCAAGTCAAGTCTCAAGAGTTATGAATGTAGGTCTAAACACCATTGTTACAATAAAAGGATTAAAGCTTATTGTTGGGGGGCAAGTATCTGGAGGCGCTGCACTAAATAGTGGAATCTTAACCTTCGTTGACATAGACATTTATGATCCTGCAAATACAGCTACATCTGTAATACAAAATACAATAAGTGGTTCACTCACAATACGTGGCCTTGTAACTATACAGGAAAATTAGAAGAACCTTTTAAATTGGCTTGCCTTTAAAATCTAAGCTTATTATAAAAAAATGGTGTGTAAACTCTCGTTTACACACCAAATCTTTCGTTTAATATTGATAGTTAGTCTTCTCAAAAATTTTATTTCCCAAGTGCCTTCAACATGGTCTCGCCAATTTCTGCTGGCGAATTCACAACGTGAATTCCATGTTCGCCCATGATTCTCATTTTAGCCTCTGCGGTATCATCTTCGCCTCCTACTATTGCACCAGCATGCCCCATCGTTCTTCCCTTAGGAGCTGTTTGACCTGCAATAAACCCAACAACAGGTTTCTTGTTTCCAGTAGAGCTGATATACTCTGCTGCAAGCGCTTCATAGTTACCACCGATCTCACCAATCATTACAATAGCATCCGTTTCTGGATCTTCCATTAGCAACTTTACCGCCTCTCTCGTAGGAGTTCCTACAATAGGATCTCCACCAATTCCAATAGCTGTAGAAATTCCAAGACCAGCTTTTACTATTTGGTCAGCAGCCTCATATGTTAACGTTCCTGATTTGGAAACAATACCTATTCTACCTTTTTTAAAGACAAACCCCGGCATAATTCCCACTTTCGCTTCGTCTGGTGTAATAACTCCAGGACAATTAGGTCCTACTAATGTGCAGTCATATTTTTCCAAATATGCTTTCACTTTCACCATATCTTGAACAGGGATTCCTTCCGTAATACAAATGATTACTTTGATACCTGCTTCTGCTGCTTCCATTACTGCATCTCCTGCAAATCTAGGAGGTACAAATATTATACTTGTATCAGCACCTACCTTTTGTACCGCTTCGGATACAGAATTAAATACTGGCTTTCCTAAATGCTCTTGTCCACCTTTACCAGGTGTTACTCCTCCAACAACGTTGGTTTTATAATCAATCATTTGACCAGCGTGAAAACTTCCTTCTTTCCCAGTAAATCCTTGAACTATAATTTTCGAGTCTTTATTGACTAATACACTCATTTTTACTTTTTTTCTATTACAATTACATCTTCATTTTCCTTATGCATGAGGTATTTTTCTCTTGCATATTTCTCCTTATTTTCCTCGATTTCTTTCTTTTCCGCTAAAGCTTCAACAATTTTTTCTTCGTATTCTGCTTTTGTAGCTTCAAGATTTGCAATGTTATCCTTCAAATTTATATTTGTCGGAATCCCATTCTTATCGAAAAATAACATCCACACTAAAAAAGCAAATGTCACAACAACATACTTGTTCAATAATGAAGATTTTGAAAAGGTGAAATAGGATGATTGTAGTTTTCCTTTCTTACCCATAAGATTGTAGTTTTCTTAAATAAAGGTAAATATACAAAATTGATTAACCCAAAAGCGATCTTCCGGGATAAACTGCAGTTGCACCTAATTCTTCTTCTATTCTCAGCAACTGATTATATTTTGCAATTCTATCACTTCTAGATGCAGAACCTGTTTTTATTTGGCCACAATTTAAAGCTACAGCAAGATCAGCTATGGTTGTATCTTCTGTTTCTCCAGATCGGTGACTCATTACACTTGTAAACGAATTTCGAGTAGCAAGGTTCACAGAATCAATCGTTTCAGATAATGATCCAATTTGATTCACTTTGATCAAAATTGAATTCGCCGCTCCTAAATCGATACCTTTTTGCAATCTACTGGTATTGGTCACAAATAAATCATCTCCAACCAACTGTGTTTTCTGGCCCAATCTAGCATTCAAGTTGACCCATCCATCCCAATCATCTTCGTCTAAACCATCTTCAATAGAAAATATTGGGTATTTTTTTACCCAGTCTGCCCAATAATCAACCATTTCACGACTGGACAACTTCTCTCCAGCTGATTTATGAAAGTGGTACACTTGTTCTTCTGCATTGTAAAATTCTGAAGCGGCAGCATCCATCGCGATCATCACTTCATCTCCAGGTTTGTATCCTGCAGACTCAATTGATTTTAATACGATTTCTATTGCTTCATGATTCGATTTGATATTTGGTGCAAAACCTCCCTCATCCCCAACATTCGTAGAGTAGTTCTTTGATTTTAGCACTTTTTTAAGGTGGTGAAAAATCTCCACACCCATTCTTAATCCATCACTAAATGTATCTGCCCCCAAAGGAACAATCATGAATTCTTGAAAATCAATGCTGTTATCCGCATGACTTCCTCCATTCAATATATTCATCATCGGTACGGGCATGACATGTGCATTCACTCCACCAACATATCGGTATAATGACATGCCTGCTTCTTGAGCAGCTGCTTTGGCAACTGCCATCGAAACTCCAAGAATAGCATTCGCTCCAAGAATTGATTTATTCGGAGTACCATCTAATTCTAACATGATATCATCAATGTCTCTTTGATCGGATACTTCCTCACCAATAAGTGCTTCTCTGATTTTTTCATCTACGTTTTCACAGGCATTCAAAACCCCCTTTCCTAAGAAACGATCTTTATCACCATCTCTTAATTCAACTGCTTCGTATTTCCCTGTAGAAGCTCCAGAAGGAACTGCAGCTCTACCTATGAAACCTTCCTCAGTTAATACTTCTACCTCAACAGTTGGGTTTCCTCTAGAATCAAGTATCTCCCGTGCGATAATGTCAATAATCTCACTCATATTTCTCTTTTATTTTTTCTTTAGTAATGCGATAAAATCATCAAATAAATACCTCGAATCATGAGGACCTGGCGATGATTCTGGATGATATTGTACAGAGAAAGCATCTTTTCCAATTACTTTGATTCCTTCAATAGTACCATCATTTAAGTTTTCATGAGTAATCTCTACCTTGTCTAAATTGGCATGGACTGCATCTGGACTTACCCCAAAACCATGATTTTGACTTGTAATTTCACACTTGCCGGTAATTTTATTGATTACAGGGTGATTGATCCCTCTATGACCATGATGCATTTTGTAGGTGGGAATATCGTGAGCTAAGGCCAAAATTTGGTGCCCTAAGCAAATTCCAAACATCGGTTTATCATCTTTCAACAATTCTTTCACCGTCTCAATGGCATAATCCATAGCCGCAGGATCTCCTGGGCCATTAGATAAGAAATAACCATCTGGATTATATGCTCTTATTTCGTCTGCTGTCGATTTTGCAGGGAAGACCTTCAGTGAACACCCTCTCGCTACAAAACAGTCTAGAATATTTTTCTTTGTACCAAAATCTAAAACGGCTACTTTATATGCTTCGTTGTTCTTTCCATACTCATAAGTAGCATTGGTGCTGACTTTCGAAGCCAATTCCAATCCATCCATAGAGGGTACTTTCTTCAATTTTTCAGCTAATGAATCTTTGTCAAAATCATCGGTGGAAATGATGCAATTCATCGCACCTTTATCTCTTATTTGTTTTACTATGGATCTAGTATCTACATCGTATATCCCGACAATATTCTCTTTTTCAAAATAAGACTGGATATCACTATCCGCCGTCATTCTAGAATACTCATTGGTAAAATTCTTACAAACTAAGCCTGCGATTTGGACTCTTTCGGATTCTGTATCTAGATTTGCGGTACCATAATTTCCAATATGTGCATTGGTCGTAACCATAATTTGTCCGAAATAACTGGGATCGGTAAATACTTCTTGATACCCTGTCATCCCTGTATTGAAACAAATTTCTCCTGTGGCTTCACCTTTGGCGCCTGCGGCTTTACCTTCAAAAAATGTTCCGTCTTCTAATAGTAAAACTGCCTTATTGGACTGGGAATTTTCAACCATTGCTCGTCTTTTTGAATTCGACCGCAAATATAGCAAAATGATTTAATGTGTATTGAAAATTCATAATCTTTATTGTATATCAAAAATTGCACAATTGATTCATATTAGAAGAGGAAAATTACAACATATCTTTTTGAGAGAAGTAAATCATAAAAACAGAAAAAAGGTGCATTTTATTTAATTTAATTTCTCCTGAAATGGAGGTATTATATTCAAAATAAAATGAAATAATAACCAAAATGAATAGCCTGAATTCCAGATTATTAGGATGGATTAAATATTCCATTTAAAGACAGGTTATGGCTCCAGTGTGACGAGCTTCGAAGAAGAACCCATTCAGATTCATGCAGCAATATCACCAAATTTATTCAAGGCGAAAATTTTCGTTGTCATTAATAATAATCGATAATAAACAATTTAGAGAGAATAAAATCATGAGGTTCAAATAAAAAATTATGATAATACACATTGTCATGTACTATCATAATTAAAGTAAATTATCCCCAGGACTTAAAATGCCCTTTTTGTAAAATGAGAATGGTTAGCAGCTTGATTTTGTTTTAATTTTTAATAAACTTTTTCACCTCTCTATTTTCCAGTCCAGTAAACTGAATAAAGTACATGCCTGGACTGAATTCTTCAACATTGATGTTTAATTCAGAATCCTTTCCAATTTTCTTTTCCAACATGAGTTGTCCAGAAGCACTATAAATTTCAAGTTTGTGATATAGCAAATCGGAATTTAATTCTATCATTAAATCGTTGAGCACCGGGTTTGGGTTTATTTTCACTTCGTTTGTCTCTCCATAAACATATCTGGTATTGGACGCATCATCCATACCTTCGTAATTGGCATTTTCTCCTGAATAATATACCCATTCAAGTGTTCCTGTCTGATCAAAACTAAATAAAAATAATATGTCATCATCTTCAATCACGTTCTGTTCACTTACTAGATATGGAGAAGTGCCAGTCAACAAAATATTGTCGGTTTCCTGATTGGTCGTTTCTAAGATTGAGGGTAAAATATCGTCCAGAATTGTACTTGTGACATTAGTCCGTATATCAAATGTATTATCTTTTAGTATGCCATCATCTTCATCATCATTGTATCCAATAAGCATGACGGCACCTACGTGAGCAGGTAAAGCAACTACTTCATGGCAGAAAGTTTTACCCTTAAAACGTTTACATTTCTTTATTTCAAAACAAATTTCAGCTGAACATCCATCCGCATTGGTTACCGTCAAACAGTACATACCTTTGGGTAAATCATTGATCATGTTTACTAGATCAGAATTTGTAAATGTTGTACTTACTGGTCCAGTTAAGACATAGGAGTAAGGTCCGTTGCTATTATCATCTAAGGTAATAGTTATGGATCCATCTGCGGGGCCTGTTGCATGATTTATTGTTATTGTGATATCTGAGCAAAAGCCAGATGTTAATGAAGCAATCATTATAACAATTGCCATTATATTTTTATATATTATTTTCATTTCATTGAGTTTAAATGTGATTTTAAAATAGCCAATTGGTTTTGAGAAATACAATCGTATTGCATGTAATCGTTCAGAATAGTTTCAGCTATACCATTACTTTTCACTGAGTTTACGGCAGCAAAAATTAGGTTGTCCACTTTGTCCTGATATGTTTCGTCGCATATCTTTTCATTGAGATAATCAAAATAAATCATCGATGGATTCTTCATTAAAAACAGAAAAACGGGATAATTAAATAATTCTTCGAATTGACCTTCTTCTGGTTCAAAAATGAATGTATTGATATTTTCTATCAACTGTTCTAAGCCATACTGATGTTTACTAATGACACTGTAAATACTATCTCTTGCATTTAGCGAAATTTTAGGTGACAATGAATACTCCCATAATTCGTCGATGTTTTTTCTTATTTTGACATCGATTGAATCCAAATTTGGAAATTTGTGCTTAGTAGTTCTTCTCGAATATAAAATTGATTTGAGTTTTCTAATTTTAGAGACAATATCAATCAATTCTGCATCACTTAATGATTTGTGAGCTCTCAAAGCATTCAAAGAATCAATACTTTGTGTTATCTGCTCTTTAGACAACTTACTGACTTCTTGACATAATAGGTGCTTAAAAGGAAGAACAAATAATATCAGGAATAATAATTTCTTCATATTAGAATGAGTTTAAATTGATGTGCCCCTCTTGAATTTTGCTTAGTTTTTGATTATTTGATTTGTAGACATCAAATTCTACACTATCCAAATCCTTAAAATCGATACTTCCCTGAGTTATCACTATGCTTAATCCATCTGCGCTTCCTACCCAAGAGTCAACACTATTCCAATCCAGAATGGTTCCATTCAAGATACCAGCATTATCTAGCAAAATCCATTGATTTTGAGTCTCTAAATAAGTCAATGACCATACTGATGATGTTGCAGTTGCGTTCGCACTTATGTTAAATTCTCCATTTCCTTCAGGGGCAATTCCAAAAGCCGGTCTAACACCAGTAACACCAGCAATATCATTATCCACTTCCAATTTATTTTCACCCTTTTTAAAGTTGAAAGAAACACTCCATTCTTTGAAAGCCGAAGCTCTTGATCCAAAAGTATTTTGATCTGGATCGACAATTGGTGGTCTACCTTGAATAGCAACTCTTACAAAATCTTTAAAATTGACACGCTCCATGATAAATGAGAAATCCTCAAAATATAAAGGTTTGCTTGGTGGATCTTCTACATAAATATAATTATCCGATGGTATAAAATCTTCATCAAAAATAGACGATGTATCATCATTCGGTTTTTCGTTATCCTGATTACTATCAGATGGAAATTGAAAGCTTGGTAAGTCCGTAATGTCAGTCACACCTTCAACAATAGCTTTTCTCAAACCTTCCTTCTGGCGAGTCAAATCAAAATTAACAATATCCCCGGCTCCATCAGGGAGTACTTTAAATTCAAATAACATTCTACCTCCAATCGTTTTGTTCTCTGTGCCCCCCTCGCTTCTATGCTCTCCAAAACCATAAAGTTGTCCATCTGCAGATCTTAGCGTTACATTTACGTGATTTACTAATTTGGAGTAATTAAGATTGGATAATTCACCAGACCCTGCTTCAGGAGAATACAGTTTAGTAATATATACATCTTCTACCATGCTCCATACTCCAGTAGCTCTGACCTTATCAATTACTTTCGAATTTTCATCTAGTAAGTGTAGTTCAATGTCCTGAAGGGAACTACTTTCATTGATAGCTTCAATATAAAGTGTTTTATCTAATTCACTACCGTCAATAACAATTTCATTATTCGAATCAAAATTAACCAGCCCTCCCTTTGTCGGAGAAGTCCACATCCGTATATCCCCAGAAATCTTCTTTAGTTTAACCATCGAAACCGTTCCACTCTTTTGTCGAACTACAAGTTTCATTAAATCTACTTCATTACGCCCTAAAGCACTCGCAACCACTGATGTCTCCGACAATGAATTGTCTATCAACCCATCACCATCAGTATCGTTTTTATTGGCTACGGTTCTCGCACCCACATCGTATTTCTCCCCAGACTCCAGTAATTGTCCTCCTGAGTACTCAGTTCCTGAACTCCAATCATAAAGTCCATTGTATATGTCTAAAACGACATCGCATTCAAAATTTGCACGAACTACATCTGTCTGTGAATGAGAAAGAGTAATTGCAATAAAAAATAACACTATAAATGAAATTGATTTTTTCATAATATACTATTGGTTTAAAAATTATAAAATATGATAGCTTATAAACTGGTTTCAAAGATATTTGAATGTTGTCCGAAAAAAATGGACATCACCATATCTCTAACAATTTTCCTAATTTTATTGGAAGTTAATATGAGTGGAAAACATTTCACCTTGAAATAAAATTATAGAGTTCCAAATTATCGAAACTCTTTATTCAAGAGAACACTACACATATATATCAAACTGACTTATTTAATAATTTTTAGCCTTACTTAGTATTCAGCTTATTGCCCATCCACCATTCCTCTCATTCCATAAAAGTCTATCGCTTTCTGCTTGAGAGGGTTGGTACTCCATTCACCCCATTCTCCTTTATATGGGTTGTAACCACATTTCAGGGGCTTACTTAAAATGTCTTCCGGCTCATCTACATAAGCCCTGCAGTCTGTGCAGATATATCGGAATTCACAGTCTTTACAGACATGGATTTTGTCTTTATTAATATTCCAGTATTTTTTAAAGTCTGGATTTTCGACTGCTTCAGTAAGAGTGGTATCTACTATATTCCCAAAGGTCTCTTTCATCGAAGGGCAGTTTTTAATATTGCCATCTGAGTCTATGGAGATCTTCCGATTGAGACAAGAATTATGATTAAGGGATTCAGTAAACATTTTAATATTGGGATTTAAACTACCGAAAGTTATCTTTCCACAGGAGTTAATATTTAACTTTTCTTGACTTTGATAAAAAATGTTGTCTTCTTCAAAATAAACAATATCATTGGATTCGCAACCAAATGCAGCAATCATCATTATTCTTGGTTCTAAAACGAACAAGCCCTGAATCTCACTTCTTTGTTGCCATCTCACTTTTTTGCACAATATATTTATACTTTGAAAAGCAGAATTTTTAAACATTTCCAAAATCTTTTCTAAGTCATCCACCACACAATCAAATAAAACTCTCAACTCCAGAGATTTACAACCCATCATATTGAGCTCAAAAAGTATTTTTTCAAGTTTATCAGTCTGCCTATCTCCTATTTCAATTATAGCGTTTGATATTGCACCCGGAAAATCCCATTCTAAAGGCATGGGAATAAAAATGTCTGGACAATCCGAAAAGTGGCCCAAATTATTCAAAACTAGATAGTCCAAAAACTCTTGCAATATTGGCAATTCGTCTTTTGAAAAGTATTCCACATAACGGGAATGAGGTAAATCTCTAATTTTGTTTAGCGCACCTTCTAGTGCCAACGGAAATTTATAAACTTCATTAAATTGCAAATCGCAAATAGCTATTTCTTGAGCGCCTTTTACCACCTTACAGTTTTCAAACAATCGAAATATTTTATTATTCACCTTTACAATTTTACAATTTGAGAAATTTCTTTGTAAAACCTCTCAACATAGAATCCAGGTGTTCCGAATTTATCACAATTGACTCCCTTGGGCTTCGAGTTGTTCTTTTTTACTTTAAAATTTGTAGTATACTTTAAGGGAATGTACTTTTCCCAACTAAGCTTGTTGACATTATTTTCCATATGCTATATTACATTTTTTGCAATTTCCCTATCTATTTGATAATTACATGACTTAATTAAGAAATCATATTGTCCATTAGGATTGATTTCCAGAAAATACCAAATACCATCATTGATTATAAAATCAATTGATCCCGTTTTGAAACCAGTTATAGCCTTAAATTTTCGTGTAGATTCCAAAACATTTTGCGGAACTCGAATTGGTACTTCTCTTCTTATTTTCACGTTCCATATATCTGTAGTATGGTCTTCATCTTTGACCACAAATGCCATAGCCCAAAATTTGTCATGAAAGAAAAACATCCGCACTTCGACCTCTCTTTTAATGCATTGTTGAAAGAAAGTAGGATAGAAATTCTCTTCTAAATGTGCGACATCTTCCTCTTCTATCAAAGATGCCCTAAACGCCATATCATTTTGGCCTTCGATAATATTATGTGGTGCGCTCAAAGGTTTTGTGATAACCCTAAAGCCATTATCTAAGAACTTTAAAAGTTCGCTTTTCTGAGTAGTTAGTAAATATGCCGGTATTGAATAACCAGACTCAGATGCTTTCTTCAACATCAATATTCTAGAGGGCTCTTCAAATTTTCCGGTTCCAATAAATTGCTCTTTATTCGCACTTTCAAAGAATTCATACCAATACGCCCTTAATTCCTTATATAGATATTTATGCATCAAGCTTTTTTCAGCTGGAACAGGCAATGAAAACTTACGACTATAGATTATCGATTTATCGTCAATTGGCAGTTTGAATTCAGGAAAATTCATCTGATCCAGACAATATCTTTTTGCTGGTTTATCATAATAAACTAACCACTCTTGTAATCTATCACAAGAATAATCCCTAGAAATAGTTAAAATAATTAGCATGATTTATCGTAAAATTTAAAAGACTCTACATTACATCCTTATACCTACTTTTTTAGCATAATTGGCAATTGGTGAAAGTCCAATTTGAAACCTTAAAGAATCCACATTACTTACATCCTCAATTGGATAAAATATATTTCTTTTTTCCTCTTTTGAGAATATTACTTGTGTTCCATACTTCTGTGGAACTCCTTTTTTTACACATACCTTATCGTACATATAGCTCAATTGATGTGGATTGAAAAGCTGTCGCAATTCGTCAAAATAAGTATCCATAAATGAAGGCTCATGATGTAAGAATAAAACAAATAATGCCGACACTCCAAGTGGTCCAATTTTTTCATATTTGGGAACACCATTCTTTTCAATCATCTCATTTATTCTTGTCTTGTGATCCTTACAAAGTTCTAACCATGGTAAATTTCTTGCTTCTTCCATTAAATGATTCAAACCTGATTTATTTAATTTCTCCACAAACTCTTCATCTAATCTCAACTCTAACTCAACGGTTCTAAATTGTTGATCCTCAATATGCATCAATACCAACTCTTTGAGAAGAACAGAGTCTATATCAAGCTTCTTTTTGGAATCATTTCGAATTCCTGTACAATAACTAGTGATGCTTTCAAATTTGATAAATTTATCATCAAAGTAACTATCAGCACACATCCGATCCTTGGTCCTTGGTTTTAAACCATTAAATTTAGATTCAAAAACCTTGTACTCACCTTCCGCATAAAGAATTTTCAATACTAAATAATTGCCAAATGACTGCGTAAAGATGGTGTCTTTATATATGCTGCTGTTGTATTTAACTAATCCCTCAGAATACTTATTTTGATCCAACAAATCATTAAGATCATGAATAAAATGCCATTCATCAACTTTAGTTTTTTGAGACAATACCGTTGTTGATATCAACAGAAAAACAATAACCTTAAGCATGATCTAATTATTTTTAACAGTTGCAGATGTACCATGATTCTTCAAAGAACTAATCTCTGTGGTCAAATCTCCAAATTGATTAAACACTAAATATCTTGGATAAGCGTGTATGTCAAACTCCTCTATAATTTCAGACTTTGGTATTGCGAATACGTCACAATCAATATTGTGCTCTTTTAGTATTGCTTCAATATCGTCTTGTTTACTGAATGTAACTACCTTTACTGAGTAACTGCTGAAATCTGATTCCATAAGTCTTTTCAAATGTGGCAAGTCCGTTTTACAATGAACACATTCTTTAAACATGAACATTAAAAGCGATTGGCCGTGTTGATCCTCACCGATATACTTGCTGATCAGAGTCTTTGACATATCACTATCTCCAAATAATTTATTCTTTGCAAACCTGGTTTTAATAATACTTTGATTCAGGAAGTTCTTTGGCGCCTTTTTTTCTTCTAGTATTGGCATACTCATTCCACCACCATTATCTTTGATCCCCTGCATCTGAAAGTATCTAATTATCGGACCACTATCCTCCTTTTTAAACATTTCTATCGCCTCATTAGCGTTAAATACTCTTCCTTCAAGATCAATCACTTTGTCTAATGAAAGCTGCATATCTTGGGCGAAGACTATGTTGCATAATAGAATTACCAGAACTATATTAAATAGTTTATTCATATGTATTATTTAAAGCAATTTTAATAAAATTCGGATTAATGTAGGACGGAACCAATCTATTGTTAATAATTAAAACTGGAAAGTAACCTCTCGTAAATTCAGAAATACCTTTCAAATTTTTAAAGTGTACATCTTTTCTAATAATAAACTCATTCCCATTCTGTAATATATCTTTATCCTCAGACCATGTAGAAAAGATCTCATAAGAATCTTTAAAATTTCTTTCTTCTATAGCCTTACATAATTGCGCATAATAGCGATTATTTTTTTTAGTCTCTTTAAAATTAACGAATACTTCCAATTTCATTGAGTCTGTAATGTTAAGAGCATTCAACATATGAAGCAACAGCTCTTTACAATGTTTACATCCTAAATTTAAAAATATTTTTACAGAAATTTGGTCATCAGTTTCATTCAGATCTGCTTGCTCCATTGGGGAACTAATGTTCATAACGTTCCCAAAATTAGTCCAAGTATAAAATTGCTGAATATTGTATTCTTTCATTTTTTGTTCGTTATTTTCCTTTGAGACAATCTGAAATGCAAAAACATACGACATCGCCATGAAAAACATAACATTCAATATTCCCAAATTATTCAATATAGCATAATCTACTATACCAATATCGTACAAAACATACGTATTGATAATAACTGTGAAAGCTGCAATAATTAAGCATATTCGACAAAACTCCTTGTATATAAACAGCTGAAAAAACAATGACAACCCAACAATAAAAAAAGAGGTTACAACTATAATAATTCCAGCAATATTCGCTATTGGAAAACATAGAAGTGAATACAGACACCAAAAAATCGATGACGCTACAGCCATTATTTTTAAGTCTAGTCCATAGATATTGCTTTCTAAAATGTCATCACAACTGTCCTTCTCCCCACATATCTTATTTATTATGTTAAGACTTCTATCATTATTTCTGGATCTAAAAAAGAGTAAGATTGGCAGTAAGCTACAAATGGCAAATATTTGTAAAAAAAGTGTTCCTTGAAAATAGGAACACACCAACAATAAAATAATTATTATGGCCAGACTGAATTTCAAAATATTGTCCGGCAAAAATGAATATTTGGTTCCAAAATCATTTGAACTAACTAAAGTAGTCCTATCAATATCTTCAACTAGTATTTTTACAGGTATAAATTTATTTTTTAAACTAAGATTCAACTCAACTTCTTTATTTGTGGATATAGAATAAAGCATTACCGTATTACCGTTTTTATAAGAAATGTAATACTCGCCTAAGTCATCAATAAGTATAGCCGTGACATCCCCCACCAACTCTAAATCAGCCTCGACAATCATGCACTTAACATTATGACTGACTAATATTTTGTAGAGGTCTATAATAGATTCTACTCTTATACCGGATTCTGCATTATAACTTATATCAACGTTATAAATTTTGTATATTTTCTTTACTATTTTTTCAGTGTCAATTGGCATGTAATATTTTCTTTGATACAAAAAAAAGAGGCAAAGAAGAAATGTTCTTTTTGCCTCTCTATTTTTATTCGGGTATGTTACGGTCTACATTCTCCACTGATGTCGTATGTACCTGTACCATCACTATACCATCCTTCTGCACAATCATATACATCAACGGTAGCTCCGGTAGCACCAGATTTTGAATACTCTCTTGCTCCTCCAGTTAGTTTGTTCAATTCTTTTTTTGTAACTTTTAAAGCTGAAAACTGATTTAATTTTAACATAATTTGAAAATTTATAATTGATCTCCTCATTTCACGGGTTTGGAGAATAGCCCGTTCATACGCATGATATTGTAAATGTAGGAACATGTTGTCCTAAAAAACTGGACACAACTGATCTTCCTCCATATATTTTTGATTTATTTACGAAACCTATTGCCAAAGTTTTATCCTCTACATAATAGTAGCTTTTTCTACATGTACAATACTCGATTTCTGCTCCCATACATTTCATAATATCCAAGATTTCATATATAGTAGATTTGGAAAGATTAGTTCGTCTAGCTAAATCCCTAGCAGATCCAGTGGCCTTCATTTTAATTAGCTGATCTATACGTTCTATAACTTGAATTTTTTCAAAAAACCTCATATTCTATCGTTTTAGTTTGTAATTGTTATGTATTATCGAAAGCTTAATGCTTTTTAAGTATTGAAAGAAATTGATTAAATATCCGTGAAAAAACAGTTTTATTTTCCGTTATCACCTCTGCCGTTACTGACATTTGAGGCTTATATTGAATGGTATCTTGATAATCTGTGATAATCGTATTAGGAATCGGAATCTTCAATTCATACATTAATCTCCCATCTCTATTTTCTTCAGGAATTTTACTAACAACACTAACCTTAGAAGTTAACACCCCATATTCTTTATAGGGATACCCATCAAACTTTATGATTACATCCTGACCTTTCTCCACCTTACCAATATTTACACCTGGGAATTCAGCAGTCACATAATTGATTTGATTATCAGTAGGTATTATATACCCTATGGCTTGACCCTGTTTTATATTTTTTTGATCAGAAACACCTTTTAAATAGGTGACTTTCCCATCAATTGGAGCCTCAACAATATAGGTTTTATTCCAATTCTCTATGGATGTTTTTATTCTCGAAATTATTTCGGAAATACTAAATGTATAATTTTGAAGTGCTTTTGATCTTTTTTGCTTTAAGTTTAGTTTTTCCATCTCTAACTGGTCTATTCTAATTCTATTTTGAATTAGAATATTATTCATTCCTTCAAATTGTCTCTCTTTTTGCAACAATACTGCATGAAATTTCTCAAACTCAGCTCTACTAATTGCACCTTCTATCTCTAATTTCTTGTTTCGTGAATAATCCACCCTAGACAGTTCAAGTTCTTTTCCATATATCTCCATTTCTTTATTATGTGAACCGTTAAGTACTCCTATTTTTTGAATTTCTCGATTAATATTATTGATTTGCTGAAAGACTATATCGTCTCTTAACGTTTGTTGTAATTCATTAAATCGTAATTCTAACGAAGCATAATCATTTTGTAATGAACCCAACTGCAAACCTTTCACAAAGTCTAGCTGAAGCATCATTTTTATATCTTCAATGGTGTTATATTTTTTGATCCAATGTTCTAATTGTATGATTTGAGTCTGATCAGTAGTATTGTTTATAAATAAAACCGCTTCACCTTTTTTTACATTGCATCCCTCATGAGCATATATTCGCTCAATATAACCTGTTGATCTACTTACCAACTCAATAGGTGGTGCATCAGATGTTAACACTCCTTCCCCTATAAGTTTATCAGGATATTCAAAATAACAAGACCCTGTAAGAAGTATAGAAGTCACGATAGCTACCATAGTAATTCCAGACCTTAATAACCACCCAGGTGGGTTTCCAATAAGGTCGTGTATTTGTGACTGGGCTGTGGTGTTTATTTCTGAATTTGTATGTGTACTTTGAGGTATAGGCATAATTTATATGAGATTTGATCTAACCAATAGATAAATATTGGACTGGAATACAGTTTCAAATTTTAAGCAGTTAATAAAATTGACTTGTTATAGCGAATTCATTTCCACTTTTCATCTAACTCCCCAATTCCAATTGATTTTTAACTAATTCAAAATATTTTCCTTTCTTTTTAACTAATTTCTTGTGCTTTCCTACCTCAACAATTTCACCATTCTCTAACACAACTATTTGATCTGCATTCTTTACAGTGCTTAGTCTATGTGCCACTACTATTGCAGTTCTACCATATAAAAACTTCTCCAAATTATTCATAATCACTCTCTCATTACTAGCATCTAAAGAATTTGTTGCTTCATCAAAAAATAGAAATTCAGGGTTTTTGTACATTGCTCTCGCAATAAATAATCGCTGTTTCTGGCCTTGACTTATTCCATTCCCTTTAGGCCCAATCATCGTATTCAGCCCCAAAGGCAAATCTTTAATAAAATCCATAATGTTAGCTTGAACAGATGCTGCTAAAATCTTACTGGTATTCGCTGTATCATCACTCTCTGAAATATTATTTGCAATTGTATCAGAAAATATAAAGCCTTCTTGCATTACAACTCCACATTGTTGCCTCCATATTTTCTTATAAATTGTATCAAGATCTTGTGCTCCCACCTTAATGACACCTCTACTAGGCTTATAAAAGCCCAATAAAAGCTTGATTAGTGTGGTCTTTCCACTTCCACTAGAACCAACAATTGCAGTGGTCTTTCCTCGTGGAATACACAAACTAATATCCTTTAACACCTCTTCCGAAATTGGAGTATAACGAAAACTCAAATTTTTAATCAAAATATCACCCTCCGGTATCACACTAATCTTTTGTTCATCCTCTTTTTCTTCATTCTCGGCACCATGAATTTCGGAAAGTCGTTCCAAGCTAATTTTAGCATCCTGCGCTGATCTAATAAAGCCAATCATTTGTTGTAGTGGTCCGTTTAATTGACCAATAATGTATTGTACAGCCAACATCATCCCTAAGGTCATTGAACCTTCTAGAACAAGTTTCGCGGCAAAGAATGTGATGACGATATCTTTCAACTGATTAATAGACAATGCTCCCGCATCTTGGTATTGAGATATACTCAATGATTTCATTTGTGTACGAAATAGCTTTGCTTGAATTCCCGCCCACTTCCATCGTCGTTTGAGTTGACTGCCCTGAAGTTTAATTTCTGACATACCTTGGATAATCTCAATGAGAGAATCTTGATTATCAGAAAATTGCTGAAATGCACGATAATCAACCTCTTTACGCATTCTTAGGAAAAAGAAAATCCACCCAACGTATAACATGGATGAAAATATGAAAATGAAAAAAATAGTAGTGCTATATATTGCCAACACCACACCAAAAACTACTAAATTGGTTATAGACAATAAAACACTAAGACTTGAGTTAGTCAAGAATGACTCGATTCGTTTATGATCCCCTATTCGCTGAAGTAAATCACCCGTATTTTTTGAATCAAAAAAACCCAAAGGCAAGTGCATTAACTTTAAAAGAAAATCAGCTATTAAACTGACATTTATACGAATACTAATATGTAACAATATCCAACTCTGAATGAAGCGAACCATAGTAGAACCAACAAACAATGCAAGTTGTCCAGCCAGTACCAAATAAATAAAATTTAAGTTCTTAGTATCTATTCCAATATCAACTAAACTCTGTGTTAAAAAGGGAAATATCAATTGAAAAACTGTTCCTAATAATAAACCTATTATCAACTGGAACATCAACTTTCGATGTGGTTTTAAATACTCAAAAAGAAATCCAAAACCTTTTTTCTCATTATCTTCTAAATCCCGTTTATGAAAACCTATGGTTGGTTCAAGCAATAAAGCAACACCTTGATTGTTATCCGTAATCCATGACTTCTCAAACTCCTCTATTGATAACTTATGCTTGGAACTTGCAGGATCAGAAATATAAACATGAGATTTCGTTATCTTATATATAACAACAAAATGATTTTGATTCCAATGTCCAATACACGGCAATGGAGCTTCAGACAAAGAAGGCATATCTTTTTTTCCAGAAGTAGGTATCTTGACAGCCAAAGTTCTCAAGCCAATAAGTTCAGCTGCTTCACTTATCCCTTTCAAACTTACACCAGCCTTATCGATATAACACTTCTCTCTTAAAAATGGAAGCGAGTATGTTTTTCCGTGTGCCTTTGCAATCATACGCAAGCAGGTAGGGCCACAATCCATTGAATCCAACTGGCGGTAATGTTTGAATTTATCTATCATCCTTTATTACAAGTTTAAACTAGTAATAAAATGCCTATACGATTATTTTACATTTATCGTTAAGTCGCTGCAATAGTGTTAATCTGTAGATGTAATTGGTCTACTGTACTACTAATCAGAGCCTATGTATTAGAAATAATCCAATGTTTCCGACTAGACTAAATCAAGGTTTGGAAAAGGCATTTTATGTATCGTGTAATTTAAATAGTATAGTGAGAAATTAAAACATAGAAGAATCCTTACCATTCTTCACAAACACTTCTTAACACATCAAAAAATGTAATATTCTATCAAGCACTATGTACATATATACCACAAAATCTTTAAACGTAATCACTTCTTTTCAAAAACTGGAAAATATTTCATACAAAAATCAACTTCCATTTAAACTAAATATATAACAAAAAAAGGCAATACTTTTACAAGTACTGCCTTTCAATTATTTTAAAAACTCTGCGAGATTATTCTTCCTCATTAGAAGCTACTGGTGGAGTGTTGGCACTTGATTTACCTTTTCCTCCTCTTCTGCTTCTTTTGCCCGATTTAGCAGCTGTCTTACCACCAGAAACATAATCTGTGTTAAAATCAACCAACTCAATCATTGCCATTTCAGCAGAATCACTTTTTCTAGCTCCTGTTCGTATAATACGTACATAACCACCTGGTCTATCAGCAATCTTATCTGCTACTACATCAAACAATTCTTTCACAACTTCCTTATTCATTAATCTAGAAAATACAACTCTTCTTGAGTGCGTTGTGTTTGTCTTAGATTTTGTGATAAGTGGCTCCACAAATACTCTTAAAGCTTTAGCCTTTGCTAGAGTAGTTGTAATTCTTTTGTGTGTAATAAGAGCCCCAGCCAATGATTTCAACAATGCCTTTCTGTGCCCTTTCTTTCTCTTAAGGTGATTAAATTTCTTTCCGTGTCTCATTTCTTTTATGATTTACGTCCTGCCACTAACTATTTACCTCTTTTACAGCTTTTAGAGAAATAAATAATCGTTTAGCAAATGATATAATTATATCCTGACCATTGTCAGAGCTGTGTGATACTAAAATTCAATTAATCTTCGTCCAACTTATATTTAGACAAGTCCATTCCAAAAGTAAGGCCTTTATTCTGTAGCAACTCTTCGATCTCTACTAATGACTTCTTACCAAAGTTTCTGAACTTCAATAACTCATGAGTATCGTATCTAACCATCTCTCCTAAAGAGTTGATCTTAGCCGCTTTCAGACAGTTATACGCTCTTACAGACAAATCAAGATCTTCAAGAGAAGTTTTAAGTAATTTACGCATATGTAATATGTGCTCATCTACTATATTCTCTTCTCTACTACTTGAATCATTAAATGTGATATTCTCATCTGTGATCAACATCAAATGTTGAATCATAATTCTAGAAGCTTCTTTAACCGCTTCTTCAGGATGAATCGTACCATCCGTTTTAACCTCAATAGTTAACTTCTCGTAATCTGTTCTCTGTCCAACTCTGGTATTTTCAATCTTATACGCTACTTTCTTAATAGGTGTATAGATTGCATCAACAGGAATTACTCCAATCGGAGCATCTTTTGGCAAATTTTCATCAGCAGGAACATATCCTCTTCCTTTTGTAATAGTAAACTCGATTTCTAAGTTTACAGAGGGCTCCATTTGACAAATCAATAATTCAGGGTTCATCACCTTGAATATATTTGTACTAGATTCTATGTCACCAGCTAAAAATTGCTCTTTACCAGTTATAGTTAAATATATTTTTTCTTCACTATTGCTCTCATCAACAATCATTGGCTTTAATCTTACCTGCTTTAGGTTAAGAATAATGTCAACAACGTCTTGTACTACTCCTTGAATAGTTGAAAATTCGTGATCAACTCCTGCAATTCTAACCGCAGAAATTGAATACCCTTCTAGAGAGGACAATAATATTCTTCGTAGTGAATTTCCTATGGTTTGGCCAAAACCTGGCTCCAATGGTTTAAATTCAAAAGTACCGTCAAAATCATCTGCTTTTTGTAATAGTATTTTGTCAGGCTTCTGAAAATTTAGAATACTCATTCTATCGTATTTTATGTATGAAAAGGAAATTAAATAAACAGGAATAGGCTATCCAAAAGGATAGCCAATTCTGATATTACTTAGAGTATAATTCAACAATCAATTGTTCATTGATCTTCTCTGGAATTTTATCTCTTTCTGGATAAGCTAAGAATTTGCCTTCCATCCTTTCTGGATTCCATTCTAGCCAGCCCCAATTTCTAACATCTGATTTAGATTTAATTGAGTTGTCTATTACGTCCAGACTTCTACTTTTTCCTCTAATGGAAACTACATCACCAGGTCTTAATAACATGGATGGTACATTTGTAACCACCCCATTAACCATGATGTGTTTGTGAGAAACTAGCTGTCTTGCGCCTCTTCTAGTAGGTGCAATTCCTAATCTGAAAACAGTATTATCAAGTCTTCCTTCTAGATACTGCAACAATATTTCACCTGTTACACCACTCTTTCTACTTGCTTTCTCAAATAGGTTTCTAAATTGACGCTCCAACATTCCGTATGTGTACTTAGCTTTTTGCTTTTCCATCAACTGTAATGCATAATCAGACTTTTGACGTCTTCTCTTATTTCCACCACCGTGTTGACCCGGAGCATATTTTCTTCTTTCAAATGCTTTGTCAGCACCGAATATAGCCTCGCCTAACGCTCTTGCTTTCTTAGTTCTTGGTCCAGTATATCTTGCCATTAAACTTTTATTTTATCAGTTATAAAACTGAAATTAAACTCTTCTTTTCTTAGGAGGTCTGCACCCGTTATGCGGGATAGGAGTTACATCCTTAATTTTTGTGATCTTAATACCTGAGCCATCAATTGCTCTAATTGCAGCTTCTCTTCCTGATCCAGGACCCTTAACATACACCTCTGCACTTCTCATTCCCGCATCATATGCAACACCAGCTGCATCATTCGCTGCAATCTGCGCAGCGTAAGGTGTATTTTTCTTTGACCCTCTAAACCCAGCTTTACCAGCAGAAGACCAACTAATAACTTGCCCTTGTTTATTAGTTAAAGAAATGATGATGTTGTTGAAACTTGCTTGGATATAAACGATCCCCTTAGAATCAACTTTTACATTTCTTTTTTTAACTTTTTTTCCTTTAGCCATAATACGAACTAATTACGATTTATTATTTAGTTGCCTTCTTCTTGTTAGCAACAGTCTTTTTCTTACCCTTTCTGGTTCTAGCGTTAGTTTGAGTTCTTTGCCCTCTCAATGGCAATCCTTTCCTGTGACGAAGTCCTCTATAACAAGCAATGTCCATCAATCTCTTAATGTTCATTTGTACCTCAGTTCTTAATTCACCCTCAACTAAGTATTGATTTTGAACTAATCCTGAAATAACTTTAATGTTTTCATCCGACCATTCCCTAACTTTCGTTTCTTCAGAAATGTCTGCCTTTTCCAGAATTTCTTCTGCTCTAGAACGACCTATACCATAGATATATGTTAGACCGATGACTCCTCTCTTATTTTTTGGTAAATCTACCCCAGCAATTCTTGCCATGCTATTATACTTTAGATTATTATCCTTGTCTTTGCTTAAATCTTGGATTCTTTTTGTTAATCACATAAAGTCTCCCTTTTCTTCTTACAATCTTACAATCAACTGATCGCTTTTTAATTGATGCTCTTACTTTCATAATATATATTTTTCCCTCTTAGAGGTTATTTATATCTATACGTTATTCTTCCTCTTGATAAATCATATGGAGACATTTCAACAGCTACTTTATCTCCTGGTAAAATTCGAATGTAGTTCATTCTCATCTTTCCTGAAATGGTTGCCACAATCAAGTGATCATTCTCTAGACGTACTCTAAACATCGCATTTGACAATGCTTCATCTATGATTCCATCCTGTTTTATTAAGTCCTGTTTAGCCATATTATTTTTTCGGAGTGCAAATATCTAATTTTTTATTGAAATATCACTAAGAAAATCATTATTTTTAATAGCTTCCTCAATAATTGTATGATTTGACAATATATCAGCTCCTCCTTTTTTAACTGCAATGGTATGTTCATAATGTGCTGAAGGCTTTTTGTCTCCAGTCAGAATGGTCCACCCATCTCTATTAATCTTTACTTTTCTTGTCCCCAAATTTACCATCGGCTCAATCGCTATTACTAATCCCTCTTTCAGTTGAATCCCATTCCCTCTTCTTCCAAAATTTGGAACTTCAGGGGCTTCGTGAAGATTCTTTCCTAATCCGTGACCTACTAGCTCTCGTACGACACCGTATTTGTGTTCTTTTTCCGTAAAGGATTGGACCGCATATCCGATGTCACCAATTCGATTTCCCGGCATCGCCGAGTCTATGGCTTTATATAGCGACTCTTTAGTCACCACAAGAAGTTTCATAACTTCTAAATCAATATCTTTGAATGCAAATGTATATGCTGCATCCCCATAATACCCGTGATTGTATACTCCACAATCTATTGATACTATATCTGTTTCTTTAAATTCGTAATTGGAAGGTATTCCATGTACGACTTGTTCGTTAATAGAAATACATAATGTCGCTGGAAATCCTTTATATCCTTTGAATCCTGGCTCTGCTCCATGATCACGAATCAACTCCTCCGCCTTCTTATCAATCTCCAAACCTGTTATGCCAGGTCTTAACAACTCACCTGCAAGAGAAAGCGTCTCACATACAAGTAAACAGTTTTCTCTAATTAATTCAATTTCCTCTGCTGACTTGTACAAGATCATATGTACTAAAAGCTTGCTCCGATTTGTTGCATTCCGCTTCTTCCCTTCAATCTACCTGACTTCACTAATCCGTCGTACTTTCTCATCAACAAGTAACTTTCAATCTGTTGCAATGTATCCAATACAACACCAACAAGAATCAATAAAGATGTACCTCCAAAGAACAATGCAAATGCATCATTCACACCAAACTTGGCAATAAATGCTGGAAGGATGGATATCAAGCCTAAGAAAACAGATCCTGGCAATGTAATCCTTGTTGTTAATGTATCTATATAATCCTGCGTTTGACTACCTGGCTTAATACCCGGTATAAACGAATTTTGTCTCTTTAAATATTCAGCATACTGCTGAGGATTTACCAGCAATGCAGTATACACATATGTAAATATTACAACTAGTAAGAAAAATACAATGTTGTAAGGAATAGATTTCCAATCATTAAGTGATTGTAAAAATGCACTATTATTTACTGCATCTTCACTAAAGAAACCTACTAGTGTTACTGGTAAAAACATTATCGCTTGCGCAAAGATAATTGGCATTACACCCGCTGCATTCACTTTTAAAGGAATGTAATCTCTTGCACCTGCCATAGGTAAGTCACCTCCTGATCTTCCGACCATTCTTTTAGCAAATTGAATTGGTATTCTTCGCACACCTTGCACGATTAATATGGTAATCAATACCACAAAGAAGAATGCCGCAAATTCTAATATCAATACTAAAGGACCATTTTTACTTAATTGAGCAGAAATCTCAGCCACAAAAGCAGCAGGTAATGATGCTATAATACCAATCATGATCAAAAGAGAAATACCATTACCGATACCTTTATCCGTAATTTTCTCACCTAACCACATCGCAAAAATAGTACCCGTTGATAAAATAATAATATTACCAAACCAGAATACCCCAGGGTTAACACTTGAAGATACTCCTCCCATTTGATTCAAATAAGCAAGGTATCCCCCTCCTTGGACAAGAGTGATAAAAACAGTTAAGATTCTAGTTATTTGAGTGATCTTCTTTCTACCTGATTCACCCTCTTTTTGTTGTAATCTTTGAAAATATGGCACCGCAAATCCCAATAATTGGATAATAATCGATGCCGTGATGTAAGGCATGATACCTAATGCAAAGACAGCCCCTTTATTAAAGGCACCCCCTGTGAATATATTTATCAAACCAAGTAGTCCTTGTCCTGAACCTCCTTGAGTAGCAGCATCCAATGCCGCTGGATCTACCCCTGGAAGTACAATAAAAGACCCAAGTCTATATACAGCTAAAATTAAAAGAGTGAAGAGAATTCTATCTCTTAACTCTACAATATTCCATATATTCTTTAATGTTTCTATGAACTTGTTCATGTTATTTCTTAGTCTATATTAACAGATCCTCCTGCAGCTTCAATTTTTGCTTTTGCACTATTTGATATAGCACTGGTAGATATATTCAATTTTGCAGTAATATCTCCATTACCCAAAACTTTTACCTTATCCGTCTTCTTTACAATTCTAGCTTCTGCAAGACTTGCATCACTGATATCAGTAAGGTTAAACTTTTCTGAGATTTCTTGTAGTCTAGATACATTAATACCAACATAATCTACTCTGTTGATATTTTTGAAACCTCTCTTAGGAAGTCTCATCTGTAATGGCATTTGACCACCTTCGAATGCTCTCTTACTACTATATCCAGATCTAGATTTAGCACCTTTATGCCCTCTAGTGGACGTACCACCAGTTCCAGCACCTTGTCCTCTACCTACTCTTTTTTCTGACTTTACTGCCCCTTTGGCAGGTCTTAGATTTTGAAGTTCCATAGTTTATACGATTCTTAGAGGTTATGCCTCTTCTATGATTACTAAATGTTTCACTTTTGTTAGCATTCCTACAATCTGAGGAGTTGCATCCTTCACTACAGTTTGGTTCATCTTCTTTAAACCAAGTGCAATCATTGTATCCTTTTGCTTCTTTGATCTATCGATCACACTCTTAACTTGAGTTACTTTTAATTTTCTCATGGTCTGTTATATTGACTATCCTTCAAAAAGTTTATTCAATGAGATACCTCTTTCTTTCGCTATTTCCAACGGACTTCTTAGTCTTCGTAATGCATCTACAGTTGCTTTAACAACATTATGTGGATTAGAAGAACCTTGAGACTTTGCAAGTACATTGTGTACTCCAGCAATCTCTAACACAGCTCTCATTGCACCACCTGCAATTACCCCTGTACCATCAGCAGCTGGTTTAATAAGCACCTTACCAGCACCATACTTTCCTTTTTGCTCATGAGGAATTGTCCCATTATAAATAGGAACTTTTACCAAATTCTTTTTCGCTTCATCAGCTGCTTTAGAAATTGATTCTGATACATCTCTAGCTTTTCCTAGACCATGACCAACAGTTCCATTTCCATCACCAACTACTACTAAAGCTGAAAAACTAAATGTTCTACCCCCTTTTGTTACTTTCGCAACTCTACTAAGGTTAACAAGCTTTTCCTTTAATTCGGTATCAGCCGCTTTTACTCTATCAGTATTTTTTGCCATTACTTACTTTTTTAAAAATTTAGACCAGCTTCTCTGGCTCCATCAGCCAATGATTTAACTCTACCATGATAAAGGTATCCCCCTCTATCAAATTTTATCGCTTCAATTCCCAAGGACTTTGCTCTGTCGCCGATTAATCCACCGACTCTCTTGGAAACTTCAGATTTTGAACCCTCGCCAGAAACATCTTTTGAAGATGCACTCGCTAAAGTAACTCCATTGACATCATCTATCAATTGACAAGCAATAGCTTTATTACTTCTAAATACTGCAAGTCTAGGTGTAGTAGGTGTTCCACTAATCTTATTCCTAATTCTCTTGTGTATTCTTTGTCTACTTTGTACTTTAGAAATCATTCCTGATGTATTTTTATATACACTAATTATTTAGCAGCTGTCTTACCAGCTTTTCTTCTAATTTGTTCTCCTTTAAATCTAATTCCTTTCCCTTTATATGGCTCTGGACTTCTAAAGGCTCTAATTTTGGCAGCAACTTGACCTATCAACTGCTTGTCTATTCCTGTAAGAATTACAGTTGGAGGTGTTCCTTTCTCCATTTTTGTTTCCAATTTCAATTCACTAGGTATAGCGAAATAAATTGGGTGTGAATATCCCAGGGTAAGTTCTAGTAAATTACCAGTGCTTGCAGCTCTATAACCTACACCGATCAATTCCATTTCCTTTGTATACCCATCAGTCACTCCAGTCACCATATTAGCGATAAGAGTTCTGTATAGTCCATGTACAGATCTATGTCTTATTTGATCTGTTGGTCTTGTCAACACCCCTTCGCCATCCTTTAATTCGAATGTTAAATCTGCATCTATTACCTGAGACAACTCGCCCTTTGGTCCTTTTACAGTAACCTTGTTTGACTTATCTACAGTAATTGTAACTCCAGCCGGTATTGATATTGGTGATTTACCTATTCTTGACATGGTATTCTTTTTAAATTCTTATTAGTATACGTAGCAAACTAATTCGCCACCTACATTTGCATTTCTTGCTTGCTTATCAGTTAATAAACCCTTTGACGTAGATACAATTGCAATCCCTAAACCATTAATGATTCTTGGAATCTCATTTGCCGGTGAATATTTTCTTAAACCAGGCTTACTAATTCTACCTAACTTCTTAATCACAGGTTCTTTTGTCACTGGATCATACTTGATCGCAATTCGTATAACTCCGCCTATCCCTTCTTCATTGTCGAATTTATACTTAAGGATGTATCCTTGATCGTATAAAATTTCAGTTATTCCCTTCTTCATCTTAGATGCAGGAATCACAACGGTTCTGTGACCAGCCTTCTGTGCATTTCTTAATCTTGTAAGATAATCTGCTATTGGATCAGTAGTTATCATAAATCTTCTTTTCTATTTATTTGTTACCAGCTCGCCTTTGTTATTCCAGGAATCTTCCCATCAAGCGCCATTTGTCTAAATGTTACTCTATTTATACCAAATTTTCTCATATATCCTTTCGGCCTCCCAGTTAAAAGACATCTATTGTGAAGTCTTACTGCACTAGAATTTTTTGGTAACTTATCTAATTCATCCCACCTTCCTTCTTTCTTCAACTGAGCTCTTAATTCAGCATATTTTGCAACCATTTTCTGGCGCTTAACTTCTCTTGCTATTAATGATTTCCTTGCCATCTTGTACTAGTTATTCTGATTTTTAAAAGGCATTCCAAGTTCCTTAAGTAATGCTAAAGCTTCTGAATCTGTCTTTGCACTCGTTACGAAGCTAATATCCATACCCGTGATCTTGTTCACTTTATCCAACACGATTTCTGGAAAGATGATCTGCTCCTGAATACCTAGAGAATAATTTCCTCTTCCATCGAAACTCTTATCATTAATTCCTCTAAAGTCTCTTACCCTTGGTAAAGCAACAGAGATAAGTCTATCTAAAAACTCGTACATTTTTTCATCTCTCAAAGTCACTCTTGCCGCAATCGGCATTCCTTCTCTTAACTTAAAGTTAGATACGGATTTTCTTGCTTTCACAGGTACTGCCTTCTGACCAGCAATTAAAGTCATTTCTCCCAGAGCATTATCTACTAGCTTCTTATCTTGTGTTGCACCTCCAACTCCTTGGTTGATACAAATCTTCAAGAGCTTTGGCACTTGCATTACTGACTTATAAGAGAATTGCTCATTTAATTTTGATACAATCTCCTCCCTGTATTTTGTTTTTAATCTTGGTGTATAACTCATTACTTAATAGTTTCTCCAGATTTTTTAGAATATCTTACACTTTTTCCATCTTCGATTCTGTATCCAAGTCTGGTAGTTTCTCCAGATTTAGGATCAACAAACATAAGATTAGAAATATCTATTGGCAAGGCAATTTCATTGATACCCCCTGGGTTATCTTGTGTAGGCTTGGTATGCTTCTTAGCAAGATTTACACCCTCTACAATAGCCTTTCCGTTTTTAGCATGTACCTCAAGTACGTTGCCTTCCGCTCCTTTATTAGAACCAGCAATTACTTTTACTTTATCACCCTTTTTAATCTTGTATTTAGGTGCGAATCTTTTACTGTTACTCATAGTTATTATTGCTAAAAGTTGTTCAATTATAGTACTTCTGGTGCAAGAGAAACAATTTTCATGTAATCTCTATCACGCAACTCCCTAGCTACAGGCCCAAATATCCTTGTTCCTCTTGGCTCTTCTGAAGCACTTAATAATACTACCGCATTATCGTCGAATCTAATATACGATCCGTCTTTACGTCTAATTTCCTTTTTAGTCCTGACGATCACAGCTCTTGAAACTGTACCTTTTTTAATACCTCCAGGATTTGCATCTTTTACAGTTACCACGATCTGGTCTCCTATGGATGCGTATCTTCTTTTTGACCCACCTAATACTCTTATACAAAGTACTTCTTTGGCACCGCTGTTGTCAGCTACTTTGAGTCTTGATTCTTGTTGTATCATTGCTAATAAACTTTATAGCGTTATGAATTACCTATTTAGCTCTATCAATTATTTCAACAAGTCTCCATCTCTTTCTCTTACTGAGTGGACGAGTCTCCATAATTCTAACTCTATCACCCTCGTTGCACTCATTTTTTTCATCATGAGCAACAAACTTCTTGGACTTCTTTACGAACTTTCCATAGATAGGGTGTCTTAATTTTCTTTCAACGAGTACAGTAATAGACTTTTCCATTTTGTTACTGGAAACTATACCGATTCTCTGTTTACGTAATGCTCTTTCAGTCATTGCTAAATTATTTGCAGCCTAAGCCTTAATTATTTTCTTCTTCTTCTAATTTTTGACCGCTTAGCCAATTGTTCAGGTGTCATTCCTGCTAGCTCTCTTCTTCTTTGCTCCGTATACAATCTAGCAATATCTTTTTTGACATCCTTTAACTTTAATGGATTATCCAACCCATGTATAGCATGATCAAACTTTGCCTTCTTTAACTCTTCTTCAGTAACATTGATCTCATTCGTCAATTCCTCGTCTGAGTAGCCTTGAAGTGTAATAAATTTTTTAGTTGCCATTTTTATATCAACTTTAAATATTTTTCAATTAAGCGAAGTCCCTTCTTACCAAAAATTTAGTCTTGACAGGTAACTTCTGTGCTGCCAATCTCATCGCTTCTTGAGCAACTTCAACCGGTACACCATCCATTTCAAACATGATCGTTCCAGGCTTGATTGCTGCTACCCAATGGTCAAGAGCTCCTTTACCTTTACCCATCCTTACCTCAGCAGGCTTTGATGTGATAGGTTTGTCCGGAAAAATTCTAATCCACACTTTACCCTCTCTCTTCATGTACCTCGTCATCGCAATCCTTGCAGACTCTATCTGTCTGTTTGTGATGAACTTCTCTTCCATTGACTTCAGCGCAAATGATCCAAAATTTATAGTACTACCTCTATGTGCAATACCTCTAATTCTTCCTTTCTGCTGCTTTCTGTATTTTGTTCTTTTTGGTTGTAACATCTTAAAAATGTTTTATTTGCTGCTTTTTTTCAAAAGCCCGGCAAAGGTACGTTTTTTTGTTCTAATTATCTCCTTCGGTCGTTTCTTCTATCGTTTCTTCGGTCGTTTCTTCTACGATCTCCTCTTCCTCCTTTCTTGTTATCTACCCCAACATTTGGCGATAAATCTCTCTTTCCTAACACCTCTCCTTTACAAATCCACACTTTGATTCCAATCTTACCATAAACAGTAAGTGCTTCCTGCAATTTGTAATCTATATCGGCTCTAAAAGTATGCAATGGAGTTCTTCCATCTTTATACTCTTCACTTCTTGCCATTTCAGCTCCATTCAATCTTCCACTAATTCTCACTTTGATTCCTTCAGCACCCGCTCTCATTGTTGACTGAATAGCCATTTTGATCGCTCTTCTATAGTTAATTCTTGATTCAATCTGCTTTGCAATACTCTCTCCAACTATCGCTGCATCTAGTTCAGGCTTTCTTATCTCAACAATATTGATCTGGATATCCTTGCTAGTCAGTTTTTTCAACTCCTCTTTGATTCTATCTACTTCAGAGCCACCTTTACCAATAATTATACCTGGTCTAGATGTATGGATCGTCACTGTAACTCTTTTGAGTGTTCTTTCTATGACAATTCTTGCTATTCCTCCTTTAGTAATCCTAGCATTAAGATATTTCCTAATCTTCTCGTCTTCGACAACTTTTTCGCCGAAATTTTTGCCGCCATACCAATTAGAATCCCATCCTCGGATGATCCCTAATCTATTACCTATTGGATTTGTCTTTTGACCCATTTCTTATGAATTATGATTGTTCTTCTGAGTTAGTTCCTTCAATTTCGATCGCATTTTCCACAACAATTGTTACGTGGTTTTGTCTCTTTCTGATTCTGTGTGCTCTACCGTGTGGGGCAGGTCTGAATCTCTTGAGCATAGTACCCTCATCAACAAATGCAGTTTTAATCCTAAGATCGTAATCCTCTGCACTGTAGGCCATATCGCCCTTGTTCTCCCAGTTGTGGATAGCCGCTGTAACGACTTTCTCCAACCAAGTTGCAGCTTCTTTTTTAGTAAATCTCAAGATGTTTAATGCCTCGTTTACAGATTTTCCTCTGATATTGTCAACTACGATTCTCATCTTTCTAGCCGACATTGGACAATTTTTTAACTTTGCAACAGCTTCCATGCTATTTATTTTTTTAGCTATTAGCTAATTATTATTTCTTACCTCCATGGCCTTTGAATGTTCTCGTCGGAGAAAATTCGCCAAGTTTATGACCTACCATGTTTTCTGTAACAAAAACTGGTACAAATGTCTTTCCATTGTGGACTGCAATCGTCAATCCTACCATCCCTGGAATGATCATTGAAGATCTTGACCAAGTTTTGATAACAGATTTTCTTTCTGATGACTGCGCTTTCTCAACTTTATCTAAAAGTCTATGAAAAACGTAAGGTCCTTTTTTTACTGATCTAGCCATTATATTCGATTAATTGCTAATGATTATTTTTTCTTTCTTCTACTAACAATAAGCTTCGTAGAGTACTTTTTATTATTTCTAGTTTTCTGTCCTTTTGCCATGACTCCAGTTCTAGATCTTGGATGTCCTCCAGATGATCTACCTTCACCACCACCCATCGGGTGATCAACAGGGTTCATTGCTACACCTCTTACTCTCGGTCTTCTACCCAACCATCTCTTTCTACCTGCCTTACCTAATACTGTAAGTCCGTGATCCGGATTACTTGTAGTTCCAATTGTAGCCTTACAAGTAGATAAAATTCTTCTTACTTCTCCTGATGGCAACTTCACGATTACATACTTCCCTTCTCTACTCATCAACGTTCCATATGTTCCCGCTGATCTAGCCAGTGCAGCTCCTTTACCAGGAGTCATTTCTATTGCATGGATAGGAGAACCCAATGGCACATCTTTCAAGAACAAAGCATTTCCCACTTCAGGTGCAGCCTTATCTCCTGATACAACAGTAGAACCTACCATTAATTTATCCGGAGCAACTACATATCTTTTTTCTCCATCTGCATAAACCAACAATGCAATGTATGCAGTTCTATTTGGATCATACTCAATAGACTTTACTTTAGCTGGAATCATATCTTTATCCCTCTTAAAATCTATTGTTCTATATCTTTTCTTGTGCCCACCACCAATTTGTCTCATGGTCATCTTACCCTTGTGGTTTCTACCACCAGTTCTGCTCTTACCACTCGTAAGACTTTTTTCAGGCTTATCCGTGGTAACTTCTGCGTACATGTTACCAACTCTGGTTCTTGTACCAGGAGTTATCGGATTATATTTTTTGATTGGCATGTCTTTGTCTTTTTTACTTGACTAATTCATTATACATCTCCGAAGAAATCAATTTCGTCCCCTTCTGCTAATGTTACAATTGCTTTCTTAAATCCACTAACTCTCCCCTTCAAAACACCAGATCTAGTATTTCTCGATTTCGCTTTAGCAGGCATGTTGATCGTATTAACAGACTCCACGTTCACATCAGGATATAACTCCTGTATTGCTTTTCTGATTTCAATCTTATTGGCAGCCCTATTCACCACAAAACTATATTGTCCGTGATTCGCTGAAAGCAGCTCAGATTTCTCAGAAATGATAGGTTTTATAAGTATATTCTTAGCCATCTTAATTTAATTTACTTGGCGTATAATTCTTTTAATTTTTGAACAGCACCTTCCGCAATTACTACTGAATTTGCATTCAAAATTTGATAGGTGTTTACTTCATCTACACTTACCACCTGCGTTCTTTGAATATTTCTGCTAGAGATATATACATTTGAATTATGGTCGCTAGTGATAAACAATGACTTCTTACCTGCTAAATCTAAATTTGAAAGAACAGCTTTAAAATCTTTTGTTTTCGGCGCATCGAAAGAAAAATCTTCAATCACGCTTATATTACCATTGGTAGCTTTGTGAGAAAAAGCAGATGCTCTTGCAAGCGCTTTCACCTTCTTATTCAACTTGATATTGTATTTTCTTGGTCTAGGTCCGAAAATTCGTCCACCACCTCTAAAAACACCTGACTTCAATGAACCAGCTCTCGCTGTACCTGTCCCCTTCTGTCTCTTTATCTTTCTAGTTGATGCTGTAATTTCTCCTTTCTCCTTTGACTTGTGCGTCCCTTGTCTTTGTGCAGCATTATATTGCTTCACTGCCAAGTACACTGCATGCTCATTAGGTTCTACACCAAATACTGCATCAGGAAGTTCAATACTTTTGCCTGTTGTGGCTCCTTGTGTATTTATTACATCTAATTTCATCTTCCTTGTTATTTTTCGATTACTACAATTGAGCCCTTGTGACCCGGTATAGCACCTTTGATTAACAATAGATTTTTCTCCTCAAGAATTTTGACAACTTTCAGGTTCTTAACAGTTACTCTGTCGTTACCCATTCTACCAGCCATCTTCATTCCTTTTACAACTTTTGCAGGGTAAGAAGCTGCACCAATAGATCCAGGAGCCCTCAATCTGTTGTGTTGTCCGTGAGTAGCATCTCCTACTCCTCGGAAATTGTATCTTTTCACAACTCCTTGAAAACCTTTTCCTTTTGACCTTCCGACTGCCCTTACGGTATCTCCTTCTTCGAAGATATCAGTAATAGAAACAGAATCACCTAGATTTTTATCTAGGGTACAATCTCTAAATTCAATAGATCTTCTCTTAGGTGTTGTACCAGCTTTCTCAAAGTGCCCAACTAAACCTTTTGCTAAGTTTCTAGCTTTCGCTTCAGCAAAACTTAATTGAAGAGCGTAATAACCATCCGTGTCTTCGGTCTTGACCTGAGTAACAACGTTTGGCTGAGCCTCAACAATCGTACAACTTATATTTCTACCATCTTCATTGAAGATACTAGTCATACCTATTTTTCTACCTATTATTCCATTCATATTATAGGTTTTATATAATTACCAGCATAGAGCTAACACACTAACTCTTGCTTGTTATTTCAAATATTGAATTATGTCAATTTGACCTGGATATCTACGCCACTAGGAAGTTCTAGTTTCGATAGTGCATCTACAGTTTTCTGAGTAGGTGTAAATATCTCGATCAATCTTTTATGCGTTCTCATCTGGAACTGCTCACGAGATTTCTTATTTACGTGCGGTGATCGCAGAACTGTAAATATTTCTTTCTTTGTGGGCAGCGGAATCGGACCAGATATAACCGCGCCACTGTTTCTTACAGTCTTTACGATCTTCTCCGTACTCTTGTCGACAAGGTTGTGATCGTAAGAACGAAGTTTAATCCTAATTTTTTGATTCATAGCCTTTATTAAAAGTGTTTATTTCTAAATCGGGTGCAAATGTACAAAGCTTATCCTAAATATGCAAACTATTTCAAGTAATAATTACAAATATCTTAAACAAAATCAAGTACTTAACCTCTTTCTAATCACGTATTTAGAAAATCTATAATATGTTTTATTTATTCTTTCTACTATTCCAGAAAAATTCCAAATAATCCATTGTCATTCGCATCTATTCCCCTTTTAAATTGCGACCCAAAATCAACAATATTAGATCAATAAAAATCAACAATTAATTAATAAAAAAAAATTATTCCTCCTTTCACGCTTTGAAAGCTTTTTAAGAACTGAATTTTGAAGTTCAATCAATTCAGGCCATTTCTTTTAAAACATGTAAGGACATAAAAAAAAGGGCCAATCATCTAAGATCAGCCCTTTATTATATTTCTATTGGAATCTATATCCGAAGCTTATACAGCAACGTCTCCTTTAGCCTCAGCCATTACTTTCTCAGCAATATTCTTCGGTGCCGGAGCAAAGTGAGAAAATTCCATTGTACTACTCGCTCTACCAGAAGTAATTGTTCTCAATTGAGTAACATATCCAAACATTTCAGATAACGGTACATCAGCTGAGATATTAACTGCTCCTCCAGATCTAGGCTCTTGTCCTTTTGGTAATCCTCTTCTTCTGTTCAAATCACCAATAACTGATCCTGTATACTCTTCAGGAGTTACTACTTCTAATTTCATGATTGGCTCAAGAAGAACTGGTTTTGCCTTAGCAGCTGCAGCCTTAAATCCTTCTTTCGCACACAATTCAAATGCAATAGGTTTTGAATCCACCGCGTGCATAGAACCATCGTATAATCTTACCTTCATACTATCGATTCCATATCCAGCAAGAACACCATTGTCCATCATAGAATTAAATCCTTTAATGATCGATGGGAAATATTCTTTGGCAATAGATCCTCCTACAATTTTATTTACAAATTGTAATCTCTTCTTACCACTCTTGAATTCATCTGACTCTAAAAACTCTTCATCAGCTGGACTCAATTCGAATGACATCTGAGCAAAAAGTCCAGATCCACCAGATTGTTTCTTTAATCTTTCAGTATGATCTACAGAAGCCGTAAGAGCTTCTTTATAGTTTACTTGCGGAGCACCTTGGCTACACTCTACTTTAAACTCTCTTCTCAATCTATCTACAATAATCTCCAAGTGAAGCTCTCCCATTCCACTGATTACAGTTTGGTTGGTATCTTCATCGTATCTTACTCTGAAGGTAGGATCTTCTTCAGCCAACTTCGCCAAAGCCATCCCCAATTTATCCAAGTCCTTTTGCGACTTAGGTTCAATTGCAACTCCAATTACTGGATCAGGAAATACCATACTTTCCAATACGATAGGTGCATCCTCTGCACACAAAGTATCTCCAGTTCTCAAGTCTTTAAATCCTACTCCCGCTGCAATATCTCCCGCTTCAACACTAGAAATCGCATTCTGCTTATTCGAGTGCATTTGATACAATCTAGAAATTCTTTCTTTGTTTCCAGATCTAGTATTCAAAATGTAAGAACCTGCATCTAATTTTCCAGAGTAAACTCTGAAGAATGCCAATCTACCTACATAAGGATCCGTTGCAATTTTAAATGCCAATGCACAAAACGGCTCATTTACCGATGGCTTTCTTTCTACTGGCTCCTCTGTTTTAGGGTTAGTACCTTGAACAGCATCAATATCTAATGGAGAAGGTAAAAATGCACAAACTGCATCCAATACTGCCTGAACCCCTTTATTTTTGAAAGCAGATCCGCACATCATTGGAACAAATTTGTTATCCAATACTGCACCTCTTACTGCATTAATCATTTCATCTTCAGTGATACTAGCTGGATCTTCGAAATATTTTTCCATCAAAGTGTCATCGTACTCAGCAATAGCCTCCAACAACTTCTCTCTCCATTCAGCAACTACATCAACCAAATCTTCTGGTACTGGAATTTCCTCATAGGTCATTCCCATATCGTTTTCATTCCAAACAATAGCCTTACCAGTGATCAAGTCAACCACACCTTTGAATGTTTCTTCTGCTCCAATTGGCACTTGCAATGGAATTGACTCAGAACCTAGTTTTTCTTTAACGTCTTTTACAACCGTAAAGAAATCTGCACCAGATCTATCCATTTTATTTACAAATCCAATTCTTGGAACATTATAATTGTCTGCTAATCTCCAGTTTGTTTCAGATTGTGGCTCAACACCAGAAACTGCACAAAATAAAAATACTAAACCATCAAGAACTCTTAAAGATCTATTTACTTCTACAGTAAAATCAACGTGACCTGGAGTATCAATGATGTTCATAGGAAAATCTTGACCTTTCCAATTCCAATTGGTCTTAGTAGCAGCAGAAGTAATTGTAATACCTCTTTCTTGCTCTTGTTCCATCCAGTCCATTGTAGCTGCACCATCGTGAACTTCACCAATCTTGTGGCTCATTCCTGTGTAGTAAAGGACTCTTTCGGTAGTGGTTGTTTTTCCCGCATCAATATGAGCAGCAATACCGATATTTCTAGTAAATTTTAAATCTTTTGACATGATTATCTATAATGATTTATATATATTAACTGTTGGGTATGATTACACTCTAAAGTGTGCAAAGGCTCTGTTAGATTCCGCCATTTTATGCGTATCTTCTTTTCTTTTTACAGAAGCTCCTTCATTTTTACTAGCCGCGATTAATTCAGCAGCTAATTTCTCAGCCATTCCTTTCCCACTTCTAGCTCTTGAGAAACGGATTACCCATTTCATTCCGATTGACATTCTTCTAGCAGCTCTAATTTCAGTTGGTATCTGAAAAGTAGCTCCACCGATTCTTCTAGATCTCACCTCAACGGCTGGCATTGCATTATTTAATGCATCTTTCCAAATCTTATGTGGATCTTCTCCTGTTCTTTCTTGAATCTTGTCCATCGCATCATAAAATATTTTGAATGCAACACTCTTCTTTCCAGCCCACATCAAATTATTTACAAATTGAGTTACCATTATGTCATTAAACCTTGGATCAGGTTGGATGATTCTCTTTTTTGGTTTCCTTTTTCTCATTTCTTATCTATCTTGATAAATGGATATTATTATTTCTTAGGTCTTTTTGCTCCGTACTTAGATCTACTCTGAAGTCTATCTGAAACTCCAGCTGTATCAAGTGCACCTCTTACAATGGTGTAACGTACACCAGGAAGATCTTTCACTCTACCACCTCTGATCAATACAATAGAGTGCTCTTGAAGATTGTGACCTTCTCCAGGAATGTAGGCAATCACCTCAATTCCGTTTGTAAGTCTCACCTTCGCTACTTTTCTTAAGGCAGAGTTTGGTTTCTTTGGAGTAGTCGTATACACTCTTGTACATACTCCCCTTTTCTGAGGGCATGAATCAAGTGCTCTTGACTTACTCTTTACGATTACCTTTTTTCTTCCTTTCTTTACTAGCTGATTAATAGTTGGCATATGCTACCTTATTTATCTAAAAATTATATACAAAATGTTTGCAAAAGACATAGCTTCCGCAAAAGCGAGTGCAAATGTATGATTATTTTATGGAATTACAAACAGCAAACTGCCAAATTCTATGAAGTTTCTTGCGTTTTCATTGTTTTCTTAGTACAGATCCCTTTGTCTCACACAATTATTTGGCATCTTTCTCAATTTCCCATTATTCAACTGGTACGTCACCGTCAATTGGCATATTAAGTTTTGATTACTTTTTTTTAGAAAAAATAGACATCCATTTGTCAATTGTAAGCTCAGAACAAAATAATGACTTAAATTTATAAAGGCATCACTGACCGGACTCTTAACATTATGTCTATTTAAAAATAAAGGCTAGATGAAAATTTTATCCATCTTTTATATCTCCATTTAAGATTATTTCTACTTTTACATGGAACAATTACATTGATTAAACCACCTTTTACAATCACGAAATTTTAATTTCTAATGAAAACCACAGCCAATCCATTTGCAAATCAAGTTGCAGATTATTCTGATTCTAGAATTTTACAAATAGCCACTTCTCCAAAACAATATGCAGCCAAACTTGCTGAGGCATGTATTGCAGAAGCCAATTTTAGAAAATTAAACCTCTTGGATAATTCTCAAAATATAAAGAAAGATTATCACTATATCATTTGTAAAAAAATAGGTCTAGGAACCAGTATAGAAGACTGTAAAGCTTATCTCATTGAAGAAGGACATACTGAAGAAGAAGCACTTCAACTATTGGAAAAAGCTGCTAGAACCGTTTCCTTACAAAGAGAAAAAGAAACTGAAGTTAAAAAAGAGAGTTCAAGTTTTGGCTTTTGGACAGCATTCTGGGTGGTATTGGTTATTATCAGAATTATCTTGTATGCAGCAAAAAATGGATAATTTTGGAACTATTGGATGAAAATATGCCCGCAGACAAAGAATTGTCAACTAAAGATATTGAGGAAATTCTAAGTCTTAGAAAAGAACATATGAAATTAAGCAAGGCCATAAAAAATGCAAGAATTGCTATGGGCGTCATTTGTGGATTTTCAATTATAGTATTGATCCTCATGGCAACTAGACAGCCTGATACCATAGTGCTCTCCGTCTCAATCGCACTAATTTTTATTTTTGGAATATGTGCCGCTATTGAACCTCAGTATTCCAAGTACTCAATTTCAGTCGCCTTAGGACTATACATATTAAACCTTATTGCATCTTTTTTCAATAACCCGTTATTCGCATTTTTTGGACTGTTTATTCGAGCTATCTTCATCTACTATCTAGTTCTAGGATTAATGGCTGCTTTAAAATATAATCCCATCTTAACCAAAATGAGGCGATTAAATATTCGTTTTTAAAACATCGAAAACATAGATGTTATTCAGCCTTTGGTCGAATTAAATGCAGATAAGAAAACTATTGCTTATTTTTATCTATTCTTTTGAGTGAACAGTAATAATAATAATGACGATATATAAGCAAATGAATGCAGGGGGAAATAATCAAAGCCCCTTTGGAGGTCTTGCTGCAATAATGATGCTGGTAGTTGGACTTTTTCTAACCTATTTAGTAGTAAAAGGAATTTTCACCATACTATTTTGGCTTTCACCCATCCTACTTATTGCCGGAATTGCCATTGATCCCAACGGTGCCCTTTCTTTTGGAAAGTCACTTTTCAATATATCTAAGAAAAACCCTCTTCTTCCCGTTATAGTAGTTGTAATCTCCGCTTTGTGGTTTCCAGTAGTCCCAGGAATTCTAGGGGCCTTGGCAGGAGTCTTCTTACTTACTAAAGCAATGGTTAAGAAAAAAATTAAAAAAGTTTTTAAACAAAACTCCCCACAAGAACAAGCTGAAGAGGAATTTACAGAATACGAAGAAATCAAAGAGGATGAATCTTTTTTGGAATTGCCAGAGATGCCAGAAAAACAAAAAGATACACAACGACCAGGCAATGAATATGACAATTTATTTGAATAGTGGATCATATTTTTACGCTAGTTGACTACCCTTTATTTGCATTCACGGTTGTAATCTCCATAGGGTATATTATTCTAATTTCTAAGATTATGGATGGATGGGATGAGACAGAAGAATGGATAACTCCTACTGAATTCATACCGTCAACAAAAGTAAGTGTAATCATCGCCGCAAGGAATGAAGAAGATGCTATTCAACAATGTGTGCTATCCATATTGAATTGTGATTACCCTCCTGAACTTTTAGAGATATTTGTTATCAATGACCATAGTGAAGATTCTACAGCAGAAAAAGTATTAGCGTTGAATCATTCCTCAGTTAAGTTAATTAATTTAAACGAATCTACGGGTAAAAAGAATGCGCTGGCAATGGGTATCGAAAACGCATCGGGATCTGTGATTGCCCTGACAGATGCAGATTGCCTTGTTCCTACCCTTTGGCTGAAAAGTATAATTAGCTACTATGAAACCTTTGAACCAAAATGTATTGCGGGTCCAATTTCTTACCTACATGACAAAACTTTACTTCAGCGATTCCAATATCTAGATGCCATTAATAATATGTGTGTTACTGCAAACGGAATACGGAGAGGGACGTACCATATGGCAAATGGTGCAAACTTGATATTTCAAAAATCAGCTTTTGGGGAAGTGGGAGGATATACGACAAACACAAATTATGCTTCAGGCGATGATATGTTCCTAATTCAACAAATTTCAAAGAAGTACCCCAGCAAAGTTTCTTTTATCAAATCAAAAGATGCAATCGTATTGACTCAACCCGAAACCAGTCTAAGCGAGTTAAAAATGCAAAGAACTCGATGGGCCACAAAATCAAAAGGCTATCAAGACAAAGGAATTATTAAAATACAAGGATTCGTTTTTCTATTTGTCATTACGCTATTAATCAACTTGCTTTATAGTCCAATTGGCAGCGGACTGAGCTTATTCGGATTTCTATTTGCCTTGTTTATTAAATGGACAATAGACTACCTCTACCTGTCTAAACTCGCCCAATTTTTCGGACACCGAAAACCACTTAAATCATTCTTTGGTGCGTCTATTGCCTTTATATTTTACATTCTTTTTGCTGGCTGGAAAGCCATGACTGGAAAATCATATACCTGGAAAGGAAGAGAAACCTCATAATTTAAAAGTCTCCTCCTTCTCCTCCTCCGTTGTATTGTCTCTTTCTTCGTCTATCTTTCTTCTTATTGATACGATAATTAATAGTCGTGGTAAAGGTTCTTGGTCTCCATTGAAAGTCACTTTCCTCAAAGAAATTCTCCCCCTCAAAAATAGATTGTCTCCTTCTGTTATTAAATAGATCGGAAACCGACATCGTAATGGTCAAGTCTGGTGTTACATCTTTACTAAAGGCCAAATTCAACCCTGTGATAGATCTTCTTCTACCTTGCAATGTCTCTCTGGGAGCTCGATAATTCAATCGCATTTGGATGTCACCATTCTTCCAAAATGACACCTTTGCATTCAGGTTAGATGTCCAGGCATAATTGTCTACGCTCAAATCTTGTCCGTCCGAAGTAATCCCTTTATTGATAAATCTAAAACCGTTCAATGCACCATCAATTCTTACTCCCTTTATTCCCGTGTAAGCAAATATAAACTCTAAACCAATATTATCCTGAGTACCTAGATTTTCTGGTCTTCTAATAGTAGTTTGGGTTTCAATATCCTGAGTTTGTATACGGTTTATTTTATCTTTTGTATGTCTGTAATATATGGAAGTACCGATATTTCCTGCTTCCCAATATTTAAGATGTCCAAATTCATAGCTATCTGTGAATTCAGGATTCAAATCTGGATTCCCGCTAAAGAAATTACGTCTATCGGTAAACGTGAAAAATGGATTTAAGTCCCAAAATCTTGGCCTCCTAATTCGTCTACTATAACTGGCTTGCAGTGAGTTGTTACTACCCAATTTATAGTTTAAAAAACCACTCGGAAAAAGATTAGTGTAGGATCTGTCATTGATTTCACTTGTTTGCAATAATTCAGTTTTAATTTCTGAATATTCTGCTCTTAATCCTATTTGGAATGAAAATGAAGTAAAGTCCTTTCCAATATTGGAATATGCTCCCAAAACATTTTCATTATATATAAAATTGTTCGACAATCCTTCTTCTGATTCCCATATTCCATCATTCAGCGTTTCTACCAGAAAATCATTTTTAATCTCTCTGAATGTTCCTAACAGTCCGCTTTCAAGTTTGATTTTATTGTCAAAAGGCTGTTCATAATCCACCTGAGCTCTCCATTGTTTTTGCCCCTCTTCATTCGCAGATCTTTGGCTGAGAATATCTGGGATTGCCAATGTTGCTCCCTCATAAAACCCTTCGTTGAAAAATGATGATTCCGTTTCAGTATTACTCTGAAAGCTAATATCCGCCTTCAAGGTCTGTCCTTTACGATCAAACTTCTTATCATAATTGATACTATATTCTAAGGTAGGCTCCTCTTCTAATTCATCATCTTGTCTTAAAATATAATTGGGTATATCGTCTTCAGTTAATCTCTGCAATTGAACACCTGGACCACCTATGGCATCTCTATAAGTCACCCGATTTGAATTATTATCATTGCCATATCGATATAAAAATGCTCCTGTGATTACTTCCTTATCACTCAATAAATAGTCGCTTCCAAATCGAAGACTGTGATTATTCCCAGATCTGTCTCTCCTTTGTTCTTGGAGTGAAATAAAAGTAGTATCCTCAAAATAGAATTCTTGGTATCTATTGCCACTTGAGATTCCAGTCCGCTTCTGATAGTTATAATTGACAAAGAAATTGAATTTATCTTGTCTGTAATTCAAATTGGCTCCAGCTCCATAACGTTCAGGAAATCCTCCATTCACTTCAAAAGACCCATTAAATCCTTTTGCTCTATCTTTTCTTAAAATAATATTGATGATTCCTGCCATCCCTTCGGCTTCAAATTTCGCAGATGGATTTGTAATAACTTCTACACGCTCAATCATATTCGCCTGTATGGTTCGTAATCCGTCTGTCCCATTAAGCCCAACTAATCCCGATGGACGACCATTGATCAAAATACGCACATTCCCACTTCCTCTCAAATTTACATCTCCTTCTACACCCACAGATATCGATGGAATATTATCCAAAACATCAGAAGCAGAACCTCCACGCGACGCCAAATCTTTTCCAACATTGAATATCCGCTTATCCAATGAAAACTGCATATCACTTCTTTCTGCTATTACCTCTACCTCATCTAAGGCAATACCGCCAGGGGAAATTTGGATCGAGCCCAAGTCATATAAAAACTCACCATCAGAAAATGTGATGTTATTGACTTTTGTGGTTTCGTATCCAATGAATTCAATAACTGCATAGACTGATCCGTCTGTATCAATATTGAATTCAAATCCACCATTCATTTCCGTTATACCTCCAGAAAGCAAGGTGGAATCAGCAGTTTGATAGATAGAGACTGTGGCAAATTCTAATGGTTGCCCTGAAGAACCGTCTATAATTTTACCCTTAATTTTTTTATTATCCGATGGAGGATATGAACTTGGAGAAGGCCCCTGAGCAAAAATACTACAAGCGTAAAGAGCAATGACCACTAGTGAGAGTAGGTGTTTCATTTTGTTGTTTAATAAATTGAAAGTTAGCGACTACTATGTAGAAATGCTTGAATTACTATATAGTTCACAAATCAACTATTTAATGTGCAAGAAAAATCGTTCTTTTGATTTACCATATGCCCCTATCCTTTCATAAAACTTAATTGCTCTCTTATTAAAATCAGGCGTTTGCCACTGGACCAAATCAATGTTTTCCTTCTTTCCAAAATCTTTCATATGATCGACTAAGGCTTCCCCAATTCCAAATCCTCTAAACTCAACATCTAGATACAGACAATCCATATACAAATACTCCTTAGCATCCCAGGTGGAAAATTGTTTCATCCAAGTAATGTACCCTATATACTCATCTTTAACAATGGCCACAAGACAATATAATTTTGGATGATTCGATGATAAACTTTCTCTCAACAATTTTGCTTTTCCTTCACTATTGTATTCAGATCGTTCAAAACTTGCATGTGCTGAACATAATTCAACAACATCTTCCATTCTATTCTTTTCTGGTTTTTGTATGGTATATTTCATGGATAAATTGTTAATTATTTGTTCTTAGACTACACTCATCCACACAAAGAAAATGAAATTAAAGTATACTTGAAAAAGACAAAACCCTAATTACTAGATAGCTAAAATTCAGAATAATCAGAAATTTAGTATATTAATTTCTTAACTATTAATTTTTCAAGTGCGACGACAATTACAAATACTATCCTTGCTTAGTTTGTTCATACTGGGTTCAGCAACTTTACTGTTGCCCCCTCCAGGAGCTATCGGTCCATATTTAAATGAAGTTTTCCCTGATTCTCCTCCAGGAAAAGGAAATTTATATCAATTGGAAGACCCTATGCCCAATCTTGAAATCCCATCTCCTATCAAATTAATTTCCATCCCGAATCAAATTCCCTTTTTTGTATTATCCAAAGGAGGTGAAGTCTATTTGGTGGATCCAGATGTGCAATCAAAAAGGCTGGTTTTAGATATTAAAGATCGAACGTTCAAACTCGGAGATGCAGGTAGTATTGGAATGGCTCTTCATCCTGATTTTGGAAATGCACTGAAACCAGATAGACAAGAACTATTTGTTTTCTACAAGACTAAACCCAATATTGAAGAGTTTAGTAATAAAGGATTTAATCGACTTTCAAAATTCAAATGGAACATGGATTCCAACTTATTTGACCCAGATACCGAAGAAATATTAATCCAACAATACGACAGGAGTGAATGGCACGATGGTGGAGGAATGTTTTTTGGAAGTGATGGATTTCTCTACCTCTCACTGGGAGATGAAGGGAAAGAGCAATATCAAATAGCCTCAACTCAACGATTGGATGGTGGACTTTTTGGAGGGGTTATTCGAATTGATATAAACAACGATCCAACAAAAAGTCATCCAATTAGAAGACAGCCCATAGCAAATGCTGCACCAGATGACAATTGGGGGCAGACATTTAGCCGTGGATACGGAATCCCAAATGACAATCCATGGTTAGACCCCAATGGTTCTATGCTTGAAGAATTTGTGGCCTTAGGAATAAGAAGTCCATTTTCTATGCATTTGGATATTCCAACAGGAGACATTTGGCTTGCCGATGTGGGCTCTGACAAAAGGGAAGAAATAAATATTTTTTCAATTGGAGATAATATGCAATGGCCATATATGGAGGGAACTGTTCCATCTGAAATACATCAAAAACCAACTCCATATTACGGAAATGAAAAAGAAGTATACTATGAATACGAAAGGGATATTGGCACTTGTATTATTGGAGGTGGAGTGTACCGAAATAGCTATTTTTCTGAATTAAATGAAAAGTACTTGTTTGCAGATTTTACTGCTAATAAAATCATGGCACTTTCTAAAACCGGATCCAACAATGAGCCTGAATTTGAAGTATTGCTGGACAATCTGATTGCTCAACCTGTTAATTTACCCGTCAAGCCAAGAATCTCTGGGATTCACTTGCAAGACGATGGAAATATTTTTGTAACAATTTATGGTGAATCTGCAATAAGTCCTAGTAAGATATTCCAACTAAAAAGAATTACAGAAGTAGAGGACCCTCCAGCCAAATTATCTGAATTAGGAGTATTTAAAAACTTACAATCTCTAGAAGTCGAAGAAGGAATATTGCCCTATGAAGTCAATTCTCCATTATGGTCAGATGGAGCACATAAAAAAAGATGGATGGCACTTCCAAATGATGGAAAATTTGATTCAAAGGAAGAAAAAATTAATTTCTCAAATACAGATACTTGGTCATTCCCTGAAGGAACGGTGTTTATAAAACACTTCGAAATGCCTACATCTCTGACAGATAATTCTGAATTGATTAAATTAGAAACTCGATTTTTTGTAGTCGGAAAAGGTAAAAAAGGATACGGATTAACATATAAATGGAATGACGAGGGTACAGAAGCGTTTCTTCTGGGTGGTGGATCATCACGATCATTCGAAATTTTTGAAGATGGGGAATATGCCTACACTCAAGAATGGGATTTCCCGAGTAGAGATCAATGTATATCATGCCATACGGATAATGCCGATTATGTTTTAGGTGTGAATACCCACCAATTGAATAAAAAGGTGGCATATGACTTTAATAACGAAGAACTCAATCAACTCGATTATTTAAACCAACAAGGTATTTTCAGTACAGATATAGGGTTTTCAGGGTTTCATCCAAAATCATATGCCATTACAGATGAAACCGTGGATTTGGAGCAAAAAATTCGATCCTACCTGGATGCCAATTGTTCATCGTGTCATCGAGAAGGAGGAATTCCTGATATAAATTTAGACTTTCAATACTTTAAAAATAAAGACCTCCGTCAATATATTGACTTCCCAGTTGCTAGTCATGCTTCTACATCCACCTATGTCGTTGAAGAAGGCAACCATGAATCTTCTGAAATTTGGATCCGAGACAACAGCACTGAAGACAACAAGATGCCTCCTATTGGTCGTAATTTTGTCGATCAAGTCTATGTGGACTCTTTAGCCTATTGGATTGACAATTTAAAAGAAAATCCCTCCACATCGTATCATGAACTCCTTGTTTTCCCTAACCCTACCACGGGCTGGATTGGTTTACAAATCAATAACACATGGTCACCTCCCTACACTATTGATATAAGTACGATGTCTGGTAGAAATATATGGCAATCTACCACTAAAAATAATTTTGAATATTACGACCTTACCGACTATGCAACAGGTACATACTTAATTACTGTTAGGTCAGGCACTAACATGGAAACTAGAAAATTTGTAATCCAATAATTACTTAGACCCAAAGCATTACTTCAATTCAAGTCGTCTTTTAACCATGGTTAGAATAGTAGCTATAGCAACGGTCTCCCCCGTTTCATCATATACATCCACCAAAAATTTCACAATACCTTTTGGAATATCATCTTCATCTCTTTTTTCCTGAGCGATCTTTTCTTTCGCAGTAAATCGTACTCCAATGGTCATTCCAGCATATACTGGCTTGGTAAACCTGCACTCTTCCAATCCATAATTCAACAATACTGGCCCCTTTGCTGCATGAACAAAAAGTCCGGCTGCAGCACTTAATATGAAATATCCATGGGCGACCCGCTGCTCAAAAATAGTACCTTCCAATGCTGTAATATCTGTATGTGCATAAAAATGATCCCAGCTTACATTCGCAAAATTGACAATATCTGCTTCAATAATTGTTCTCTTTGCCGTAATGATAGTTTCTCCTATTTCTATGTCTTCAAAATGTTTAGTAAAAGGATGTGCGCCTCCATCTTTATACGTTCCTCCATATTGGTATTGTTGAGTTACTTCAGTCAATGTAGTTGGGGAACCCTGAATGGCACATCGCTGCATATAGTGTTTTACACCTCTCATACCTCCCATTTCTTCTCCACCTCCTGCTCGACCGGGGCCTCCATGAACTAACAATGGCATTGGTGAACCATGGCCAGTACTTTCAGGTGCACTTTCTCTATTTAAAATTAAAATCCTACCATGGTGGCTTGCTGCTCCTAGTACAAATTCCCTAGCTAATTGATTGTCATGAGTAGCTATAGAACACACCAAAGACCCTTTGCCCATTTTTGCCAACTCAATTGCTTCATCCGTAGTTTGATAAGGCATTAAAGTACTAGCAGGTCCAAATGCTTCAATCTCATGGGCCCCAGTGTTCGTAAATGGAGCATCTTCTCTCATCAGAATCGGACTCATATATGATCCATTTTTATTGGTCCCCTCTACCAAGGTAATTTGATCCAAATCTCCATAAACCAATTGAGATGTTTCTAACAATGTATTTATCCTTTCCTTTACTTCTTCTACTTGTTTAGGGCCCGCCAAAGACCCCATTCGAACGCCATCAACTCTTGGGTCTCCAATAGTTGTTTTTGATAATGCTTTACTCAAATGTATTTCTACATCTTCCATGAAATTTTCAGGTACAATTATTCGGCGAATTGCAGTACATTTCTGACCACACTTTGTTGTCATTTCACGTCTGACCTCTTTAATAAATAAGTCAAATTCTTCTGTACCCGGTGCCGCATCTTTACCCAACACGATACAATTAAGAGAATCTGCCTCCATATTAAAAGGCACTGCCTCAGATATGATTTTCGGAGATGCTTTCAACATTCTACCCGTATCTGCCGAACCAGTAAAAGTTACTACATCTTGGCTCATTACATGATCCAAGATTCCTCTTGCACTTCCACAAATCAATTGCAGCGCTCCTTCAGGAAGAATTTCTGATGAGATGATATCTCGAACCATAGCCTCTGTCAAAAAAGAAGTCAATGTAGCTGGTTTTACCACAGCTGGCATTCCGGCCAACCAATTTACTGCGCACTTTTCTAACATGCCCCAAATTGGAAAATTGAATGCATTGATATGAACAGCTACTCCTTCTTTGGGTACCATAATATGTTGTCCAATAAATGAACCTTCCTTAGAAAGGTTGGCCATTTCACCATCAACGTAATAGGGTTGATCTGGAAATTTTTTCCGCAAGCTGGCATTGGCAAAAAGATTTCCAATACCTCCTTCGATATCCACCCAACTGTCTGCTTTTGTAGCTCCTGTTTTATAACTTACTTCATAATAGCTTTTTCGGCGCTCATGTAAATAGAGTGCCAAAGCTTTGATCATCCTTCCTCTTTGTTGGAACGTCATTTTTCTTAGAGCGGGATTACCTACCTCTCGGCCATATGCTAGCATATCACCAAAATCTAATCCTTTACTCGAGGCATAACCAACGATTTCTCCATTTGCTCCATCATAAAGAGGTGATCCTTCTCCATCTCCGGTGACCCATTGGCCTTGAATATAATTTTGTAATTTCATTTAGTTTGGGTTAATATTTGTGCGAAAATAAAATGATGAATCGATGTCGGGTAGTATTCAGGCAATTAATATCCTAAATAGTGTTTTTTGTATCCCTATTTCTAATAACTTATAAACGAATGATAGTAAAAACATAAATATTATAAAATTTGTTGAATTTCACATTTTATCTAAAACACAACAATAGGAAACCTTTTACTAAATTTAGGTACTTGTCTTATTCTTACGTTAAAAATTACCAAAGATGGAAGGGTTCTATTACTTTTGCGGTTCTTAACTCGTGTGCATTCTAGAAAAAGAAACAATTAATACGATTAAAAAAACTAAACATCACTCAATGAATTATTCAAAAAAGACAATTCTTACATTTTTTCTTGCAGCATTTGTAATGGTTGCTACCACTACTGCTCAGAAGTTTGGCCATATAAATTCACAACAACTTTTGGTTGAATCTCCTTTAGTAAAACAAGCTGACGCAGAATTAAAAACATTTCAAGAAGGATTAATTACCAAAGGTCAGACTATGGTAAGTACATTTGAAAAAGGATATAATGCATATGTAGCAGAAGTCCAAGCTGGTGGACTCAGTAAAGTACAAATGAGTCAAAGAGAGTCTGAACTTGCAAAATCTCAAGAAGCGATCCAAAGATACGAAGTAGAGGTACAACAAAAGATAGCTGTCAAAAGAGAAGAACTGTACAAACCGATATTAGATAAAGCTAAAGTTGCAATAGATGCAATTGGAAAAGAAGGTAGTTATACTATGATATTCGACACTGGCACAAATGGTTTGTTATTCGCAGAAGAATCAGAAGATTTATTACCAAAGGTGAAAGCTAAGTTGGGCTGGTAACCGATGTACCAAGTTGCAGCTGAATAAAATTATAAATCATTTGGCGATCAATTACTCCGAGTATTTGGTCGCCATTCTTTATTATTGCAATGGCTACACCTTTTAAATTCATATCCTCATACAACTGGTCCAAGGTCATTTCTTGATTGGCATAATATATTGTATTGCTCATGTAAGAATTTACGGAATTTCCCAACTCACCTAATTTGTAGGCTTCTTTAATAAACAGTTCGGGTAAGACTCCTGAAACATTCCCCAAACTATCGAAGATCAAGTAATTCTTTTCTCCTCCTCGAATATAGCGTTGGAAAACATCCATCATCGTATTTGAAAGGTGCAATCTTGTGAATTGGGTATTCATTATTTCATGGGCCAACACTTTGGAGAGTCGATCTTTTATCATGATTTGTTGATTTTCCGATCTAGCCATTACAAAAACAAATATACCAATGAATACAAGCATAATCTGCTGAAGAAATAAACCAATAAAGATAAATCCTACTGCTAAAATCCTACCTATAGTTGAAGCATACATCGTCGCTTTAACCTTGCCATAATGCATAGATAGGAATGCTCTCAAAATTCTACCACCATCCATAGGGAAAGCAGGAACAAGGTTAAAGACAAATAAAATTAAATTGGTTATAAACAACAATGAAATGAAACCTGCAGGTGTCGCAATAAGCTCAAGGAATTCTTCTGTACCGTCATAAGAGATGTCATTAAATCCTAAAAACAAAACAATAAATAAAACAGAGGCGATCACTAAATTTACTAATGGTCCAGCAATGGCAACCCATAATTCTTGAGCAGGTTTTTCTGGTAATTTTTTTAACCGAGCAATGCCCCCGATTGGAGAAATAATTATATCGAGCGTTTGTACTCCAAATTTTCTTGCCGCTAAAGCATGTCCATACTCATGAAGAATAACACAAACAAACATGATTATAATAAATGAAGCAAAAGAAAATAAAACTAAAGGATCTGCTCCCTTGTACCACCCAAAGCCTAGTACCCCCAAGAACAGCAAACTAAATGTCCAGTGAACTTTTACGGGAATACCCCAATATGTACCAACATGCAATGATTTCATAGGTGTTTACTTTGCTTTCTTGTATTAAGCAATAGTTACAACACAAAATCTATGTAGTTGTTTGTAAGATCGGTTCGTATAATTTTCCTCTAAGAATATTTCTACTAATAACAAGTTTTTGAATTTCACTTGTTCCTTCATAAATCTGAGTAATCTTGGCATCTCGCATCAATCGCTCAACGTGGTATTCTTTTACAAAACCATATCCACCGTGAATTTGAACTGCCTCGACGGTATGGCGCATTGCTACATCTGATGCAAAAAGCTTTGCCATACTGGCTGCAGAAACATAATCTTGGCCAATATCCTTGAGCCAAGCTGCTCTGTGCACTAATAATCGAGCTGCTTCAATCTCTGTTGCCATGTCAGCCAATTTAAATGCAATAGCTTGATGCTTAGCAATTGGTTTGCCAAACGCTTCTCTTTCTTTAGAGTATTTTAAAGAAAGTTCGTAGGCTCCGGCAGCAATCCCTAATGCCTGAGCAGCAATACCAATTCTTCCTCCAGATAGAACTTTCATAGCGAACTTAAAACCAAAGCCATCCTCTCCGATACGGTTTTCTTTTGGCACTTTTACATCATTGTATAATATGGTGTGAGTATCTGAAGAACGAATACCCAACTTATCTTCTTTTGCTCCTATGACAACACCATCCCAGCTAGTCTCAACAATAAAAGCATTGATGCCCTTATGTCTCTTTTCTGGGTTTGTTTGGGCCACAACTAGATGCACGCTTGAGCTCCCACCGTTCGTAATCCAATTTTTAGTACCATTTAAAACATAGTGATCGCCCATATCCACAGCAGTAGTTCGCTGCATTGTGGCGTCACTCCCTGCTTCTGGCTCAGACAAACAAAATGCTCCAATCCACTCTCCAGTTGCCAGCTTTGTAAGGTACTTTAATTTTTGTGCCTCTGTACCATAGGTTTCTATTCCCCAGCAAACCAAAGAGTTGTTTACTGACATGCACACTGAACAAGAGTTATCCACTTTTGAAATTTCCTCCATAGCAAGTGCGTAACTGATCGTATCCATTCCTCCGCCACCATACTCTGGTGAAGTCATCATTCCTAAAAAGCCTAATTCACCCATCATTTTTATTTGCTCTGAGGCAAATTTCATTTGGGTATCTCTTTCAATGACTCCAGGCAAGCACTCTCTCTGAGCAAACTCTCTTGCCGCTTCCTGAACAGCTAATTGTTCTTCTGTTAATTCAAATTTCATATGTTTCTTTGTTAGGTATCAAAAACTCGTCTCGTAATACAATGTTTAAGTAGACGATTTGGTTCAGTATTTTTTTAAACAAAAATAGAAATCACTACATATAATTATCCCGCACTTAAAACTTCCATTATTGTACGAAATGCTCCAAATTTTCCATTGTATCTATCTTGATGCTCCTTTTGTAATTTTGGTGCATTTTGCATTTGATATTTTTCGAATGCTTCTCGATTATGGGCCAAATACTGAACCGCAAATGTTGTTCCCCCTTCACTTCCCTCAGTCAATACCTTTTGCAATTGATATGTCTCAAATGCTCCAGTCTCCATAACTTTAGGTATATGGTCTTTAACCATCCATTGCTTCCAATCTTCTACAACAGTATCATCTACAATTACAGTAACGTTATATAATATTTTCATGATGTTTTTATCACTATTTCCAAATCTTCATCTTGTATTCCTTCTTCTGTAAAACTGAAGCTAGTACATCCAAGAATCTTCCTCGACTAAACTTCTTGCAAAATTACGAAATAGTATGCATCATTACTTGCCTTATTGAAAAAATCTATCGTTCTCCTCCTATTTTTCCGCATTGATTATACGATATTCCAGCAAGGTATACTTATGACCCATTCATTTTATAAATCCCTTCTCCACAAAAGCCATAGAATCCTTAAAAACTTTTAACAAATGAAAAACAAAATATTTGAAATAATCAGTCAATATTATCGTCTTATTTACTCAAAACATAATTCAAATAAGAAGGACGAAGAATCAACGGTATGATTTTTGATATTAAATAATATTGTAATATGTATATTAATTGAAATCAATGGTTTTTAGGATTGCATTTTATAAAAACAAAGAATAGCTTATGAAAATTGTATTTGCCTTTATATTCATATCCTTGCCTTCATTATTTATTAATGACAATAAAGAATTGGCGTCCACCTACATCAGCAACTTTAAAGATGTTGCCGTAGAAGAAATGCACAGAACAGGCATACCTGCAAGTATCAAACTGGCTCAAGGCCTACTAGAGTCCGATTGGGGTAGAAGTGATTTAGCTACAAGTGCAAACAATCATTTTGGTATAAAGTGCGGAGGTGCATGGATGGGAGATACATTTTATAAAGAAGACGATGATAAAGATGAAAAAGGTAGATTGATAGAAAGTTGTTTTCGTTCTTTTTCAAGTCCGTTAGAATCTTACATGGCCCATTCTGATTTTCTTACAGATCCAAAAAAAGAATACAGATATGGCTTTTTATTTGATTATCCCTCGACGGATTATATTGCCTGGGCAAAAGGGTTGAAAAAATCTGGATATGCCACTGATCCAAATTACCCAAAGAAGTTGATTCAGATTATTGAAAAATACAACCTTTCGAAATTTGATGAAATGCCTGCCCAAAATCAGTTTGCCTCAAGGTCAACAAGAACTAAGTCTACAAAATCAATAAATAGAAAAGTCAAGAAAAAGAGTGTAAAGTCAAGAAAAAAGTCTACTCCAAATAGAACAAAAAAGTCAAATAGGAAAACAAATTCTACTCCTCAACGAATGCCATCCATATATGTATCCAGATTAAAATACGACATAAATTCCATAAACAACTGTAGAATGGTGCAAGCAAAAGGTGGAGAGACGTTACAAGAATTATCAAGAGCCATAGGTCAATCTGAAGATGAGTTATTGGGAATTAATGAAATTTATGATCATACCGATATTGTATTGGGTACAAACGAAATTATTTATTTAGAGAAGAAAAAAAGAAGTTACAGAGGCGACAATGAATTCCATAAAGTAAAAGAAGGAGAGACGATGGAATCAATTTCTCAAATGTATGGCATCCGATTAAAAAGCTTGTATGCAAAAAATAGAATGCCCAAAGATAGTTATACCTTCGAAGGTGTAAAATTGAGTATAAGAAAGACCGTAAGTTTAGATGAGCGTCCAAAATTTAAATCAAACAATCCTTCAAGAAGACATAAATTATTATTTGAAGAAGATGAAACGCTGAGGTAAACAATATATTTTCCCAGATCGTGGTTAGAATAGATGAAAAACAAAACCAATGGTTTTTCCATTAAACTACATAAAATTCATTAATTTTACAGACTTTTTGGACTAAACCATACCATCAACTTAAACTACTGAATATCAGAAATTTGAATTTTATTTTATTTTTTTCTTCAAAGCTGAACAAGCAAATGAAGTTTGATATTCGTTATTAGTCTAGCATGAAAATAACAACCGGCGAGATCGCAACAATAGTAGAAGGAACAGTGGAAGGCGACCCAGATGTAATGATTCACGGACCAAGTCCGATAGATGAAGGAAAACCTGGTACAGTAAGCTTTTTATCTAATCCTAAATATGAGCAATTTTTGTACAGCACCAATGCATCAGCAGTCTTAGTGCACGAAGATTTCTCTCCCTTAATGAAAATTAATCCAAGCTTAATAAGAGTAAAAGATGTAGGATTATCTATAGCAAAACTCTTTGAGCATTTTAGTACACGAAAAGTACCCTCTCATCACATCTCAGATGATGCCTTTATACATGAAGACGCAATCATTTCTCCAAATATAAGTGTAGGAATGTTTTCTGTGATTTCAAAAGGAGCTGAAATTGGTGCTGGATCAGTTATTCATTCTCATGTCTTCTTAGGTGAAAATGTAAAAATTGGAAAAAATGTAACTTTGTTTCCTGGTGTCAAAATTTATAACGATTGTGAAATCGGAGACAATTGTGTTTTTCATAGTAACGTAGTCATTGGATCCGATGGTTTTGGGTTCAGTAAGGATAGCAGTGGTAATTATGAAAAAATTCCGCATCTTGGAAAAGTAATCATTGAGTCTGATGTCGAGATAGGAAGTAATTCCACCGTTGACCGAGGGACCATAGGAGACACCATTATTCGTAAAGGAGTGAAGCTTGATAACTTAGTTCAAATTGCTCACAATGCTGAAATTGGAGAAAATACCGTCATGGCAGCACAATCAGGTGTTGCCGGAAGTTCTAAAGTAGGTAAGAATTGTGTTATCGGAGGACAAGTTGGCATTATTGGTCACCTTAAAATTGCAGATGGTACAATGATTCAAGGACAAAGTGGTGTCACAAGAAATGTAAGAAAGGAGAATTCAAAATTATATGGAACTCCCGCTATTTCCTATCAGAGCTATCTCAAATCATACGCTCATTTTAGAACATTACCTGATATTGCAAAAGAATTAGCAACTTTGAGAAAAGAAATAGAAAGATTAAAACTAATTAATAACCCACAAAACCCGGAAAAAAAGTAGGGAATGAAAAAACAAACAATACAAAAACCAACTACTTTATCTGGCAAGGGACTTCATTCGGGAGAGTTTGTCAATTTGACTATTCATCCTGCTGATGGGAATCATGGCATTAAATTCAAAAGGAATGACATTGATGGGCACCCAACTTTAAATGCGGATGTCAATTTAGTTTCCGAAACGAATAGAGGAACTAAATTGAAAAACAATAAAACTGAAATTGGAACTGTAGAACATATTATGTCAGCGTTATGTGCCCTCGGCATTGATAATGCGTTGATAGAACTGGATGGTCCTGAAGTACCAATAATGGATGGAAGTGCATTGCCATTTGTAAAAGCCATAAAAGAGGCTGGTATACAAGAGCAGGAAGAGGATAAAGAATACTTCGTAGTGGACGAAACAATTACCTATACGGATGAAAGTGGAGCAGAACTGGTCTTGATGCCATCAGATCATTACGAAGTGACTACCATGATTGATTTTGATTCTCCAGTATTGGGACAACAATACGCTGAACTGGATGACCTTTCAAAATATGAATCAGAAATTGCCCCTTGCAAAACTTTTGTATTTGTACATGAGTTGGTTAACCTTATCGATCAAGACCTCATAAAGGGAGGGGATCTTGAAAATGCCATCGTTATAGCCAACGAAAAAATTACGCAAGAAAGCTTAGATACCATAGCTCAAAAAATTGAAATTCCTGAAATCGAATTCAATATGGAAGGGATTGTAAATAAGTCAGATCTAAAGTTTTCCAATGAACCAGCAAGACACAAATTACTCGATGTGATTGGTGATCTAGCACTGGTAGGAAAACCGATCAAGGGTAAAATAGTAGCGACTAGACCTGGGCATAAAAGCAATATCGAGTTTGCTAAAATCATTAAAAAGCAAATACTTCAAGCTAGAAAATTAAAAGGCAAACCGAAATATGACCCTAATGCTAAACCTATCTATTCCATTGAAGAAGTAAAAAAACTACTTCCTCATAGGTATCCATTTTTAATGGTAGACAAAGTAATTCAATTGGAGGAAAATCTTGTTGTTGGTGTCAAAAATGTAACTGGCAACGAAAACTTTTTCCAAGGACATTTCCCAGGAAACCCAGTATTTCCTGGAGTACTCCAAATGGAAGCCTTGGCTCAAACAGGTGGAATTTTGGCTTTACATAGCCAAGAAGATCCATCAGACTGGGACACCTACTTCTTAAAAATGGACAATGTGAAATTTAAGAGAATGGTCGTTCCTGGAGATACGGTGATTCTAAAAATGGAATTATTATCACCCATTAGAAGAGGAATTGTTCATATGCAAGGCACGGCATACGTAGGAAACAATATCGTCTCTGAAGGAGAACTGACCGCACAGATCATCAAAAGAAGTTAAATGTCAATAAGTAACTTAAGTCAGGTACATCCAAAAGCTCAAATCGGCAAAGGCGTTGTAGTAGAGCCATTTACTGTAATAGAAGAAGATGTTGAGATTGGTGAAAATTGCTGGATTGGTTCGCATGTAACGATTATGAATGGAACTAGGATTGGTAGCAATTCTAAAATATTTCCAGGATCTGTTCTAGGCTCTATCCCTCAAGACTTAAAATTTGCAGGTGAAGAATCATTGCTTGAAATAGGAAACAATGTTATCGTTCGGGAATATTGCACCTTAAACAGAGGGACTAAAGCAAACTTCAAGACTCATATCAAAGACAATACATTGCTCATGGCGTATGTCCATGTGGCACACGATTGTATTATAGGAGAACATAATGTACTGGTGAATAATGTAAATCTTGCTGGTCATGTAGAAACTGGACGATATGTTATCTTAGGAGGCATGTCTGCAGTGCATCAATTTGTAAAAATTGGAGATTATAGTATGATTGGAGGTGGTTCCTTAGTTAGGAAAGATGTTCCTCCATTTGTAAAAGCTGCAAGGGAGCCTTTATCCTACGCAGGAATCAATTCTATTGGACTGCGTCGAAAAGGATTCTCTAATAAGCAAATTAATCATATTCAAGATATTTATAGAATTCTCTTTGTTAAAGGATACAATACCAGGCAAGCAGTAAGAATCATTGAAACCACTATCGATGCTAGCGGTGAAAGAGAACAAATTTTAGCTTTTATCAATAAAACAGACAGAGGTGTGATGAAAGGCTTTCGACAAATCAGCTCCTAATGAGCTAGAAGTATATTGTAACAGCAGATTAAATGCTGTTTCATACATTTGTCATTTCTTTCATCTCGTTGACATCCATGAAAATCACACTAGAAAACTTATCCAAGAGGTACTTATATGACTGGATCATTCGTGACATGAATCATGTATTTACTTCCAACTCTATCACTGGAATTAATGGCATAAACGGGAGTGGCAAATCAACACTTATAAAATTGCTAAGTGGCTACCTCTCTCCAAGTGAAGGATCTATTTCTTATGAATTGAATCAGAAAAAAGTAGATCGGTCAGACATGTACCAGTACATTAGTATGGCCGCTCCTTATACAGATTTGATCCAAGAGTATGACGCAGAGGAAATGTTTCTATTCCATACTAAGTTTAAAAAAATTCGAAAACAAATGGATGTGAATCAATTTATTGACAAAGTAAACCTGAAGGGGAATAAAGGCAAACAAATTCAGTTTTACTCCTCTGGAATGAAACAAAGATTACAATTGGCCATCGCACTTTTCACGGATTCCAAATTGTTATTGCTGGATGAGCCTACTTCCTATTTAGATAATACCAATAAGGACTGGTTTTATTCATTACTTGAAGAAGAATTGAACGATAGGTCTATTATTGTAGCGTCAAATGACTTGGATGATTTTCGATTTTGTGACCATACCATCACCCTCTAAGCATCCATTAATTTTAATATTCCTTCCAATTTATCTCGAGTTTTTCTCAATTTCGATATCACTTCTGTTGGATTTTGAGATTTACTTTTCATCTCTTTTTTGGCTCCTTCCAAGGTGAAGCCTCTTTCCTTGACAAGGGTGTAAATTTTTTCTAGTGTTCGAATATCCTTTACCATAAATCTACGGTCACCCTTACGGTTTTTCGTAGGCTTAAGAACTTTAAATTCTGTTTCCCAATAACGAATCAATGAGTTACTTACATCAAACATTTCAGCCACTTCACCGATGGAATAATATAACTTGCTTAAATTTTGGTTGATTTTCAAAGCATTAAAATTTGGTCATCAATCATTAAACGTATTTAATAGAACAGAAGTTGCTTCGATGATCTAGGTGTCAAAATATAATTTTCCCGTCCCACCATTGTTTTTCAATAATGGCTCCGTTTCTTTCATAGAATTTGATCGCTTCTTTGTTCCAATCCAACACCTCCCATTTCACCATTTTGCATCCTCTTTCTTTTGCTTCATTGACAAAAGCATCAAACAGCTGCTGACCCAGCCCTTTCGACCTGTGCCGAGTAGAGACATAAAAATCTTCTAAATAAAGCATATGCCCTTTCCATGTGGAAAACGTCATATAGTATAAAGCCATCCCAACAATAACTCCATCTAAATCAGCCACATGGGCACTGATCAATTTTTCATCAAATGCTTTCTCATAATCGCTAATTGTAGATTTTACAGCATCTGCCTCTTCTTCAAATATTGCTAGTTCCTTCACTAATTGATATATACCCTGCAAATCGTTTTTTGTAGCTTTTCGAATAACCATTTTCTATACATTATTTCTTGAATACTCTAACCTAATAAAAATAATAGGAATTAATTCAATAAGAATTGATTTACTTATTGATCAACTGAACAGATGGATTGTGTTTTATATCTTTAGATAGATTAATCTCATTTGTCTTTCATTTACGGTAAGACTGTATTAGATTTACGGATATCAGACTCAATCAAATCATAACTAAGCAAAACTTCTTTGGAAAACACAGCTAAAAAAACTAAAATTATATACGAAGGGGATGTGTATGCAGGTAGTTTCTATCTCTTTATTGGTGTTTGTGGTGTGTTAACAGCAGCAAGCTTTTACTTTTTTACAGAACGTTTGGGGTTTTTCTATTTGTCTATTGGTTTAAGTATATTTTCTATTTATATGTTGGGCAAAGGAGCTGTTATGATTTATTTGTACTTCAGCAGATATAGATTCTACAAAAATCATGATCAACTCAGTAGAGAAGAAATTAAAGACGAAAGAAGGTACACACGATGGCGCGTATTAAAAAAGAAAAAAAATAGAAGAAGGTATATTTACACCATTTTATTCGGTTGTTTGATTGCATTCATGGGTATCTTCCATAGAGAAAAAGGGCTAATTGGAGCCACTTGCATACCAATTGTTCTTATGGCCATGATTGAATTTGGTGTTGGCTTGCTTACTGAATTTAGGCTAACGGAATATTTAAAACACCTTCATAAATTATCAGAATTGTTCAATATCAAAATTAAAGATTAAAACCATGTTTTTAGTAGCAGATATAGGAAATAGTAATATCGTCATAGCAATTCATGATGGTGAACAATGGAAGTATCAGTATCGATATGACACCAAACAAATACAACCCAAAATCTTCTATGAAACGGGAATTCGAGATTTGTTATTAGAATGGGAAATCCCAGCTGGCAAGATAGAAAATGCGGCGATCAGTAGTGTGGTACCAGATGTTACAGATCTTATTCATGAGGCGTTTATATCCAATATTCGATTTGAGCCATTGATTTTAAGTCCGAAAGTTTTCAAAAAATTGGATATGAAAATTCCTAAAATCTATGAGATTGGTTCTGATATCGTTGCAAATGCCTTCGTCGCCAAAAATCAAATCAAACAAAATTCAATAATAGTAGATTTTGGAACTGCATTGACCTTCACTATTGTAAAAAAAGATAGCGGGATAGAAGGGGTGACCATCGCTCCTGGACTTAAAACTATCATATCCACATTATCTGGAAATACGGCTCAACTTCCAGAAATTGAAGTAAAAGTTCCTGTTTCTGCTATAGGTACAAGTACATCTTCCGCAATTCGAGCAGGTGTTTTTTATGGTTTTGTTGGATTGGTCAAAGAAATTCTGTCAAGAATACAAAAAGAACTAGATGGCCCATACCTCATCGTCGCTACTGGTGGATTGAGTACCGTCATCGAAGAACTTAAATCAGAATTTGATCAAATTGATAAAGAACTTACACTAGAAGGAATAAGGCAAATCTCCCTTTCCGTACAATAGTATAAGTCCCTTTGCAAATAGGTAAGAATTTAGTTCACTACAATTTTTGTTGATATTTCTTTCAGTCCTAGTCTAAATTTCATAACATACACACCAGTCTGAATTCCATTCCAAGCGACTACTTGTCCTGAGCTTCCATTTAATATCCTTTTAGAATCTAATAATTTCCCATCAATTGATATCAAATCAATGTTCAACTCATTTCCTTCTACATCAGGCAGCGTAATGTAGAAATCACCTTGATTTGGGTTGGGTGAAATCACAAAATCTTCAACGGTTAAATCTTTTACATTAGTTAAGTTTATACTTACCTCTGACATTTCCGTTATACTCCCACATGAATTTTCGGCATCCAATATTACTGTAAACGTACCTGATTCCTCATACGTATGAGACACTGTCTTTCCACTTCCGGTATTACCATCTCCAAAATCCCAAGTGTAGGTATTGGCCCCGACTATTTTTGATTTGAATGTATATGTGCCTCCACCTTCATTGATAAGTTCAGACTCTTTTGATTCAAGGTCTGATTGAGGGAATATTGCAAAAAATGAATCATCTTCTCCACCGTCATTGGCAACTACCATAATTCCAGCTGTCGGTTGAGCCTTCGTATAGAAAACTGTATGTGGGCCAGGAGTATTTGCTTCACTTGGCTCAGCATTTGAACCAAAATTCCAAGTATACCTCAATAAGGTATCCGTGGATAAAGATTCAAAGACAATAGGTTGATTGACACAGGGCTTATTATCTTTATTATTAACAACTACCGCAATTGGATTAGGAGTAGTTGAGACTGCTCTAGTCCTTCTCCCTTCTGTACCATCTTGATAATTTGCACTCACGGAAAACCATTGAAATTGGTTTTCTGGATCATCTGGGAATTCATAACTATTGCCCTCAACTGTAACTTTTTTCTCCATAACAAACTCCCCTTGAGCATATATATTAAAACTCACTGGAATGGAGTCTGACTCCCAATTTATCATTGTTGCCTTTCTATTATCATCAAAGGTAACTTCCAAGTTCTTTGGAATATTTGCCAACAAAAAGTAATCGGTACTTTCATCCATTAGCCCATTTCGTTCAATGCGAATTTTTGACTTTTCACTAAATCCTTCAGGGGTAAGCCATTGAAAAGTCCTTGCATTTCCACTAGCCGTACCGATAGCACTTTCATTACCTTGTTCATCAATAAATGTTAGTGTAAACTGGCCAACATCACCAGCTGCTTCCCAATGAATCGTTTCTGTTGTTCGTTGATTCAAGGTTTCACCTCCATCTGGAAACATAATATCAATCTCATTCATCTTAAACTCCCAAACTATAAAATATTCATTCGTACCAAAAGGCACTTGATCTCCATTAATTTCTAAGGTATAGTCCCCCGCAGATGGATTATCTATAGCTATTTGCTCCATATTATTCAGATTATCTACGCCTTTGCTAGCAGGCAAACTCAATATGTTTGGGTCGGGAGTAGGATCTAAAACCCATGGCATAAATTCCGTATCATCTGGTGATTTCAACACAGTATTCAAATCATTTATTAAAGCTACAGAACTAAAAGAAGAAGCTTCTGGATCCGGCCAGTAAGTCATTATTCTAACTTCTGCTACATTTTCAGGAATAGTTATCGTGTGTGTTTTTTGTTCGTCTTGGTTAATAATTGCGTTCAAAAATCTCCCTTCTTCAATTCCCAAAACGGCTCTATGCGCATTTAATGAGCCCCATCCATGTATAAAATCTGGGCCCTTATTACCCAAATCGGTTGCTGTATTTAGCATCATAGCTTTTAATAATGGAGCCTTTGCTCGTTCTCCATGGTTGATTTTATATGCTTGGTGCAACATAGCCATGGCTCCAGCTATGACGGGTGCGGCACCCGAAGTCCCACTAAAAGATATGTAATCATTGGATTCTGCAGTCGAGATATGATTATGTCCGTTCGCTGCAATATCTGGTTTTATTCTACCGTCATATGCTGGTCCTCGGCTACTAGAATTCATGATCTCTCCTCTAGGGCTCAAATTTGCGGTTGCAATTACGTTTTTACCTTGTTTATGTCCTCCTGTAATGTTTCCCCATACCAAACCGGCACCGTACCCACATTCAACAAGGTTATCGTTATTATCTAGAACTCCTTGTCCGCTGTTTCCTGCAGAAAAAACATGCATTAATGTGGGATTTTCATAGGTTTGTTGATCTACTGTTTGGGCTGCATTCGTATAGCCAATATTACATACTTGACCATAAGAAGAGTTGGTAACAATTGCATCTCTGTTGAAAAATAAAGACATGGTCTCATCCAAAAAACTACCAACATATCTTTTGACATACACAAAACTTTCATGAGCCATTCCTTTATATAAGGGTTCTAAATTTCCAGCTCCAGCTAAAATTCCTGCCACTCCATCCCCATGACCACCAGTTGAAGGTGTAGAAAAAGACTGATCCAATCTTCCACTGAAATCAATATGATCAAATAGGAACCCATCATCTCTTACTAAAACCGTTACTCCTTCTCCCGTATACTCTCGTCCTCCCACAAAATTGGGGTCAAGTTTATTTACTCTATGCAACGCACGTGCCCTAAGATCTTCTTTTATCCCTGGTCCCAAAATAGGTTCTACATTTTCCAAAAATGCAAGGTCATTCAATTCGTCCAATCGATCCAAATCTGTAGATATCTGTAAAAAATTGTTATATCCATTGTATTCAATCACCTCAATTTTTTCTTTCTTCAATAAATCAATCACCACATCTTGATCTAGATCTTTATAATATTTAACCAACAATTTTGCTTTCTTGCCGTCAATTGCCCAATCTGGCAAACTTCGGTTTCTAATATCATCTACGATGCGTTGCTCCGCTGTTATCTCCCATATCGATCGTACATTGAGTTGTTCCAATTTAGATTTTGTGGTAGTTGTTTGAATTGATACGATATAGGTCTGTGGTGGAATAAATGACAAAACATGAATGCCATTTTGCTTTAGTTCAGAAATAGCTTCAGAGCTGAGAACATCATTAAACTGAATGAATCGATAATATCTATTGGCTACAATATCTAAAGGATTAACTTCTGAGGGTTCAAATCCAGCAATATTGGGCTGAGGGGAATAAATCTTTCCTCTAATTGATACATCAAAATCATTCTGAGCTTTTAAAGAGGTGGCTCCCAAAGCAATAAAAAACAAAAAAGTTAGTAATCTTAAAATCATTCTGTTCTGAAGTTTTATTTATAAATGGAGCCTTCAAGGTAAATACTAATCCAATATTCCTATGACGCAAATAGGACTTTTAAAGTAAAAATAGTGTCACAATACACTGGAATGGTGTCTTAAAGATATCCTTGAGCTTGCAACGTAAACAACTCAGCATATAAAGCATTATTTTCCATCAATTGTTCATGTGTTCCAATTTCTGAAACCAACCCATCTTTTAACACCAAAATCCTATCTGCCATTCTAACTGTGGAAAACCTATGAGAAATGATGATACTTGTCTTCCCCTCCGTCAAACCCATAAACCGCTGAAATGCCTCATATTCTGCTCTTGCATCCAAAGCAGAAGTAGGTTCATCCAGCACCAATACTTTTGCATTTTTCATATAGGCTCTGGCTAAAGCAATTTTTTGCCATTGACCGCCAGATAAGTTTTTTCCCTTTGCAAAGCGTCTTCCTAATTGTTGCTCATATCCTCGAGTCATTTCCGCTACCACTTCATCGGCTAAGGATCTTCTTGCGGCTTCTTCGATGGCTTCGATATTATCAATTTGAGAAATATCTCCTACCCCAATATTTTCTTTTACATTAAATTCATATCGTATGAAATCCTGAAATATCACACCAAAAAGTTGTTGATATTGGACTTTATCATACGTTGATATATCAATCCCATCCAAGAGTATTTGTCCTGAATCTGGTTCATAAAAACGAAGTAATAGCTTAATCAATGTTGTCTTCCCTGCTCCATTTTGCCCAACAAAAGCCATTTTCTCCCCTGCATGTAGCGTAAAAGAAACACCATTCAGCACTTTCTCATCTGACCCAGGGTACGAAAATGTCACATTCTTGAACTCAAACTCTTTGTCTATTATAATCTGACCTTGATGATCATTTTGATTAAAGTGCTCCACTTCAATATCTATAAAGTCAAAATAATCTTTTAGGTACAATGCACTCTCAGCAATCCTTGTAAATTTTGAAAAGTTGCTCTGTAAGCTATTCCTCAAACGATTGAATGACCCGCTCAAAAAAGTGAGATCTCCTATAGTTATTACTCCACTTACTGCTCTGACAATAATTAAGACATATGCTCCATAATAACTGATTGTCCCCAATAAATTAAAAATGGATCCAAGAATGGTCCTGTTGATCGCCAATTTTCTATTGATTAAGTAATATTGATTAGAAAGCCTTTGAAATCGGTCGGCAATGAAATCTACCAATCCAAATAACTTCATTTCCTTCGCAGTCGTATCATTGGCTCCGATATACCTCAAATAATCCAATTCCCTCCGCTCCGAAGTCCAGCTTCTTGCTATAGAATATTTACTTGAACTGAATTTCAGCTCATTCATAAATGCAGGAATAATACTCAAGATTAATATTAAAATAAGCCAAGGTTCAAAATAGACAAGACCTGCAATCAGCGAAATAATAACAATCAGACTTTGCACTTGACTCAATGTGTTAGACATCAGACTCACTCTACCGCTTGTTTGTGTTCGAGCTCTTTCCAATTTATCATATAATTCAGAGTCCTCTAATTGACTTATACTCAAATCCTTTGTTTTTCGGATAATCAACACCGAAGAATAATTGGAATATTGATCTCCGATCAGTCCATCCGTTAATGAAATTACTCTATTTATCACATCGGAAACAATCGCAATACCAAGTTCTAGACCAACAAACCACCAAACTTTATTGTAGTCTGCTACTTGAGCATTCGATTGGAGGATAATCTCATCAATCAATAACTTACCTATAAAAAGCATTACAATGGGAGACATTGCATTGACCATTCTAGAAATAATATTTAATAAAAAAGCAGCCTTACTACTCGTATAAATTTCTTTAAAGAATCTCGGTAAATACTTTAGAGCACTAAATCCTCCTTTCCAGTCAATCGTATTTTTATCCTTAATTGATGCTAAACTTCTTGCCATTTGCTTTCCTTGATCACTATTAAGACAAAAAAGTACTCGGATAGTTGATTAAATCACCTTTTAGGGTGATAAATATAGAAACCTAACCCTTTATGTTTGTACCAAAACCTAAACGATATGAAAAAATTATTACTCCTTTTCCTTTGTATTCAACAATTTGCGATTTGCCAATCTGAAGATTCTGTCTTCCCAAAAGTACCATACACAGAATTAAATGCAATGGCGGTAGAAGGTAACTATATCTATTCTGCAGGTGATTGTAACACTGCATTAATCTCAAAAGATGCCGGTCAGACATGGACTACGATTTCGATTGAAGACTATGCGAAAAGTATCAAAGTGGTACCAGGGACCAATGGTGAAATGGCCTTTTATCAATTTAATGATGGAATCTACATTTTTGATAGCAATGACCTTTCTTTTGAAGAAATAAGTTCATCGTCTCTCTATCTATCTTCAGGAAATTACCGAACGATCGAGGTAGATGAAGAGTACATATATGTTACATCAAACCTAAATTTACACAGAGCCAAAGTTGGAGAATATGAATGGGAGAAAGTAGCAGATTTTAATTTTGAGAATGATGCTGTTGTAGTATCCGACATCACGGAAAACTATATTCATATGGGTTCATTGTATGGGGTTCTCTTAAGAGTAAATCTTACTACCAGTGAACTTGAGACTGTAAATGACTTTATGAATCGCATTTATTCATTTGATATGGTAACTGATGATTTAGGATATTTTACAATTCAAAATTTCACTTACCCAATTAAAACTACAGATGGGGGAGCTACGTATACTGAGCTAGAAGAATTGCCCGAGAATATTGGTGTAAGAGGTTATGGCCCTGATGTAATTATGACAGTTAATACAAATAGAATTTATGTTTCAACGGATGGAGGACAAACATCTACTTATATTCCAATCCCAGATGATGGTACATTTGATCTCATTTTTGCGAGTTTCATCTCTGAAGATGGTACTGTATACTTTGCAGGTCGTTCTTCAATGGTGATAAAAACTGAAGATTTTGGTCAATCATTCATCAACTTAAATGAATATAACAGAGAACATTTAGAAGATATTGAAATACACCCAAGTGGTCTAGGAATTGCTGTCGGTGGGAATAACTCTATCATAAAAACTGAAGACGGTGGAGAAAACTGGTCCATTCAAGACGTGCCTGGATATGCGTATGATGATTACATGCAGTCCGTGGCTATTATTTCTCAAAATAAATATGTAGTAGCAAGTAATAGTTCCGTTACAATAATTGAAAATGACCAAGCTATTCATTCTGCTCCAGTCAGTCTCGATGTAATGCATTACAACAAAGAAGGAGATTATTTCATTGGTTTGAGGTACGGTTTTTCAGAAAGGTCAATTGTAAAATCAACAGATGGTGGAATGACTTGGGAGACCAAAGCATTTATACCAAATCACAATTATATGATTGCTCAATCGCCTTCAGGGAAAATTTTCATTCCTGGTCAAGATGGCATAATGTATACCAGTACAGACTCAGGTGATACCTGGGATATTGAAAGTTTTGGTGCTGACATAAATGTTAGACATTTAGCTTTTTTGGATGATAATACTGCCCTAGCTTCAACTGGTTTAGATCTGCATTTAACCACCGATGGAGGAATAACTACCAGTAAAATCTCAACGGGTTACGATATTCGAAATCTACATTTCATTTCTGCAGAACAAATCGTTTACACCACTTCCAATGAGTCTCAAACTAATTTTTATGAATCTACGGATGGTGGACAAACTTTTGTACCAATGGATAAATTTTGTAGCCAAACTATCAGCTCATTTAGAGATGAAGACAATGTAATCTGGATGGCTCAGAGAGGTGGACACATTAACAAATATAAAGTAGAATCACCTACGTCAACGTTAGATATATCAGGTAACGAATCCTCTTTGGCGTTTACTCCTAACCCAGTATCCATGAATCAATCTATTTATTTTAATGTAGACGGTGGGATTAATAAAGCATCGGTACTTTCCATATCTGGTAGAGAACTAAAAAACTTTACAACTGTCAGAAACAACAATCTTTCCTTAGAAGGTCTAGCGCCTGGGATTTATGTCGTTCTTATTGAATCCGAAAATGGAAATATACATCAAGGTAAATTGGTCATCACAAATTAATACAAGAACAGTCAAAAAAATCAAAGGACTGAAAACTAAAAAGCCTCTTGCCAGATATTTTGGCAAGAGGCTTTTCTATTTGAGCAATCGCTTATGTTTTTCTCTTTTTCTTCTCTGCTGCAGGGAACAAAATATTATTAAGGATTAATCTATAGCCTGGACTATTTGGGTGCAAATTCAAATCTGTTTCTGGGTCCTTTACATAATGTCTATAATCTTCTGGATCATGTCCTCCATAAAAAGTCCAAGTTCCATAGCCATATGTTCCATGAATATATCTGGCTTCGTTAGCTGCCTTATTATCACCTAAAATTAATATCTCAGGCTTGATATTCTCTTTCCTAAACGCTGTAGACTGCCCCATAAATCCCTTAACTGTCAATGTATGATTTTGACAAAGCATAGTCGGTACAGGATCCCATTTAGCAGAAAATTCAAATAATTTAAAATAATCTGTTTCAGGAGTAATTCTTCTATTTTTATTATCAATTGTAGAATGCTCATAGGTAAGCGGATTCTTTACAATGTCAAAATTTCTAAATGCTAGCGTATTGTCAAAATTCAATTTTGATTGGGCATTTGGGTCTGCATCATCTCCATCATAAATACTAGCACAAATATCTAATCCTTCAGCAGCCAAGGCAATATCATAAGTATCCGTAGCGGAACACATAGCAAAAAGAAAACCACCTCCTTCTATATACTCCTTCAACCTCTTAGCTACTGCTAATTTTAATTGGGACACCTTTTCAAATCCCAATTCGCTGGCTAGAGATTCCATTTTCTTCTGATTTGCTTTATACCAAGGTTGACCTCCTTGCGAACCATAAAACTTCCCATATTGTCCTGTAAAATCTTCATGATGCAAATGCAACCAATCGTATTCTGCCAACTTATCTTCGAGCACTTCTCTGTCATATACCGTTTCGTATGGAATTTCAGCATAAGTAAGAACTAGGGTAACAGCATCGTCCCAAGGTTGGATTTTTTCCCCTTTAGAATTAAAATCTGGGGTATAAACTGCAATTTTAGGAGCCTGTTCCAATTTTATAACTTCTTGATTCTTTTCCTTATCACTAATTGAAGTTCTAATTTGAGCAAATTGAGCATTAGATATTACTTCATATGAAACACCTCTGACCTTACATTCCGCCTCGAATCTTTTGTTGTGTTCAAAAGCAAAACTTCCTCCTTTATAGTTCAACAACCAATAAGCAGGCAAGCCATTATCTAAAATCCAATACGTAATTCCATATGCTTTTAAATGGTTTCTCTGCCCTTCATAATCCATTGGCAATAATATGTAGGAAGCCGAAACAGAAAATGATACCAAGAGTAAAAAGCAGAAGGATAGAAATGTTTTTTTCATACTGTAAATCAATATTTTCAATGTGTAAAACTAATAATTGAACGTAATGGATCAATATTAATACTCTAATTCCATGTAAATAACTAAAAATAGATCAAAATGATTGCAAAGGGAATGTTAAGACCATATATTTAATCATATCCTCTTCTTAGAACTTTTACATCCTTCAGATTGTTTCACAAAAAATAATTCTTTTATGCGAATATCAGCCTTCAGAAAAGCTCACTTTAATGCCGCCCATAGATTACATAATAATACCTGGAGCGATGAAAAAAATAAAGAAGTCTTTGGTTTGTGCAACAACCCTCTATATCATGGGCACAATTACGATTTGGAAGTAAAACTTACTGGCGAAGTTGATCCAGACACAGGATATCTTTATGATTTGAAAGTATTGAAAGACATTATCAAGGAGTATGTTGAAAAAAAGCTGGATCATAAAAATTTAAATTTGGAAGTTCCAGAATTCAAAAATTTAAATCCAACTGCAGAAAACATCTGCTTCGTAATTTATAACATATTAAGAGAGCACATTGAAGATAGATTTGATATCAGAGTAACCCTTTGGGAGACGCCTAGAAATTATGTGCAATACCCAGCTTGATTACTATTGAACTATTTTTGTACCTAGTGGGCCTTTCTTCATAATTTAGACTATCCTACCTGTTACATCCAACGTATCATTGAATGCCTAAAGCGCATTTATTTTCTCAAATGCTACAAAACTCGTTTTTTAGTTTAAATTTGAATTCCCTGTTTTAATTGAAAAGATTGACTTTTCATTGATTCATAAAGCAAACGGGTATGACAGATAAGGACAGAGTAGAATTAAAAAAGAAAATTATTGCCGAAATCACAAAATCGGAAAAGGATATCATCGAAATTGAGAAATTGACTCAACCGATTACACCTGAAAATAGTATTGGTCGAGTAAGTAGAATGGATGCAATAAATAATAAGTCTGTTATGGAAGCTGCTCTTAGAACAAAAAAATCAAAATTGACAAAACTTAGAGTTGCATTGATTAAGGTTGATGAGAAAGATTTTGGTCTATGTGCTTTTTGTAAACGACCTATCCAAGCATTGCGTTTGATGTACATGCCCGAAAGTACTCGTTGTGTAAGATGTGCTTCTCGATAATCCACTCAAAATTATAATAATGCTCCATTTTGAATGTATTCCTTTTTATAAATTGACGTTAGATCAATTGTATGAAATCTTGAAACTGAGACAAGAAGTTTTTGTAGTGGAACAAAATTGTCCCTACCTAGATACTGACGATAAAGATCAAGTGTCTTATCATATATTAGGAAAAGATGATCATGGAGTCCTTCAAGCCTATACCAGAATCGTTCCACCTGGGGTGTCGTACGAAGGATATTCTTCCATTGGAAGAGTAATTACATCTGAAGCAATTCGAGGAAAAAAAATGGGAAACCCACTCATGCAATTTTCTATCGATCACTGCGAAAAACAATGGCCTCAACACGCAATAAAACTTTCAGCTCAAACCTACATCACAAAATTCTATGCCAACCTTGGATTTAAAACTGTAGGTCAAGAATACCTTGAAGATGACATCCCTCACATCGCAATGATCCGAGTTATAGACATCAAATAAATCATTCTGACAAATAACTTTATTAGCGGGTAAATACATCCATTCACCATTCCCTTTTGTCGGCTCGTCGAAAAAATCTTTATCTTCAGAGATTGATTTATTAAAATTCATAGTTTGTTGCGTTCTTCACAGCTCTAACTAAATATGAAAACAAATGAAAACAACTATACAAATTTTTGCGCTCTGTTTAATTGGATTTAGTTCATTTAGCCAAGACAGAGAAGAAACACTTTTTGGCAACATCAATAGAATTGGTGGCTTTGGTGGCCCTCTTCTAGAAGTTTCCTCCATTAATGGAGAAACTGTCGCTGACGTTGGTGGTGGTGGAGCTTTAATCTTGAATAATTTTTTCTTTGGAGGATATGGAATGGGGACCGATGCTCCCAATTTTAATATTGGACTTGAACCTCATGATATTGAATTTGGACATGGAGGTTTGTGGTTTGGATTTGCTGTACCACAACATAAAATCGTTCACTTATATTCCAGCTTCAAATTAGGATGGGGCGAAACAAACTTAATAGATAGTGATGGGGACAAAAAATTCTCAGACAACGTTTTAGTCTTAACACCAGAACTTGGATTTGAATTGAATATTACCCATTGGTTCAAATTAGGGTTTACAGGAGGGTATCGTTATGTAGATGGAGTAAACACTTTACCTGAAGGTTTGGATAACGATAGTTTCAGCAGTCCATTCGGAGCTCTAACATTTAGATTTGGTGGATTTGGCTATTACGATCATGACGACGACGATAATGAAATAGATTTTGATTTCTAAGAAATTTGCGATTGCATTTTCCAGTTAAGATTAATTCTTGTTATAATCCGTGTTTGAATATTTCGATATTTCAGATGCGGATTTTTATTTAGGTATATTTAGAAAATAGCTCTTAAATAACTTGTTGGCAAAAAACTCATTAAATTAGGGATATTCAGTAATAATTTATAAACTCCTGAATCACCCTAAATTAAATTGAACCAAAAAAAGGTAGTCTTTCTTTTTATGTGGGAAGTGGTGATGCGGTTGCAGTATAGCCTTTAAAGAGTTTACCAATTACATAGTTATAGAATTTTACTTAGCTACAGTATCCCCGCTCACCATAGCATGCAACTCTTGCAATAATTTCCTTGCCTTTTTCAATCCATGTACTCCATCTTTTATAAGAATCAAGTAATTTCTAGATTGTTTTAACGTATACCCTTTTAATTGCCCTTCCACAGAAACAAAACCAATTATTTTTTGAAATAATTCGGTTTCAAAAAAAGAGGACTGTGGATTTCCAATAAAATAACACCTGAGTTTATTCCCCTTTAAAGACAATCGTTCAAAACCCAACTTTTTACAAATCCATCGTACCCGCAATCCATCAAACAATTCATTTACTGGCTTTGGAATGGTACCAAAACGATCTTTCATTGAATCAATGAATACCGTTAATTTTTCTTCCCCATCAATACTATCTAATTGAGTGTACAATAATAGTCGTTCCTGAATATTATGTATGTAGGCATCTGGAATGAGCATTTCTACATCCGTTTCTACTTCCACATCTCTGACATAATCACGATCCTGTTGTTTTGCCATTTCATCTTTGTAGACTTCCTTAAACTCTGTCTCTTTCAACTCAACCACAGCCTCTTCCAAAATCTTTTGAAAGGTATCAAATCCAATATCACTAATAAATCCACTCTGCTCTCCTCCTAATAGATTCCCAGCTCCACGGATATCCAAATCTCTCATCGCAATATGAAATCCACTTCCCAAATCTGAAAATTCTTCCAAAGTTTTTATTCTCTTTCTTGCTTCCGATGTCAGTACAGATAATGGTGGAGCAAATAAGTAACAATACGCTTTTCGATTCGAACGCCCTACCCTACCTCGCAATTGATGAAGGTCACTCATTCCAAATTGATGCGCATTATTGATAATAATTGTATTGGCATTTGCTATGTCTAATCCAGTCTCAATTATATTTGTACAGATGAGCACATCGTATTTGCCCGCAATAAATGAAACCAGTTTTTCTTCCAACTTTCTTGCGTCCATTTGTCCATGAGCAGTCTGGACAGAAATATCTGGACATAATCGTTGAACCATAGCTGCAATATCTGGCAAACTCTTAACTCTATTGTGTACAAAAAAGACTTGACCACCTCTATTCACTTCATAATAAATCGCATCTCTTATTAATTCATCATTAAAAATCCTACGTTCAGTGTGAATGGGTTGTCTGTTTGGAGGAGGAGTCCGAATAATCGACAAGTCTCTTGCTGCCATAAGTGAAAACTGCAACGTCCTTGGAATTGGTGTCGCGGTTAAGGTCAATGTATCTACATTTACTTTTAGATTTCTCAACTTTTCCTTTGCAGCTACTCCAAATTTTTGTTCCTCGTCAATGACCAATAAGCCTAAATCCTTGAACCGGACATCTTTGTTTAATAATGCATGAGTACCAATGACTAGATCTAATGAACCATCCGCCATTTTCGCAAAAATCTCTTTCTTTTGTTTTGTTGATTTGAATCGATTCAAGAAATCTACGGATACTCCAAAATCTTTCATTCTTTCGTTGAATGTCTTATAATGTTGGAGTGCTAATATAGTGGTCGGTACTAAAACTGCCACCTGCTTACCACCAACAATGGCCTTGAATGCACCACGAAGAGCAACCTCCGTCTTGCCAAAACCTACATCCCCACAAATCAATCGATCCATGGGATGTTCTGCCATCATATCTTCTTTCATACTGACCGTAGCAGTCAATTGATCTGGTGTATCCTCATAAATAAAAGAGGCTTCCAATTCATTTTGCAAATACCCGTCAGGTGGAAATGCATGCCCTTTAGATGCCTTTCGTTTCGCATACAGCTTGATTAATTCCTTGGCTATATCTTTTACTTTTTTCTTGGTCTTTCTTTTCAGTGACTTCCAGGCATCTCCACCAATTTTATTTAGTTTTGGTGGTTTACCATCTTTACCAACAAATTTGCTGATCTTATGCAGAGAGTTAATACTTACATATAGAATATCATTGTTGAGATAGATCAAACGAACTGACTCTTGGGTTTTACCATTGATATCAATCTTTTCTAGTCCGCTATATTTTCCTACGCCATGGTCGATATGAGTAACAAAATCACCCGACTGCAACTCTCGAAGCATTTTTAGATTCATGGCCTGTTCGCGAGTAAATCCTTTTTTTAGTTTATATCGGTGAAAACGTTCGAAAATTTGATGATCTGTATAACAAGCGATCTTTAATTCCTTATCAATAAACCCTTCATAAATAGACTTATTAACTGGGTGAAAATGAACATTCGCTTCTAAATCTTCAAATATGGAATAAAAACGCTCTATCTGTTTTGTACTATCTGTAAATAAGTAGGTAGTCAATCCTTCTTTTTCATTCCATTCTAGATTTTCAATCAATAATTTGAAGTTTTTATTGAAAGCAGGCTGTGGTTTGGAATCATAGACAATGGTCGCATCTACATCAATAGGTAGCTGCGATTTTTTTGAAATTACAATATTGAAAGCTTCCAAACTTTCCATAATCTCATTGGGATATATGAAAGCTCGTTCATCAAATACTTTTCTTAACTCTTCTTCTGAATGCATGTTCAACGACTTGGCAAATGCCTCCGTTTTTTCAAAACATTGTTGTAGTTTATCCAAAACAATGTCAAAATCACGCACCCACACTACTGTATCAGAATTAAACACATTGAATAGTGGGACTTTCTCCTCTTGCTTAAATCCACTATTTATATTAGGTATAATCGAAACTCGTTCAATGTTCTTGAGGCTTAATTGAGTAGTAGGATTAAATGTTCTAATACTCTCAATTTCTTCATCAAATAGTTCTATTCGATAAGGCCATTCATTGCCATAAGAGAAGATGTCTACAATTCCACCTCGAATGGAAAATTGACCTGGTTCGTAGACAAAATCAACTCTATCAAAACCATATTCCACCAAAACCTCAATTATAGTATCCACATCCAGATCTTCCCCTTTTGCAATCAGTATTTTATTTGCATCTAGTAATTTGGGATCAACCACCTTTTCAAAAATAGCTTCTGGGTAGGTTACTACAATTTGACTGGCCCCATTATATTGATTAATCTTATTGATGGACTCTGTCCGTTCCAACACATTCATGTTATTCAACTCTTCGTAGGCCATTGGTCTTTTGAAAGAGTCTGGAAAAAAATGGACTTTCGGATTTTCAATAATTAAATCTAAGGTATTCTGAAAGTAGGCAGCTTCTTCTTTATCATTGGCGATAAAAATTTGGGAGAAAGAAGTTTTATGAAAAAGTGCCGCTAGGACAAAGCAATCTTGTGCACCAACCAGACCTTCTAACATAAGTATGGCAGGTGTTGAGGCATTACATTTAGCAGCCAATAAATCAGATCGTTCGTCCTCTTGATAGAATTTCAAGAGATTCTCTAAATTCTGCACGCCGCGAAGATATATTTATTGTGTTACTGTCAAAGGCTTTATTTGTATAAATCTTAAATCAGAACAACTTTAATTTTCTGAGAATAAATTGCGAGAGAATTATAATTTTGCATAAACATTAACCACGCAAAAGAGGAAAAGCGCATTATGCCTGATATCATACAATTACTACCCGATAACATTGCCAATCAGATCGCTGCTGGTGAGGTCATACAACGTCCTGCATCCGTAGTGAAAGAATTGATTGAAAATGCCATCGATGCAAAAAGTACAGAAATCAAACTGATCATAAAAGATGCGGGTAAAACACTAATTCAGGTAATTGATAATGGTAAGGGGATGTCCGATACGGATGCAAGGATGTGTTTTGAAAGACATGCTACTTCAAAAATCAAAAAAGCAGCAGATCTATTTTCAATTTCTACCAAAGGATTTAGAGGAGAAGCCTTAGCCTCAATCGCTGCTATCGCCCATGTTGAAATGATAACTAAAACACATGAGGAAGAAATCGGTAGAAGATTGTTGGTTTCAGGATCAAAAGTAACCAAACAAGAGCCTAGTCAAGCCCAATCGGGAACTATGTTTTCGGTTAAAAATCTATTTTTTAATGTACCTGCAAGAAGGAAGTTCTTGAAATCAGATCCCGTAGAATTGAAACACATCATTGAAGAATTTAAAAGAGTGGCGTTGGCACATCCTTCTATATTCTTCTCGATGTATCATAATTCCCAAGAGGTATATCATTTACCTGCATCGAATTTTCGACAAAGGATTGTCGCTGTGTTAGGTAAAAATGTCAACGACAAGTTGGTCCCGATAGATGAAGATACGGAGATTGTCAAGATATCTGGATTTGTGGGTAAACCAGAGGCAGCAAAAAAAACAAAAGGAGATCAGTTTATCTTTGTTAACGATCGATACATTAAGAGCAATTACCTGAACCATGCCATCCGTTCTGTGTACGAAGATTTAATTGTAAAAGAAGCCTACCCATTGTATGTCATGTATATTTATGTTGATCCAGCCAAAATTGACATCAATGTCCATCCTACCAAAACTGAAATTAAATTTGAGGAAGAGCGACTCATTTACAACTATATCAAAGTAGCAACGAAACATGCTTTAGGTCATTATAATGTAGCTCCTACTTTGGACTTTGGGTCCAATACAAATTTTGGTAATCCAATAGACAATTCTAGATCATTTGGAAAAATTAATCAAGAATACAATTTAAAAGGAAGCCAAAGTTATGGTGATGGTAAATCAAATTTTGAGAAATCAAACTTAAAAGCTTGGGAACAGATTTATGATGGTTTGCAAAACCAATCAGAATCACAACCATCGGATGCGCAGCAATCTTTTACGATCCCAAGTAAAATAAGCACCGAAGATGGTGCCGAAATTTCAAAAATCGAAGAAGGTAAAGCACCCTATCAAATACACAACACCTATATTTTAAGTCATATAAAATCTGGTTTTTTACTTATTGATCAACAAGCCGCACACGAAAGGATCTTGTATGAACAAAATCTAGCCAGTATGAGTAGTCATCAAAGACTAACTCAGAAGGAACTATTCCCAAGGACGATCGAATTGGACAATGCCAAAGCGACTGTGATGCAAAATATTTTATCAAAGGTCAATGCATTAGGGTTTGACATAGAAGAGTTTGGCGATAAAACCTTTCTGATCCATGGAATACCCGCTGGACTAGCAGAAAATCATGACGCTACCCATTTGATGGAAAAATTGATCGATCAATATGTTTCCAATATGGAATTGCAGTTGGGTATTGAAGAAAACTTAGCTCGGTCACTGGCCGTTTCTGCTGCCACAAAAAGAGGTAAGCATTTGGAAGTACCAGAAATGAAGTTGCTAATTGACCAATTATTTGCTTGTGAAATTCCATACAAGAGTCCTACTGGTCGCAGGTGTATTGTGACCATGGATTTGGATACCATTTTAAAACAATTTATTGGTTAAGAAAGGCCGCACTATCCCGAAAGATAATGCAGCCAAAGCAATTGGCATAAAACTTAAGTAGATTTTTGTCTGCCTACAGGTTTTGCACCGTTTACTTTTTCGTTAAAAAAGTTGGGTTATCGCTGCGTTATGCAATGTAATTGAGTGTGTTCTAGCTGGGGATCAATAAATTGCCATAAGAGGTTAATTTATTCGCACATCCATGCTATCTAATTAAAGACAATACAAATCTAAAACCCATCGAACTATATACATAATTAAAAAAATCGTAATTTTAACTTAATTATACCCATATATCATTCATATACATCTGTTTTACAGCTATTTACTATAATAATTATTAACTTAATTTTTCCCAATTGAAAACAAACACCTTAGGTATATATTTAACTTCTTTCACCAACGAAGACTGGTCATTGTTTCACAAATTTTCAAAATCAAGATATTCCGAAAATTCTGATTTCCAAGCAGTTATCAACTACATCAAAAAACATAAGTCTAGGATTGATGCCAAAAAGATGGACACTGAGTATTTAAGAAAAAAAATCAGGCCCACATATAGTAAACACGTTTTTTCTAATGTGATTTCAGGATTATGTAAACACATCGAAGCTTATTTCAGATGGTCTGAAATGGAAAGCGACCCTATGATGAAGGATACACTCTTGCTTCAGGCTCTCGGTAAAAGAGGGCTTACCAAGCAATTCTTCAAACAAAAAGAAAAGGCAAAAGAAAGAAGAAGTAATTTACCTATTGGACTTTGGGAGGGCTACCATGAATTCATGGCTGAATACCTATTGTATTATTGTAATATGACCTCTGACAGTGCTATGAGTAAAGTCTCCCTTAAAAATGGTTTTATTTCATTGAAAGAGTTTCAAATTAAACAATGGCACTACTTTATTATAGAAATGAATAACAGACAACTATTACTAAAAGAAGATTGGGGTAAGAATCTAGAATTATTTAAAAAAGAATACACATTTAAACATAATCTTTCAGATATTTTCGACCATCTCATAGAAATGAAAAATTCAAAATCTGAGAAAAGTTATTTATTTTTAATTGAAAAAATCAAAGGTGATGAGATTAGCACTAATCTTAAATATACAATTCTTATTCATCTTAGATCATACCTAAGCCATTTGATTGTAAAAGGTAGATTGGATGTAACTACAAATCTCTTAGAGTTACAAAAATTTGGTTTAGATGAAGGAATACTATTTCCTAATGGAAGGATTCCACTTATTAGATTTACAAACATTTTAAATACAGCTAGCTCTTTAAAAGAGTACAAATGGGCCAATGATTTTGTATCAAAATATTCTCATTTAGTAATTAATCAAAATTCAAATGAGACGAAATCATTAGGGTTTGCCCAAATAGAATTCAGCAAAAAAAACTATTCTGAAGTCATTAATTTACTCTTTGGTTTTAAATTTAAAAATATTGAGTTTGAACTCCGAGCCAAATGGCTTTTACTTAGCTCAAATTATGAGATTAACAACGACAATTATTCAGTCATTGAAAGTAACGTAAAAGCATTTAGATACTTCTTAAATAAGAATAGATTAAAAATAACAGAATTAAGCTTTTTGTCTTATTTAAATTGTTCAAAACTCCTTATCGAAATTGCAAGGCATACAGATAAAGACCTAATTATATCAAAAATTAAAAATGAAAAAAATCTAATTTATAGAGGATGGTTATTAAAAAAAATTACAGAAAAATAATAAGAGCCCAACAGATTTCTCTTGGACTCTACATAGTAAGTTTATTTAAATTCCGGTCACTTCCTCAACAATAAGTTCAAGGATAATTATTATTAATGTTTCCATTTTATTTGGTTTAAGTGTTAAAAAATCGTGTTAGAAATCCCAGGTCGTGCAGTGGCACAACTAAGATTTTGCAAAGAAAATTGGACAAGAAAATGAATTGACACAGTTCAGAAATGGCACAGTAATCACAGGCCTTAAAGTGAATTAAAGCGGACTACATTGATGAATTTCTATCCTTGGATTCATTCCCTCAAAAGGAATCATTGTTTATAATTGGTATGATTCCTACTACATAAGCGTTATGAAATATCTTGTTTTGACATATAAATTTGGATTGTAGTGATATAATATAGACGAATACGACTTATACAAAAAATGGCATTCTTCCTCTATTGATAAAGTAAAGATAAAACCCTACTACGCAGCCTATCTGCGTAATAAAATAAATTATTTTATTTTCCATCACCTACAATCGGCTAATGTTATTGAGTTAAATTTTCTTTGTTGATTTCAATCAGGTACAGAATGGATTGGTTTATCTTTTCCTGATGAATGAAAAGACTTAAGACATCCAAATGAAGCGAAAGATTCCAACTCCATTATTTTCTTTACCCAAATTGATATCGAAGAGTATGTTCTTCTCCATACGCAACTATTTTATTGGTTATTAAATTTGAAAACTACATTCTGAGAATAAAAAAATAGCTACAGTCCAAAATCAATGCACTTATCATCCAGAGATAATCCTTGACCGACAAAGGACAATACTACTTGGAACTTGGTCACAAGATCACATTCAAAATAAGCAAACTTCTATAACTATGGAATAGGTTGAAGTCGCATGAATCCGCAACTCCACTCTTTAGTGCAGCTGTCAGATAAGAATTTCAGATAATCCTTGGTGCAAATATGGTGCGCCCTCTACTCCTTTGAAATGGAGAAAGGCACTCATTGATTTACTACTGTTTATTCTTCTAATTTTCATATACGGGCGCAAAGATACATGTGTTTTCAATATAAACAATCATTTGATGACATTTCTGTGACAATTCTTTGTAGTCCTCCTTTTCTACCTTTACTATCTTACCTTGCTTACAATATACTACATCTTAATATGCCTACTAACAGAAATGCCCTCATCCGATATAAGACGATCGATAATTGTCTCCAAAATAGACAGAGGAAATGGTCCCTTGAGAACCTTATAGATAAGGTATCTAATGCGCTATATGAATATGAGGGAATCGATAGTGGAATATCTAAAAGAACAATCCAAACCGACCTTCAAATTATGCGATCGGACAAATTAGGCTACAATGCTCCAATCATAGTAAAAGAAAGAAAATACTATACCTATGAAGATCCAAACTATAGCATCACAAACATTCCTCTTACCAACCAAGACTTAAGTCACTTAACAGAAGCAGTTGAGTTTTTAAAACAATTTCAAGGTTTTAGTCACTTCAAAGCATTGGGAGGAATGGTACAAAAATTAGAAGATCATATATTTTCTACTAAACAGAAAAAGCATTCTGTAATTGACTTTGATGTAAATTTAAATTTGCGCGGATTGGACTATTTGGATCAAATATATCGTGCGATCATAAAGAAACAGGTACTGAAAGTTCATTATCAAGCCTTTGGAAGTCAAAAAAAGTCTAGTGTTAAATTTCATCCCTACTTGCTTAAAGAATTTAATAATAGATGGTATATGTTGGGCAGAAAAGAATCAAACACTTCAATTACCAATTACGCTTTAGACCGAATCCAAAAAATTAAAGTGCTCCCCGACACCCAATACATTAAGAATGATCTATTCAAACCCGACATTTACTTTAAAGATGTAATTGGAGTAACCATAAATGATTCTATGAGCCTGGAGGATATAGTTTTCAAAATCGACAAAAAAAATGCCCAATACATAATAACAAAACCTATACATCATTCACAAAATCAAATTGGAGAAGATAATAACATGATTATTTTTCAACTTAAAATGAAGATCAACATAGAATTGGAAAGACTTTTTCTCAGTTTTGGACAAGAAATTGAAGTCCTTTCTCCGCATCATTTAAGGAATCGTCTGGCAAAAAACCTAGAAGTAGCCTCTAAAAACTACCTGAAGTAACAAGTAACAAGATGAATTAGCTGACTCACTTATCGTTTTTTGTTACTTTCTTGTTAAAACAAAATGGTTTTGGCATCTGATAAAATGCACATGACTATTTTTGCGTTTTTAGTAATACTTATCTACTTTTAAGATAAATACCCTGCATTCTCGTTATATTACACTTTTAACTAATATGAATAAAATGACAAAGTCAGTTTACGCCTTCTTTTTTACCCTTCTATCTTTCACTGTATTCAGTCAAGGTATAGATTTTGTGGAAATCACCTGGCAAGAAGCCATTGAAAAAGCCAAAGAAGAAAACAAATTACTTTTTGTAGATTCTTACGCAAAATGGTGTGGCCCATGTAAAAAAATGGCAAAATATGAATTTGTGAAACCAGAAGTGGGTGAGGTGTATAATTCCAATTTTGTTAACCTCAAATTGGATATGGAAAGTAGAAATGGAAGAACATTTGATAGTAAATACCCTGTATCTGCTTATCCGACAATGTTTTTTCTTGATGGGGACGGAAACGTAGTTAAGAAAGTAAAAGGAGGAAAGAAAGCTGAGCAACTAATTTCCATGGCTAAAATGGTCATCAAAAGCTATGATACCAGTGGAAAATACAAAGAGCAATACGATGGAGGAGATCGATCATACGATGTAGTCTATAAATATGTAGAAGCATTGAATAAAGCTGGAAAACCAAGCCTTAGAATATCTAATAAGTATTTAAAGTCAAATCCAGACATCACAGAAGAACAAAAACTAAAGTTCTATTATGTCGCTACAGTAGATGCTGATTCTAAAGTTTTTGACAAAATGGTAGGTCAAAAAGATAAAATAATCAAATTGGTTTCAGAGAAAAAGTACAACAACAAAGTCAAGTCTGCTTGTCAAAAAACAGTTGAAAAAGCCATCGAATTTGAAACTGTTGACCTTCTAACAGAAGCAGTTGAAAAAGCAAAAAAATACATGGTAAAGGATGCTGAAGTCTTTGTTTTGGAATGCAAATTGGATTATTACTCAAACATAAAGGATAGTAAAATGTATGGTGAGGCAGCTAAATCTATCTCAAAAATCTATCTTAAGAATGAAGTCGAAAAAATGAAAGGCTTGATCTTAGAAATGCAGAGTAAATTCAAAAAAGATGAAGTTTTATTGGAGCAAAGTGTAGATCTCGCAAAAAAATATTACAAAAAATCAACGACTCAAGAAAGTACCATGCTCTATGCAAAAAGTCTACTCATCGTCAACAAATCCGGTGATGCAATTAAAGTACTCAATAAGGGGATCAAAGAAGCTAAGAAAGATGGAAAATCAACTAAGTCACTCGAAATGATGTTGAAGGTGGTCGAAGAAAAAAAAGCATAATCATGCAATAACCTACCAAGGCAATGCCTAAGAATATAATAGTATTTCTGATTTTACTTTTATGTACAAGCAATAGTATTGGACAAAAAGGAATTTCATTTTCTACAGGCAGTTTTGAAGCTATATTAAGTAAAGCTAAGACTCTAAATAAAAATGTATTTATAGACACATATGCTGATTGGTGTCAACCGTGCAAACGCATGGATGAAAAATTCAAAAACAAGGAAGTTGCCCAATTCTATAATACACACTTCATAAACTATAGGGTCAATATGCAAGTTCCCGAAGCTGCAAATCAACTTAGGAAACGCTATGATGTAGTATTCCTTCCTACACTCATAATTGTCGACCCAGAGGGAATTATCAAATATCAAGTGGATAGAGAATTAAGTATTCAGGAGTTAATTCAAGTCGGCAAAGATGCGCTGGACCCAACCAGTTATCATAAATCAGATTCGACTCCTATACGAAGAAATCAGAATAAATCTACACCTAAAGGAGCGCAAAATCAAAGTACTGTACACCTCACTCCTTTGCATGCGGAATCTACTAAGATAAATAAGAGCCTATTAAAAACTCAAAATAAATCTCAACATGTGTCCGTCTCTGATTCATCCTTCTTAGATAATTTCGAAACTTTAGAAGAATCATCTGGAAAAGTAATTGCTATCTTAGGTGCAGGAGAGCTTCCTCCAGAAATACTAATGCAGGAAGCTTACCTGAGGCTTGAGTTTATGGATGGTAGTCATATTAAAACGGCGAAGAAATATCTCCAAACTCAGACCGATTGGAATACAGTAACCAATAGAAAGTTTATTCTTGACTTCACCTACAGTACAGACTCCCCTGAATATGACTTTATTATTAAAAACAAAACCAAATTTATTCAACAATTTGGCAATGATGTAATACAAAAATCATTAGAGATCCTTACGTATAGAGCGTTACATAATGCAGTACCGCGACCAAATTTGAAAGAGTCAATAAAATTATATATAAATCTAGGAGTACAAAATCCTGAACAAGAGGCTCATTATTACTATATTAATAGATTGATCTCCGACAATGATATTAAAGCTGTATTGAAGGTATCCAATCAATATTTATCCGAGAATCCAAATGTTCATGAAATTCAATATCTAGTTGCTCGATATTTAACATTCCATCCAAACAGAACTGATAATACACTAAAAAGTGCTTTGAAATTAATGGCGTCTGCATCAAAACAATTGCCAGGATCACTTAGTTATCTTGACCTCCTGGGTAACATATACACCTTTCTTGGCACCACCTCTAAAGCTAATGCCGTCTATAGAAAAGCAATTGAAGAAGCCAAAAAGCAAGGAAAAGATCCTACCACCTATCAAGAAAAGATTCAACTTTAAATGCTAAAGCAAAGCTGTTGTTTCAAAATTGACACCCTCCAAATACAATTTAGAGTTTGGTTCGCTTATACTTTTTCCAAAGTGATCTAAATGCTTTTGCCATATCTTTGGATGTATTTTTATTAAATTTTATTACATCATTACTATCTTCCAATGCTGGAGCAGCACAAGCGATACAAGATGTATTGGCATCGTAAATAGCCGTCTCAGTAATAAAAGGATTAAATTCAGAAACTGGAAGAATTAAAAAGTTACGCTGCACTTCACTCTCACTTACACCATACATTTTTTTGTATGCTTGCAAATTTTTAATGACTGTTGATGTTGATGGAACTATATATCTATACTTTGTTTTCTCTCCCAAATTCACACTTACCAATTCTGAGAAATCTTTATTATCAATATCATAATGAAGAGTTGGACTAATCACCCATACTTCTTTTGCTTTGTCTTCCAATTTGATTAATTGCTTCAGTGTCATTTTCTAATTTTTTATGAAAAGCTAAAATACATAAGATTGTGAGAAGTTAAATCATGAACCTTGAAATAAAGGAGATCAACTCCTCCATTCATTAACTTTTCACTCAATTATATTATTTCCATCATATCTTCATCGGCAAAACTGAAATAACCATTTTCAGAAATAATAATATGATCATCCACTCTAACATCCAATAATTTGCCACCTCTTTGTAGTTTTTGTGTTATACCGATATCGCTTTTACTAGGTTTAAGACTTCCACTAGGGTGATTGTGCACAAGAATAATCTTCGATGCCAAACAATCCAGTGCTTTCTTAAATATGATCTTGGGATCTACCAATGTTTGCGAAACACCTCCTGAACTCACTTTTAATCGTTTTATCAGTTTCCCTCCGTGATTCATCAATAAAATCCAAAATTCCTCATGATTTATATCTACCAACATAGGTGCTATGAGATTATACGCATCCCTGCTTGAACGAATAATTGGCTTATGTATAGGATCTATCAGTTGCCTTCTTCTACCAATCTCCAATGCCGCTGTTATTGTAATTGACTTCGCTTCTCCTATTCCCTTAAACGCCATTAATTCACTCAATTCTTTTCGACCCAATTCATGTAAATTATTTGAAACACTTTTTAGAATTTTTTGAGCCAACCCTACTGCAGTCATTTCTTTATTACCAGAACCTATGAGAATTGCCAATAATTCAGCATCAGAAAGACTTTCTCTTCCCTTGATCAATAGTTTTTCTCTCGGTTGATCTACATCTGACCAGGATTTAATTCCAGTCGATTTTTGTTTCTTCATTTTGTTTTAGGTTGTTCATAGTTAGAACTGAATAAGCAATATTCTGTGACAGGACAATTCAAATTTTTAACTATTAGATGTATTATTTTAATTATTAATTCAAAAATGTCCCCTCGCCCTTTTCTCATCCGTCACTGGAGTGATATTATTTTTTAACTTGGTAGAGAAACAAACCAAGAGAACTAAAACTTTAAGAAATCATGAAGAATTTTATGCTCATTTTTATTGGAGAAGACTACGCAGATTTAAACTTTAGCCCCGAAGAAATGCAACAAAGAATGAATAAATGGAAAGAATGGACTGGAAAACTGGTTCAAAGCGGAATATTTGTTGATGGTCAAGGCTTACTTAAAAATGCAAAAACACTTAAGACTGGACCCACAGATGTACATGATGGTCCATATTTAGACATCAAAGAGACCGTAGGAGGATACTATGTCGTCAAAGCATCAACTATGGATGAAGCGGTTGAAATAGCCAAAGACTTCCCTGATTTTGATCTAGGTAGCAGTGTGGAAGTTAGAGAATGTATGCCCGATGAAGAAGGATAGTGCGCAAGATTTAGTTGAACATTTATTCAGACACGAATCAGGCCATATCATATCACGATTAAGTTCGAGGTATGGTATGGTCTATCTGACAGAAATTGAAGATGCAGTTTCTGAAGCCTTAATTCGGGCGCTTAAAACATGGAGTATAAAGGATATACCTGATTCCCCTGCTGCCTGGCTATACACTGTAGCATCTCGCATTTTGATTGATGTCCTTAGGCAAAAGCAATTGTATTATAAAAAAGTAACTCCTCATTATCGATTGCAAACTATTCAACCTAATGAACAAGAAGATGAGTTTGCTACACTAAAATTAATGCTATGGTGCGCTCATCCCGATTTATCCACACAAGATCAATTAGGTCTAATCTTACAGCTTGTTTCCGGTTTTAGTGTCAAAGAAATAGGAAGTGCACTTCTCATCAAACCTGAGGTCATGAAAAAACGACTTCAACGCGCCAGGAATAAAATCAAAAATATTGAGTCTGAACTTACTCTTCCAGAAATCACAGAGGTGAAAGATCGGTATCCTACTTTAAGAGCTGCAATTTATCTCGGCTTCAACGAAGGATATTATTCCGTCAGTCATGATAACATCTTTAGAGAAGATTTAATTTTTGAAGCATTACGTTTGAATCATTTGTTGTGCTCTACCCCCCATCACGACATTGGAATATCCTATGCTTTGCTTAGCCTAATGCTCTATCATACCAGTAGAATTCCTGCTCGTCGGACAAGTGACAATTCCTTAATCTTACTAGAGGATCAAGATCGTTCAAAATGGGATCAAACAATGATGCGCATAGCCAATGAATATATGGAAATGGCAATGAATAGCCCGTATTATACACCCTACCATATTGAAGCAGTCATTGCTGGAGTACATACACAAACAAAGGACTATAAGGATACCAATTGGAATATCATTTCTGATTTATATGGAAAACTGTATGAAATCAAAGCAAGTCCTTTAATTAGTTTGAATTATTGTTTTGCCTTATTAAAAGCAGGAAAAGTACATAGATCAAAATCAATCCTATCTTCTTTAGAAGCAAAATCGTTTGGGATTCACCAATATCTCTTTTATGCGGTACAATCTAACTTAGCCCAAGTATTTAAAGACACTCAAAATCAAAAATCATTATTGTGGAAAGCGCTTGATACTGCTCCAAATGAAGCTACGCGTCACGTTCTTAAACATCGCTTAATGCAAATAGATTCAACAAATCTATAACCTCATTCAATCTCTCTTACTTTATCTGGTATACAATCTAAATTTTCTCTGTACTTTCATATTTTATAGTTTAATTGTATTGCTCATTATAAAAATAATACTATTCATCTGGGATTAAAATATAATGTTTGACACCAAATGCGTTCATCATAAAATGAATTTAAAAAGTAGATTTTTTGATTTCCCCTATGTTCTCAACACGTTATCTATTAAAGCAAAAGCATTAAAGCTGTCTTTAATGAGAGGCTCATATCCCTATGATTATTTCAAAAAAAGTATTCATCCTGTAAACATTCCACCATTTACCTTATCCTTTAAAAATACATATACTTCTTTATTGTACCTCGATAGTGATAAAGCCGAAAGACTTCATACAGGAAATAAAAGTGTAACTCAAGAAATAATCATTGGCCTAGTCAAATACAATGATCTAATCTCTGATCATACCAACACCGATGATCAACTCCTTAATTATGTCGATAACATTCAAGAAAAAGCATTGGAAACAGATGATTCTCTACTCTTTTATTTCAATTTACCTTATGATAGATTCGATTTGGTAAATAGTTATTCTTCTGGTATAGTTCAAGGCAAAATGGCTTCTCTATGCATTCGGTGCTACAATAGAAGAAACAATAAAAAGTACTTAAATTGGGCTAAAAAAAGTCTAATTTCTGCCTGGTCTCCAATATCTGAAGGTGGGCTAAATAGAACTATTGAGAATCAAATGAATTGGGTGGAAGAATATCCATCTCCAAAACCTTCAATGGTTTTAAATGGATTTTTATTTTATATAATTGGGTTGGCAGAATACCTATGCTTTGACTCTGATAAGGAAATTGTGCACATATTTGAATCTTGCTTGGTTACGGTTCTTGCCTGGATGCCCAAGTATAAATTAGATAATGGTCTACTATACTCTATGTATCGATGGAACTTGTGCAATGTCCATTATACGGGAATAATGAAATATCAATTTGATCATTTATTCGAACTTACAAATATTCCTTTATTTAAAGAATATGCTGAATATACCAATCAATTGACAAATTGGAATACATTTAATCGTATCATAAAAAAAGATCGGAACACTCAAAAAATAATACAAAGAACAGATCACTTAAAGTGATCCGTTCTTTGTGCTTTGTGTGATTTATTATTCTATAATAATCATCTTCTTAGTAGCCGTAAAGTCTCCACTTTCTAATGTGTAGTACAATACCCCACTTACACCTAATTGCTCCGCAGTAAAGTTCACTGTATTATAGCCCTTCACTCCGTCAATTGTTTTATTCGCCAACAACTTACCTGTCACATCAAAGACTGTCATTGTCGCACTTCCTCGCTCTGCTAATGTAAATCCGATTGTCGTCTGTCCTTTGAATGGATTCGGCTCATTCTGGTACAATGTTGTCACTGCTCCTTCTAAGCTGCCTCCTCTCGTTTCGATGACTACATCTCTGATCTCATAGTCAGATCCTACATACGCTTCTGATCTCGTTACCTTCGAAGTGATGTCCAACATCTCTCCTAAGTTTCCTGATTCAGTTGCAATAAATTCTAATGTAAAGATCGCTTCTGCCTCTGTTGCACTTACTGCTGTAGTACTGTTGTAACTCATCGTCATTACCTCTCTAGTCAATACACCTACATTCGCCTCTCCAATCTCTATCGCTCCATTCTGTACGCCTACAAACTCTAATCCGTTCATCTCCATGGTAAATTGATATCCGAATACATCGGCAAAGTCATCACTCATAAACTCAACACTTACTTTCTCTCCTACTTCCACATCTCTGTTTTCTATGCTTAGTGTCAAAGTCTTATTAGATCGTACTTCTGCTATTGAACCATTCGTTAAGTTCCCGATCGCATTTTCTGTTACATCTCCTACTTTCACTGCTACTAGATCATTGTCCATTGAGTTGCCTTGGATGTTGTCGATATTCGCAGTGTAATCTACATCTGCTAAATCCATATCCATTGCCATGATCTGATCGCTGTCTACAAATCTCCATGACTCATTGGTCGGTAGATCTACGATTACTCCTAAGATCA
>JARGNR010000128.1 GCA_029212405.1 Saprospiraceae bacterium
ATCCATTGTAGGCAGGCAATTCAACACCCAATGCTGGCAACCATTCGTTAAATATAATATTTTGATAATAAGCAATAAGCTTTTTCCTAGCAGCTTGGTACAATCGATCATCATTCCATCCAGGATGAATTTCTTTTTCTTGATCACAAATTCGATTGTGCTCCCGAACAAATAATGTGTGGAATGCTATGAGTAATGGATTTTCGTTGGCTCTAATATCTCCAGCCACGTACATTTTAATCAAAGTATGTGTATCGTCTGCCATAAATGGCGATCCTTGATCTACATTTGAATTGAATTCTCCATCTATTGTATTCCAAGGAAGCATATTCCCTTTACTGACTTTTAACTTTCCGTCTATTTTTGATCTCAACCAATCTGCTCGATATTCATCAGATCCGTATACTTGAGATAAATCTAGATATGCTGTAATTTTATTTACATGTTGTCTTGGGTTCTCAATAGACTCTCCAGTTCCTTCAGCTACCTCGCTTCTTGTCATTCTTATAATCGCCCCAGGGGTGAAAAAGTTATCATCACCAGGCACAACAATATTTTCTAATACTTCAAGACCGTTTTCAGAAAGAATGATGTCATGATCTACAAATTGTCCAAAAACCCAAGTATAGTCGCTTAAGGCCAACTCAGAGGATATTGTGTTTTCTTGAGCAAAAAGCATGTTACTTATTACTCTGGGATTCTCTCTCCCATATTCAGAATCTAACTTTGGAATTGAAATGCCGTCTGCATAGTCTGCAAGACTGAATCTAGGCTGCACGTGCCCTACTGCTCCCCATTCAGGGTTTTCTTTATTGTTACCAAACCCATCAATGGATCTGTCTGCTTGTCCTGTGGAATCTATTGAGATTGCACATAGTACAAACAACACAACTAGGTGCTTATATGTCAGGTAATATACGTATTTGCTCATGGTTCTGCGATTACTTTCGCATTTCAAGAGACAAATATATAAGATTATATGTAAATATCCTGAACTTGAAGTGTAATTTTTACAACATTTAGCTGAAAAACACTACAATTGCATAAATTTATACATTATATTTATTTATTATATTTATAATATTGTAATTCAAGTATTTAAGTGATTAATAGACTTCTATCCTATAAAAATTGTTGATAGATTTGGATTTTGATTTTTGTATGTTTCTTATTTTCATACCACTACACTTTAAAGATTATACTATTATGACAAATCAAATATCTAAAAGAACAGATTTTGATTATAAGTATATTCTTATACATACGCTTATTTTTGAGATTTCGTTCTTGTATTGTTATTCTTAATGATTAAATATATTGTAATCATATCATCCTTTCTCCTAATGCTCATGAACCTTGATGCAAATGGGCAAGCTGTGGACTCTCGTGGACTAAAACTAAAGAATATCAATATACAATCCTGCACGACACTAGTGGATTCACTTACTTTAGCTCCAAGCAGTATCACCATCATCCATCAATCCGACACCATTACTCAAGGATATACCATTCAGAACAATTCGTTGATTTGGGATGATGCGACATGCACCAATCTTACTAATCAGACCATTTCTATATATTATAGAGTATTTCCTTTCAATATAGAACAAGACTATTTTCATTTGGATTCTACAATGATGGTAAGAGAAAATAAGGCAATATATATTGGTAGTGATTATAGTTTTACTCCTAAAGGTCAAGAGATTATCGATGCCAAAGGATTGGATTACAACGGCTCATTTTCAAGAGGTTTTTCTGTGGGCAATAGTCAAAGTCTTATTCTGAATTCAAACTTCAATTTACAATTGACTGGGGATTTGGGCAATGGAATCAATGTAGTCGCTGCTATCTCAGATGACAACATCCCCATTCAACCCGAAGGAAATACACAGCTTATTCAGGAGTTTGATCGAGTATTTATAAAGGTGTCCAAGGATAAAACAAGCATTATTGCAGGAGATTATAATTTGGAACGTCCGAAAAGTTATTTTATAAATTATTTCAAAAAAGTGCAAGGGTTATCAGGCAGAAATGCGTTTAATCTTGGTCAGGATAAAACCATAAAAACAGATGCGCATTTTGCTGTTTCAAGAGGTAAGTTTGCACGCCAACTACTAAATACATCAGAAGGAAATCAAGGTCCCTATAAATTAACCGGCATCAATGGGGAACGTTTTTTAATCGTACTATCTGGATCAGAAAAGGTTTTCTTGGATGGTAGATTATTAAAAAGAGGGCTTGACTATGACTATATTATCGACTATAATAGAGCTGAAATTACATTTACTCCAACTCGACTAATCGGAAGAGAAAGTAGGATTATAGTAGAATATGAATATCGAGTGCAAAATTATCTACGTTCGGTGTATGCAGCAAATGTGTATTACAATTCTCCCAATTACGACTTAAATTTTAACTTTTACAACGAGCAAGACAGTAAGACTGCCACAGGGGACATCGTATTGGATAGCACCGACCTATTGATACTGGGATCCATAGGGGATGATCTTTCAAAAGCAAATATTTCTTCGATTCGTCTCGCCAATGACTCTACACAATTCATAGGACAAATAAGATATCGTCTAAACCCAAACGTCAAAGAGGGTGATCCTGAAAATTCGTTTTTGGAATACAGCACTGATTTTAGCGAAGACCTTTATGTTGCAACATTTTCAGAAACAGGCCCTAACCAAGGTCGGTATATTATAGATGAACAGACAAACGTAAATGGAAGGGTATATAAATATGTAGGCCCCGAAGAAGGATCATATGAACCCATTGCTGCACTCATCCCACCCGAGAAAAAACAAATTATGAGCGTCGGGGCAAATTTAAGACCTGGAGGAGGTGCAGAAATAAGTACAGAATTATCAATGAGTAATAATGATATCAATCGATTTTCAATGATTGGAAATCAGAATAATATTGGAACAGCTGGGGTTTTTAATTACAATCATTCAATTTGGCTAAATAAAGCCAAGAAATGGGCCTTAAAAACAGAAAACTTTTACGAATATGTAGAGGCTGATTTTATACCTCTAAATCCGTATAGAAATGCCGAATTTATAAGAGATTGGAATCTTCCAAATCAAATCATTGCAGGCCAACAAAGCATTTTAAATACTTCAATGACTCTGGCACGATCTGATTCATTCCAACTTCAATATAAATATAAGAGTTTTGACATTCAAGACACCTATTCCGGAGCAAACCAAAATGCTTCATTCAGACTGATGTTCAAAGGTTTAAGTGTTGATTCTAAAATTGATGTACTAAAAAGTGAAGGATACGGAGAGAAGACTTCCTTTATAAGACCGCTTATTGATATTTCACAACTAATTTCAGCCGAAAAGGCGATTAGAATTGGGACTCGATTTGAACGAGAAGAAAACAAGAGAATAAATAATAATGGTACAGAATCTCTATTAGACAATAGCTTTGCTTTTAATCTACTTTCATTTTATCTAAAAAATGCAGAAGCCAACCGATTTCACTATAAATTACAATTCAATTCCAGAAGTGACTTATTCGCTGATCTCGATCTCAATGCATTAACTAATAGTATTTCAACCCAAGAAATTTCTAGCACCGTCAAATGGGCCATAACACCTAAACACAACCTCAGTTTTAATTTTGGATGGCGTAATTTTGATGTCACACAACCTGAATTGCTACCTCAAACTCAAAGTAGTAAAAAGACGATTATTGGAAAGTTAGAACATAATTTACAAGCTTTCGGCGGACTATTTAGCTCAAATTCCAACTACATCATAAACTCGGGTCAAGAACCAAAAATTGAATATTTCTTTGAGAAAGTAGAAGAAGGACAAGGGGACTATATTTATGTAGGAAATGCAGATTCGGTTTTAATCAACGCCAATTTTAGATATGCTCCCAATTTAGGTACTGGAAATTTTATTCGATTGTCTTTAATAAACAATGAATTTATTACGACCAATAATCAAAGTCTATCTCAATCTTTTCGGATCGATCCCAAAAGAGTTCTAGCCAAAAGCACAAAAAAATGGGCCAAATTTCTGCGCCGTTTTTCAACAATCAATACCTTTAGAATTTCAAAGAAAGTAGAAGAAAATGAAACATCAACAGGTTCAAATTTCCTAAATTTCAGCGCAGATGCCCCCAACCTTGTCAGTTATAACTCATTAATAAACAATACTTTATTCTTCAATAGAGGTAATCCTTCATACGACATTCAAATTGGAAACAAAGTAACAGAAGTCATATTCACACAAATATCTGGTCTAGAAAAACGAAATGTAAATGAATATTTTGGTCGATCTAGAATAAAGGTATTTCGGTCAACGGATGTCATACTCAACCTAAAAAACGGAACAAAAGGGTACGATTCAGCACTCAATACATTTCGTAACCTTGATATTGCCTATTATTCCATCAACCCTGAAGTAAGTTATCGACCTTCTACCAATACCCGAATTAATTTACTTTATAAATATGATAAGAGAGATCAAAGAATAGGGAATCAGGAATTTGCAAAAAGTCATGATTTCACCATGACTACTACTTTCCGAAAAGCATCCTCATCCAACTTAAATCTTACGTTGAGTTTTGTAAATGTTCAATTTAATGGAGAACAAAACAGTCCCATTGAATTTGACTTATTAGAAGGATTAAAAGATGGAAAAAACTACATCTGGAATACCCTTTTCACAAAAAGACTCTCAAATTCTGTCGATCTAAACTTAAGTTATGAAGGCAGGAAAACTGGAGACGCACCCACCATACATATTGCAAGAGCACAGATCAAAGCCACATTCTAATTTAAAATTGTCAAAAAAATGACAACAATATGACTGCATTTTTTCTTTTTAATGTGGTTGGTCGTTTCAAATACAAGGTTATATTTGATCTACACAAATACCCTTTGTATCTTTATAGCGATTAACAATACATTATTATACCGGTTTTTCCAAAGCAAAAAATCTTAACATGATTAAACATATTTCCTATTTATTTACGCTAATTTTCTGTTTAACATTCACATCCATTGAAGCCCAATCAGAATGGAAAAAATCTGATGTTTCAAATTTTTCTGATGCTAGATCAGAAGAAAAGATTATACTTCCTGAGGAGTTTCTAGCCTATACATTATCCTATGACAATTTCAAAGAAAAATTAATAAATACGCCTACAGAAGAAGATAGATCAAACGGAATAAAAGGTAGAGTTATCCAACTTCCTTTACCAGATGGCAGTTTTGAGCCTTTTGAAGTCTATGACTCTCCTCTTTTTATGTCAAAACTGGCGGCAAAATATCCCAGTATAAAATCATACAAAGGAAAAAGTTTGAAAACACCGGGGATGACAGTAAGGTTTGACACTGGTCCATATGGATTTCATGCTGCGATTCATGGATTGTCAAAAATTTACTACATTGATCCTTTCGCAAAATCTACCACTTCCGAATACATCACCTATGATGTAAAAGATCAACAAGAACTTATTGATATACCTGGTCCATTTTGTGGTGTTGACCATGAAAAGCATGATCACGTTGCGGAGCTCACCTCTAAACCTAGAAGTTCAGGTCCTGTAGCTTTAAGTGTTTACCGTATGGCTATTGCCTGTACAGGAGAATGGGGAGCGATCAGAGGCACCCCTGAAAAGGCATTGGCAGACATGAATACTACCTTAAATAGAATCAACCAAATCTTTGAAAATGAGTTGGCTATGCGATTGATACTAATTGATGACAATGATAAACTCCTAAATTTTGACGCGGGTACTGATCCATACACGATTACTTTAACTGATCCGGACACAGATCCCAATGCTACAAATGATGAAGGAGCTTCGCTTGATGTAAATACAAATATTGTTGATTTACGAGTAGGAAATGACAGCTACGACATTGGTCATTTATATCATACCCGATGCAATGTTGGAGGAATCGCTTCATTGCGTTCTATGTGCAATAATGGATTTAAGGCAAACGGACTTACATGCCATTCTTCACAAAATTTAAACTATATCGCTTCTCGAATCACAGCTCATGAGATAGGCCATCAGATGAGCGCGCAGCATACGTTTAACAATTGTAACGGAAATGAATCTTCAGGAAATGCCTATGAACCAGGAAGTGGTTCAACCATCATGTCTTATGGAGGGCTTTGTGGAAGTCTAAACGTTGTAAATGATGGAGATGATTATTATCATGTAGCCTCACTTCGTCAAATTTATGAGCATACTCGTGGTGACGGAATAGCAGGAGATGCATGCGCAGAATTTATAGAAACATCTAATGTAGAGCCTACAGCCACAATATTACATGATAACAATTACTATATTCCTGAGGACACCTATTTCTTTTTAGAAGGTATTGGAGAAGATGACAATGAAGAAGATGTGCTCACCTATACTTGGGAACAAATGAATATAGGGCCAACCAGTCAATTAGGTGACCCTATCGGAGATTCTCCCCATTTCAGATCCATCTACCCTAGTACTTCACCAGTAAGATATTTCCCATCCTCAGATAATATTTTAGGTACTTTCTTAGATCCGACAGAAGTAAATTTCAAAGGAAATAAGACCGTAAATTTCATGTTTACGGTAAGAGATAATAATTCAGAAGCAGGCACCGCTGTTTGGCAACCTTTACAATTTAATGTAGTCGAGACTCCAGAAAAATTTGCGGTAACCAGTCAAGCTGACTTTGAAAACTATGAAGTAGGAGATGAAGTTGATATTACCTGGAATGTTGCCGATACTAGGTTTGCTCCTGTTAATGCAAAGACGGTTGACATTTTGTTATTTACAGGAAACGCTGCCACTTTTAGTTTGGAGAACACTACCGTTTTAGCTAAAAATGTAAATAATATAGGTCAAAGAAAGGTCATAATACCAAATGTGGTAACCACAAAGGCCAGAATTATTATTAGAGCGTCTGAAGGGAATTTCTTTGCAATTAATGATAGGAATTTTAGAATTGATGAAGCTGAAAGCACAAAATTATTTGTAAATTCTGAACCTCTTGAACTAGCTCAATGTGTTACTACTAATGAAGACTTTACCTATACGATCAGCAGTGAGAAATTGGGAGACATTGAAGGCAATATTACCTATACCATATTAGATGGACTACCAGAAGGCGCTACGGCCACTTTTTCTCCTCAAACTATAGAAGTTGGGGCTGAGAGTATTTTAGAAATCAGCACACAATACAATCCCTTGGGTCAAGAATACCCAATACGAGTGGGAGCAATTACTGAATCAATGGATACTTTTTCTAGGGTAATATACCTAACACTTAATAGTTTTGACCACACAGAAATCAGTGCTATCTCTCCTACATTCAATGAATCAGGTTTAAATATTTTTACTGAAACGTTTACTTGGGAGCCTTCAACAAATGCTGACTTCTATTACTTTGAATTATCAGAAGATCCAAATTTTGGAGATTCAAACATAGAAGAGTCATCTAGACTTGTCGAAAACACATATGATATTTCATCTACATTGAGTAAGAATACGGTATACTATTGGAGAGTGACTGCTGAAAATGATTGTGGTAAAGATCAATTTTCAAAAACGTTTGCATTCAGTACAGAATCAAAATTCTGCACACAATTTCAACCTGCCACCGATGTACTTCCAATTAATATTTCAGGCTCAGGAAAACCAACTATTCAAGCTCCAATTGAAGTGGGAGCTACAGGACAAATTGCCGACGTCAATGTAATACAATTTATAGGAGAACACAGTAATAATAAGGATATGCGTGTTTCATTAATTTCTCCTGAAGGCAAACAGGTTGTATTGGTCTCCAATAAATGTGAACAACAAGATTTTAATTGTGGTTTCGATGATGATTCAAATGTAGGAGTTAAATGTCCTTTAAATAACGGTAGTGTATATGCTCCACAAGGAAATTTATCAGATTTTAATGGTGACGAACTTCAGGGGACTTGGTTATTCCAAATAGAAGATACAAAAAGTGGTAATGGTGGTAAATTGACAGGTGTCATTGTTGAACTTTGCAGCAATCAGGTATTGGATAATCCATACATAGTAAGAAACGAGAAGATTTTCATGCCATGGAACGGGACTAGAACTATTGGCCCAGACTTGTTGAAAGCTGAAGATGATAATAATACAAGCGAAGAATTGTTGTATACCATAGTCGAGTTACCATCAAAAGGTATGCTTACATTTGAAGGAGCGGATGTGAATATTGGAGATATGTTCTCACAACAAGATATAGACGCTGATAGACTTGTCTATAATGCAAATGGAGAGAATTATGAGACCTATTTTTCATTTACATTAATCGATGGAGAAGGTGGTTTTATCGGTATTACAAATTTTGAAATTGATGTAAATGAAACTACATCCATATCTGATCAACAACTACGGAATGAAGTATCAATATATCCTAATCCAGCAAGGGAGATGGTAACAATTGATCTTTCCAAGTCAGAAACGGAATATATTTCTTTTGATATTTTGAATCTACATGGTCAATTAATGAAGACTCAACGAATCAATTCAAATTCAGAAATTGCTGTAGACATTTCTATGTTAACATCAGGAATGTACATTGTAAACTTAAAATCGGAAAACAACTCAGTAGCAAAAAGAATTATAAAAAATTAATGAGATTGTATTTCTCTGCTGTATAGGATTGAAATAGAAAATTATTAAATAAAAAGTCCAAAGGAGATTTCTCTTTTGGGCTTTTTTATTCTGACCACTTTTTACTTTAAATCGACACCAAATCTTTTGTAGTAAAATGATTGATATATTGCTCTAAATATCATAAATGAACACATTGCCATCCATATATGTGCGCCACTTGCATCAACAGGGAGTATATAAAAGACAGCTACAAACGAAATCAAAGCCAAAATCATGGCATTTCTCATGCTCGTTGTAGCAGTTAGCCCCACAAAGACACCATCCCATATATAGCTTGCAAATGAAACAATGGGAAAAATTGCCATGTAAATCAATAAATCTTGCGCAAATGAAAAAAGCTGTTCATCTGTACTAAAGATTAAAAATAACTCAGGGCCAAAGAAATAATAAATACCCGCATAGATTAAACTGACTACACCACCCCATAGAAAAGATTGGCGAATAACAATTTTCAATGCCTCCGAATTACCCGCACCTTTATATTTTCCGACTAAACTTTCACATGCAAATGCAAATCCATCAATTCCATAACTCATCCAATTTACATATTGCATCAACACTACATTCACTGCAAGTACCGTATCACTAAGTTTGGAAGATTGGCTATAAAAGAAGCCAAATGCAAAGGTAAGCCCAACCGTACGTAAAAATAAGTCTACATTTACTTTCATGAATCGGACAAAAGCCTCCCACTGTTTTAACTCCTTCCATAAATTGAAACGAATAAGGTCTTTGTACTTTCTAGCAATTAAAGCTAATCCAAATGCTAAACCTACATATTGGGCGATTACAGTTCCGAGTGCAACCCCTCTTACATCCATTCCTTTGTACAGTACTAAATAGTAACTGAGAAATATATTGATTACATTTATAATTACAGTGAGGATCAAAGGATAAATTGCATTTTGCATCCCAAACAACCAGCCCATTACCACCATTAATAACAGAGAAGCGGGTGCGGCCCATATACGAATATCATAATACTGCACTACTAATGGGTCTACTGCACCACTTATATTGAGTGCCCAAGAACATCCAGCATACAAATAGGATTGAATAAGAATCAGAAGAACGGCCAGCAATAGTGCTAAAATTGCAGCCCTTAGAAAGGAAAGCCAAATGTTCTTATTTGATCCTGCACCATAATACTGTGCAGTAATCCCTGTTGTTCCCATTCTTAGAAAACCAAAATTCCAATAAATTATATTGAAAATCATGGAACCTAAACCCACCGCAGCCAAATGAGAGTTAGACAGCCCCCCCATTAATATCGTATCTACCGTAGATAAGAGAGGCACCGAAATATTACTAATTATATTCGGAATAGAAAGTCTAAGTATTTCTGAGTTGATTTTTTTTAACATCAATACAAATATTAAACATTAATCGACAGTTAATAATAGGATGTCTATAAAAAATAAATGATTTAACATTCCTATTATTTTTGCAATAAATTTGAAGAATGCTATTTACGTATGACATATATTTAAAATGTATTACTTTCGCACTGATAAGCGAGTCGAATTAAGACATTGAACAATAAGCTTAAAACATGAAGGAATTTTTTAAATTTTTAATTAGCAAGGATTTTTTAAAGCAATTGGCATACATCGTCGTCTTTTTGATCTTGATGTTATTCCTAGTTTTAGCTTGGCTAAGATTTTATACGAATCACGGACAAAAACTGGAATTACCCGATTATGTATTACAAAATTACCAAGACGCTACCAAAGATGCCCAATCAAAATCTTTTGAAATTATCGTTACAGATTCAATACATAAAGTAGGAAAAGAAGGTGGACTCATCATTGATCAAAACCCTGAACCAGGGTCAATGGTCAAAGAAAAAAGAAAGATTTATGTAAACATTACTAAATACTCACCTGATAAAATAAAAGTATCTGATTTACCTGTTCTGTATGGTAAAGATTTTGATCAGAAACGTACAGAATTGAAATATCTCGATATCACTTCAAAAATAAAATCAGAGAAACATGATCCAGGAGAACCCAATCATATATTGGAAGTCTGGTATGATAATAAGTTGATCATCGATAGTAAAACAATAGAGACTACGGTAGAAATAAATAAAGGAGGATCACTTGAGTTTGTTATCAGCAAAAGAGAAGGAGGGAAAGGTTTAATCCCAAACTTGATGTGTAGAGAATATTCTGCAGCGGAAACTATGGCATTGCTCTCTAAGTTTAGGATAGGGAACGTAACAGAATTAGGAGAAATTACCGATAGAAATACTGCTTTTGTTGTATCCCAAGATCCGTCATCTGATGGGCTAACAGAACTTTCTTTTAATTCCGATATATCAGTCACTATAACTCAAAATAGGCCTGAAGATTGCCAATAAAATATACATTCAAAATGATAGATATTACTACAGAAGAATTGAAACAAAAACTAGATAATAAAGAAGATTTTGTATTTATTGATGTAAGAGAGCCTCATGAATACGAACAATTTAATCTGGGTGCACAATTAATTCCGTTAGGAACATTACCTCATCAGTTAGACCAATTGGAAGAACATAAAGAAAAAGAGATAATCATCCATTGTAGATCTGGTGCCAGAAGTGGAAACGCCAAAAATTATTTAGCACAATTGGGCTACAAAAATGTACGAAATCTATTGGGTGGTGTATTAAGATGGATTGATCTTTACGGAAGAGATTAATTTTTAGAATTTATTTTTCCACATCATACTTTCTACTGGCTTAATGGTTCGAGTATTATACTTGGCATTTGCCTTTTTGTTGTAATAATTAATTACTTCTCCATCTATCATAAAATAAATCAATTGTCCGATTGGCATTCCAGCATATACTCGTACAGGTTGAACGCATGAAATCTCCAACGTCCAGGTATTACAAAATCCTACGTCACCTTTGCCTGCTGTTGCATGAATGTCAATTCCCAGCCTTCCGATACTCGATTTCCCTTCTAAAAAAGGGACTGCAGAATGCGTCTCTGTATATTCTTCTGTAACACCTAAATACAATACTCCCGGTTGTAAAACGAAGCCCTCTTCCCCAATCTCCATATGTTTCACTTTATTGTGCTTCTTCGCATCCAATACCTCGTCTTCATAGGTAGCCAAAAATTTTCCTAAGTGTACATCATAACTGTTGGTTCCTAAACACTCTTCTTTATAAGGCTCAATCACAATCGTTCCCTTTTCAATTTCAGCTCGAATCCTTTTATCAGTAAGTATCATATTAGTTATATTAAAATTTTATTGGATGTTAAAATCAGTTTGCAAAAGTAGCAAGATATTTCTGGTATGAGATTACCTTTGCATAAAGTTTTAATACTTTTGATCCTATGCCATTATCATTAAAACTAGATACGGACAATGATGTTAATTTAGCCGTTTGGCAAATAACAGAGGAAACTGAATATTTCTTTAAAAAGCTATTGATACACGAACAAGAAGAATCAATCCTCAACAAGTTAAGTAGCCGCAAACTTTCAGAATGGCTAGGTTCCAGATACCTTTTACATATCATGTCTGGGCGAAGCAATAGAGAAGAATTCATAAAAGATATTCATGGAAAGCCTCATCTCAATAATTCTGATTATCATATATCAATTAGCCACAGTAACGATTTGGTTGCTGTAGTAGCATCAAAACACCTGGTAGGTATTGATATACAGCATTATGTAAACAAAATTTACAGGATCAAACACAAATTTGTCAATGAGGAAGAGATTTCAAACATATCTCAGGACAATGAACTTAAAGCACTGCATATAATTTGGGGCGCAAAAGAATCGTTGTATAAAGCATATGGAAAAAGAAGTCTAGATTTTAAAAAAAATATACATATTCAACAATTAGAAATCTCTCAAAATCATGGTGAGTGCTTGGGAAGAGTTATTAAAAATGAATACCATAAAGAATTTATAATTAAATATTTTCTTTTTGAAAAATTCACAATAGTCTATGCAAAAGAACTTATTTAAATTTGTCATCCTATTTATCGCATTAGTATCCATTTTCTACTTCATGAGGAAAATAAAGATGGGAGCTTCTGTCGCTAACGCAGAAAAAGCTACTACTACAACTGAAGTCTATTTGAATTCTCTTCCTGATGACTTCTATCCGTTTTATGATAAATTTCACACAGATAGTCTATTTCAAGTAGAGCACATCTTATTTCCTTTACAAGGAATTTCAAAATCAAGTGATTCAACAAAAATTGGAGAAAAAACAGAGTGGAAATTAGAAAATTGGGTTTTACATCGTCCTTTTAATAGTCAGGAAGGGACATTTAAGAGAGAATTTACCAACATTGGTGGTATCATCACGGAAACAATCTCTGCGAATGGCGGTCTATTTTCTTTAGAAAAAAGATACGTTAAACTTAATAATGAATGGCATTTAATTTATTACCAAGAACTATTGATGCATTCCTCTCAATAAAATTACAATACTTATCGAGCAGTAATCGTACAACAAAACGGTCAATTAAAGCAGAGTAAAACAAAATTTACCAACCTGTTTCAAACTTGTTTAAGCCATATACCTAAATTAAACTATCTATATATTCTTGATCCGATTAAAATTAAACTCTTAACTGTTCTCGTTGTGCAAGAGATCCTATCCTTTCGCAGTCCGATCTTAATATTTGAAGACGTTATAATTGTATACAATCACTTGATTACATTCTATCAACAGGTGATATTATCCTCTTGGAAATCATCTGAATGCCTCTACTTACCAGGAATTGAAATTGATAGGTCATACAAGTGAGACTAAGTATTTGTATGACTATGTACAAGCGCTATTTAATAACTGATCCCAGTCTATAAAACACAGATGATCCCAAACAAAAATTAGCCATATACCTTGAAGTATATGACTCTTGATTTAATTAGTTGGCAGCTCAACTGAACGATTTCTGTGCAAAAGGATACTGGTCCTAAATGGACAGGTAAGTGATGGCGCCCTTACATCAGGATGGGGTGGGAGGTGGCAGGAGTAGGGAGATGACCCACAAACGTCCTTAAACTAAAAAGAGCCATACACTTCATAGTATATGACTCTTTATTTAATTAGTTGGCAGCGACCTACTCTCCCACAAACGCAGTACCATCGGCGCTACGGGGCTTAACTTCTCTGTTCGGAATGGGAAGAGGTGGAACACCCGTGCTATAGCCACCATTTAATCTTTATCTCCTCAGAGACATTGTTCTTTTGGTGTCTTATCGTTTCTTTTTACTCTGATCTATCGCTTCGGATAAATCATGACAAAAAATTGGAGATAGTAGCTTCATGAAAAGCTTACTTGTTTTCTGTAGTTTTTGTAAAGAATCTAACTCCTTAGAGCTTTTTTACATTTTTATCCTATCATACAACCTAAGTTATATAATAAAAGGAAGTTTTCGGGTAATTAGTACTACTCGGCTCCATATGTCACCATACTTCCACCTATAGCCTATCAACGTAATCATCTTTTACGACCCTTCGTGATAAATCACTGGAATACTCATCTTGAAGTTGGCTTCGTGCTTAGATGCTTTCAGCACTTATCCATTCCAAACATAGCTACTCTGCAATGCAGCTGGCGCCACAACAGATGCACTAGAGGTTTGTCCAACACGGTCCTCTCGTACTAGTGTCAGATCTTCTCAATATTCCTACGCCCACAATAGATAGAGACCGAACTGTCTTGCGACGTTCTGAACCCAGCTCGCGTGCCACTTTAATGGGCGAACAGCCCAACCCTTGGGACCTTCTCCAGCCCCAGGATGTGACGAGCCGACATCGAGGTGCCAAACCTCCCCGTCGATATGAGCTCTTGGGGGAGATCAGCCTGTTATCCCCGGAGTACCTTTTATCCTTTGAGCGATGGCCCTTCCATACGGAACCACCGGATCACTTTAGCCTAGTTTCCTACCTGATCGAGATGTCTCTCTCCCAGTCAAGCACCCTTGTACTAATACGCTCTGCGCATGATTACCATCCATGCTGAGGGTACCTTTGCGAGCCTCCGTTACTCTTTAGGAGGCGACCACCCCAGTCAAACTACCCACCACACAATGTCCCACGTCTTTAACGCGGTTAGAACCTAAATATAAGAAGGGTGGTATTTCAAGGACGACTCCACAACAACTGGCGCTGCCGCTTCATAGTCTCCCACCTATCCTACACATCTTATATCCAAGCACAATGTGAAGCTGTAGTAAAGGTTCACGGGGTCTTTTCGTCCCATTGCGGGTAATCGGCATCTTCACCGATACTTCAATTTCACCGAGCTCGTGGCTGAGACAGTGCCCAGATCGTTACACCATTCGTGCAGGTCGGAACTTACCCGACAAGGAATTTCGCTACCTTAGGACCGTTATAGTTACGGCCGCCGTTTACTGGGGCTTCAGTTAAGACCTTCGGATTACTCCTAAGCCCCTTCCTTAACCTTCCAGCACCGGGCAGGTGTCAGACCATATACTTCATCTTTCGAGTTCGCATAGTCCTGTGTTTTTGCTAAACAGTCGCCTGGGCCTTTTCACTGCGGCTCCAATTTTAACCGGAGCGCCTCTTCTCCCGAAGTTACGAGGCCATTTTGCCTAGTTCCTTAGCCACGAATCACTCGAGCGCCTGAGGATACTCTCCTCGACTACCTGTGTCGGTTTACGGTACGGGCGGTATATACCTATGCTTAGAGGGTTTTCTTGGAAGTCTGTTTGGGGGAATTATCTCGCTGACCTAAGTCTTTGAGTACTATCGTACATCAGCTCATGTGCGGATTTGCCTACACAATCAACGCCTTCGTACTTCAACCAACAATTCCGTCTGTTGGCATCCCTTACACGCCTTCGTCACCTCATCGCAGTATACACCGGTACGGGAATATTAACCCGTTTTCCATCGAATTCTCCTTTCGGATACTCCTTAGGTCCCGACTAACCCTGATCTGATTAGCATAGATCGAGGAACCCTTAGTCTTACGGCGGAGGGGTCTCTCACCCCTCTTATCGTTACTCATGCCTACATTTTCTTTTCTATACGCTCCAGCATACCTCACAGTATACCTTCAACGCCGTACAGAATGCTCCCCTACCACTTATATCTCTTGATATAAATCCATAGCTTCGGTATTTAGTTTGATGCCCGATTATTTTCCGCGCAGGAACGCTCGACTAGTGAGCTGTTACGCA
>JARGNR010000129.1 GCA_029212405.1 Saprospiraceae bacterium
TGAAGTCCAATTCGGGGTACTTTCGGTAAATCTGTCCTTGTTGGTTCAAATAGATACTCTACTTCAAGCGTACCAGTATTTAGAATGGTATACTTGACTATGACAGTGGCATTCAGAGAATCTTGCAATTCGTAAGTTACTTCAAAGGAAATTGAGTTTTCATTTTGCTTAAAAGGCCGACTAATGACCGAAGATGCTTGAGGACCCGCATGCTTCCAGATGCTAGCCCAGTTATGCATACCATTTCCTAAATCATTGTCAGTCGGTGGCCGCCAAAAGTTAGGTCTCAATGCGTTTGTGACTAAGGCTGTGTTTTTATACTGATAATCATAAATATCTCCATTTTGACCGTTTATTTTGATTGTGAAATTGGTGCCAGAAATAGTAACCTCGGAATGTTCTTGGTTAAGTGTCAATTTTGATTTATCGAACGATTCATCTTTGTCGTTGGTAGGGATAATCGGGAATACAAATTGTTCCCAAGCCACTTCATGACCTAGTGGTATTAAAGGGAGAGCTTGATTCGTATTAGCACTAAGCTTCAGAATATATTCTTTTCCTTTTGTAAATGGGAAGGAAGAAAAGTCTAAGTGAATTTTTTGGGTTTCTTGAGGATTTATACGAATAACCCCGAAGCTTCCATTTAAGATTTCAACACCATTTTCCATTAATACCCATTCCATATTGACATCATCACATGCCTTGAAGAAATTCTTATTCGATACTTCAAATTGTCCTTTTTCAAGATCTTTTGCCGTAAATGTTATTGGACTATATACTTTTTTAACTTCATATAAATGTGGATGTGGAATTCTGTAGGGATCTACCAACCCATTATTTAAAAAATTGCCATCAGTAGGTAGATCAGGATGGTAGTCGTGGCCGTATGCTAAATATTTAATTCCTTGCTCATTTATATATTCCAATGATTGATCAACCCAATCCCAAATGAATCCACCTTGTAGAGATGGATAGCGTTCTATTACATCCCAATAATCTTGTAAATTGCCCACACTATTACCCATAGCATGACAATATTCTATCATAATTGCAGGTCTATTTGGTTTGGATTCAGCATATGTAATTAATTTTTCGATGGGAGGATACATAGGGCAATATATATCGGTATATGCTTCTTTTCCTGCAGGTTCATATTGTACCAATCGCGTAGGGTCATTTTCCTTGAGCCATGTATAGGTGTTTTCAAATATTTTTCCATGACCAGCTTCATTACCGAGGGACCAAATAATGATTGAAGGATGATTTTTGTCACGGTGAAACATCCTTTGTGTACGATCAAGGTGAGCAGGTAGCCAACTCATTTCATTTCCGAGCTGAGTAGTTTCTGAATTCGCCAATGGGTGACTCTCGATGTTTGCTTCATCTATAACATATAGTCCATATTTGTCGCACAAGTCGTACCAATAGGGATCGTTTGGATAATGGGAACTTCTTACTGCATTGATGTTATTTTCTTTCATCAATTGAATGTCTTTCATCATTGTCTCTTTAGAAATCACATGCCCCGTATGTGGATGTGTTTCATGTCGATCCACTCCTTTTATATAAATGGCTTTTCCATTCAAAAGAAGTTGACCATTTTTGGTGTCAAGGATTCGAAACCCAATTTGTTTTGAAATTACTTCAATGACTTTTCCCTTTTTGTCTTTATGAGATATAATGATGGTATATAAATTTGGCGTTTCAGCAGACCATTTTTTGACCTTGTATTTTGAATTTAAGTTTTTAATCTCGATAGATGCCCTATGAGGATAGTTTGAATTAAAAACAATTGGAATCTCTGCACCCATTTTGTTTTGCTTATCGTCAAACAGCTGGATACTAAAGTCATGGTCTTTTATATTGTCTCTACTGTAGTTTTTAACTTTGAGATCAATATTCAATTTCCAATCATTAGAATTTAGCTTATCTCTTTCAGTTTTGGCAAATAAATCCCATACGTGGACTTTGGGAGTTGCATATACATAAACATCTCGTTCGATCCCAGATAATCTTAACATGTCTTGACTTTCGATATAGCTGGCATCACTCCACCGATAAATTTGAAACGCGATGGTATTGGTCCCTATTTGAAGGTATTTTGTGATATTGAATTCAGCTGGAGTTTTAGAACCTTGAGAAAAGCCAACATAATTTCCATTTATCCATAGATATAATGCGGATTTCACTGCTCCAAAATGTAAAAAGATTTCTCTATTTGACCAATCATCAGGAATAACTACCGATTTACGATAGGATCCGACTGGATTGTATTCTTCCGAAACATTTGGCCATTCCGTGGTGAATGGATATTTTTCATCCAAATAAATAGGGTAGTCCAAACCATGTACTTCCCAGTTTGCTGGCACAGGAAAGAAATTCCATTCACTGTCATCGAAATTTCGATTATAAAAATTTTGAGGTTTGTTTGAAGGGTTTTTTACCCAATTAAATTTCCAAAGTCCATTTAGAGATAAAAACCATGGAGATTGTTCCTTTTTGTTTAAGAATGCATTTATCGTATTATCAAATGGAAATAATTGCGGATGTGGAGCTTCTTTATTGATGCCAAAAACTTTATGGTTTTGATGTGGTTCTTGAGCGTGAATCAATTGAGATGAACTGAAGATTAATATAAATAAGAATAGATTCTTCATGTATAGATTTTGTTTTCACAATTATTACAAAAAAATGTAAAAATGCTTTGACAGGATTGTTTTCAGGGTTGAAAAATCAAAAGAAAGCACTTTCTCTCTGTGCAAATCATCAAATTTTTATTTCTTTGGTATCAGACTTCAAAGTAATTGATTTAGAATAAAAATAATAGAAACCAATGTATATAAAAAAAGTATTTCCCATAAGTGGAATGATCATATGGACACGTAAGTACATCCTGTTATTCCTCTTGATATCCTTTATTCCTGTATTTCTATTTGATGTGCTTGAGTGGACATGGCTGCATCTGCCATGGTTGCCTATCGGTCTGCTGGGTACCGCAGTAGCATTTATTCAGGGATTTAAAAATAATGCATCCTACGATCGTTTGTGGGAAGCCAGAAAAATATGGGGAGGGATCGTGAATACTTCGCGGACATGGACGATTATGGTCAAAGATTTTATTACCAATGACAATTCCAGTGAAAAACTTTCTGCAGATGAGTTGAAAATCGAAAAGAAGAAAATGGTAATGAGGCACGTTGCTTGGATGACTGCCTTACGATATCAATTGCGTCAACCCAAACCATGGGAAGTTGATATTCATTCTAAAAAAAATAAGAAGTTCAGAGAAAGGAATTTTGCATTGTTGGAATCAGATATCCCTAAAGAAGAGGCGATTTCTCCCTATCTATCGGAAGAAGAATTAAGTGCATTAGAATCTAAAGGAAATTGGGCTTCACAAATTCTTGGACTCCAATCCAGTCACCTCAAAGAACTGAAAAAACAAGGACATATCGAAGATTTTAGACACATGGAATTGATGAATGTCCTGAAGGAACTCTATACGTTACAAGGCAAATCTGAGCGAATAAAAAACTGTCCCTATCCAAGACAGTTTGCAACACTCAATCTTTATTTTATTTGGATTTTTATTTTCCTTTTGCCTTTTGGGGTGATGGATGCTTTTCAAGATATTGGTCAAGGATTTATTACCGAAATGATGGAACATGAGCATCAAGCCGGTTTCTTTCATATGTTATTTGATGCCTTGGGAAAACACTTTGTGTGGTTGTCCATCCCTTTTAGTGCACTCATCTCTTGGGTATTTTATACACTGGAAATGATTGGTGAGAATACCGAAAATCCGTTTGAAGGTGGAGTCAATGATGTACCGATTACCAATATGACCAGAGGGATCGAAATTGATATTCGTCAATTGATTGATGATGTGGATATCCCTGCTCCGTATGAATGGAAAAATGGGGTGGTGTTGTAATTAGTAATGGAAACAGTTTATCTGTTTTAAGTTGTTTAGAGTAGTATAATCAAAAGATTTACAACTTCAATTAAGAATGTATGACCATTGGTATATTAACTTATCAAAGGGCTAAGGTGGAATGTCAATCGTAAGATTATTTAATTAACTATTGACAGCCCCTCAATGGATTAGTAGGGACAATTCGTATATTTTTATGTAAATTGATAGATATGATCTGTTCAACCTTTTACTTAATTTCTTAGCCATTTTATCTTCTTTAATTATTTTAACTGCTAGCAGTTAAACCAAGGTTAATACTTCTATTTTGGATCTATTCCAAACAATATATTACAATTTTTCTTATTCTATGTTGAACAATTTTACTTTTTGTAGCGTTTGAGAATTACAGCATTTTCAAAAAAGGATAACCGATTACTGTTAAGATTACAGAAAATGCCATTGATTTCATGATTTATTCCCTTTGACCATTTACATACACTTTTGTAAGGCTGAAATCCTATTGTTAACACTAAGAAACACTCTTAATGCTAGATAGATTTACTCATTATCGTCAACTTGATACGATGGACTGCGGTCCTACCTGCCTGCGCATGATTACTAAGGCGCATGGCAAACAGTATACCCTTCCTTTTCTCAGAGAGAAGTGCTATATCGATAAGGCTGGTGTAAGTTTAAGAGGAGTAAGTGAAGCAGCAGAGTTGATAGGATTACGCACCCTGGCAGTCAAGATTCCTACTAAAGCAAAAAGGGGAGATGCTTCACTATCGGAGGCACCTTTGCCCTGTATAGCTCATTGGAATCAAAATCATTTCGTCGTAGTATATAAAGTGTCTTCAAAGCATGTGTGGATTGCAGATCCCAGAGATGGAAAGCATAAACTGACCATTGAAGAATTTGAGAATTCATGGATTTCTGATCGGAAAAAGGGAGTCGTTTTGCTTCTGGAACCTACGAATGAATTTCAGACTAAAGACATTGATGATGAGAGTCAAAAAGGGTTTGGTTTTTTAATACAATATTTGAAGCCCCATAAAAAAATGATGGTTCAACTCGTCATAGGCTTATTGTTAGGAACGGTATTTCAACTCATTTTTCCTTTTCTTACCCAGAGTTTGGTCGATGTAGGTATTGATACTAAAAACCTGAATTTCATATATATTGTATTAGCAGGTCAATTGGCATTGTTTTTAGGTGCCACGGTGGTTCGGTTTATCCAAAGTTGGATTTTATTGCACATAAGTGTGCGCATGAACGTCAGTTTGATTTCAGATTTCTTAATCAAACTAATGCATCTACCATTAGGTTTTTTTGATTCTAAAAATACTGGGGACTTACTTCAGCGAATTGGAGACCACAAACGGATTGAAAACTTTCTGACCAATTCAAGTTTAAGTGTCCTTTTATCCATAACCAACTTAATTGTATTTGGAGTGGTGTTGGCCATATACAGTATTCCGATTTTTTTAATATTTCTGTTTTCTTCTCTCTTGTATATTGGATGGATTTTCTTCTTTCTTAAAATGCGAAAAGAGGTGGATTATAGAGCATTTCAGCAATTATCTGACAACCAGGATTCACTGATCGAAATCATTCAAGGGATGCCTGAAATTAAGCTTCAGGGCAGTCAACTAAAGCGAAGATGGAAATGGGCAGGCATACAGGCCAAGTTGTTTAAAACACAAATGAAATCATTGAGTATTTCTCAGTATCAAGATGCTGGAGCTTTATCCATCAATCAATTAAAGGATATTTTCATTACTTTCTTAGCCGCGAAATTGGTCTTGGATGGAGTGATGACTTTGGGGATGATGTTGGCGATACAATATATTATAGGACAGTTGAATGCTCCGCTTCAACAATTGATAGGCTTTATACGAGCGGCACAAGATGCCAAGATTAGTTTAGAACGACTGTCAGAAATTCACGGAACAGGCAATGAGGAGGATATCAATGAGCAAAAGTTGACAGAAATTCCCGAAGGAGATATAGAAATTAAGAATCTGAGTTTTCAATATACGCCCATCTCTGATAAGGTGTTAGATGATATCAATCTCACTATCCCAAGAGGGAAAACTACTGCCATTGTAGGAACCAGTGGAAGTGGGAAGACCACTTTGATCAAATTATTGCTTGGGTTTTATAAGCCCAATCGAGGATCAATAAAAATTGGTGGACAAGACCTTAATACGATTTATTATAAAGTATGGAGAGGGGAGTGTGGCGTAGTGATGCAGGATGGCTTTATATTCTCAGATACGATTGCCAATAATATTGCGGAGAGTGATGATCAGAAAAATTTGGCTCGGGTAATGGGGGCCGCACATCAAGCAAATATTACAGATTTTGTGCATAGTCTACCTCTTGGATTTAATACCATGATAGGACCAAAGGGGAATGGAGTCAGTCAAGGCCAAAAGCAAAGATTGTTCATCGCTAGAGCAATTTATAAAAACCCTGAATTTCTATTTTTTGATGAAGCGACCAATGCATTAGATGCCAATAACGAGCGAATAATCATGAATAATTTGAATGCTTTTTTGAAAGGAAAAACAGCGATTGTCGTTGCGCATCGATTGAGTACCGTTAAAAATGCAGATCAAATTATTGTGTTAGAAAATGGAAAGATTGTAGAGAAAGGATCACATAAAAAGCTAGTCAAGAAAAAAGCTAAATATTTTGAGTTGGTAAAAAACCAACTGGAATTGGGGAGTTAATGACCTATGAAAATCTAAGGAGTACGAAAACAATTTTACGAACTAAATACGATTAAAAATGCCCACTGAAAATGACTTAAATATCACTTTTACGAGATCGACAGAAGCACATGTTGAAATCGACAGTATGATAGGGAATCCACCTGGATGGTTGCTTCAATCAGGTATTTCTGCTTTAGCGCTGGTGACATTAATCATTTTAACTGGCTCTTGGTTTTTTAAGTATCCAGATAAGTTGGTGGGCATTGGGACGCTCACATCAACTGCTCCTCCCATCGAAATTGTAAGTAGGACTTCTGGATATATCGAAAGTTTGGAGGTGTCTGAAGGAGATTATGTGAATAAGGGAGATGCTCTGATCTTTATTAATAATACCACAGATCAAAATCAATTGAATGCATTGATCGAATGGATAGCGCAATATGTACGAATAGAAGATCCTACTTCTGTCGTTCGACTTCCATTCATAGATTCGTTGCAATTGGGCGCCATTCAAGGGGATTACGCTCGGTTACAATTGAAATATAATGAATACCATCAAGTGCTGAAAGATGGAATTACATTTCAACTCATAGATAATATAAAACAGGAGATACTTAAAATCAAGTCTTTGAATCAGTCTCAGCGTAAAGAGAAGGATATTTTCAAACAAGAGTTGGATATCGCCAATAAGGATTTTGACAGATTTAACAAGTTGAATTCAGATGGAGCAGTAAGTGATATCGAAAAAGAACAAACCAATACAGCCATGCTTCAAAAGAGGAGGCAGTTTGAAAGTATGAATAATTCGATCATTCAAAATAATATTCGAATTGAACAATTAAAATTGGAACAACTCAAATTGCAAAATCAGCGTGCTCAGAAATTGCAAGGGTATCAATTTGAAATTTCAGAAATTATAGCTCGGATTCAAACATCAATTCAGAATTGGAATGAAACATATATTGTAAAAGCTCCGTTGGATGGGTACATCTCTTTTTTGAAAGAGATAACACTTCAGAAAAACCTGACCTTAGGACAGCAAATAGGGCATATTATCCCAGAAGAAAATCAGCAAAATTATATTTCAGCAGTATATCCTAGCTTGAATATTGGGAAAGTAGAAGGTGGGCAGCAAGTCATTATAAAATTCAACGAATATCCGTATAAGGAATACGGAGTGGTAAATGCCAAAGTAGGGGAAGTGAGTAAAATGCCAGAGAAAAGTGAGCAAGGAGAAGTATTGTATGAGATACGAATTCCGTTGGAAGAAATTATAAAAACGGACTACGATGAGGTCATTTCATACAGACCAAATATGACTGCAGTGGTCGATATCATCACAGAAGATAAAACTGTATTTGAACGCGTATTTGACCAACTTTTATCATTGACCAATAATTAACCAATAATTAGATAATAATCAATAAACCTTTTAGAAATGGATTTAGGAGAGAAAATGAATTTGTTTATGCGCATGGATGCGTTAATAAGAAGAAAAAGCACAGGTAGCCCAGAAAGTTTCGCAAGAATGTTGGGAGTATCTGAAAGAACGCTGTATGGGTATTTAAAGAAATTAAAAGAACTCGGTGGCCCAATTTATTATAATTCTGCACGGAACAGCTATTGTTATGAGTATGATGTTGTATTTTCGATTGGGTTTTTACCTAAAGAAAATAGTATGCTTGAGCTACGAGGTGGAAATAATAGTAATTTATTTCAACAAAGTTCAGCACTGCAAAATTTCTGCAGTGAAGCCCTTTATATTTGAATTGTCTTGATCAGGATAGGGACATTCTCCAAACCCTAGAATAGAGGAGTTCAAAATAAAATTTATTAAAAATGTTAAGTTTATCAAATTTCAAAAAATTCGAAGTAAATTCAAATGTAATTAAAGGAGGAATCAGCTGTGCTGGAGTTCTAGATGTAATCGATCACCTGTCTTCATTTGAGCCTGGTTCTAATGAATATGAGCAAGGGAAAGTAGTAACAGCAATGTTATATAACGGTCAAATTCAATGTGACTAAAATTACTGGAAAGGGTAGGAGTACAACTCTTACCCATTTCATTTTTTATTATGAATAGAATAATAGTATCCATATCATTTCTATTGATTTCCTGCATCGTCTGGTGTCAGGAATCAACTTATTTCACAGGAGAAATCTGTTATGAATATTATGTTAAATATACTTCGACTAGCGAAAATCCTATCCCTCCATCTTTACTTACACTGAGCGAACCTAAAATTAAATGTTATCAATTTACCAATAGTGATACGATTACATCTTGCATTATTGTACAAGATGATACCGTCAATATTTCGATTCTTGGTAAAGGATTTCATGAGACTTATTTTTCTAAGAAAGGTGTTGGGATGGACTTTTCAGCATTGCGTAAAAAGAAGCCAATTAAGAGCTCTTCAACGGTAATTCAAGATAATATCTTCTATAAAGAATTTCCAGCTAAGAGGGTGGAGATAAAGCGAGCAACAGGAGATGTTTCTCATCGAATAGTCTCTACGTCTCATACCCATAATTTTGATACGAAAAAGGCGGAATACGCAGGTGTTTTAATATTTGAAGATGGACTCACCCTGTTTGACAGTACCTATTCTCCAATAACTCCAGAATTGTACATGGAAAAATTTACCGTTCTGCATTCTATTCGTGAAAATGGTAAGTCAGCACGTATGCCTACGACTTCAGATATCCCTTCAGAAGTATATGTCCCCAAAGAAAAAATAGCAAAAAATATCAATCCATTGCCCATTGATTTACGTGATGTCTTCCAATTTGCAGGGATAGATGAGCACCGCGAAATGGTAGACCCTGAGGTATTTAAAGGCTCCTATAATTATGTAGCTTTATGGGCGTCCTGGTGTGCACCTTGCATTCGCAGTATTGCTTTTCTGTCTGATTTGAATAGTGCCCCAGAGTTTGAGGATATTCAAGTTGTTTCTTTATCTATAGATGATGCCAAAGATTTTGATAAGTGGCTTAAAAAAAGCAACGAGGAGTTTATTACTTGGGACAATTTTTTCTTAAATGGTGGGTTGGATTCGATCACCTGTAGGCAATTAGGTGTATCTGCCATTCCGTATTATTTTATTGTGGATAGACAAGGTCGGATTATGTTGGAAAATGCTCCATCTCCCTCTGATCCCAAATTGAAAGAAGTGCTGAGAGCCTTCTTATCTACAGAATAATGAGAACGGCCAACAGACATCTTTTTAAGAGGATATATCAATTATTCGGTATTCCGTATAGCATTGATCAAATTCCTCCAATTCAAGATCTATTTGATGTGTCCGATCTCTTTATCCGTAATGATATTAGATCTATGGTTGTAGAGATGCCAATTTCTTATTCTACTCCTATTCCCTTACCTGCAATCACACAACATAGAAATGGAGATTTTGCCATTATTGAACAGCTGGACGAAGCGGGTTTGAAACTGTATTTAGTTCAAAAGAAAAAAAGGATTGATATTTCTTATGAAGCATATCAAGAGCAATATATAGACAAAGTATTGTTATTGGAATTGATTGAAGAAAGAGAAATATATAACCTCAATTTAAAGAACTTTAGACATTCATTTGTAGAGTTGTTTTTCAAGTCAAGCGCATCACTCATTATAATCGCATTGCTATTTATCCTGTATCTTTTTCATAATAGCCCTGCATTAATAAGTATTGCTTTGTTGGATTTAATGTGCCTGATTCTGGCGTTTAGTAGTTTCTTGGCTCAATTTAAAATGCAAAACAATGTGTATTCCCGTTTCTGTCAAAAAGAAGAAAGTGGGCAGTCAATATGTATTGAAAATGGTGTGCTAAGTAAATGGATTCCAATCCGTTTTTCAACGTTAAGTGTTATCTATTTCTTTACCGGTTTTCTATTTATTCTATTGACTGGAGATCGCTATTATTTGATGTACGAGTGGTGGCTTTGGCTGGGCATCCCCGTAATTATAATTTCTTTATACAAGCAACTTTTTGAATATAAAAAGGCATGCATTTTATGTATGTGGTTAATTGGATTTTATCTGGTAAAGTTGATTCTTTATTTTGGATTGGTTGGATTTTACTTAAATTCCTATGCAATTCCAGAAGCGATAGAATTTGTAATTGTTATTGTAAATATGGCTTGGATTCTTGGGCTAGATCGATTTCTAACGTTGAATAAAGAATTGAAAGATGCTCAATTTAGAAATAATAGTATTTGGTCGAAGAAGGAGAGTATTGAAAAACACATGGAAAAGAGAGAACGCATAATTCCGTTTTCTAATGATGAGTCAGGAACATCAATAGTGCTGATTTCTCACTTGGAGTGTAAGCATTGTGAAAATGCTTTAAATGAATTGGTTCGGCTACAATTGCTTAATCCGACTAATCAATTGGATGTCTACATTTCATACCCCTCATCAGAGCAGAACGATGCCATGATGAAAACAGTCCTTACGTGTTTTGAAAATGGGAACCTATTGAAGGTTTTGCAGGTATATAATGATTGGAAGAGAGGTAAGGTGACCCATTATGCCGACGGTGAATTTCATGAAAAAGTAGAGGAACGCTTGCTTTCTAATCGTCAGTTTTTTCAAAGCAGTAGAATCGATCAATTTCCATTAATTGTAATCAATAATTCAGTCGTACCAAATTATATTGAGGCATACCAAGTGAAGATGGCTTTTGCAAAGTAAATGCTTTAGGAAACGTCTAAAATTAAATTTAAAATATCCGATATCCAATTCCTAAATAATAGCTCGTATTCAGTTCTGTCTGTTGTTGAATTTCTGGAATTTCCGTAAGATTTCCTTGACTTAATTGATCGCGAACACCTCCGGGTACAATTTTCCTTTTGGCATCTGCCCATCCAAAATCAATCATAAATTGGTGATTATTTCCAAATGAAATGCTTCCACCAAATAAAACAACTGGAGCTTCAATATAACTGTTTGCATCCATTCCGAGACCCAAATGAATACCGATGCCCATCCAATTCAATGGTTTGTACATATAATGGGATTGTATTGCAAATCCCATTTTCTTTTGCTCTGAGTATACTGGATTGACTTGATCGCCAATCTTATTGAAACCTACTGAAGTATCGGTCAACCAAGATTTAAATAATCCTCCTGTCCATACCACACCATGCCTTTTAAGAGTAGGGGAGGTTTGGTTATCTTGCGCATCCACGGGATGAAACAAAAAAACTATGAAAAACAGGAAGAGTAGACCAGTACGCATAATTCAATAGATTTTAACTTTATAAATATGAAATTATACGTAAATGTTCATAAAGCAAATTGATATCGCTCATTATTTGAGTTCGATCTAAACTTTACTAAAATAAAACCACAGAATTACAGCAGAAGAGATGATCTGCTTGTAATTCTGTGGTAAACTTTAATTGTTGTACAGACGAGGTATTTCGCTTACAATTTAAATGGCCCCCAGTATCTGATGTTTTGTGCGTTAGAAAAATCAGCAATCATGTATCGATTCCCTGCCTTGTCAATTGTAGCAAAAAGGTTGTCGCCTAGATTTGTTATTCCAGAGATTCCTTCGGTGAAAAATCCAGGACTCAGTTGATTATTGACATACCCTCCAGTGAGTACTGCGGTAGGTAGATTTGCAAGAATATTGTTGTTTCCTTCGCCATCAAAAAGTTCAGCATGGATTACCGTGCCTGCTTTATTTACTACCCAAAGTGTATTGGTGTCCTTTGGTCCAGAACATATTGCACCGATACCTTCATTTTTCCAATACTTTAATTCATTGAAATCTCCTAAGTTATGAGCTTCTGTAAATTGATTTGAAGAATTGGTTCTCACAGCTTTGTTACCACGCTTATTTATAACTATAAAATGATTTCTTATTCCGCCCCAATAGGTTCCTTCGGGGTGTACGCATCCTGCTGAAACATCATCTAAGGTAAATTGATCTCCAAAAACACCTTCAAGCGTTTCGAACTCTGTGTATAATTTTTCTCCATCATCATATACGACTCGTGTTCCAGTGGTATCTACGAATATCTGAACAGAAGGGCCTCCACTGACTTCGTTATTAATATTCATTCTTATTACAGCGCCTACTGGAGAGCCAAGCATTTCTTTTACATTGGCCCAATGTTCTGTAATGACTAAAGGAGGCAATGCACTGGTCACGTAACATGTTTTTTTCTCATAGTCCGTAGCCAATTGCACCGCCACCACTTCATTCGTCTTGACAGATTGAGCTTTAAAAGAAATAGGTACAGCAGTTCTGATGTCTGTTGCTTTTACTAAGATATCATTTAATTCTCCTAAGTTATTTTTTGTTATTCCACCTGCTCCAAGTGTTGTCGCGGCATCTCCGCCTAAAGCAAATATTTTGATGTTTACCTCTTCAATGTTTTCGAAATTGTCGACTTCAACAGAACCACCACCACTGCTTGTTAATCCTTCAAAAGAAGCCTCTACAGCTGCAGACAATTCACTTTCAGAAGCAGAAGACTCGATCAACATATAAAATATTCTACCATAATTTACCGAGGAGATATAACATGGAGGATTACCTGGTCCTATAAATCGTTCTAGGTCTTCAGGGTCGGCGTCCGGAGCGAAAAAGCCCTCAACATTATAGGGAGCTGTAAAAGAAAGTGTATAAAATGTTTGTTGTAAGGTGACCATCATACGACTATACGTACTATTGTTTGAAAATGACAAACTTCCACTTACAGATGCCCATGCGTTATCATAATCTGCTTTGACACGTAGAGCAAATTCTTTCTCGCTTTGAATGATTGATTTAGAAAATTGGAAGTTGGCAGGTATTACAGATTCTGCATCTTTACCATTTAAAATTTGATTGGCGGCTGTAGTCACTTTTCCTAGCGTTACTTCTTCAATTTCGACAGAACTTACATCAGCTCCATCTAAAATGGAAATGGTAATTTCTCCACCTGATCGTTTGGCAAGTATTTCATCTGGACTAGCTTTATATAAAGAGGCTCCTTGAATCAGGTTTCCTGGATAGACTACATTAGCATTGGGTGAGAATAATGAAAATCCGTTTTCACCGCCTAATGCATCTTCGACCGATACTTTTGTGGAAGTACATGTCCAGACTTCTTCTCCTTCTGTCGTTTCGGTTTCTCCTAAAGATTCAGTTGTTTCAGAGGTATTTACAGGATCAAAATCTCCACCTGAATTTATGGCGTCTTTAAATGTACTAAAACTGGAATCTTTCCCACAGGAAACAAATAGTATTAAAAGCACAAGAATTTTTGAAATGTTAGTATTCATGAATTGTAGATATTAAATGTTGAATGAAGTAATAAAAAATGATCTGATGTGGATGTATTTGTTATCCAAAATCATTGATGCAAATATGGTGGACTTTGCTCCGTAAACAGCAATATTTTAGGTAGACAAATGGTGGACAAATGACCTAACTGGCTGAAATAATTGAGTTTATGTAATTTATGCTTAAAAAACGCAAAGACAGTATATACGGGCTTTTGATTAAAAAATGATCAGTATCTGACTATTGGGCAGCACTGATTTGAAAAATATCTAAGTTTTATTGAGTACACTTTTTTGGTTTTGTTCTTTATCAATTAACAAACACAATTATTAACTAATAAAACCTAGATAGTATGAAAAATTTAAAAGTATTGATCGCAAGTTTATTTGCCATGGGTATGATTTGGACAAGTTGCCAAGATTCCGAACAGACAACTCCTATTGAAGGATCAACAACTCAGGCTATCGATGATTTTTTCTTGGCCTATGCCTTAGTGAATGCAGACTATGGAACGGAAACGGTAGTGACGATCGAAGACGATACGAGAGTGATGGTTACCAATGCATTGCCCAATCACGATACAGGATCTTTTCCCAATGCAGGCAATCCCAATTCTATTTCTGAGCAGAATATAATATATAGAATACCTCTTAATCCACAACTATCAGGACAATCTGTATGGGTACGTGAACCCGGTGTAGCTTTAAATGGGGTGAAGTTTGAACCTGAAACGGCGGAGGTTTTACGTTGTACTTCTGGTGAAAATTATAAGATTGAAGCCATTCAAGATTTAGTAAATCTAGGTTTGGATCATAATCATGCGCATGTACAACCCACTGGTGCCTATCATTATCATGGGGCACCGACAGGAGTGATAGCTGCCTTTGAAAAGGGAGAGGATCTAGTACACATTGGTTTTGCAATGGATGGATTCCCGATCTATTATTCTCAAAGTAATGCATATCGCCCAAGCTATCAATTGGTGGATGAAGATCGTAAAGGAACGGATTGTACCTATGAAATTCCTGGAGTAAGTATTAATACAGATATGGAAGGTACGGAACCTGATGGAACTTATGTTTTAGATTGGGAGTATGTGTCTGGTTTAGGTGACTTGGATGAATGTAATGGAATATCGATAAATGGAGAATATAGATATTTGGTAACGGATGGGTATCCTTATATAGGAAGATGTCTGAAGGGTGTGCTGTAGTGTATGTCGTTTTGATGTTTATTGAATGGTTCTTGGCAAAATCCAGGAGCCATTTTTTGAATTTCCGGATTTTGATGTTGACTATTTTTAAAGCAAAGAGCGCAAAGGTTTCGCAAAGTTCACAGGGCTAAATGTTGAGACCTCTTGGCCAAATAATCTTTCCAATCTTTCCAATCTTTCCAATCTTTCCAATCTTTCCAATCTTTCCAATCTTTCGAATCTTTCCAATCTTTCGAATCTTTCCAATCTTTTCCATCTCCCCACACGCTGCTAACGCATTCCTTCCTTTGTCGACTATCGTCGCCACTCTTCGAGGTCAGTCAGTCTTAATCTTTCGAATCTTTCCAATCTTTCCAATCTTCCTACACGCTGCTAACGCATTCCTTCCTTTGTCGACTATCGTCGCCACTCTTCGAGGT